>JACZKQ010000014.1 GCA_014859965.1 Phycisphaerae bacterium
TATACGCCCCGCGTACCTCCCCGCCCCAAAACCCGCAAATATCCCATTTCTCATCACTTGTTTTTCCCCGGCCGATGTGCTACAAATACGGTCTGAAGCGTCAAGCCAGGCACCGTGCCGGCTGAAAAACGAGTTTACTTCCAAATACAGGAGGTCGTATGAGAGGAAAAGCAACCAAAATAACACTGGCGATCCTGATTTTGACGGTCATATGCACCATCGCCATCTCCCAGGACCAGCCGCCCCGCGACAAAAAAACCAACGGATATTACGTCCATGACGACGCCGAACCAAAGCCGGAAGTCGTCAAACCAGGCGAAAAAGTCGGCCAGGCCCCGGCCGATGCGATTGTCATTTTCGACGGCAAGGACACGAAAAACCTGTCCGACGAGGCCGGCAATCCCACCAAATGGATCATCAACGACGAAGGCGCGCTGGAATGCACCAAAAAAGCGGGCACCGTCCGCACGAAGCAGGAGTTTGGAAGCATTCAGCTCCACATCGAGTGGGCCACGCCGGAAAAGGTAGAAGGTTCCGGCCAGGGCCGCGGCAACAGCGGCGTTTTCCTGCAGGGCACGTATGAACTCCAGGTCCTTGACTGCTGGAATAACCCGACCTACGCCGACGGGCAGGCCGGGGCGATTTACGGACAGAAGGCCCCTTTGGTCAACGTCAGCCGCGCGCCCGGCGAATGGCAGACTTACGATGTGATTTATCATCGGCCGATTTTCAAGGACAAGACCAACGAAGTGGTTCGTCCCGCCACGATTACGGTTCTGCACAATGGCGTTCTGGTTCAGGACAACTGGGAAATCAAGGGCATTACGTACCACAAGAAGACGGCTGAGTACAAATACCATCCGGACAAGATGCCGCTGAAGCTTCAGGACCATAACAATGCGATTCGCTATCGCAATATCTGGGTGCGCGAGATCGACGACGTCCCGGCGACGAAATAGCTGACGGGATTGGATGCAATTACAACCGGGCACCGGCGCTTCGTGCGCCGGCGCCCGGTTTTTTCATGTCGATTCACCTGGCCTGATTTCAGGCGCAGGCTGATTACGGCAAGGGGTTTGCTTGTCATCGGCGCACGGGGGTTCCGTAGAGATGCTTGTTTTTTCGCGAGGCCTGGATTGCTTCGTGCGTGTCCTGAGCGGCGCCGGGATCTCCCTGCGATTTCATCCATTGGTCCAGTTCCGCACTGAGTCGGGCCTTGACGGAAGCCCGAGTCGGGTCATTGGCCAGATCGTTCATTTCGTACGGATCGTCGGCCGTGCGGTATAACTGTTCGGGGGGGCGGTGCATGTATCGTTTTACGAGGTTATAGGTTCGTTCGTTGTTCCATGCCTCGGCGACCCAGGTTGCCCAGTACGGGTTGTTCAACTGGCCGTCGCCGGTCCAGCCCATCAGGTGCTTTTCGATGTAAATTTCGTCCGGGGTGAGGTTGCGAATGTAGCGGTACGTGCCGTCGGTGATCGTGCGTATGGGATAGGCGGGACCCTCGGGGATGTTGTTGTGCATGCCGCAGACGAACCTGCGGTGCGCGGATTTGTCGCCGGACAGCACGGGCAGGAAACTTGTGCCGTCGTAGTCGTGCCGCGCGGGGTCGCCGCCTGCGGCCTCTACAAGCGTCGGCAGGATGTCTGCGTACTGGACCATCGCGGCTGTTCGGGTTGCCGGTTTGATTTTGCCGGGCCAGCGGGCGATCAGCGCGGTGTGCAGGCCGGTGTCCCAGTTGGTCCACTTGCAGCCGGGAAACTGGCAGCCTTGTTCGGAGGTGAAGAGCACGAGGGTTTCGGCGGCGCGGCCGGACTTTTCGAGCACGTCCAGTACCTCGCCGACCTGCGTGTCCATGTACGTGATCTCGGCGAGATAACGACTGAAATCCTCACGCGTACGCGGGGTGTCGGCGATATTCGGGGGCAATTCCAATTTGTCCGGCGGGTACTTCGTCGCGTCGCCCATGACCCACGGCACGTGCGGTTCGACGAGGGCGACGACCAGGCAGAAGGGGCGATCGTTGTCTTCGGTCATGAAGCGGCGGATGTGCTGGGTGTCGTGCGGCCGGGTGGGGTTTCGCACGCAGTTGGGGTCGAATCCATCGACGGTCTCGAAGGGGAAGGTTTGCGCGGGCGCGACGTGTACTTTGCCTGTCAGGCCTACGCGATAGCCGAGTGCGCCGAGGTGGTGGGGCATGCCGGTGATGTCGGCGCGGCTGGCCGAGTGGTTCCACGCGCAGCCGTTTCGCATGGGGTAGAGGCCCGTGTAGAGTTCCGACCGGCAGGGCTGGCACATCGCCGAGGCGACATACGCTCGGTCAAAGACGATGCCCTGGGCGGCGAGTTTGTCGATGTTGGGGGTTCTGGCGTTTCGGCCGCCGTAGAGGGGCAGGTCGCGGTACGTGCAGTCGTCGGCCATGATGATCAGGACGTTGGGTTGATCCTTAGCCTGATTCGGGGCCGCCGCCCAGGTCGGTTTGGTCGCCAAGGCGGCTGCTGCGAGGCCGGCGTATTTTAGAAAGTTCCGTCTGTTCCACATATCCTGTCCTTGTAAAGTTCAGTGCGGCGAGGCCGCTTTGTACGCGACGCTACAGTAACAATCCGGACCTTTACGATAGCAGAAAGGCCGGGGGATGTCAAAGGGTGTGGGGGGCAAACGCATTGTCCTCATAAGTCGCTGCGCAGACGCTGCCGGGGGCAGGGTTTGGGAGGCCGGAGAATGCGAGAGTCCTGCGATGGGGATGATTGATGTTGCCCCGGGGGAGTTTTACTGGTATTATTATGATGGTGTTGGATCAGTTGTTGCTCTTTCGAAATGGAACAGCGGGCTTTTGCGGGGCGAGGTGGTCGAGCGGTATGCGTATGGTGCCTTCGGCTGGAGGCGGATATGCGACGCGGCCGGCGGTGAGTTTGACGCCAAGCAGCCAAAGGAAGACCAAGAAATGTACCGGACACCTTAAGTTAAACCTGGCAAATTTCTCTTTGACTTACTCCGATAAAAGTATAGAATGGATTGGGAAAGTGCAGGAGAAAAAACTGCTTTAGAGGAACATGAGATGAGCATGAAGAGTTTAGTCTTGGCAACTTTCTTAATGGCTTCAGCAGTAAGCGCTGAGGCAACTCTGGTGGCGTTTACGCATGAGGGATATGCCAACGGGCACATGTATGACGAAGACCACCAAGTAGTTACGCCGTTTTCAGGGCGGTTCCGGATTACGGCGGTGGGCGATACGAGTTACCGACAAGAGATCACCTACGGTTGGTACATCGATCACTTATCTGCGTCTATATGGATTGAAGGCCATGGCGAATTCGAGTTCCTGTCGCCGACTCGCACTTACGTAAATAGTCGCACAGAAACCGTCGGGTTTTCGCGCGGAGGCATTCAGGGGACAGATCTTTTCAATGATCTGGTTGATTCACGGTTCGCTACATGGGACATGCTCAGCGCGATAGGGCCAGTCACCGGACCGGCAAAGCTGAGGCAGTGGCAGAGTGATCCCCTAATGGAAACTAGCGGGGGCATATTGCGACTTTACTCCGGCAATAGTGACATGACCTTTACTGTTGCTGTTGTCCCTGAACCCGCCACCCTCCTGCTTCTCGGGTTGGGCACACTGATGACGAGACGGCGCAGATCGCTCAGGGGCATCCGAAGAACTTTTGGGGTTCACAACTAACACCGGATGGAAATTCACAGCGGGCTTTGTACGCAGAATAGGCGGGGGTGGGTGCCCTCCCTCCGGATTCGGCCAGAGAGGCCAAAATTCATGAATATGCGACACGCAGGCAAAAACTAAGTCGCTTTTGCGGTGATCTTGTGCGCAAAGCTCAGAAAAAAACATGACAGTGCGTACCGGACACCTTGGCGGCATCAGGCAGGCGGCCAGCGCGATCATCGGCATCTTCGGCGCGGATCACGTTTTGACTCCTGAACCTGTGCGGCACTAGAATAATTGACGCAGTCCCTTTATTTATAGCAATTGAACATTTGGTTGTTGGAGCATTTGACTTGAAAAGCTATGTTTTGTGTTCAGTGCCAAGATGATTGTAGTGGCGTTCTTGGATCACCTGTTGCTCTTTCGAAATGGAATGACGTGCTTTCGCGGGGCGAGGTGGTCGAGCGGTATGGTTATGACGCGTTCGGCAGGACCCGGATATTCGATGCGGCCGGCGGCGGCGATCTATTGAAACAGGGGTCAGAAGCCGTTAATCGAAATTAGGACTGGAAACATCTTTGAATAATGAGACCCGGTCCCTCCTATGAAGCCAGATGTGTCAACTGAGAATTTTGATTTCTTGCAATTATTTTTGCTTACGCATATTCGCTCCTTTTGAAGCTCTTTTTGGATCGATCGTCTCACGCTCCTAATCAGGTTGCTGC
>JACZKQ010000125.1 GCA_014859965.1 Phycisphaerae bacterium
GGGCGCAGGTATTGCAGGCCGGGGCGGCGGCGGGGGTGATTACCAGCGGAACGATGGCGCCTTACTGGAAGACGGCCGATACATGCGAGGGCGTCGAACTGACGGACGAATCGGGGGTGCGGGCGGTGGCGATGGGGCTGGTGGACAGCCGCGTGGGGACAGGTGATGCGGTCGATATCGACATCCGCGGCAAGGCCGTGGCGGCGAAGGTGGTTCAGAGGAACCTGAACACCGGCGCCGGCACGTATGCGATTCCACTGGTCTATTCAGATTAGAGAACGGCCAGCCGAATGATGGATGAGATTGAAGCACGATTGTGCAGAAGGAGAACGGTAAATGATTGACAAGGCTTCGCGGTATGCCGAGACGCATGAGTGGGCGCGGCTGGAGGATGGCGGGATGGTGGTGGTGGGGCTGAGCAGCTTTGCGATCGAGCAGTTGGGAGACGTGGTTTATATGGAACTGCCTGCGGTCGGCGGCGAGGTGACGAAGGGCGAGGCGCTCGGCGTGGTGGAGTCGGTGAAGGCGGCCGCGGATGTTTATGCGCCCGTAGGCGGGAAGGTGGCGGCGGTCAACGACGCGGTCCAGGGCGATCCGGACGTGCTGAAGCGGGATGCTTACGGGGCCGGGTGGCTGGTGAAGATCGAGGCAGCGGATCCGAAAGAGTATGAGGCACTGATGCTTGCCGACGCTTATGAGAAGTTTGTGCAGAACCAGGAACAGTAGTGCTGAACGCATCTTACGCGAGATGCCGGGCACATGCTGAATGCAAATGATAAATCGCACACTGCCGGCCGCCGCGGGATTTGAGTCGGCAGGGAGAAAGGGACGGGCATGCCTTTTATTGCCAACACGGAGCAGCAGCGCCAGGAGATGCTGGACGCCATCGGGCTGACCGCGGCGGATTTGTTCAGTGATGTCGATGCGTCGATGCGCTGCGGGCCTTTGGATATGCCGGCGGGGATGAGCGAACAGGCGGTGCGGGCGCGGCTTGCGGAACTTGCCGGGAAGAACTCAATCAACCTGACCTGTTTTCTGGGCGGGGGGTTTTACGATCATTTCATTCCCGCGGCGGTTGGGGCGCTCATCGGGCGTTCGGAGTTCTACACGGCGTATACGCCGTACCAGCCGGAGATTTCGCAGGGAACGCTGCAGGCGATCTATGAATATCAGTCGGCGATCTGCCGGTTGACCGATATGCAGGCGGCCAACGCGTCGCTGTATGACGGCGGCACTGCGCTCTACGAGGCGATGATGATGGCGCTTCGGGTGACAGACCGCAACAAGATCATTATCGACGATTCGGTGAATCCGATCTATCGCGTCATGATTCATTCGTACACGCGGAACCTGAAGATCGAACTGGTCGAGACGAAGAATGCCGACGGACAGGCCGACCGTGAAGCGATTTTGAAATTGCTGGACGACAAGACCGCGGGGGTGATCGTGCAGAACCCGAACTTCTTTGGGTTGATCGACGACTACAGCGATCTGGCGGAGGCGGCGCACGCGAAGGGGGCGCTGCTGATCTGTTCGTGTTATCCGACTTCGCTGGGCATTCTGAAGACGCCCGGTGCGATGGGCGCCGACATCGTGACAGGCGAAGGGCAGTCGTTAGGCCTGCCGATGTCGTTTGGGGGGCCCTACCTCGGGTTCATGGCGACCCGCAGTAAGTACGTGCGGAAGATGCCGGGGCGGATCGTTGGCGAGGCGACCGATACCGAGGGGCGGCGAGGGTTCGTGCTGACGCTGCAGGCGCGGGAGCAGCATATCCGGCGGGACAAAGCGACGTCGAATGTCTGCACGAACGAGGCGCTGTGTGCGCTGACGGCTCTGGTGTATCTTTCGCTGTTAGGCCGGGAGGGGCTGCGGGAGACGGCGCAGCTTTGCGCGGACAAGGCCAGCTACGCGTATCAGAAGCTTACGGCGATCAAGGGAGTAAGGCCGTATTTTCGCGCCAAGTGGTTTTTCAACGAGATGGTGCTTGACCTGCCATGCGAGGCGTCGGGCGTGATCGGCCGGCTGATCGAAAAGGGGATTGCGGCGGGCTTTCCGCTGAGCCGTTATTACGAGGGCATGGACAACGCCATTCTGATCGCGGTGACGGAAAAGCGCACCAAGGAGGAGATTGGCGTGCTGGCCGAGGCACTGGAGGCGGTGCTGTGATCTTCTATTTTCAATTTTCTATTTACTATTTGTGCGGCTTGGCGGCTGATACTCAAACGCATGGGCGGATGCAAGATGAAACTATTGTATGAGAAATCGGTTATGGGTCGGCGGGGTGTGCGGGTTGCGGCGTCGGATGTGCCGACGTCGATTCATCTGCGCCGGTCGTATTTGCGGGAACGGCCGGCCGCGCTGCCGGAGTTGAGCGAACTGGATGTGGTGCGGCATTTTACGGAGCTGTCGCGGCGCAACTTCGGCGTGGACACAAGTTTCTATCCGTTAGGTTCGTGTACGATGAAGTACAACCCGAAGGTGGCCGAACGGATCGCGTCGTACCCGGGATTTGCGCACCTGCACCCGCTGCTGCCGCAGTTGCGGATGGGCGGGATTCTGACGCAGGGGGCGCTGGAGGTGCTCTATGAGATGGAGCGTCTGCTGTGCGAGATCGTGGGGATGGCGGCGTTTACGATGCAGCCGTTGGCCGGGGCGCACGGGGAACTTACGGGCATCATGATGATGGCGGCCTATCATCGCCATCGCAGGAATCATAAGACGACGGTGCTGATTGCCGACAGCGCGCACGGGACGAACCCGGCGAGCGCGGCGATTGCGGGGTATACGGTTGCGTCGGTGCCGAGCGATGCGCAGGGTGGGATGGATGTGCAGGCGCTGAAGGGGATGCTCAACGACCAGGTGGCGGGGCTGATGCTGACGTGTCCTAACACGTTAGGCCTTTTCAATCCGAACGTCAGAGAGATCTGCGATCTGATCCACTCGGTGGACGGGCTTGCGTACTACGACGGGGCCAACCTCAACGCGATTGTGGGCAAGGTCAAGCCCGCGGATCTGGGTTTTGATATCGTGCATCTGAATCTGCACAAGACGTTCGCGACGCCGCACGGATCGGGCGGCCCGGGGTCGGGGCCCGTGGGAGTGGTGGAGAAGCTTGCGGAGTTTCTGCCGGTGTCGACGGTGATCAAACGCAGCGACGGCACGTACGCGCTGGAGTATGACCGGCCGAATTCGATTGGTTATATCGCGCCGTTTTACGGAAACTTTGGGATTATTCTGCGGGCGTACGTTTATATTCTGATGTTAGGGCGCGAGGGGCTGGAGCGGGTGGCGGAGAACGCGGTGCTCAACGCCAACTACGTGCGGGAGAAGCTGAAGGATTACTATCATTTGCCGTATCCGCAGGTATGCAAGCACGAGTGCGTGTTTTCGGCGGCGCGGCAGGCCGAGCGCGGGGTGCATGCCCTCGATATAGCCAAGGCCCTGATCGACCGCGGGTTCCATCCGCCGACGATGTATTTTCCGACGACGGTCAAGGAGGCGCTGATGATCGAGCCGACCGAGACCGAAAGCAAGGAGACGCTGGATGCGTTTATCGATGCGATGATCGAGATCGCCCGGCTCGCCGAGACGCACCCCGAGCAGATCACGGCCGCCCCGACGACGACCCCGGTGGGCCGACTGGACGAAACCGCCGCCGCCCGGAATCTGAACATCGCAAGCCTTTAGTCGCCGCCGTGGGCTGCTCACCGATACGCCTGCGGTGAGGTGTCACCATTTCTTAAAAATGAAGAAGGTCGCGCCGATGATCATGCCGAAGCCGACGAGGTAGTTCCACTTGAAATCCTCGCGCAGGTAGAGGATGGAGAAGATCGCAAAGACGATCAGGGTGATGACCTCCTGGATGGTCTTCAACTGGGCGGCTGAGAACTCGTGGTGGCCGATGCGGTTGGCGGGGACCTGGAAGCAGTATTCTGCAAAGGCGATCAGCCAGCTTATGAAGATCACCTTCCACAGGGGACTGGCTTTGAACTTCAGGTGGCCGTACCAGGCGAAGGTCATGAAGATATTCGACACGACCAAAAGGACAATCGTCCACATAAATACACATTGCTCCTTGATCGCAGAAAATTAGGGGGATCGTTCAGGCAACCGGCATATTCTACCTGTGCTGCGGGTCCCGACGCAATAGGGCAGAGGAAAGATTTCAATTGGCCGCGGCCGCTCGCAGCTTTGCGGCTAACTTGCGTGTTCTTTCTATCTCCTGGTTCTGCTTGGGTTTGCGGGATCTCATTACTATCAGTTGTACGACCGCCCCGAGACCGACCATACCGTAGTATGCAGCGTTGAGGAGGTGTCGCTGCTCCTGGATGGCCGAACAGAGTTGAACGTCGACAGCCATGAGCAGGCTTTCGGTGCCTATAAAGAGGAGCAGCGTTCCAATGAGGCTGTAACACAGGGCAAATACAAGGTTCTTCAGCAGCCAGATCAGGAGCAGGCAGGCGACGGCGCCGGCCGAAACGGATAGAAGAAGCTTCCATTTGTGAGGCGTCATCGTTTTCAACGCGTCCTCCAGGAGGGCGTTGAATCTCTCCATGAAACCGGCTTCGGCTTGTGCGATTTGCTCTACGTAGGCCAGCCGCAAGGCGGGGTCCATGTTGCTGAACGAACGCATCGCGAATGGAGCTGCCTGTGCTTGCCGCAATGCGGGAAATTTGCTCAATACCACGCTGGAATAGGTGGCGCCTGCGACGGCGGCGAAGATGATCACGGCCAGCACGATGATGATGACGTTTCTGAACAGGACCGCGGCAAGGCAGAAGGCGGCCGCCCCTATGGTCATGGCGATAAGAAGGTTCAGGCCCAGCCATTGCGAAACGAGCATGCCGCAGAAGGATCCGACGGCCGCTCCGAGGAGGCCGATGATCGTCGCGCTGAAATAGGCGCCCGCCAGCCAAAACAGCAGACCCACAATGACGGTCACAGCGCCGATGCCGACAAGCCAGACAGGGGTGACTTGCAGATACAGCGTTTCGATTCTGATCAATAGTTCATACATGATGAGGCTCACTCATGCAGACCATTCTACCGAGGTGTTCTTAAAAATTCCATGCTCCTGTAATTTTGTGGCACTCAAAGTACTTGTGTTGGGCTGCGGGCGGAGATATAATGCTATGTCGTCGTTGTGCATGCCCTTGGTCCGCATGATGCGTTGGGTTGTTTTTCGAGAGGGCGTGTGTGCCGTCAAGGAGAAGTTATGAAGAAATCAGGCGTTGTCTGTTCGGTTGTTTTTGGGCTCTTGCTTGCTTTCGGCGCGGGGTGCGATACGGCACGGCAGGCCCTGCAAATGCAGAAGCCGACGGTCGCTCTTAAAGGGCTGAGTTTTGGAGAGATCACCCTTGAATCGGCGACGCTGCTCTTCGACGTCGAGGTCGGCAACCCCTATTCGGTTGCCCTGCCGCTGACGAATCTGGACTATGCCTTGACGAGCGGGGCACGGCCGCTGTTTTCGGGCAAGGCCGAGGCGGCCCAGACCATTGCGGCCAAGAATAAGGCGGTCGTCAGATTGCCCGCCAAAATCAGCTATCTTGACCTGGTCAGGGCATTCAAAGACGTTCGGCCGGGGTCTGCAATTCCGTACAACGCAGATATGAAACTGTCAATGGATGCCCCTTTGCTCGGCGCCATTGGTGTGCCGCTGGCCAAGGAGGGGCAACTGAATGTTCCGGAAATCCCGAATCTCGAGACCTTTGACTGGAAGTCGAAAGTCTTGAATCTGCTGGGTACGGATTAGCCTTTTTTTAGGCGACTGCCGAACAGGGTTAAAGATTTCAGGCTGCAACGACCGATAAATAACGCATGTCCGGACCGGTGCGGTATGTGCGGCAGTTCGGGCGTGAATGGGGGCGATCAGATCAGTTTCTCCCGGTTTGGGGTAGATGACGTCACAATGGTTCGAGGTGGTGCAGCAGGACGGCAGCGGGCTGGTAACGGGTGCTGAGGTGTCTCTTGAGGGCCCTGTGACGCGGCAAAGCGGCGGTTTTGCAAAAAACGGAAAAAATGCTGGCAAAATCAAGGGCGAGCACTAAAATCCCTGTCCATGAGATTCATATTAATAGATAATGTTCTATCATACGATGCGGGCTCGACATTGACGGCCGTGAAGAGCGTTTCGCTGGCCGAAGAGTACCTGGGAGACCATTTTCCGACATTTCCCGTCCTTCCCGGCGTTCTTCTTCTGGAGGGGCTGATTGAGTCGGCGGCGTGGCTTGTGCGAGTGAGCGAGGATTTTGCGCACAGTATGGTGTTGCTGGAACAGGCGAAAAATGTTAAATATAAGAGCTTTGCCGCTCCGGGCATGCAGATACGTTACACTGTGACAGCAAAAGATATCGAGGAAAACGTCAGCAGTTTCAAGGGCGTGGGGGTTTGCGGGGATGAGGCGATCGTGGAGGCGAACTTTGCGCTGCGGCATTTCAACCTCAGTGCACGGGATGCGGCGATGGCGAAGGTCGACGCCTCGATAGTCGAGAGTATGAAGCAGCGCTGGAGCCTGCTTTACCGTTAATACGACATTGAACGAATATCCTTTTTTGAATGTTGCGGAGGCAGTATATTATGGGAATGAGTCGGGAAGAGATTTTTGAGGAAGTTCAGGAGGTTCTGATGGACGCCCTTGGGCTCGACGACGATGAGGTCACGGAAGAGGCCACGCTCATGGGGGATTTGGGGGCGGAGAGTATCGACTTCCTGGATATTGTCTTCAGGCTCGAAAAATCGTTCGGAATCAAGGTCCCCCGGGAAGAATTGTTTCCCGCGGAAAGCTTGATGAACAATCCGGAATACGTCAGCGGCGGCAAGGTGACGCCCAAGGGACTCGCGGAGTTCCGGGACAAGATGCCTCATACGGATTTCTCGTCGTTCGAGAACGACCCGGATATTAATAAGCTGCCGGACCTGTTCACGGTTCGGGCGGTGGTGAATTTTGTGGAGCTCAAGCTCAACGGCGCCGCATAAACGCGGCCTCGGCGAAGCAAAGAAGCTGTCGGCAGGATCGTTGTGTGCGAGCCTGCCCGACAGTTTACCTAACGGGACACGGCCATGCGATGGATCTGGATCGATAAGTTTCTCGAATTCGAAAGCGGCAGGAGCGCTGTTGCGCTGAAGAACGTGACGCTTGCCGAAGAGCATCTGCACGACCATTTCCCCGGGTTTCCGATCATGCCGGAATGCCTGATGATCGAGGCGATGGCGCAGACGGCGGGGATACTGGTGGGCGAGGCGCGTGGTTTCCAGGAAAAGGTGGTCCTGGCGAAGATCAAGAAGGCGGTGTTCTACAATTATGTTCGGCCGGGCGATACGATTACGCTGCACGCGGAGATCGAATCCATCGCCGAGGAGGCGGCGGGTACGGCGGGCACGATTATGCGGGGCGACGAGCGGATCGCCGAAGTCAACCTGATGTTCAGCCACGTGGACAAGAATCTGGCGGGCAAGGAATTTCCGGAGGAGAACTTCGTCTTTACGGACATGTTCAATTCGCTGCTGACGGGGTTCGCCAGCGAGAAGCGCCATGCGGAGGGGATCTGATGCATGGACGGCCCGTTGTCATTACCGGCATCGGGGCGGTGACGCCTCTGGGGCTCAACGCGAAAGATCTGTGGGCGGGTTTGTGCACGGGTCGGTGCGGTATCCGCAGGATTCGTGCGTTCGATCCGGTGGGTTTTACCTGTCAGCTTGCGGGGGAAGTGGGCGAATACGACATTCGAAAGCACGTGCCGAAGTATCATCGCAAGGCGACGAAACTGATGAGCCGGGACATCGAGCTTTCGGTGATGGCGGCCAATGAGGCGATCGCCGACAGCGGGCTTGTCACCAAGGCCGCCGAGGCGGGCGGTCCGACGGTCGATCCGCGGCGGTTTGCGATTAATCTCGGGGCCGGGCTGATCAGTTGTGATCTGCGGGAGCTTGGGCCCAGTGTGGCGGCGAGCATCACCGACGGCAAATTCGATATACGCAGGTGGGGGGCCGCGGGGATGCAGACCCTGACGCCGCTGTGGCTGCTGAAATATCTGCCGAACATGCTGCCTTGTCATATCGGCATCATTCATGACATCCAAGGCCCGAGCAATACGATTACGTGCGGCGAGGCGGGGGCGCTTCTGGCGATCGGCGAGGCGGCCGAGGTGATCGCCCGGGGCGATGCGGATGTGGCGCTGTCGGGCGGGTGTGAGGCGAAAGTCAACCCGATTGTCCTGCTTCGACAATGTCTGCTGAAGCGTTCAACGAGCGCGTCCAATGACGATCCGGACCATGCGTGTCGGCCTTTTGATGCCGATGCACAAGGGTCGGTTTTCGGAGAAGGGGCGGCGATGCTGGTGCTGGAGCACCTCGATCACGCGATTTCACGGGGCGCAACAATTTACGCCGAGGTGATCGGTGTCGGCGGAAGCACGAGCCTGAACAGGTCTTACGAGCATCCCGAGCCGGACGGTAAGGGAATAGAAATCGCCATCCAGCAAGCACTGGACGAGGCACGTTTGAAGGGATCGGATCTGGATTTGATTGTGCCGCACGGAACGGGGATTGCGGCTGACGATAAGGCCGAAGCGGCGGCAATTGCCGCGGTGCTGGGCGATGCCGTCGAAACCGTACCCGTCTGGCCGATCAAGAGCATGACCAGTCACATCGGGGCAGCCAGCGGCGCGCTGGATGCGGTGACGGCGGCCAAGGCGATGCAGGAGGGCTTCGTCGGCGGGGCGGTCAACTGCGAGCGGAAGGCGGAAGGCTGCCGCCTAAATATCTCCGGCGCCGCACGGCGTAAGGCAATTCGCCACGCATTGGCTTGCAGCTACACATTCGGCGGCCAGACGGCGGCGCTGGTGCTGAGGAAGTATGAAGGCTGAACGCATGAGTGAACGGGTAGTCATCACGGGAATGGGTCTGGTGTGCCCGATGGGGCACGACGTGGAGACGGTGTGGCAGGGCATCCGGTCGGGTAAGCACGGCTTTTCCGAGACGACGCTGTTCGATGCATCGACGTTTCCATCCAAATTCGGCGCAGAGGTCAAAGGTTTCACTCTGGCGTCGCACACCCGGTTTCCAGAGCTGCACCGATATGCGAACCGGGGTTCGTCATTTGCGATCGCCGCGGCGGTCGAGGCGTGCGGTCAGGCGGGCATTGACGTTGAGACCGATGCCCCAACCGACGGCATCGACCGGAAACGCCTGGGTATCTACCTGGGCGCAGGGGAAGGGTCCGTGGATAGCGAGCACTTTTTCGGGGCGATGGTTCGAGCGTGGGACGGCGACACAAATGATTTGGACTGGGCGGCGTGGGCGGAGGCGGCTTTTTCGACGATGACCGACATGCGCGAACTGGAGCAGGAGCCGAATATGCCGGCAGGGCACCTTGCCGTACTGACCGGGGCGCGGGGTATTACGCGGAGCTGCCTGACGGCGTGCGCGGCGAGTACGCAGGCCATCGGCGAGGCGGCGATGCTCGTTCGGAGCGGGCGGGCGGATATCATGATCGCCGGCGGGGCGCACTCGATGGTGCATCCGCTGGGCGTGACGGGGTTCAACCGCTTGACAGCGCTTTCGACGCGCAACGCCAGCCCTGAGACGGCGTCGCGACCCTTCTCGGCGTCGCGCGACGGCTTTGTTTTGGGTGAGGGCGGCGCGATCCTGATTCTCGAATCGCTGTCTTCGGCGCGGCGGCGCGGCGCGGCGATCCTGGCCGAGGTGATCGGCTTCGGCAGTTCAAGCGATGCGTTCCGCGTGACGGACATGCACGAAGAGGCTCGCGGGGCGGTCCAGGCCATGAGGGCGGCGCTGCAGGATGCCGGTCTGACGTGCCGGGACATCGACTATATCAGCACGCACGGCACCAGCACGGCGGAGAATGACCGCATCGAAACGCTGGCGATCAAGACGGTCTTCGGCGAGCACGCAGCACACGTGCCGGCGAGCAGTCCCAAGAGCATGTTCGGCCATCTCATCGGCGCTACCGGTTGTGCGGAACTAATTACGTGCGTTCTGGCGATACGCGACCGTCTTCTGCCGCCGACAATGAATCTGCATGACCCGGATCCGGAACTTGATCTGGACTACGTGCCGAACAAGCCGCGCATCGCCGAGGTCAATACGGTGATGAGCGAATCGTTCGGTTTCGGCGGCCAGAATAATGTCTTGATTATCCGGCGTTTTTCCGAATAATAGCACACTGCGGCGGCCGAAGGGGCTGCCGTTCGACAGCCAATCTTCAAATGCCGCCGATGCGGCGGCGGTACACTGCCATGATTGACATAAAAGACATCCGCGAGAATCCCCAACGCTACAAGGCCGGCGCCAAAGCCAAGCGCATTGACGTGGACATTGACCGCCTGCTCGAAATTGACGGCAGGCTACTGAGCTGCAGACAGCGGTTGCAGGACATCGCAACCGAAAAGAACAGCGTGGGCAAATCGATTCCGAAACTGGCCGACGGCGACAAGCAGGCGGCAATTGCACGGCTGTCGACGCTGAAGGAAGAAGAAGGGCAGTTCAATGAGGAGGCGAAGGCCCTGCAGCCGGAGTTCGAGGCGCTTATGTCGCAGACGCCGCAGCCGCCGGCCGATGAGGTGCCGTTAGGCGAGGATGACACGCAGAATGTCGAGCTTCGCAGGTGGGGCGTGGTGCGTGAGTTCGATTTTGAGTGGAAAGATCATCTCGAACTCGGCGCGGCGCTGGATATCATCGACGTCGAGCGAGGGGTGAAGTTAGCGGGCACGCGGAACTATTTCCTCAAGGGTGACGGGGCGATGCTGCACTGGGCGGTCCTGCGTCTTGCGATGGACACGATGGTCGGCAAGGGGTATACGCCGATGGCGGTTCCGCTGCTCATGAAGGACGAGGCGATGCAGGGCACGGGCTACTTCCCCGGGGCCGAGGAGCAGACGTATCGCATGGAGCGGGACGGGCTGAACCTGGCGGGCACGGCGGAGGTGCCGGTGACGGCGTATCACAGCGGCGAGATTCTTGCCGAAGAGCGGCTTCCAATCAAATCTGTGGCGATGAGCACGTGTTTTCGTCGCGAGGCGGGCGCGGCGGGCAAAGACACGCGGGGACTCTACCGCATTCATCAATTCGACAAGGTCGAGCAGGTGATCATTGCTGAAAACGACGAAGAGAAAAGCAAGCAGTACCATCAGGAAATCCTGTCCAACAGCGAGGCGGTGATGCAGGCGCTGCAGTTGCCGTATCGCGTTGTCAACGTCTGCACGGGCGACCTCGGACGCGGCCAGGTGCAGAAATATGATATCGAGGCATGGATGCCGTCGCGCCGCGGTTACGGCGAGACGCATTCAGCGAGCCGATTTTACGAATTCCAGGCGCGGCGCATGAATCTCCGCTATCGTACGGCAAAGAAGAAGACCGTGTTCTGTCATACGCTTAACAACACCGTGATCGCCTCGCCGCGCATTCTGATTCCCATTCTGGAGCTCAACCAGAATGCCGACGGTTCGGTGAACGTGCCGAAGGTGCTCATTCCGTACATGCAGGGTAAGGATGTTATCCGGGCCCGGTGACAGGTCTTTCCCTCGTGTCGAATCATCTCAGATACGGCCGCTGCGGCTGTGTCTTCCGGATCACCTGCCCGTGCTGCGCAAGTCGGGGGCAGTACAGCCTGCTCAGTTCGTTTCTTGATTGTTGATCACGATGCCGCTGCGTCGCCAGATTTCATTGAAGTGGGCGACGGGCAGGACTTCCAGTCCGGCGATGGGGTCGGCGATCGTGACGGCAGTGTCGGACACACTGAGGACGGCGACGCAGTGGTCCAGCAGGGCCGCTTCCCTGATCGAAACGAGCGTGATGCCGACGTCGCGGAGTTGGGCGACGGAGTTGAACCTGCGAAACTGGCAATGGAGGCCCTGGTGGGAGTAGCGGTCCTTGATCGCCGAATAGAGTGTCCAGAGCAGGGTCCCGGAGACCGGGTTGGTGCGGGCGAGCATGGCGAGTTCGCCCTCGTGCGCGGAAAACCCGTATTTTGTGAGTGCGGTGACAGCGGCTGCAGGGCCGCAGGTGTAGCGTTTGGATTGATAACAGATGCCGTCCGCGTCGATGCGTGTCTGAATGCGGGACAAATCGCTTCGGATGAGCGCGGGAACGAGGAAGGGAACGACGGAAAAGAGAGCTACAAACACCACCATAAGTCCCCATACGAGGCAGCGTTCAATCCGTGAAGGCAGCCTGGACAAAGGCACACTTAAGCCGAAGCTGATGGCGAAACACAGAATGACGTACCGGGTTCGACCCGCAGTGATGAAGCGCAGCGGCGCGGCTGCGTCGAACAGGCTGGTGCAGCTCAGGAGGATCAGCAGGCCCAGCATCAGGACCGGCACAAAGAGAACGCAGGACCACACCGGATTCGGCAGGCGACCGGCCCTGCCCCCGAGGTATACGCCGGTCAGGGCAACCAGAACGACGCAGAGCGTTTCAAGCCACGGATCCATACCAAGCCCCCAAAAGACGACAGATGCTGTCTGGGCGAGATCCTTCGGTGGGCAACGGATTGTTCTCTTTCCAGTGCCCTGCCCCCGGTTTAGGTTGCCGATGCGGCCCCCCGGAACAATCCGTTAGGGCTTATTATACCACAGGGAAGGCAGCAAAACAAGGCAAAAGGACGGTTATAAGGATATTTCAGGTCAATCGGCATTTAATTGCAGGTGCCGGGCGTATTCAGGCCGATAGGGGGTTGAAAAAATGGGGCGTTGAGGGTATAATAATTGAAATCGTTGTTTTACTGAGGGGGTGTGTATGGCCCAAGCCCAAGCGGCCTCGGCTGGGTTGTTGGTATTGCTTTGCTAAAAGGGCCGGAAAGGCTGTTTTGAAGATTTTTGAAGAAAAAACGTAATGTTCCCCGGTGAGAAAGACTCTGTAAGGTAGTCCATGTATGTGTAGCAGCACCGATTACAGGGAGCTGGTTGAGAAGTCCCAGCAGGGCGACGACGAAAGTCTGAATCGTCTTGCAGAGGCGGCCCGGTTGAGGTTGCACACGTACGTCTTCCGGCTTACAATGCGGGAAGAACTTACACAGGACGTTGTTCAGGAGAGTCTGCTGGAGATGTTTAAGTTCTTGGATAAGCTTGAGTCTGCCGACCGCTTCTGGCCTTGGATTCGCCGGATTGCGTTAAACAAGGTACGGCATCACTACAGCCGCGAGAAGCAGCGCCGAACAATGTCCTTGTCGGAATCCGGAATGGAAGAGGTCGATGCGACCGTGCCGGATGGGCTGGCCAATCTCGTCACCACGGAACTTAGGGAGATCGTCACCGAAACGATGTCGCACCTCAAGGGGCGGTATCGTGAGGTTTTGGTGATGCGCTGCTACGAAGAGATGGATTACGGCGAGATCGGTCAGGAGTTGGGGTGCAGCGAGTTCAGCGCTCGCGTTCTTTTTTTCAGGGCGAAAAAAAGCCTTGCTAAGCAACTTTCTCGCCGAGGACTTGGTAAGGGGGCATTGTTGACGGCGCTGGTGATTTTCGGAAAGATAACCGCGTCGAGTGAGGCCGCCGCCGCTGAAGTCACCGTCACAGCGGCGGCGATGCATGTGGGGACGGCGGCCGTTCTGGTAGGCACTGCCGGGAGCAAGGCTGTGCTGGTGTCGCTGGCGGCCGCCAGTGTGGTGACGGTGGGGTCGGTGGTGATGGGACCGCCGCAGGAGACCTCGCCGCCGAGCGCAAGCGGCGTCCGGATCGAGGCGGGCGCCGAAACCGGGGCGGGTTCGCAGCCGTCCATGTTCGCCGCGGCGCGCAACGTCCAGCAGTGCTGGTATTTCTTTCCGGACGGCGGCGGCAGAAGCGTGATGATGCGGCAACTGATGCCTGACCCGGCATCCAGGCAGTCGTATTGCCTGTGGCTTCAGAACCACGTCGGCAATTACTACTATGATGCCGACCGGCGCACCGTCCACGTGAACAATTACCGAATGTGGTCCAAGAGCCTTGCCGTTACTCGACTGCCGTCGGATGGCGCCGAACTGACGGCGTTCCTCGATGAGATGGAAGGCCGGAAGGTGCGCATGGAGGGCGTGTCGCAGGTGGACCGCGGTGCGCTGGTGATTGTGACGCCGGAGGGCAGAGAGGACCGGTCGTCCACGCAGGTGTTCCGGCATCCGAGTTTGCTGTACGAAGAATATTTCCAGTATGGCTGGCCGGCCGACATCCGTATGGTGGATGGGCGCGACGAGATGCACAGGCGCGGGTGGACATGGTTTTCCGTGAGCGGTGACATAGCGGGCAGGAAGGTCGCCGGGGCGGGGCGTCTTCCCTTTGTGTACGGTTCGAGCGAGGCCAATCCGTCGTGGATGTCGCTTCAGTTGGACGGGCGTCTGCTGGTCTGTGACGGGCCGGAGGGGACGTACGCGTATGACAGCGCCACGGGTGTGTTGACGACGTACGCCGAAGGCAGTTTCCTTTCGGGTCTGGCGCGGCCGTGGATGGGCCTTCATGCGGTGGATACGATACGACGCGATGCGGCGGAACAGCGCATCTGCTTCGAGACCCGGTATACCCAGGGCAGGGACAAGGCGGAAGTCACGCTGCTGTTCGCCAACGGTAAAGCGGTTTACACGATCGACATGCGGGCGGATGTCATCGAGTCGATTGCATTGGTCTTTCGTGACAGGGGCGGCGCCGAACAGCGGGGGATACTGAATTTCACATACACTGACACGATTGATGATGTCAAGGATGAATTGATTGCGCCCAGGGCCTCGCGCTATGTCAGTGCGCGCGGTTTTGACGGTCCGCTATGGCTGCTGAAGTTTGCCGAGGGGACCCTGTCGCGGTAGGGCGAGATTCATCCGGAGAGGCGATGACGAAAGCGTTAATAATCTTTCCTGTTGTATTCTTTTCTCTTGTGTGCTGTGCGGCGGCGACGGTGGTTTACGTGGATGCATCGTCGGAGGCGATCTCTCCCGACGGCACGGCGTGGTCGAGGGCGTTTGCGCACTTGCAGGACGCCCTGGCTGCGGCGGCAAAAGGTGATGAAATTCGCGTGGCGGCGGGCGTTTACTACCCCGATCTGATGTCATCAGATCCTAACGCGCGGGGTGATCGTACGGCGGCGTTTGAGCTGAGCAGCGGGGTGGCGATTCGCGGGGGCTATGCGGGTTTGGGGGCGGGCGACCCCAATGCACGCGACTGGCGCGTCTTCGAGAGCATTCTGTCGGGAGACCTTGGCGGCAATGACGCACCAATTGCCTCCATCGCGGCCTTGACGACAGATCATACGCATGACGAGAACAGTCACAACGTGGTTCGCGGGACGGGCGTCGATGCGACGGCGGTGCTGGACGGCTTTACGATTCGAGGAAGCGGCGCATCGGCGACGGAAAACGTCTCGGCGGCGGGCCTGCTGCTTGACGGAGCCTGGGCGACGATATCGCACTGCCTTTTTATCGATAACCTCGGCGAACACGGCGGCGGCCTGGCAATCTATGGGGGCGGGCCCAGCGTCGTCAACTGCATGTTCATGGGCAACTGGGCACGGATCCATGGTGGAGCGATATACGCTGCACAGTCCCAGGCTTCTCTGGTCAACTGCCTGTTTTCGGGTAATCGAGCGGCCGAGGGCGGCGGCGGCCTGTTTCATCACGACGGTCGGACGGTACTGCTTAATTGTACATTCAGCGGCAACTGGGCGGGGGCGGGCGGCGACGGTTTGTATGTCTCTGCCGGCAGCGTCGCAGGCGCCAATTCCATACTTTATGAAGAAATCACGCTGCTTGGCGGGACGGCGGACTTCCGTTACAGTGCGGTTGCCAAGGGCCTCTCGGGCGAAGGCAATGTGCATGTGGACCCGCAATTCGTCGCCCCCTTCGGAGCCGACAGCGTCCCGGGGACGGTAGATGATGATCTGCGTCTGTCGCCGGGTTCGCCGTGTATCGATGCGGGCGATCCGCTGCGCATGGTGGATCCGAACGAGTTGGACCTCAGTGGCCGTGAGCGCATTAATAACGGCATCGTGGATATGGGTGCTTACGAATTCAAAGCCACGCCGACCTTGGTGGGGCACTGGAAATTGGATGAAGCCGGGGGGGCAATCGCGGCCGATTCGGCCGGCATCAGCCACGGAACCCTGGCGGGCGATCCAGTATGGGCCCCCCTTGATGGCCGTATCGACGGAACTCTCCAGTTCGACGGGCAGGGCGATTACGTCAACTGCGGCAACAACGCCGTGTTCAATATTCGAAACGCCATTACGGTCAGCGCGTGGGTGAAAGTGGATGCGTTTACAACAAGCTGGCAGGGGATCGTGACCAAGGGCGACAGCGCGTGGCGCTTGCAGGGCGTGGGCACCGACGATGTACTGGGCACGCTCGAGTTTGCGTGTACGGGCGTGATGGTGCCCTATACGGAATGGGGCAATATTCTCGGAAATATCCGCGTCGACGACGGACAGTGGCACCACGCGGCGGGCGTGTATGACGGTTTAACGATGTCGCTTTATGTCGACGGGGTGCTGGATGTCACCAGCGTCGCCTCGGGGCAAATCGCCGTGAACAATTACGATGTTTGCATCGGCGAAAACGCCCAGCAGAGGGGGCGGTTTTGGAGGGGCCAGATCGATGAGGTAAGGGTGTACAATTACGCACTGAGCCCTTACGAAATTGCAGAACTTGCAAATCCTTCCACGATCTATCACGTGAACATCGCCGGCAACAACCTCAATGACGGCTTGAGCCGCAGTACGGCGTTTCGCGACATTCAGAGAGGCATATTCGCGGCCCGGGACGGCGATACGGTTCTTGTGTGGCCGGGCGTTTATAATGAGCAGGTGAATTTCCTGCGCAAGGCCATTACGGTGCGCAGCGCCGCCGAAGCCGCGGTCGTTCAGACGCCGGTGGGTTATGCGTTTTCCTTTTACACGGCGGAGGGGCCTCAAAGCGTCTTGAGTCACTTTATTATCCGGGACAGTTATCGGGCGGTGTACTGCCTGGCGACATCCCCGACGCTGAAGAATCTGACAATCATCAACAACGATTTCGGAATCGAATCTTACCAGGGGGCGCAGCCTGACATCCGCAACTGCATTTTTTGGAACAACCGTTACGGCAACACGGCAGGCTGTTCGAGTCGGTACAGTTGGGACTGGCAGCCGCCTCCGGCGGTCGCCCGCTGGAAGTTTGACGAGACCGGCGGCAAGACCGTTTACGATTCGGTGAACGGCAACCACGGCACGATGTACGACGGCGTCCGCGGCCAAGGGCAGGTGGGCGGCGGGATCGAACTGGACGGAGACCGGGATTATGTACTGATTCCGAACAGCGCGTCGATCAGCGTTGGCCGCGGTAACTACACGCTGAGCGCGTGGGTCCGCCCGAGGACGGTGGATGGTGTCCAGGTGATCCTGGGCAAGGCCGGCAGCTATACGAACAGGGAGTACGTTCTGGCGCTGGATGGAGGGCGAATTCGACATGAAGTGGAACGCGACGGCAACAATGGGCAGGTCTGCAGCGAAGCTGTTGTGACTGCCAACATCTGGCAGCATGTGGCGGTGACGTTCAACAGCGCAACGCTGACCTCGAAGTTCTATTACAACGGTTTGCCGGTTGGGCAGGATACGACGGAGTCTCCAATTACGGCGTTGCCATACGCGCTTAACGCACCGCTGTCAATCGGTGTACGAGGGACATTGTTCGACGATGAATTTGCGGGGGGCATCGACGAGGTGATGATTTTTGATAGAGCGCTTTCCGCCGAGGATATCAGAACGGTACACGGCAATGCACTGAATCCGATGTTTGCCGATCCGGCGAACAATGATTATCACCTGCGCTCCGAGAGAGGCCGATACGTTCCTCTGAACCCTTTACTTACCGGCGGCCTCGAGGGGCTGTGGGCCTTCGACCATATGACCAGCCCTTGCATTGACGGCGGCGATCCGGATGAGCGCCCAAGCCGGGAGCCGATGCCCAATGGCGGCCGGGTCAATATGGGGGCGTATGGCAATACCCCTTATGCGAGCCGCAGTGAGTGGCTGCTGGAGGGTGATATGAACCAGGACGGGTGCGTGGATCTTGCTGATTTTGCGATCATGGCTTCGGGGTGGCTGGAGCGGTTGCCGTGGGCGGTGGAAAGATGAGACGTCTGTAGGCATTATTCCGCCTGTCAGTGGTGCGGGCGAGAGGATGCCAAAAAAAGGAAGGTCGTCAGGTGAACCCGGCGGCCTTCCTTTTTTGCTGGGGCAGGAGCGTCTGGTGCGCCTCGTGCCTAAGGCCCTGTCTAAAGCGCTGCTGCGGCGGTTTGGGGCAAATTTGCCGCGGACCGGGGGTTGTTGTGTGATTTTCACCTTTAGTTCCTGCTTTGGCGTTGACAATTCCGCTGTGACAGGTATAATTAAAGGGGTGTGCATTGTGTTCAGCACCCCCGTTTGCTGGCGGAGGCTATGCTGAGTGCAGTGCCGGGAGGCAGGCCATTGAGGTGCGATGACTATAACGGTACGAGAAAAGGGGGGGGCCGGGGGTTCACTTTGCTCGAACTTCTCGTCGTTGTAGGCCTGATCAGTCTCCTTCTCGGTATCCTGATGCCGTCGTACAATAAGGCGCGGCGACATGCCGCCAAACTTCGCTCCACAAACAACCTTCGGCAGATCGTGCAGGCCGCCACGATATACGCAATCGAGAACAATGATCGCTTTCCCGAGTCGGTTGCAACCATTGGTTTTGCCGGGGACTGGAACTGGTCGGAGCCTACGCTGATCAACGGCTATAATGCGAGAAGCGATCCTCGTCTTTATCGGTCGATGAGCGCTTACCTTCGGGATTACATAAAGGAATCGGATATCCTGAGGTGTCCTAATGCGCCGCAGGAGTTCAAGTATCTGGAGGCGGCATGGAATGCCGGTGATAAGTGGAACAATCCCGATACAAGCCTGCCGGATGATCCTTTAAGCGGTAATTACTGTTTCTACTGGGGGTACACCGGCCGTCTTGAAACAGGACGCCTGTTTCGGGGGCCGCGCACCACCGCGGGCGAACGGGGTGAGAGCCGGATGCTGGTGGGCGACTATTTCGGGTATGATCACTGGCGGAGCCCGCGGTCCTATGGCAGTTGCGAACAGTTTACGGGGGCCGGGGTGACGGCGGGCACCATGCATTCGGCTTCTTACTGGTCGTGCAGTGATGAGGGGGCGAGCCTGGACACGCTTACAGTGCGGCCCCAGGCCGGCTTTACAGATGGACGCGTTGAGACCTATTCGGCCCAGGAGGTGGTGGCGTTACGAGTCATTCTTGACGTTGCGACCAGCCAGCCCTACCCCGATGGCAACGGCATGGGGCCCGGCGTGTACTACGTCCCCCGCAGCGGCCTTTGACGGCTGCACAGACGAGTTGAAAACCGTTTATTACGCCTCGGCAGAACCGGGGCTTTTTTTATGCGCGCCGTCAGGGGGCTTGAACAGCAAAAGTGCGGCTCAGTCATATTCTTTGCCCTGAGAAAGGTTGCGGGGTGAATCGTTCCTGTTATAATGATTGCGATTAAGACGGTCGGCATCGGCCCGGATGCGTCGTGTCGGTGCTGTATTGCGGAGGTAGTCAGGCGTTCAGAGGATGCGCTGAAGGAGACTTGTTGTGCTGATTATTCCCTATGAGCTGGACGTGCCGTTCGAGCGGACGCCTTTTGTGAACTGGCTTCTGGTGGCTTCCATCATTGCGGTTTTCGTGCCGCAGGTCCTCGTTATGCTGAATGCGCCGAATGAGGAGGCGGCGTTTGGTCCGTTCAAGGAATACGTGCTGGATGGTTTTTCCGTGCGCGGGCTGGTGGGGCATATGTGGCTGCATGGCGGCATTGTTCACCTCATTGGAAATCTCATCTTCCTGTGGGTGTTCGGCAATGCGGTGTGTCAGAAGATGGGCAACGTGCTTTACTTTCCTGTTTACCTCTTTGTGGGGCTTTTTGCCGGCATTACTCACCTGCTCTTCGATGGCGGGCCCGCCGTCGGCGCCAGCGGTGCGATCAACGGGGTGGTGGGTATCTACCTCATGTTCTTCCCGGTGCATGACATGACATGCTTGTGGATGTTTATGCTGCGATTCGGGACATTCACCATATCGGGTTACTGGATGATCCTTCTGTGGCTGGGGTTCGACATCATGGGAGTGATGACGAGCGGCGACGGCGTGGCTTATTTCGCGCACCTGGGCGGATTTGCAGCCGGCGTGGGCGTGGGTTTTGGGCTGCTGGCGACGAATGTTGTGAAGACGGACGATTTCGACGAGACGCTGCTTCAGATACTGACCCGCGGCAAACGTGAGAAAGCTGAGGCCGAGCGGCGCACGCTCTCGGACTTCGAAATCCAGGAGAGGATTGACAGAAAGCGATACGGTGCCCTCGACGGTGCGCAGAAAAGTGCCGTCCATACTGAGGAGCTTCTGCAGCAGCCGAACCGCCCGCCTAAGGTCGTCAAGTCGGCCGACGGGATGATCCGCTTTTACTGCGGCTGCGGCCAGCGGATTAAGATGCCTGTCAAGCACGCCGGCCGAACAGCAAAATGCCCGACCTGCCATGGATCGCTGACGATACCGGGTTCCCCTTAGATCTGTCGTGACGTGGGTCTGGTGGTGGAAAGGCGAATGGATTATTGTTGCGGTCGGGAGCGCTGTTGCTATACTGTTTCAGGGGGGATGGTTCTGGCGGATTACTTAAGCATAGGAGAACACACATGTTCAATATACTGATTTCGCCGCGGAAGTATGTTCAGGGCCGGGGGGCATTGGGGCAATTAGGCAGTTTCTTAAAGATTCTCGGCAAAAAGCCGCTGGTGCTGTGGGACGCCAGGGTCAAAGAACTGGTGGGTTCGACAGTGCTTGCCGGTATCGAGGGCGCTGGGATGGAGGCAGTCGACGTGCCGTTTGCGGGCGATTGTACGCGCAAGGAAGTGGATCGGGTGGTGAAACTGATCCGCGAGCACGGGGCCGATATCGCGATTGGCGTGGGCGGGGGCAAAACGTTGGATACCGCCAAGGCGGCAGCGATTGAAACGGGCATTCGCATCGTGACCTGTCCAACGATTGCTTCGAATGATTCGCCGACGAGCGCGGCAAGCGTGTGGTATGACGACGCGGGCAACTTTACGCATTTCGACTGCTGGCCGTTTAATCCGGACCTGGTGTTGGTGGATACCGAAGTGATCGCCAGGGGGCCGGTCAAGGCGCTGGTTGCGGGTATGGGGGATGCACTGGCGACGTGGATCGAGGCGAAGGTGGCGCTGCAAACGGGCGCGGGCAACCTGGCTGGGGGCGTGTCGACACTGGCGGCGATGCGGATCGCCGAACTGGGTTACGAGGTGCTGCTGGAGCACGGCGTGGAGGCGAAGCGGGCGGTGGAACTGGGCATCGTGACGCCGTCTGTGGAGAAGGTGATCGAGGCGAATATCCTGCACTCGGGGCTCGGGTTTGAGAGCGGCGGCCTGGCGACGGCGCACATGATCGCCAATTGTCTGCCGTCGTTTCCTGAGTGTCATCATCTGATGCACGGCGAGGAGGTCGGCTTCGGGGTGATCAGCCAGTTATGCCTGGATAAAGCGGTGAGCATGGCGGAGATTTATGAGGCGGTTGATTTCGAGGTGGCGGTGGGGCTGCCCGTGACGTTTGCCGAGATCGGGCTGGAGGGCGTGTCACGCGACCGGCTCAAGGGGATCGGCGACGTGTGCGCGGGCGCCGGGTCGCTGTGCAGCAGTCACTGCTTCAAGGTGACGTCGGAAGCGGTGGTGGATGCTATGATTGCCGCCGATGCGCTCGGACGCGAACGCAAGCGGCTGGCCGGGAAAAAATGACAAGCCAATCTTTTTGAAGGAGTTTCATTATGACAAAACTGAATCATGCGGTGTGGATCGGCGGGGTCATCCTTGCGGTGACGATTGCTGTTAACGGTTGTTCGAAGAAGCAGCCCGCAGGCCAGTCGCAGCCACGGAAGGCGACCCAGGAGACCGCATCGGTCGGGCTGAAAAAGCCGCAAGTTCTGGTCGAACTGCCCGATTACTGCAACACGCCGGATGGCATGGCTTTGTACCCGGACGGCAGTTTCCTCCTGTCGATCTGCAACTACAACGATCCCACGCCCGGCGCGTTCATCATGAAGATTTCAGCCGACAATAAGATCTCGAAGTTTTTTGTGCCGCCGCCCCACCCGGAGACGGAAAGAACCGGGCCGATGGGCATATGTATCGCCCCTTCCGGCGATGTCTATTATGCCGACAACCAGTTCAGCCCGGACACGCCCCAGCATTCGCGCCTCATGCGCATCATCGTAAAAGACGGCGTGCCCCAGGAAGCGGTGACGGTCGTCTCAGGCATGAACGTGGCCAACGCTGTGGTCATCCGCGGCGATTACGTGTACGTCAGCGAAACGATCCTGGTGCCCGATTCCGACCCGCTGATCAGCGGCATCTTCCGCTTCAAACTCGGCGAGGAGAACATCCAACTGCAGACGCCGCTTGAAGAGGATCCGCACCTGATCGGCACGATCAAGACCTACACGCCGATCGGCTACGGAGCCGACGGGCTGTGTTTCGACGACCAGGGGAACCTTTATTGCGGCAACTTCGGCGACGGTACGATTCACCGGCTGACGTTTGACGCCGCCGGCGCCGTGACGTCCAATTCCATCTGGGTCAAGGACAAACAGATTAAGTCGGCCGACGGGCTGTTCTTCGATGCCAAGGACCAGCGGATCATCGTCGCCGACCTGGTTCAGAACGCTGTGCATTTCGTCTACCTGGACGGGCGTGTTGAAACGCTGGCCAAGAACGGCGATACGGACGGGGCCGACGGCAGCCTTGATGAGCCGTGCGAAGCCATTCGCCGCGGTGACGAAATCATCATTTCGAACATGGACTGGCCGTTCGAAGGGATCGTTAATACGACATGGGACAAGCCTTACACATTGTCGGTGGTGCAGTTGAAGTAAGCGGCATCGTGTCCGGCGCCTGACCCTTCTGTCGGACCCTATGCATTGAGCCGTTTTAGCGAGCCGCCCGTGAGCCTGGCTATTCAGTGCACAGGACTTGTGCATCCAGGTCGGGTTCGAGCACGGGCATGCTGTCGATGATCGCAAACAGAAGCTCGGGGTCGACCGGTTTCGAGGAACGCAGTTGCACGGCGCCATCCTTGTCAAGAAGCAGGATGGCAAAGGTGTGCGGCGGCAGTCCGAACTGCCGCCAATGGTCGGCGCTGTCGACGACGCGTCGGCCGGGCGAAACGTCGGTGACCGGGGTCGACGGCATGAACGTGAAGAGCAGCAGATCGCGTCCGTAGAATTCCTCGTCGAGGGCTTCGAATTTGCCGGTCTGCGCGAGGTAATCCGGATCGTCCCACGAAGGACTAAAGAGAAGCAACAGGCGATACTTCCAACGATAATAGGCGGTATCGAAACGGCTGTGCGGTATTTGCTGTATCATGTTCTGCTTTGCCCCCGTGCGGCATCCCATGCCGGCCGCATTCACGCTGTCGTCAAAATTTCGGCGGACGTTTACAGATAAATTCCGCGAATTCCGCGGGAGGCCCGGACAAATTATCGCAGGGCGGCAGCTCTGGCGGGTCCGGATAGACATCCCAGATCGGCAATTTGTTGACCATGAGCAAGCATTGAAATCACTGCTGGATGAACGACGCATTCTACGCTTTCACCAGCGACTTCTGGGCTGGTTCGAGACGCATGCGCGGGATTTGCCGTGGCGGCGAACGCGGGACCCATACCGGATATGGGTGTCGGAGATCATGCTGCAGCAGACGCAGGTGGATACGGTCATCCCCTACTATGAAGCCTTTGTGGAGCGGTTTGGAGACGTGCGAGCGCTTGCCCGGGGCCGCGCCGATACGGTGATGAAACTTTGGGAGGGGCTGGGGTACTACTCGCGTGCACGGCATCTTCATGCGGCCGCCAGGATGATCGTGCGAGAGCACAAGGGTCGCTTCCCGTCGGAGTTCGATGCGATACTGGGTCTGCCTGGGGTCGGCAGGTATACGGCCGGGGCGATTGCCAGCATGGCCTTCGGCCAGGCCAGGGCGGTGGTGGATGGAAATGTAATACGGGTCTTGTGTCGTGTCTTCCGCATCGAAGAGAACCCGAAGACCGCCGCCGTACAGCGGCGGTTGTGGTCGCTTGCCGAGTCGCTGCTGCCGGCGGACAGGGCGGGCGATTTCAATCAGGCACTGATGGAATTGGGGGCAACGGTGTGTTTTGTGAAGCGGCCCTTGTGCCAGGCGTGCCCACTGGGCGATACGTGCGCGGCGAGGAAGGCGGACTGCCAGGAAACGCTGCCCGCAAAGGCCGTCAGAAAGGCTGTGCCCAGGCGGCATATCGCGTCCGCTGTTATCATGCACAAGGGGCGCATACTGGCGGGCAAACGCAAGGCGGGCGGGCTGCTTGGCGATTTGTGGGAACTGCCGGCCATTCAAACCGATGCCGCAGCGTGGACGAAGACGCGTTTACAAAAACAGCTTCAAGAGGCATTCGGGATTGATGCGAAGGTTGGGCGGAAACTGGAGGAAGTGACGCACGTGTTTTCACATTTTAAGCTGCGCGCAATCCCGTATCTGTGCATGTATGTCGCCGGTCGGTGCAGTTGCCGCCAGTGGTCGCGGTGGCGGTGGATACCGTTGGACCGTGTGGGGCGCTATGCGTGGTCCAGCGGGCAGAAGAAGCTGCTGGAGCGGGCGGCGCATGCCGTGGGCGATCAGGTGGCCGCGGCGCGTTCCAGTGCTTCGACTTTACGGACATAATCGTCGGGGTTGAATTTTCGCGACAGGCCTGCGGCGTTCATGTAGCGGATTTTGCCGAAGACGCTGCGTTCAGCCCAGGCGCGATCGTGCTTGCCGAAGCACCATGCGATCCCGGTGAAGCCGTTGGGGTCACGGCCGTCGAGTTCGTATTTGTTGTTGAGATAGAGGGCGATGCGAAAGGCTTTTCGCGGGGTCTCGCTCCATTCGAGAATCTTCTTGCCCCAGTACATACGCATATATCCGTGCATCTTGCCCGCCACGACCATTTCTTTCTGGGCGGCGTTCCAATACGCGTCGTAGGTTCGGCCTTCTTCAAGCTCCCGGCGTGAATAGACCGGCTGCCGTGTATCGCGTCGATGCGCCCTGAGGGTGTTTGTCGCCCATTCCGGCAGGGCGGAGTACCTGTCATAACGCGGGTTGTAGTAGACGAAGTTGTGGCTTAGTTCGCGGCGGACGATGAGTTCTTCGAGGTACGCGTCTTTGCCGGGGCTGTCGGTTTTCTGCACCTGCAGGGCAATATACAGCGGTGAAATCTGGCCGAAATGCAGGTAAGGGCTCATGTTGGACAGGAAGTCCCTGCCGGGGTCGTTTCGCAGGTCGGCGAACCCGTCGAGCTTGTGCGCGATGAAATGGCGCAGGCGTTTTGCGGCGTGCTTCGTGCCGCCATGAAAGGCCTCGATAGGGCCTACGGTTCGGTCGAGATCGAGCGAGTCAAGGGCGTCGGAAAGGTGCGTTATATCGAAACCGTCGAACTTCATGCCGAGAGAATCTCGTCTGGGGCGTTGGTGCGCAAGTGTCTTCAGGTAGTCCGGCAGGCGCCTGCTGATCCGCGGCCGGAACGTGCCGGCCGAGAATTCCTCCTTCTGAGAAGCGACGTCAACGGGGACGATCAGGTTCGTTTCCACTTCTTCCAGAAGGCACGGAACGGTTTGGGCGGCGCGGCTGCGCCATTGCCGCTGAATGCGGAGATGCCCGGCGTCGACGACGATACGGGATGCGTCACCGGCCATATCCATCGCAGCCTGGTCGGGTGATTGGCGGCGGACGACGAACCGAATGCCGCGTTTTTCCAGCGAAGCGGCAACTTCCTGAAGACCCTGAAGCATGAAATGGTAGTGCCTGAGATTCGCCTCCGGGTAATCGTCGGTGAGGCCGAAAGCGACCACAAGGGGAACGCCGCTCCCGTTTGCCCGCCGAATAGCGTATTCGAGGGCGTGATTGTACTCGGTGCGTTGGGCGGCCTGCATCCAGTACAGAACGTATCGGCCGTTGCGCACGGGCTCGTCGTTCAGTTGCCGAACACGCGTTTTCTGTATCATGGCTTTCCCCGCACAGCCATTGGTCAGCTTGAGACGCTGCGAAGCCGGGCATTCACCTCTTTGAGCGACGGGTACAACTGCTCCCATGTTTCAAAAAGCCGGCGGTATTTCTTCGTCAATGACGCGTCGGGCGTGTAAATTTTTCCGGGTTTGCGGACTTTTTCAAAGGCGTCGCCAACGTTCTTGTAAAGGCCCGCTCCGATGCCTGCCAGAATAGCGGCCCCGAGGGGCGTGGGTTCATCGATTTCGGAGGCCTCGATGGGCTTGCCGATGATGTCGGCTTTGTTTTGCATCCAAAAGGCGTTCTTGGTGGCGCCGCCGATCGCGACAAACTTTTCGGGTCGAACGCCGAGCGACTTCTCGATGCCGTTGACGATCTGCAAAAATTGGAAGTCCAGACCTTCGATCATGGCGCGGAGCATGTCGCCTTTGGTGGCGATATTCCTCAGGCCGACGAACGCGCCGAGCGACAGGTGGTCGACGACGGGGCAATGGCTGCCGGACATATGGGGCAGGAACATGACGCCGTTTGCGCCGGGCGCCGCTGCCTGGGCTCGCTGCATCAGGAGGTCCCAGTCATCGGTATTCTCCTTCGAGGCTCTTTGCCTTTCCTCGAAGCCGTATTCGCCGCGGAACCATTCCAGCATGTCGGCGGCGACCGCGGAAGCCATGATGGCCCACAGTTTCGCAGACGCCACGTGCGAGTGGACGGGGATGCCCATGTGCCGCACCTCGGGTGTCAGGACGGGTTTGTCCAGGGCGCAGACGACGATTTCCCATGTGCCGGTGACGTCGAGGACCACGCCGGGCTCGAAAGCGCCGACCGACAGGGTGCCGCAGCAGTAATCGTGGCCGCCGAGAATGATGGGCGTGCCTTCGGCGAGACCGGTCGCGGCGGCGGCCCCGGCGTGGACTTTGCCGAGGGGCGTGCCGCTGGGAAGCGGATCGCACAGCAGGTTGCGGTCGATGCCCGATGCTTCGATGAGTTCATCCGACCAGACCCGTTTGCGCTGGTCGAAGAGCAGTGTTGTCGAGGCCATGCTGTGGTCGGTCGCGCAGACGCCGCAGAGCATGAAGTTGATGAAGTCCTCGATGAGAAGCCATTTATGCGTGCGGGCGAGAATTTCCGGCTCGTTCTCCTTCATCCACAGCAGACGCAGCGCAGTATTGAACACCCATATCTGGTTGCCGCCGATGGCAAACTGTTTTTCCGGGCCGATGTGATTCATCCACCACCGATGCTGCGGTTCGGTGCGGGGGCAGTGCCAGCTTATAAACGGGTAGAGCCAGTTGCCGTCCTTGTCGATGGGCACGCCGTCCATGCCCATGCCGCAGACGGCGATGCCTTTAATATCGGCCGGGTTGTCGAGTTGTGCGGTGGCTTCCTTGAGGGCCTCGCAGACCCCGCCCCAGATCTGCTCGGGTTTCCAGATGGCCCAGTCGGGATGGTCGGGATAGGGGTTGAAACGCTCGGTGGGGCGGCTCGCCCGTGCGACGGCATTGCCCGCCAGGTCGTAAACGATGGCTTTCAGGGTGGTGGAACCCAGATCGATTCCTGCGAGATAATCCATTGTCATTTCTCCCTAAATTATCGTAGTCAGGCGAACGCTTCACCCGCCCCCGAATCGGCCCAGTTGTCCAGTTGCAGAGGGTACGTTCCGTACATTCGGATGGCGTTCCACATGGCCAGGTAATTGCCCGGCTTGACGGCGGAATGGATGCTGTTGCTGGAGGAGAGGATCAGGCCGCCCCCTTCGGCGGCTTTTCGGATGACACTCTTGGTTTCTTCAACGACGTCTTTCTCGCTCTTGAATGTGAGGGTGTGGGCGCAGTCGACATTACCTTTCAATGCGATGCGGTCGCCGTACTTCTGTTTGAAATCGCCAATGTCCAGTCCGGCGACCGGATCGATGGGATCAAGGCAGTCGATTTCCGAATCGAGGATCATGTCCAGAATAGGCAGAATGTTGCCGTCGGTATGTTTAATAATGGGCAGCCCCGCATCATGGAAGCCGGCCATGACGCGTTTGAGCGGTTCGTAGAGAAACTCCCGGAACATCGCCGGCGAAATCATCGGCCGTTCGGTGGCGGCATAGTCGTCGCCGGTGAAAATGAAGTCGGCCCCGCGTTTGGCGACCTCTTTGGCCATTTCGATGTTAATTTCGACGGACATCTCCACCAGGCCTTTAACGACTTCAGGTTCGGCGACAAAGGCCATGAGCAGGTTCTCCATGCCCATGAGGTTTCGCGGTATGGAGAAGACGTCATTGAGGTGCACGCCGACGGCCCTGTCTCCCTTGTACCGTTTGACGACACGCTCGATACTGTCATAACGGCCCGGCGCATACGGATCGGGCGGCTGATAATGCTTCAGATCGGCGAAGGTCTGGATGGGGCCGCCCAAAGGAAAAGAATGCTCCTGGCCGGTGTTCTCGGAGATCATGCCCCACTCGTTGCGGTAGCGGCCGGGCGCGATCGCTTCCTTGCTGAAGTCCGGCCCCGTCAGGATCGCATCGAGGTCCATGCGGACACTGAACTCCTCCATCGTGGAGCCCGGACAGATTGCATCGCGGACATGCTTATCGATGATCCACTCGAAATGGGGTATGCGGTCGGGCTGCTTGCGCTGCAGCACGCACATTATGCGTTGTGCCGAGGTCATTTTGCTCATCTGCGTTTGCCTGCCTTCCTAAGGTTTGTTTGTGCGATATACGTCCTATCTTGACAAGAGGGTGAAGATGACGTGCCAGCCAGCGCCGGGGCTGACGTCTTCCGCATTGCTTTCGCTAATGTCGGCGGGGCCGATTTCATCGGCGGCACAGGGCATAAACCCGGCGATCGGCTTCGTGAATAGCGTCTTACAGGATGCATGAAGGCTATACTATATGCGCCATCCGCCTTTGGTCAAGGGGTTATTTGGATGAAGTGTACTGCCGCAGGCGGGACTCCGCCCAATAAGTCGGAGAGGCGGCCGTCAGGAGGGGCTTGCAGCGACGCCTTCGAAGAGGCGGTCGCGTGCATCGGCAATCAGCGCCAGCATCTGGTCGGCCTGGCCCTGAATGGCGGGATCCGGATGGGTGACGCGGGCGTTCCATTTCTGGTATTCGTCTCGCAAGCGTTGTCGGCCTTCTTCCGGGTCCATGTCGGCGGTGATGCCGAGAATAAATTCAAGGTCCTTTTCCTTGTGAAGTCCGACGGGCAGGATCTTCTGAGACATTGCCCGGAACCTCTTTTCGTCAACCTGGAGGGCTTGGGCAATGCGGCGGATCAGAGCGGTCTGCGCCCGGTCGGCAGTGCCGGCGGCGCTGATGGTCTTGAGGCACAGCTTCATGGCGTCATAGATGTCGACGATCGTGGCGACCGAACGCAGCGTGCTGCAGATGCGCTCGATGTCGAGTTTGCGCCCCGACTTGCAGGTATCGACCGCTTCGCCGAGCAGGGCGGCCAGACGCCGGCATCTTTGGACTTCATGGTCCTCGGGCGGCGACGCCTCCCGTGCATCGATCCATTGTTCGATAACTGTCAATGCAGGCGCCTCGGGCGCAGTCGTAGCGCCGCATACCGCCACGGCAAGCTGCACCGTGAGTATCTCGGCGTGCTCGGCGTTTTCTCGCGCATCGATGTAGCCGAGGTCCGGGTTGCGGTACTCCACACTCGTGGTGGCGCAGGTCAGTTCGTCTCCAGTGGACTCAGAGAACAGCGACGTAATACACTGGAGCGTTCGCATGCCGCGTCGCGGGAATCGCAGCAGATCAATCGGGATCGTCACTACGGGCGTCCAGTCCGAAAGCACGTACTCGGTGGTGGGGATTCTCCCGTTTGAGGCCTTATAGCAGAAGGCGGGCGAGCCATCGAGTTGCCATTGTTTCGCGGCGCACAGGACAGGTTGTGCGGCCTCGCAACCCTCGGTAATATCAGCCAAAAGGACCTGAACCTGAATGTCATGCATAGGGGCAGGCACACAGATGCGTCCGCACATCGACACGGCCAACGCCTGTGTTCCGCCGTCATTGAGAGATGCCGGGGCGATGTCCATGCGGCAGCAGAAACGCGGGTCAAAGAGCGCAAACTCGCCTGTGGAATCAGCATCCTCAGGTTCCGCTTCCGGCTGTATTTCGTGGTTCTGTGCAGAGGCGGCCCGACGACGCACCATTTTCCGGAGAGCGGAATCGCGGCCGAACAGCGTGCGTCCCAGGATGACCCACGTAGCCAGTATAATAGACAAGAGGATGTATTCAGCCATAGGCGATCTTCCCTGGGGGCTCTACTCGACTTTGAAGTTCTCGAGTTCCTGGGCCTTTTGGCCGACGTTCGCCTGGCTCATCTCGCCGTTATCTCCGACACAGAAATTCACCTCGAGAACACGGCCCGAGTCCTCATCCTCAAAACGGCAATGCATCCGCTGGTTCAGATCGTAGCTGTACGTGACGTTGATGGGGCGATTGGCCGGCCGGTCCGGAGGCAGTTCGAATACCTCCGTCGCGATTTTGTTGACGTAGTCGGGGTCCTTGTCTTCGCCCTGGGTAATCGTAATTTCCACTTCCGTCTGTCCTTCGACGATTGTGAAGAACTGCTGAGTTTCCTTGCACGGCAACGGCGTATTTTTCCTGAGAATGATGCTGTTTTCGATGATGTATTGCCCGGTCTCACTGTCCTTGGGAGCGCAAATTGTGCCATAACTGTGGTTGCAGACATCCTGGAGTTTCACGTCGCGCAGCCCGCCGGCGACGCCTTGGGGGACTTCGCCGGGATTTTCGCGCAGTTTCGTGAGACCGGCATGAATCGCGGCGCCGAGGGCGACGCACTCGTCGACGTTTACTGAGACCTCCGGCGCATAGCCGCACAAATCCTGAAGGCGCTGCTGAACAAGGGGTATGCGTGTGCTCCCGCCGACCAGGAGAATCTTCTGGATATCGGAGGGTTTGCATTTCGCTTCGTCCATGATAACTTCGACGAGCATGTCGGTGCGGCCGATGAGCGGCCCAATGGCCTCTTCGAACTGCTCCCGGGTGATCTCCACGCGCATGCTGCCGGCCGGGCCGTAGAGCATTTTCTTGGCGCTGGTCCGGCGGGAGAGTGTTTTCTTTACATCTTCGGCCTCATCCTCGTACTTGGCCCGTTCCTCTTCAGAGGTGATCAGTTCGCTGTTGAACTGTTTGCGGTATTCGGCTTCGAAAATCTCGAGTACTTTCTTATCGAAATCAATGCCGCCGAGCGCATGATCGCCCTGTGAGCAAACGATATTGATTTCGCTGCCGTTTATATCAAGAATGCTGACGTCAAAGGTGCCGCCGCCCAGGTCGTAGACGAGCACGCGGCCTGAAATTTCGTGAGTGGTTGCGTAATAAAGGGCTGCGGCCACGGGTTCGTTCACAATCCCGATGACATTAAGCCCGGCCATCCGCCCGGCGTCCATCGTGGCCTTGCGGCGCACTTCGTCAAAATGCGCGGGCACGGAGATCACTGCGTCTCGAATCTCCCCGTGTTCGACGCCTGCATCCTGTTTGAGCTTCTTCAGAATAAGGCTCGAGATCTCTTCCGGCGACCAGTCTTTTCCGTCCAGCGACTTGCGCCACTGAGAGCCCATATGCCGCTTGATCCACCGCACCGAGCGTTCGGGGTTCAATTGGCGCGAGTTGACCGCTTCGATGCCGACGCGGACGATCGCAGTGTCCTCCTCGTCGAAATAAACCGCGGAAGGCGTGATGCGTTCCCCTTCACAGTTCGGAACAATCTCCGGCTTTCCGATGGTGTTCAGCAGGGCAAGGGCGGAAAATGTGGTTCCCAAATCTATGCCGGCTATGTTATTCATTGTATCCTTCCTCAGTTTCTTTAAGACGCGTCACCGTAGAGTTTGACCTGGGCGCATCGCACAATCTTAATGTCGTTGTCGCTTACCACGTATCTGTATCCGGGCCTGACGACAGCGGCGATTTTGCCCACGAGGGCGGGAGCCGTGGCGGGCTCGCGTGACTTGACGGCTTCGACGCTTTTTTCGAGCCCCTTGTAGTCTTTGTTGAGTTCAGGTTCGAACTGTTCGACGCCGCTGGATTCGAGAGAGAAGACCAGCTCGTCGCGCACGTCGAGAAGGGATTGCATATCCGCGCCCTCGGGGGGCAGGGCTGCCATGCGTTCGTCGAGATTGTCAATGCAGCGTATGATTCTGAGGCAGAAGCGTTTGATGATGCTCCAGTCGTATCCATCCTGCAACTGGCGGACGCGGTCCTGCTGCTGCGAGGCGAACTCGCGAATAGCACTGACCTCCTGCGTCAGTTCGGTCAGTTCACTGGCCACCGGCGAGGAGGACATCAACATGCCGAGAGCGCCGCCTTCACCGGCAGCGCTTTTGGGCTTATCGGTCGGCTTGAAACTCGCAGCTTTGTTCCGCAGGGTGTTCTTGAGTTCGCCTGTCCGGTCGCTGCTGGTCGACAAGCCAAAGTTGCGGAAATAGCCGATCGCCTCGCTCTTGACGCCGATGGACGGCGCGGGGTGTTCATCGTCGTCGGCTTCCGATTCGGCTTCGGGACCGGCTGCGATGATCTCCGAAAGCAGGTCTTTCGTCTCGGGCGCGTTTTCCGATTCGCTCTCGTCGGGATCGGCGGTGCGCGGACGGCCTGGCCGCGGTTTACCAGAAGCGGTCTTTTTCTCTTCCGACGGGGACAGGACGCTGTGCAGGCTGTGATGAACAGCGTAGCCGATGCAAACGATCAGCCCTGCAAGAATGCTCATGGTGGAGATGACAGCGACTCCGTCACGCAGATCGGACCGTTTGCGGTAGGCCTCAATCTGCTGCTGCCAGTCGGGTCCGTAAAGCACCTCGGCGACCACGCCGGGCGTTGTAGTCCCGCTGGACAAGTCCGCCAGATCCGCTTTAAGCCGGTCGTCCTGCTGGTGAATAAGCTTTTCGCGCAATTCCGCGCCGCCGTACCTGCCTTGCCCCCAGGGGTTTTCGGCACGTTCATTCGCCGACAGGGTGCTCCATTCCAGATACTGTTGAAGGTATTCGTCGGCCGCCTGGCTATGCCGCATCTTATGCTTGGCTACTTGCCGCTTTTCCTGATGCATATCGACAACGACCGCGGCGAGTCCGAATCCTCCGAGCAGCACAAGGATCACTGTCCAAATCACCCAGCTTCTTTTCATTTTGCCTCAACTCACAATCTGCTTGCAGAAACGGCTGCTTGCGCCGCCTTCGTCCGGATAATGCCCGTCACCTAAAATATAAGAAACGAAGCTTTACAGTCAAATCGTACATATCGGTCCCAGGCTTAATCATTATCTCGGGCGTGGTCAGCGTCTCATAATCACGGCTCTGACGCACGAAGCAAAGGCCTATGGCGGGCCGCGCGGGCAGATAGTGGCTGTACAATTTTGAGGGTGGTCAATATCGGACCAGAGCGGCGGCGGACGCGTGATTACGGAGTTGCCGACGTCAAAGGTTGTCGCGGTACCAGTCGACGGCCTTGCTGAGGCCTTCCTGGAAAGTGACGATGGGTGTGTAGCCGATGAGGTCGCGCGCCAGGCGGATATCAGCCAGCGAATGTTTGACATCCCCGCTGCGGCCGGGTTCGTACCGCGGTGCGACGTGGGTTCCGAGGATGTCATTGATCAACTGAACGATGGCGTTAATCGTGATGCGGTCACCGCAGGCGATGTTGACAACCTCACCACGGGTCGTCCCCGCTCTGGCGGCAAGCAGGTTCGCTTCCACAACGTTGTCGATGTACGTGAAATCGCGGCTCTGCTCTCCATCCCCGTAGACGACGGGCGAAATGCCGTCAAGGATTGACGTGACAAAGGCCGGTATGGCCGCGGCGTACTGGCTGGTCGGGTCCTGATATGGGCCGAATACGTTGAAGTATCGCAGCGCAATCGTCTCCAGCCCGAACACGGAACAGAAGACTCGGCTGTAGTGTTCGCCGACGAGTTTGGCGACTGCGTACGGCGACAAAGGGTTCACGGGCATCGTTTCGATTTTAGGCAGGGTGGGGCTGTCCCCGTAAGCCGAACTGCTGGCAGCATAGACAAAGCGTTTGACGGCGGCGTCCCTGGCGGCCAGCAGCAGGGTGAAGGTAGCGTCCACGCAGTGGCGGTGCGTGGTGGCGGGATCGGCCACACTCTTGGGAACGGAAGGCACCGCGCCCTGGTGCAGCACGACGTCAATGTCTTTCATGACCGCGGCCGCCACCTGCGGGTCGCCCATGTCGGCTTCGACGAAATCGATACGGTCGAGGATATCCTCCAGATTACGCCGTTTGCCGGTAATCAGATTGTCGACAACACGAACGAAACATCCTTCCGAGACGAGGCGCCGGCATATGTTCGATCCAATAAAGCCGGCGCCGCCCGTTACAAGATATTTGTCCATGTTTCCCTCTACAGTACGATTTCCATATCGACGCCGGCAATCCGTTACTTTAGGCCATCGGTCGGCCGACCTGGACCCGCTGGTACTCCTGGTAAGACCTGAAGACCTCCTGGAAGTAGCCGCCCTTCATCGCCTTGACGCCGATAAGAACGGTGCCCACGAGGCTGGCGTTGACTTCACGAAGTTCGCGAAGCGCCCGCTGAGCCGCACCCCGACGGGTGCTTTCCGCGTTGAAAACCAGCACGGTGCCGTCGGCGGCGGCGGCCAGGGTCCTGGCGTCGCTGACCAGAAGGGGCGGGCCGTCGATTATGACATAGTCGTACATCCGGCGACACGTGTCGAGCAGATCTTTCATTCGGGCGCCCGACAGTAATTCGGCCGGACTGGCCGGCAGCGGTCCGCTGTCGATGATGTCCAGGCAGTCGGGGACGGCGGAGCGGATGAGGCCGTTGTCCATATCGCATTGCGCCATGAGATAGTTACTCAGGCCGTAGTCGATATGGCTGTCGGCGCCCCCTGCGCCGCTCTTCGGGAAAAGCGACGCCATCATCGGACGCCGGAAGTTGGCGTCGATAATGAGCACCCTGTTCTGCTCGGCGGCCAGCGTGTCGGCGAGGTTCGCCGCGACCGTGGTCTTGCCGTCTCCGCCGGAACCGCTGGTGACGAGGAGGACCTTGCGGTCTCCCTCCTTGCCGGTGATCTTGAGATTCGTTCGGAATTGCCGGTAGCACTCGCTCATGATCGAGTAGGGCGCCTGCTGCACGATATGCGCCAGGTTCGCGGCGTCGGCCCCGTCGTCTTCATCGGCATGACAGATCATACCCAGAAGCGGTGCACGGACATGCCGCATCACGTCGCTGGGCGTCCGAACAAAATCGTTGAGCAGTTCGATGGCGAACGCCAGGCCCAGGCCCGCCAGGAGGCCGAGTATGAAGCCGCCGGGAATGAACAGTGTGAGGCGCGGAAAACTCTTTTCGAGCGGAGCGGTAGCCTCCCATGCCAGTTTGACTTTGGCCACCTGATCATCATCATGCAGGGCTCTGAGTTTTTCGACGACCGTATTGACTTCCTCGAGCAGCGTCTGTTTTTCATCTCGGCGCGTCATGGCCTCCGTATAGTCCGCCCGGACTTTGCTCATGTCCTTGTATTCGGCCTTGACGTCTTGGAGCTGTTTGCGCTGGGCCTCCAGTTCGGCGGTGAAGAACACCATTTGGTCGTGCGCGCTGCGGTAGTTCGCCTTACGGAGAATATCCGCGATTTCAACCTGCCTCCTGGCCAGATCCTGACGCCGCTGCTCAAGGGCGTCACGGACCTCACGGACGCGCCTGTGGTTTTCGCCGAAACGCGTCAGCAGTTCGGCGAGGGCCGGCTCCAGGGTGGCGATGCTGTCTCTCATGCGCTGGGAGGTGGGGTCCCGTTCGACCTGTTCTCTGACGACCTCGTCATATTCGCCCTCGGCGCGCTGTCTCAATATCTCCACGTTGCTTTCGAGACGGATGATGGTGTTCTCCAGCCTGCTCAGAGACGTCTGCTGATCGGCGAGACTTTCGGTAAGATAGTCGCGAAATGTCGTTTCACCGAGATTGCCAAAGGGGGTGCCTTCCCGGATCTTCCTCAGTTCGTCATTTGCGCCACGCAGTTCCCCCTGCAGTTTTACTGTCTGGTCGGTACGCATCTTGAGTTGCCTGCGCATATCTTGCGTGGCCGCATCACGCTGGTTCCTCAGGAAGAGATCGATCATCTCATTGGCGATCGTCTTCGATTCGTCGGGACGGCCGCAGGTCATAGCCACCGTGACGTGTACGTCGTCTCGCGGCGCGGTCACACGCAGATGTTTTTCCAAGTCCTTTACCGCCCGGGGAATATCGGTGTGGGCGCCCTCAACAAACTGCGCGAACCATCGGGTTTCGCGGACACCTTCACGGCGCAGCAGTTCCTGAAGTGTTCCGAGGCTCCTGATACGCATGACCTTGGAATTGCGAAACCGATCATAGATGTCCTTGTTAGTCCCGCGGTCGGCGAAGGTATCCGGGTCGGTGAGTCCCGGTTCCAGAACTTCAATGGCGCCGACAGCGGTGTAGCGGGGACAATATCTATCGAACATATACCACCCAACCGCGCCGGCGACGGTGCCGAGAATCGTCAGGATCAGTATCAGCAGCATGTGCCTCCGCAGGATGCCGACCACCTCCTTCGGGGTCATCGCAGTCTGCATCGCCATCGGGGGTCTGGCGCCGATTGGTCGAGCCATGGGGGCCGGGTTAGTCGGTTGAATTTGTGACGTCATTATAGCATCTCCTAACACAGACATAAAACTTGTCGGATCGCGATCTTATTGTGAGACCCTCTGAACGGCCTCGTTAAGTACGGTTTTTTCCTGCGCTGTGAGCGACTGCCCGCCGAGGTCGAGGGCGCGTCGGTAAGATTCGCCCGCCGCCGTTTTGCGCTGAAGTCCTTCCTGCGCCATCCCGAGGTGTTTGTACACCTCGGCGGGTGCGGAGCGACCCTCCAGCTCATATATTTGAATGGCCTTCAGCAGCAGTTCTTCGGCCTTGCCGAAATCCCGGGTTTTGCACAGCACATAGGCGTAGGTGTCCATGATGTTGGCGTTGTCCGGAACGGCGGCATGCGCGCGAGCGGCGTATTCGCGGGCCTTATCCAGTTGTTCGTCGTTGTCGGCCAGCAGATACGCCAGATTGTTCAACGCGTTGATGTTTTGCGGCTGGTCGGCGAGGAGGCGTTCATATTGTGCTATCCCCTGCGACAAATATTGCTTGTCGCGGGTCTTGATGTACCCCTGTACAAAGGTGACCGCCTTGAGGGTCATGCAGTCGCTATAGACGGGGCTTCCGGGCGATACCGCTGCGATCGCGCGGTCGAGATGCTTCAGCCCCGTGTTGTAATCGCCTTTGTTACTGGCCAGGTGAAACATCACGAGATTGCCGATCAGGGATTCCGGGGCCGCCGCGAGCTTCTGCGTTGTCCACTTCTCGGCGGCTTCGATGCCCACGACGGCCGTCATGTTGCGCAGTGTGCCGGCGATCAGAGAATTGTCGCCGCCGCACTTTTCCAGAGCCCTGTGATAATGCTGCACGGCCAGGTCCCGGTTGCCCAATTTAGCCTGCGTCTGCCCCATTTGGGCATACGCGATGGATCCCAAAGAGCTGTCTGTGTATTGCGACGCGATGCCGAGCAGCTTGTCATACTTTGCGCGTCTCCACAAGGTCTCGAGATATAAATCGAATAGAATTGCCGAAGGCGTCTCTTTCGTACGGGTAATCTCCCAGCCTTGCGTCAGCAGTTCTTCAGCTTTGGCGGTGTCCTGATCTTGAAGGTAAAACTGGGCGGCGCGATAATACCAGAATTCGTTCTTGGGATTCTTGGCGATCGTTTCGGTGTAGAATTTTCTCAGCTCGGCCTTCTGGCCGGAATCCATATACAACTGTTCGAGAAACGTCAGCAGCCGCACCGGAGCCGACGCATTGTTCAATGCACTTTTCAATTCGCCGATGGCCGCGCTCATGCGGTTTGTCTGCCGGTAGGCCTGTGCGAGCTCCATGCTGATCATCGCATCGCCGCTGAGACTCTTGCTTTTCTGGAGATCGTCCACAGCCTGTGCATGGTTGCCCTTCAGGCGATTGATGCGGCCGCGCAGACGCCAGGCCTGCGCATTGCCGGTGTCGATTTCGAGATTCCGGTTGACCATGTCCATCGCCTTGTCGAATTGACCTTCGTTCATCAAGACGAGCGATTCCAGGAGCATACCGCGAGGTTCGCGCGGGTTACGTTCCCGAAAACCTTCCAGTTTCAGGCCGGCCTCCTTGATCAGCCCCACGTCGAGATACATCTGAATCTGCTGGAGCTGATTGTCCACCGTATTTTCGATGGCGAGCAATTCTTCGGCGTACTTTTTCACATTGTCTTTGTCGCCGGTCTGTTGCGCCGCCATCGCAAGGCCGAGGACCACCGAGGCGTCTTTGGCGTTCTTGGCGTAGAGGTCTTTCAGCAAGGCGCTCGCCTGCTCGTAGCGGCCGTCCCGCAGATAGTACCGCCACAGAACGCTCGGATCATCGCGAAACAGTTCTTCGATTTTGTCATGTTGATCGGTCTTCCGAAGGTACTCGGCATATTGCTGCTGTATCATGGCATTGTCGGGTTCGAGGGCAAAGGCCTTTTCGTAAGCCGACCTGGCGATCTCCATGAGTCCCGCCTTTTTCTGTTCATCCGCTTCTTTGAGTCCCATCTTCATCGCCATGTTGCCTAACAGCAGATGGTTCGTGAAATTGGGGAATTGCCGGATCAGATATTGACGCTGCGCGATCGCCTCTTCGGGGTGTCGCTCGCTGCGATACTCGGCGTACGCGCTCCGCACGGAACCATCGTTAGGGTTGAGGACAATGGCTTCGCGCATCGCGTCTTCGGTTTGTTCACGCTGCTCGCCGGTAACGGCCGCGCCCAGTCGCGTGTTGCGGGCGAGCAGCACGGCGGCTTTCTGTCTGGCGATCACCGGATCCACAGGATTCATCTGCGATGCCGTCAAGGCGTCCTGCACGGACTGGTCATGATTGTCCAGGGCGGCGTTGATCAGGCTGCGCAGGTAATAGGCATGAGAGAAAATCGGTCTCGCCTTGAGGCACTCTTCGATCCGATTCATCGCGTCCTGGTAGTTCTTGCCGGCGTATGCCAGCCGGGCAAGGTAAAACGCGCCCTGGCACTGGTCGAGATTGTTCGCCCGCGCTTTCTCCGCAACAGACCGGGCCGGATTGAGATCGTTGGGCTGTTCCGCCAGCAGAATTTCGAAGTAGCCGTCGATGACGCGTCGATCGTCAGGCTGTGCTTGGAATGCTTCGGCATACGCGGCCGTTGCTTCGCTGTACTGGCCCCGACTCAGGTAGTACTGGCCCAAAGCAAGATGGCGATCGGCCGGTTCTGCGATCTGAGCCAGGACCTCCAGCGCAATCTGGTCCCGCCGCTCTGCGCTGATATTCACAGGATCGGGTTCCATAAGCTGGCACTGATAAACTCTGGCGTTATTATGCTCTTTATTGCCGGCTGTAAACGCGGCGATCAGTTCACGCGCCTTGTTGGCATTGTCCTCGCCAAGGTGCTGACTGCAGACGTTAACGACCGTCTGGAAAGGAACCTGCGAGGCGTCTTCGGCCAGGAGTGTCTCCACCAGATCCGCCCGCCTGGCGAAATCCTTGTCCAGTTGCTGCTGACGTTCGGCGGTTAAAGGCTGCTGCGACTGAACCTGCATGGCTCGCAAAATGCGTGCGTCGAGCAGAAGCAGTTCCAGGCTCCGGGTCTCCGCCTTTCGATTGTCCATGCCTGCGAGAATCTCAACGGCGCCGTCGAATTGCCCGGCGCTGATATTGGCGCGAACCCGCAGTGTCGCACTGCGCTGCGACGGGCCCATCATGTCTTCATATGTTTTCGCCAGCATATTGACGTTTGCCCATCCCCGCACTCCCATGAGCAGGTCGGCATAATCCAACAAAAGCTCCGGTTTCGCCGACGCCGCGCCGCCGCCGATCGCTTCGCCAAGAAACTGCATTCGGCTGCCGATTTCAGGGCTGCCCTCGAAGGCTCTGGCGAGCATATAGGCCAGCGTTGGGTCGCTTCTGTTCGCTGCCTTCAATTGCTGATACGCGTCGATCATTCGGGCGACAGCAGGCGCGCCGTCACCCCGGGCCATGCCCAGGATGCCGGTCCACATATTCGAGTAAACATTCGTCTCGGTCCCGAATATCTGCGTCAGAACATGGACGCTTTGAGACGCCTTATCAACCCACATCCGGTGCCCGTCGGAATCGCCGGCCTGGGTCGCTTCCAACGCTTCTCCGACGTATACTTTAGCCAGAAATGAATGGAGCCTGACGCGATTTTCGATACGGGTCTGCTGACGCGGCCCCGGAATGTCCTGCGCATCCTCCAGAGTCAGGGCGTTCCGGGCGATATCGATGGCTGTGTTCAGCAGCGCCTTATCCTTGCCGGAGGACGCCTTAAGATAATACAGGTTCGCCGCGGTGGCCGCATAATCCACATTTTTTTTGTCGAGCGTTACGGCGCGAGCTATCGCCTTGACGGCCTTATCCAAATCGTCGAGATGTTGGTAGTAACCGCACTGTGCGGCAAAGGCTTCGCCCGCCGCGGGAAACTTCGCAATCAGCGCCTCATACTCGGCCCCCAGTGCCTCCAACGCCGCCCGATCCCCTTGTGCGTTGTCCAGTTTCAGCCGGAGCAGATTTGCGTGCGCGCGCACATCGTCGGGTGTTGCCTCGATAGCCTGCTGCAGGATCGTTCTTGCCTGCTCAAACGCCTGACGTACGGCGTCCGCCTGTCCGATCGATTTGCGAAGCCGTCCCCTCAGCATGATCGCGTCGGCAAGATACTGATAAGTGTTAACATCATCGGGGCTCGCCTTCAGCAGCGCCTCGAAATCCGCAATGGCTTTGTCGACGGTCTCGGTTTGATTGGTTGCTTCCCCGCTGCGTGCCATTTCGAGGTTGGCCCTGGCCAGGGCCTTCGTGACAAACGGGTCCGGCTCCGCCGCGGGCCGCGTCGCGATTTTTTCGGCCTCCTCTTTAACGCGCGCCCACGCGCCGCGGCTGCCGCTGTCGCCGGCGTCATAAAAATACTGCAGAAGGTTCATTCTTGCCTTCACATTCGCCGGATCGGTTGTCGTGACCGTATGCCACGCACGCAGGGCCTTGTCCCAGTCCGGGGCATGAAAGGCGTTGTTCTCCAGGTAGTAATCCCCGAGTGTGAAAAGAATACTTATTTTGAGATCATCGTTCCTGGCGCTTCCGGCGGCCTGACGATACGTGGTGAGCATTTCGATATACGCATCCTGGCCCGCTTGGAGCATTGCCTTGGTCTGCTCATTGGGGCCCCCGGCGGCAGTGACCGCCTTACGGTACTGCTCCAATTGCGTCTCAATCTGTTCCCATTGCGCCTCGGCCTTTGTGATCAGTTTCTCCGGGTCCTTGCGATAATGTCTGAAATAGACGAGCGCCGCCCCCATAACCAGCACACCGAGAATGATGATGCCGAGTATCGCAACCTTCTTGTTCAGCTTCTTTTTTGCCATCATTTCCTTCTTGTTCAATTACAGCCATCAATACGCGCGGCCCATCCCTGCTGGGACCACACCCGCTACGGTGCTTCGTCGGGTGCATCCCATTCGGGCCAGTGTTCGGTTTCCAGCAGAGGCAGCACGCGGGACATCAGTTTCTCGCTGGCGGCGAGAACTTCCTCTTTGCTGCCGTGGATCAGGCCGCCCGGCAGGCGGCCATAGAATTTCCACTCGACTTTCGAAAAATACGAGTACTTGCCGAAAAGGTTTTCACCCATGATGCGGCGGGTGCCTCCCCGGCTGCTGGCGAACCGGCCGTTGGCCTTAAAATAATAAAGCACTGCATATTCGAATTTGGATTCCCAGATGTTCCTCGGATTTCTCAGGAACACCAGATAGCGCACCGGCAGCCGTACTGCGGCGCCGTTGACGTCGAGATCCTCAATCCGCGTCTCGCCCACCTCGATGCGCAGCCGTTCGCCATCGCTCGACAGCAGCGTGTCGCCCGCCCCCGTGACGCATTCTTCCGGCACGTGAGGCACGCGATCCGGGTTGCCGGTATAATAAGTAATGAAAAGAGAACAGTATTTGACCGGGCTGGACGCATCCGCCTCCGTGTCTTCCAGTTCCCACTGGATGTAACTGTCCGTGCCGAGCGATTCGAGAATATCCTGGTTTTCAATCTTCGACTTATGCGTAACCCGGTAGGGGGCTAACCGCGCCGCGTCGATCTCGTCGAAGGACTTGCGCAGCGGGATAGGCTCTTTCTTGAGCTGCCAGCCCAGCAGTTTGATTGCCGTCTCCTTAAAGCCCGCCGCCAGTGTCAGCGTGGCGACGCACAGCAGAAAAGCCGGCTGCATATAGGATTTACGAGCGTCACTCATGAGTATCCAAACGGTTGGCGATTAATCCCGTACTGTCGCTTCGACGTATCACTGCATCCGCCGCCCGGGCGGTTTGTTCAACGAACAGATTGGACATGAACCACGCAAGCACGCCGTACAGACCGAACGCCAGCGGAAGCATGAGCAGGCCCAGCGTGTCGTGATAAACGCCCTGGGCGTACTTCGGGTCCCACAGGACGTAGATGAATCCGGTCACCGTGACGCGTACAATGTTACATAAGATCGCCACCGGCACCGTGCTGGCTAACAGAACCAGCCGCTGCCATATGGGTCGATAGTGAAGATAAGCCATCGCCACGCCCAGCGCGACAAAGGCCATCAGCAGCCGCATGCCGCTGCACGCTTCGGCGACGTCCATCGACGGTTCCAGTCGAACGCCCTTGTACGTCACGTCGATGACGACGCCGCTGACGCTCGCTTCGAGACCGCGCACCAGATTCAGCAGGACCGTAGCGACCTGTGCCGCCCACATCCGCATGGGTATCGTGATGCTCTTGTAAAGTCGGTCGGGCAGCGGGAACGCAAACACCAGGTAGGTGATCGGCAGCCATGTGTACTTAAGCAGTTTCCATCCGCCGAGAAACAGGACAACCGCCGCGATGGTCGGGATCAGCGTGAGCAATTGAAAAAAGGCGATCTGGAAGTGGACCACGTCCAGTACGTAGAAAACAAAACAGGCGATCAGCAGCACCAGGCCGAGATAGTTGGGCTGCGGTTTCAGTGCCAGGATATCGTGCTTCCGCTGATGTATAAAATACAGGCTGAACAACGGTATCAGAAAACCGTGCGACCAGCTTGGATCGGCCCAGCGATACACCATACTGTCGATTTCCTGCCTGAAAAACCACCAGATCAACAAGGCGATAACGGTGATCTTAACGGCGACGATCGGACCGAGCGAACCCCAACCGGCGTTGTCATGTTCCTGAGACGAATTGCCGGTCGAATATCCCATAGATCGCTCTCTGTTATGTTCTGCCATAAATAACGTCGGGGCGGTTACCAAAGCCCTCGGTCATACGGACTGTCATAGGCGAAATTGCGGTCATAGTTAAATCCAAAGCCGTAGTTGGCCCTGAAAGCATTTCGAAGCATCGCCAGCCAGCGGCTGGTTCCATGTGTCCCAACATTGACCAGATCGAACGGCTTGATAAAGAAATCCGGCTGCTGGCCCTGTGCAATTTTTTCCAGATCGACCAGTACGATTTCTTCCTGCATCAGGCCGGCCTTGTTGCGGCCTATCCGACGCACCACCTCGACCTTTTTCGGCCATGCAAGCGGTCCAAGTCCTCCGGCCGCGGCGATCGCCATCTTGAGCGTCATCGGGCGTCCGGTCAGGTTAATCATGCCCTGGTTATTCACGTTGCCGGAAACCCAGAACTCGCCGATGATGTCCACGGGAATGGAGATGCGGTCACCCGAACGGATGACGATGTCATACGCAGGGTCGCCGCTCTTGAGCTTGTCGATCGGTATCTTGATGACGCGGGTTCTGATATTCTGGTCCGCCAATTCGGGCCAGCCGTATTCGCCGGCCGAAGGTTCCGCGGGCACGGACGACGCAGCAGCAGTTTGGGGCCTGCCGGGGTTTGCCGCGGGTGCGGCCGGTTCCGGTGTTCCGATCTGCTTGGGAATCCACTTGCCGTTTTCAAACACCCATTCCACACGCGCGGCGCCGCTTGCCTGCGATGCCGTATTTTCCAGCGGTGCAAGCACCGGCAGGGGGGCGATGGCCTCGCCGCCGGGATTGTTCCGAGATGTTCTCCCGGGGGCCGCCATGGCCTCCAGTTCCTTTTCCGTTACCAGTTCGGCGGAAGTGATCGCAAGATGACTGTCATGTGTGTGGATGCTGAAGGGACGAATGAGTTCGAGCATCTCGCCTTCGGGACTCGGCGTCTGGATTTGCCTGTCCGGCTCGATTGATTGAAGTTTGATCTTGTCCTTATCAGCCGGACCGGCGGCCGACGGAGTCACCGACGTGAGACCGCCGGAAGCCGCACCGGATGTCGACGCGACGGGAACATCGCGCGACACATAAATGTTGCTGACATTGAACTGGCCGACATCGCCCGCCAGGGCGATCGCATCCGTCAGGCGGAACGTATAACGAGGCAGGTCGAATCGCCCTGCCTGTTTTACACCCTGCCCGTAGATGGAGAACTTGCGCTTGTCCGACTGCATCAGCAGCACCGTCACCGAAGGGTTCTTCAGAATGCCCGGCGAGAGGATGTCCTTGATTTCCTCTTCCAGCTTCACTTCGGTGAGGCCTTCGGCGCGGATTTGTCCAATGTCCGGAAGCGACACGCGCCCGGACTCGGTCACGATGTAATCATTGATGAAGGGTGCGCCTTCCCGCCGGAGTTCGTAGATGGAGATCCGGAGAATGTCGCCGGGACCAAACGTGTAATCCTGTTCATAGTCAATCAGGTCCTCGGGACGCGGCGATTCGGCGCCGGCATAAGTTGGCTCCGGCTCATCCGCCACGCCGAGCGATTCGAGGATGACGTTCACCACCGGGACGGGCCGAAAACGACCCATCTGGGAAGGGTCGAGAATGTCGTTTGCGCAACCCACGCAGCATAAACCCACAAACGACAGTGCCAGTCCGCATACTCCAGCCTTTAGTGCACTCATTTTTCTTCACCCATCAAACAAAACAGTTTACAAAATGGATACGCCTCCGTACTCCGTAGGCCGAGCCCCGGGGGGATCGGGTCATCCTGTTGAAATTCTCCATCACACAATACGGCGTTGGCTCCGGCGTCGAGTCCGGATGCGCACAAAAGAACTGTATTGCTACCGAATTTGTCGGTCTGCCATTGCTGCTGCTTAACCAGTTTCCACATAAGCCTTCAGTTTAGCAGGATTTACGTGTTTCCAACACCGCGTTCGTTATTATAGGTCGGACGATTTGCCTGAGCCGGTTGCCGTCCGAGTCTGGATTAATTACACCCGGCGTCATGCCGCGGAAATGTAAGCCCAAGCGTGCATCGTGCTCGGGTTTTCTTCACTCGTGCTGCCGCAATCCCGGCCTGGCAGTCGAAGTTTCTGCAGAGCAAGCGACCTGTCTCATGCTCCGTGTGCGACAGGTCCCCACGCGCACTGCTGCATTACCAATCCACAAAAACGCAATGTGCATGTGCCGACATCTGAATCCTGATGATCCTGAAGGGCAACGCACCGGTGGCCATTATACCGCATTCGCTTCTATTCAGGCATATCAAAATTCTGATAATTGACCTGCAGGATCCTTGCGGGCTGACTCGCGGCCGAGGGCCCCATAAAAACGTCGATTTTGGTCGGTACATAACGATCGGCGGCCTTCAGCCAGCGGTTATTGTAGCTGTGCGCCGTAACCACCTTGTCCCCGGAAGCGGAGGTGATACGGACCAAATCGATGCGTCCTTCGTCCGGCAGGACAAAGAGCGTCACTTTTGCCTGGCTGCCTGGGGCGGCGGGCAGTTGAAGAGGCGCATACCAGCGGCCGTCAATCCGGATCGCGTCGGACGGGCGGACCCCGGTCAGGTCGTAGTAACCCGCTGACGCTGCAAAGCACGTCACAATGGCCTGAACGATGTCGCTGTCGATTACGGCAGCGGGTGCGGAGTTGAGCGATGCAGGCGGTATGGACGACTCGTACCCGTTGTGGGACAGTCGCCATGAGAAATTGCCCTGAGGCTCGCGGGCCCGGATCGAAATGCTCTTGGAAGTTGCGTTGATGTGGTGCCGCTGCGCACTGTAATAGACGCCGTCGTTTGTATCAGAGAAGAACGTAACAATGCAGTCGGCGGTAATAACGTCATCACCATCGCCTGCGGTTATTGTCCGCCCCGAATCATGGTCCCGCGAGGTTAAAGCACCGTTGTCACAACCCGTGTGAACCACCAGCGCCAATCCGATTATCAGCCAACCAACTGCCGCCTTGCTCATCATGTCAGCATCCTCTCGAAATGTCGTCTTGTATGCGCAGCGGCGCTGCCGTCATCTCCCATGACGGCAGCGCCCGCGCGATTCGAACGCAGTCTTACTGACCTGCCATTTTTTCGAGCATTGCGTACCGCTTCAGCACGTCTTCTTTCGCCGCTTTCATCAGGGTCGCAGCCTGCTCCGGCCGAGACTGCCGCAGCGTGCGGTATCTGTTCTCGCCGTAAGCGTATTCCTCGAACTCGCCGTTCGGCGCCTTCGAATCGAGCTGCAGCGGATTCTTGCCTGCCGCGGCCACTCTCGGGTCGAACCGGTACAGCGGCCAGTGCCCGCATGCAACGGCCTTCTTCTGTTCGACCGTGCCCTGCGCCAGATCGAATCCGTGGGCGATGCAGTGGGCGTAGGCGATGATCAGCGACGGGCCGTCGTAGTTTTCCGCCTCGACGAACGCCTTCACCGTCTGATTCGGATTGGCTCCGTAGGCGATCTTGGCGACATAAATGCTGCCGTATGTCATGGCGATCATGCCCAGGTCTTTCTTCGGCATGGTCTTGCCGGCCGCGGCGAACTTCGCTACGGCCCCTCTCGGAGTCGCCTTGGACATCTGCCCGCCAGTGTTCGAGTAGACCTCGGTGTCCATGACGAGCACGTTCACATTTGCCGTGCTGGCCAGCACGTGGTCCAGGCCGCCGTAACCGATATCGTACGCCCAGCCGTCGCCGCCCATAATCCACACGCTCTTCTTGACCATATAGTCGGCCACGTCCAGAAGCCGCTTGCACTCGCCGCATGCGCTGCTGCGGCACTGTTGCTTGAGTTGATCGATAAGGCCCCGCTGCGCCTCGATGCCCGCGTCCGTATCCTGCGTCGCCATGCCCGCGGTGATCTGATCGGCAAGCGCCTTGTCCACGCAGCCCTGAGCGACGACCTTGCCCAGCAATTCGAGGGCATAGGCCTGGAACTTGTCGGCCGCCAGCCGCATGCCCATGCCGAACTCGGCGTTGTCCTCGAACAAGCTGTTCTGCCACGCCGGGCCGCGCCCGTCCGGACGCGTCGTGTAAGGCGTAGTCGGAAGATTCCCGCCGTAGATCGACGAGCAGCCGGTCGCATTGGCGATGATCGTACGGTCGCCGAACAGTTGCGAAATCAGCTTCACATAGGGCGTCTCGCCGCAGCCGGCGCACGCGCCGGAATACTCGAACAAGGCCGGAACAAACTGGCTCCCCTTGAGGCTCTGACGCTTGTACTTCGCCGGATCGGTGTCCGGAATCGAAAGGAAGTACGCATAGTTGTCGCGCTCGGCGGCTCGCAGCGGTTCCTGCGGCGCCATGTTGATCGCCTTCTTGCCGGTCGGCTGTCGATCCGCGTCGCGTTCCATCCCAGGACAGTTCACCACGCACGCCCCGCATCCCGTACAATCTTCCGGAGCCACCTGCACCGTGAACTTCATGCCCTCGAAATCCTTGCCCTTGGCGTCGACGCTCTTGAACGTCTCCGGGGCGCCCTCGGTGTGCTTCGGATCATACGCCTTGATGCGGATCGTCGCATGCGGGCACACTAACGAACACTGCCCGCACTGAATGCACAGGTCCGGCTCCCACACCGGAATATTGATGGCGACGTTGCGTTTTTCGTACTGCGTCGTGCCCGTCGGAAAACGCCCGTCCACCGGCATCCGGCTGACCGGCAGTTGATCGCCCCGGCCGGCCATGATCTCGCCCAGCACTTCCTTGACGAACGCCGGCGCCGCGTCCGGCACGGCCTTGGCCACGTGCAGGTCGCTGGTCACCTTCGACGGAATCTTCACCTCGAACACCTGATCCAGCGCCGCATCCACCGCCGCGTTGTTCATGTTGACAATCTTCTCGCCCTTCTTGCCGTAGCTCTTCTTGATCGCACCCTTGATCGCACCGACCGCCTGATCCAGCGGAATGACATTGCTGATCTTGAAGAACGCCGTCTGCATAATCACGTTGATGCGCCCGCCGAGCCCCAGGTTCCCCGCGATATTGATCGCATCGATAACGTAGAATTTCACCTGCTTGTCGATCATCTGCTTCTGCACCTCGGCCGGCAGCGTATCCCACACTTCCTCCTTCGAGTGCAGGCTCGTCAGCAGGAACACACCCCCTTTGCGGAGGTTTGCCAGCATGTCGTACTTCTCCAGAAAGCTCGGATTGTGACACGCCACGAAGTCCGCCTCGCCGATCAGATACGGCTTGCGGATCACGTTCTTGCCGAACCGCAGGTGCGAAACAGTGATCGCGCCGGACTTCTTGCTGTCGTAAACGAAGTAGCCCTGTGCATAGTTTTCCGTCAGTTCGCCGATAATCTTAATGCTGTTCTGGTTGGCGCCCACCGTACCGTCCGAGCCGAGCCCGTAAAACATCGCGCCGTAAACCTTGCCGCCGATGTCGAACGAGGCGTCCACCTCCAGGCTCGTATGCGTCACGTCGTCCCGAATCCCGACCGTAAAGTCCTTCCGCGGCTCCGCGGCGTCCAGGTTGTCGAACACGGCCTTCACGCACGCCGGCGTAAATTCCTTCGATCCCAGCCCGAACCGTCCGCCCACGATCAGCGGGTACTTCTTGAACGCCGTCGCATGCGCGCCCATGGCTTCCCCGATCGCCGTCCGAATGTCCATGTAAAGCGGCTCGCCCGGCGCACCCGGTTCCTTCGTCCGGTCCAGCACGGCGATCTTCTCGACCGTCTTCGGCAGCGCCTCGATAAAGTGCTTCACGCTGAACGGCCTGAACAGCCGAACCTTCACCACGCCGACCTTCTCGCCTTGCTGCACAAGCGAATCCACCGTCTCGTGCACCGTATCCATGCCCGAACCCATCACGATGATCACCTTCGTGGCGTCCTCGGCCCCGACATAGTCGAACAGCCGATAACTCCGCCCCGTGATCTTCTCGAACTTCGCCATCGTCTCGGCCACGATCCGCGGCGTCTCACGATAAAAGCTGTTCACCGCCTCGCGCCCCTGGAAGTACACATCCGGGTTCTGAGCCGTGCCGGCCAGCGTGGGCCGGTCGGGCGTCAGCGCCCGCGCCCGATGCGCCGCCACCAGCGAATCGTCGATCATCGCACGCATATCGTCGTAAGTCAATTCCTCCACCTTCGCGATCTCGTGGCTGGTCCGGAATCCGTCAAAGAAATGCACAAACGGAATCCGCGACGCCAGCGTCGCCTGCTGTGCGATCAGCGGGAAGTCCATGCACTCCTGCACGTTCCCCGAGCACAGCATCGCAAAGCCCGTCTGCCGTATCGCCATCACGTCAGAATGGTCCCCGAAGATGCTCAGCGCCCCGCACGCCAGCGACCTGGCCGTCACATGAAACACCGTCGGCGTCAGCTCGCCCGCCAGCCGGTACATCGTCGGGATCATCAGCAGCAAACCCTGCGACGCCGTAAAGGTCGTCACCAGTGCCCCGCTGGTCAGCGCCCCGTGAACCGCCCCGGCCGCTCCGCCTTCCGACTGCATTTCCGTCACCGACGGAACCGTCCCCCATATATTGGTCTGACCGGCCGCACTCTTGGCGTCCGCCATCTCGCCCATACCCGAGCTCGGAGTAATTGGATAAATCGCTATAACTTCATTCGTGGCATGCGCCACGTGGGTAACCGCCGTATTGCCGTCGATCGTTACCATCTTCCGCTTCATACTAATCTCCGTAATCCTTATCTGTAAACAAATGTTCCCTCCCCCCGAAGAGAAAAACACGATTTCTAAAGAGAATCGCCCTTATAACATCTCCCAAGGGGCTTGGCAACCTTATTCGCGCAAAAAAAACGCACTATACGCCTCCAAGCGGGCTTTCCCGACCCACCATATCAAGCCAGGCCGGCCAATGGCCTTCCCGCGGCAATCCTTCGTCCCGGCACACGACAACAAAACCCCGGAGCCCGAAAATCCGCAAAAATGGGAAAACCGCGAAAGCATACCTAATTAAAACGGCCCCACGCCCGAAATGTTCAGATATTACCCCAAAACCGCCCATCGCAATTTGGCCGATGCGCTGCGAGGGTTTGAATTGATTTCTCTCATTTGCGGGACGATTGCGTCTTTTGCCGCCGACCGGTATATGCCATTGCTGATGCCGTCACGAAACGACTGTCTGACAAGGCGGTCTTCGCCGCTGTGAAAACTTATGATGCCGATTCGTCCGCCCGCACGCAGGCAGTACGGGGCAACTCTTAGAAGCTCTCTCAGTGAACCGAACTCATCATTGACCAATATCCGCAGGGCCTGGAACGTGCGGGCAGCGGGGTGCAAGGAGCCGGATCCTGAGCTGCGACGCTGCTGTCGCCAGATTCCGGGAGTCAGGCCCTTGACGCTGAAGATCAGGTTGACGAGCTGTGATGTCCTGGTAATCGGCTGCACGGCCCGTTGGGTAACGATCAGGCGGGCAATTTCTCGATGGTCAGGCTCATCAGCCAGTTCCCAAAACGCCTCGGCCAACTGCTGTTCCGAAAGGGTGTTGAGCAAATCCGCACCGGTTTGCCTGAGGCGGTCGTCCATACGCATATCGAGCGGGCCTTCATGCTTATAGCTCATGCCGCGATCGGGATTGTCGATCTGCATACTTGAAACGCCAAGGTCGGCAAAGATGATGTCATAGCCGTCAATTGCCTCTTTGTTCAGCACCTTGGCAATACCGGCGAAGTTGCTGCGATAGAAGCTTACAGGGACATTCTCTTGACTCAAGCGATGCCGGGTACGTTCTAGCTCAGCATTGTCGACATCAAGCGCGATCAATTTCCCCGTGGGACCTGTGCGTTTCATGAATTCCGCTGCATGGCCGCCGTAGCCCACAGTACAGTCAACGACGACCTCACCGGGTGCGGGCGTCAGGCATGCCATAACCTCCTCTGTCAGAACAGGAACATGAGTGCTGGACGGCGTCTTGCCTTTGGCTCGCAAGCGGTCCCGCAGTTCCGGGTGGGCCGCGATATCATGCTCCTTGTATTTCTGCTGGAAGCGCTTTGGATGGGTGCCGGTATATCTGGGCCGCCGCCGGTGGTTGGACGGCGGCTGGTCACCATTGCCCGGTTGGCCAGGCGAATTCATAAAAACTCCAGGCAAATGAACGTTGTTGCACAGCGTTGTCCCGCCCCAGGGCGGTCAAGCGCTTATGAAAGGGTTCCACACACCTGTACTCCAGGCGCCGGCGTATACGGCCTGAGGCAATCGGCTGTTCGACACCGTGCAGCGAACGCGGTTGATATCCCGCAGCCAATCTGCCGTGTGGCCCACAGCAATTAGAATCCATTCGCCGGCCGCCAAATTCTACCACACCCGGCCTGCAAATCCAACCCTTCTGCCTCAAAAAGGACATCGTCCAACGTCCACTGTCCACACCTTTCAACACGCCACCGCGGCCGCAAGTTTTTAGCCCCGCACGGAAGTGCGGCGGGTTGCACGCCAACGCATC
>JACZKQ010000126.1 GCA_014859965.1 Phycisphaerae bacterium
GCGCATATGAGGGCGAGGCCGTGCGGCTGATCGGGGGGCGTGAGGTGTCGGGGTTTGGGCCGATTCGGGATGCGAAGGTGCTTTCGCGGATTGCGCCGGAAGCTCGCGATAAGATCATGCAGGTCGATCTGAAGGCGGCCGGCATTGCAGACTTTGGCAAGATGCTGCGGCGGGGCTTCGGCGGATCGGGGACGGCGGGGCTGGAGTTGTTTTTTCTGGATCGGCCGATGGAGTTGGCGCGGTGGCCGAACACGGGGTGGGTGAAGATCGCCGAAGTGCCGGACGGGCCCCAGGGGGGCAAGTTCACTTATGAGGGCGACCGGGCGAAGCGGTGGGGCGCGGCCGACGATATCTGGGTGCACGGGTTCTGGACGCAGGACTGGGCGGATACGTACGAGAAGGTGGCGTCAATCGATACCGAGAAGCGCGTGATCGCGACGGCGCCGCCGCATGGGGTGTACGGGTATACGAAAGGCAAGCGGTTCTACGTGCTGAATCTGCTTGAGGAACTGGATGCGCCGGGGGAGTGGTATCTGGATCGCGGGACGGGGGTGCTGTACTTCTGGCCGCCGGCGCCGCTGGAGCAGGGGCGGGCGATGGTTTCTATCATCGATACTGTTGTATCCCTGAAGGGCACTTCATATGTGACGATTTCAGGGATGACGATTGAGTGCGCGCGGGGGACGGGCGTTGCGATCAGCGGAGGGAGCAACAATCGCGTGGCCGGGTGCGTGATTCGCAACATGGGAAACGCGGGTGTTTCGGTTTCGGGCGGCGAGGCGAACGGAGTCAGCGCGTGCGACATCTATGCGACCGGTGACGGGGGCGTGCACCTCTCGGGCGGAGACCGCAAGACGCTGAAGGGGTCGGGGAACTATGCGGACAATAATCACATTCATCATTACAACCGGTGGTGCCTGACGTATCGGCCGGCCGTGGGCGTCAGCGGGGTGGGCATTCGCGTTTCGCATAACCTGATTCACGACGGGCCCCACAATGCGATCCAGTTGGGCGGCAACGACAACGTCATCGAGTACAACGAGATTTTCAATGTGTGCACCGAGTCGGATGATGTCGGGGCGTTTTACATGGGCCGCGACTGGACGATGCGCGGCAATGTGATCCGGCATAACTTCTTCCATCACATTCACAGCGCCGCCGAGCAGTATCGGCACGGCTCGCGCGTCGTGTATCTCGACGATGCGGCCAGCGGCACGACGATTCACGGCAACGTGTTTTACAAGGCGGGGTCGCTGTGTGCCGTCAATGTGGGCGGCGGGCGCGACAATATCATCACGAACAACGTGTTTGTCGATTGTGCCAATGGTGCGCTGATCGATGCGCGCGGGTTGGGGTGGGCAAAAGGGCATATTGCCAAAGACGGCGATTGGCGCATGTACCGCAAGCTGGCCGATGTGAAGCATGACCAGCCGCCTTACAGCACCCGCTATCCGGAGTTGGCGCGGATACTCGACGAGGATCCGGCGGCGCCGCGGGGCAATGTCGTTGCCCGGAACATCAGTGTGGGCGGCAGGCTGCTGAACCTGCTCAATGGGCAGGAGGCACTGATGACGGTCGAGGACAACTTTGCAGAGGGCGACCCGCTTTTCGTGGACAAGGCGAAGCTGAACTTTGCGCTGCGGGACGATTCGCCGGCGTACAAAACGGGTTTCGAGAAGATACCGTTTGATAAGATCGGGCTGTATGCGGATGAGTTCCGCACATCGGTTGCGGGTAGGGGCGACGGCAAGGGCTGGATGGGCCGGGCGAAGTTCGGGATATTTGTGCATTACTTAGGCGGCGGGCACGACTGGAACGTGAAGGTGGATTCGTTCGACGTCGCGGTGTTTGCGAGGCAGATCGCTCGGACGAAGGCGGACTATCTCGTTTTCACGTTAGGGCAGAACTCCGGCTATTACTGTTCGCCGAACGAGACGTACAGCCGCTATGCAGGATACGGGCCGACGGAGCGGTGCAGCGCGCGGGATCTGCCGATGGAGATCGCCGACGCGCTGGCCGAGCACGGGATCAAGCTGATGCTGTATTTGCCGTCGCGGTCGCCGCAGCAGGATGCTCAGGCGATGAAAGGCCTTGAAGACGTGCACGAGCGTCAGCCGGCGCCGCAGGCGTTTACGAAGAAGTGGTCGGAGGTGATTGCCGAGTGGTCGAAGCGCTACAGCGTGAAGGTCGCCGGGTGGTGGTTCGACGGCTCGTATAACACGGCGGGGTGGGACGATCTGTCAAAGCCATACAACTGGAACACATGGGCGGCCGCGGCGCGGGCGGGCAATCCGTACAGCCTGTTAGCGTTTAATCCGGGCGCGGAGATCAATAAGGCGTTTCGAATGCTGACCGCGCAGCAGGACTATACGGCGGGCGAGCTGAATACATTTACGGCAACGCCGAAGGACAATCCGTGCCCGGACAGCTTGCAGTGGCAGCTTCTGTCCTTCATGGGTAATCGCTGGGGTGCAGCGACCGGCCCGCACAAGCCGGACGACTGGATGGTCAACACGATACGGCAGATCAATCGCGAGGGCGGCGTAGTGACCATCGATGTCAACTGTGCCTATGACGGGACGATTTATGAGCCGCACTTGAAGCAGTTGATCGCAATTGGGGAGGCGTTGAAGCAGAAATGAAACTAAAAAGCGGAATCGTGGTGGCTGCGGGCATTCTGTTTGCGACGTTCACCGATTGTGCGGCCGAGGATAGTCTGCCGCAGGAGGCACGGGTGGCTCTGCGGAAGGCGACGGAGTACTTCAGGTCGATTGCGACGAATGGGGGTTACGCGGGGATTTATTCGCTGGACCTCAAGGAGCGGTACGGCGAGGCTGTCTACGAGAAGGCGAAGGCGACGGAGATCTGGGTTCAGCCGCCGGGGACGCCTACGGTGGGGCAGTGTTATCTGCGGGCGTGGAAGGCCACCGGCGATGCGTATTACCTCGATGCCGCGCGGGACGTGGCGCGGGCGCTTGTCTGGGGGCAGCGGGCCGCGGGCGGCTGGGATCACCGGGTGGACGTGGCGCATCTGACGGCGGATGCCGCGAGGGTAGAGCGCAAGACAGGGCGGTGCAGTTTCGACGATCGCGTTACGCAGGGGGCGCTGGAGTTCTTGATTGATGCGGATCAAGCGATTGACGAGGCGTGGCTGGACGAGGCGATGGAACTGGGCCTGCGATTCATGCTCCAAAGCCAGTTCGAAAACGGTGCCTGGCCGCAGTGGTACCCACTTCGCGGCGGTTATCACGATTACTACACGTTCAACGACAGCGCGATCAACACGTGCATCTCCCTGATGTTGAAGGCACATACTGTTTATGGCAAAGATGCATATCTGCTGAGTGCGCGAAAGGGCGGCGATTTTATCATCGCCTCGCAACTTCCCGCGCCGCAGGCAGGCTGGGCGCAGCAGTACAGCCACGACATGAAGCCGGCATGGGCGCGCGCGTTCGAGCCGGCGGGACTGAGCAGTGCGGCGACGAGTCGTAATATCCGCACGCTGATCGAACTGTATCTGTATACGCAGGACGGGCGATACCTTGTTCCGATTCCGGCGGCGATCACGTGGCTCAACGACAGCATGCTGGGCGAGCACTTGTGGGCTCGGCTGTACGAGGTGGAGACAAACCGGCCGATCTACGGCGACCGCACGGACGGCAACAAGGTTTTCTACGATTACGAGAAGGTGAGCAAGCGGGAGCGCACCAGTTATGCCTGGCGGGGTGAGTACGGCATCGAGAGCACGATCCGAAATTACGAGAGGGTGGCAGGGATGGGTGCGGCGGCATTCGAGGAAGCGTCGCAGGCGCCCACGGCTGCCCAGCGTGCGGCACGGGCGCGGGGCATGGCCGATCGCGTACAGTCCATTATCGATGCGCTCGATGCAGAGGGGCGATGGGTGCGCGACGATCAGATAACGTGCCAGACGTTCACGGGAAATGTGTCGGTCTTGTGCGATTACCTGGAGTGCGTGCGATAGCGTGCACGCATAACGCGCGAGGTTGCCGCTTGCATCGGGGGGCGGTGAGGGTATAATGGGTGGCGAGGTCAAAAGGAGCCGCTATGGGCAATACTCTGCTCGAAGACGTTCAATACAAAATCGAGACGACACGCTGGGGAACGTGGCGGCGCTACGGATATATCGACGGAACAAGCTATCATGAGTTCACGTCCCATGCATCGTTGTGGGGGCTGCCGTTAGTTCATTACACGTACGGACGGAATCCGGAAACGGGCCGGCGACGGGTGGCCAAGGGTATCGTCGCTGTCGGGCGTCTGGCCTGCGGCATTATCGCCATCGGCCACGCCAGCCTCGGGCTGATCGCCATCGGGCAATTGGGTGTGGGCGTGCTCTTCGGGCTCGGCCAGTTGGCGACCGGGGTCTGTGCCGCGGGTCAGTTTGCAATCGCCGCCGGTTTTGCCGTCGGGCAGTTCGCAGCGGGGTACGTGGCGGTCGGGCAGTTCGTCTTTGGCAAGTACGGGCTGGGGCAGCTTGGCATCGGCACGTACCTGTGGACGATGTACCGAAGCGACCCGGAGGCGATGGCGCTGTTCAAATCGCTGCCATTCATCGGCCCCATGCTTCCGTAGGCGGATCCGAACGCCTGCACATGCGCACGCAAAACACTTCTTGAACATCTTCCCTGAAGCTGTATAATAATTACACTTATGACCGATGATAGGAAGAATTCGATAGGATTCGTCGAGACTCGGACGATTCGGGTTGTGGAAGCCGATGCGCCGCTGCAACTGCAGTGCGGCAAGCGGCTCGGGCCCATCGACGTGGCCTATGAGACCTGCGGCAAGCGGACGCCCGAGGGCGACAACGTCGTCCTGATCTGCCACGCACTGAGCGGCAATGCGCACGTGGCCGGATATCACGGGCCGGACGACCGCAAGCCCGGGTGGTGGGATATGATGGTCGGACCCGGCAAGGCGATTGATACTGACAAATATTTTGTGATCTGCTCCAACGTCTTGGGCGGCATCAGCGGCACGACCGGACCATCGAGCATCAACCCGGCGACGGGCAGGCGCTATGGTCTGGACTTTCCGATTATCACAATCGCCGACATGGTGAAGGTGCAGAAGCTACTTCTGGACAAATTAGGCGTCCGGCAACTGCTCACGGCGGTTGGCGGGTCGATGGGCGGCATGCAGGTCCTGCAATGGGCAATCGCGTATCCGGATTTTGTCAAGTCGGCGATGGTGGTGGCTTCGACGACCCGCCTCTCGGCCCAGGCGATTGCGTTCGACGCGGTAGGCCGGAATGCCATTCTGGCCGACGGGTATTTCAATCATGGTCAGTACCATGATCAGGACCATGGGCCGGACCGGGGGCTGGCGATCGCGCGCATGATCGGTCACATCACGTACCTGAGCGAGGAGAGCATGCGCGACAAGTTCGGCCGCAACCTGCGGTCGTCGGATCGTTACGGGTACGATTTCAATTCGGAATTCTCGGTGGAGACCTACCTCGACTACCAGGGACAGACGTTCGTGGAGCGTTTCGACGCCAACTGCTACCTTTACATCACCAAAGCCATGGACTACTTCGATCTCGAACGTCAGTACGGTTCGGTGGCCGAGGCGCTGGCCGGTACCAAGGCACGGTTTCTGGTGGCCAGTTTTACCTCCGATTGGCTGTTTACGGCGGCCCAGGCCGAGGAGATCGTCGATGCGCTGGTGACCGGCGGCAAGGACGTCAGCTACTGCAGCATTCATTCGCCGTACGGGCATGATGCGTTCCTGTTGGAGCCAAAGACGCTGGGAGCGGTGTTGAGCGGCTTTCTGGATGGCACGTATGCAAAACTTCATCCGGTGGAGCGAGAAAATAGTCGACCACAGCCGCCGCCGACGGTGTTTCACTTCCGCCGAATCGATCAGGCCAGGCGGGCGCGCGTCGATTACGAGTTGATCGATTCGTTGATCGAGCCGGCCAGCCGCGTGCTTGACGTTGGCTGCGGCGATGGCGAACTCCTGGCCAAGCTCATCCGCGACAAGAACATCCGCGGCGAGGGAATCGAACTGGACCAGGAACTGGTGGTGCGTTCGATCCAGCGCGGGCTTTCGGTGATCCATCGCGACATTGAGCGCGGCCTGCACCAGTACGCCGCCGACAGTTTCGATTATGCCATCCTGTCGCAGACACTTCAGACGGTAAAGGACCCGGAGAAGGTTTTCAGGGAGCTGTTGCGGGTCGCCAACAGGGTGATCATCAGTTTTCCGAACTTTGCCCACTGGGCGTGCCGGCTGCAATTGCTGTGGCAGGGCCGGGCGCCGCGAACGCGGCAATTGCCGTTTCGATGGTACGACTCGCCAAATATTCACTGCCTGAGCCTGAAGGATTTTGACCGGTTCTGTGAGGAATCGGGGGCACGGGTTGAAAAGCGCATTCCGCTGGGCAAATCCCGACTGACGCCGGTTAGATTTATGCCCAACCTGTTTGCGGCCCAGGCGGTCTACGTGACCAGCAGGAATGGCGGCCGGGCCCCCAGTTGCATTCCTGCGGCTTCCAAATCCCGGCTGTAAACGCGAAATTGCCGTGCCAGCCTGCTCTATCCATCAGGCTCCGCCCTGTTTTTTGAGTCCTTAACCGCCGAAAGTCCGAAAAAAAGCTTGAAAAAAACCACAGGCGGTGTATAATTAGTGCGGTGGAAGATGTCGGGCCCTCAGGAGCCGATCCATCTTCCGGTTCATTCAAGGACAGATGCTCCTCCTGGAGGATTATTGATGGAAAACAAAAAGGGCTTCACACTCATAGAGTTGCTCGTTGTCATCGCTATCATTGCTTTGTTGCTTGCGATTTTAATTCCAGCACTGAATACAGTGAAACAGCAGGCCACAGGGGTAGTGTGCATGGCGAACCTGAACGGTATAGCCAAGGCCTGGTACCTCTACGCTGAGGATAACGATACCAAGCTCTGTAACGGGCATGTTCCCCGAGAAGCGACTTACGCAAACGCCGCTTTTTGGAAGAGTACCACGAGCTATGGCGGTCCATACGCTGATAATGCCTGGTTTGTGAATCCCCCCCACCGGGAGGACGGTACCTACACCGGAGACCCAATTCCGTGCCCCCTTGATGACGAGAAACGTGGCATACTTTCCGGTGTGCTGGGCTCATATGTGGACAATGATAAGGCCTGGCACTGCCCGGGAGACAAGAACTTTCTGAATCCGACCGGCCGCGGCGGGTGGCGGAGCTATTCGATTACCGGTTTGATGCATGGTGAACAGCCGAACGACCCCAAATGTGTGGACAAGATGGGTGAAATTGTGACCCCGGCAATGAAAATCGTTTTTCTTGAGAATACTGACGATAGGGGCTGGAATATGGGCTCTTGGATCATGAACTATACCACGCCGAGTTGGAATGATCCGCTGGCAATATTCCATAATGATCGCAGTACAATCGGCTTTGCAGACGGCCACGCTGAAAAGCAGCAATGGCTGGACGGAGATACTATTCGCAGGGCCGGCGGAGAGAGTAACGCCCCGAGCCTTGGACGCGATTTGCAGTGGATGGCCAATCGTTACGTCCCTGGGAAGAAGTAATAAGGATTCGTTAGAGCTATATATGCTGTAGCTTTGCCGGGCCCGACACGAAAATTTGCTTGCAGGTTGTGCTGCAATAGGGTATATTATTTACGGTCTGCTGGAGTGTTGCGGTGTTTTCAGGGGGTGCGGCCGGGCGAGTTGCGTATCTACGGCCGTGAGGAGTGTGTTTTCTACCGCTTTTCGGCGGACCGAGAGGTACGGGTCCAGGCTGCGCAAGTTGAAAAGAAAGAAACACTGTGAGAAAAGGGAGCCCTTCCATGAAGAAAAACATACAAGGTTTTACCCTCATCGAACTGCTGGTGGTCATCGCCATTATCGGCTTGTTGCTGGCGATCCTTGTTCCGGCCCTGCAGTACGCCAAAGAACAGGCGACTGCCATTGTCTGCCAAGCCAATCAGAGCGGCCTCTGTCGGTCATGGGTCCTGTACTCAGAGGAAAATGATACGCATCTGGTGGGCGGGTCAACTTACAACACGACCGAGTACCGCTGGTGTGAACGGCCTCTGAGGCCGGGCGCGCCTGAACCCCTGCCTCCCGGCGCCGCGGCTCTGACTACCTGGCAGGCGGCCCAGGCAAATTTTAACATGGAGGCACGTCTTCAGGGTATTCGCTCCGGCAGGTTGTTCCCGTATACAGAAAGCGAGAAACTTTACCATTGTCCGAACGACAAGAATTTTGTGAGATTCGCAGAACCCTACGCGGTCTATCGCACCTACGCCATCCCGGGGCTTATGAATGGCGAAGATTTTCGAGATACGCAAACGGTCGCGCTGCCGACCGGAGGGACCAGACAGTTTAAAATGGCCAAGAAGACCGGCGACATTATTTCTCCGGCCATGAAGTACATTTTTGTGGAGGAGGATGTGGTGAACAGTCCCGTCCACGACATGCAGGATCATAATCTTGGGGGTTTTGTGTTGATGGGCGACAGGAATTACTGGCAGTGGTGGGATATCCCGGCATATTATCACAACGACCGCAGCACGCTTGGCTTTGCGGATGGGCATGCCGAAAAGCATGCATGGAAGGATCCAAGGACGACTGCGTTGATGAAACACACGCGGGGATTGCCGGGCCAGCCGTCGAACACTCAGCCGAACAACCAGGATATCGAATATATGAACAATGGATATTTTCCCTGCCCCAGGTGATACGGTAGTTTACAAAATACCCCAGACCCGCTCGTCGTAATAGGCCAGCGGGTCTTTTGTTTGTGACTATTGTTTCGCCGGTGCGCGCAAGGTCAGGCGATGAGGGGGTAGGCGTCTTTGGCGGCTATGCCTGGTTTGATGCCGAGGGCCTCTGCGGCGGCGTTTGCGCGGGTGATTTTTCTTTCGCAGAAGCGTTCGAGTGTTCCGATGGGGTTTTCTGCGGAACTTTCGACGATGGCGGCCGCCTTGCCATAGGTCTGACAGGCGTCCACATCGATGGCGGGGCAGGCGATGAAGCCTTTGGGGCCGGTGACCGCCAGGATGCTGAAGCCCGGCCATTTGACAATGACGCCCTCGACGGGGCCGTTTTCGGTCTGGTACGTTTTCGTGATGATGTCCACGTCGACTCTCCTGAAAACCTGATACAGCATTGCTGCGCATCTCTATCAATGCAGCGCCGCCCCGCGCAATGACGGCCGTCCTTGCCGTATTATACGCTACATGAGGCAAAGATAAAACAGCACAATCCGCGTCGGGGCGCGTAATGCCGACCTTAACCCCGCCGGGATTTTTGCACTTGCTGTTTCGATTCGGTGGGGGATAATACGCGCACGGGAGATATTTATGACGGACAGTAAGCGAGACGGTGGTGTTCGGTATACATTGGGTGAAGAAATCCTCAACACCCTGACCCACGGTCTGGGAACGGTCCTGAGTGTTGCCGGGCTGGTGGTGCTGGTGACCCTTGCGGTCCTGCGGGGAACGCCCTGGCATGTCGTGAGTTTCTCAGTGTTCGGGGCGGCGCTGGTGACTCTCTATGCCGCCTCGACTCTGTATCATCTGCTGCCGGCGGGGCCCGCAAAGCGTTTCTTCCGGGTGCTGGATCACGCGGCCATATATCTTTTGATCGCCGGGACATACACGCCGTTTCTGCTGGTGAATCTTCGGGGGGCGTGGGGGT
>JACZKQ010000127.1 GCA_014859965.1 Phycisphaerae bacterium
GTCTGGGCGTGCGCGGTTGCGGGGATCATCCTGAAGGGCGTGTGTTTTGCGGGGTTCGAGAAGGCGTCGGTCGCCGTTTACGTGGGGATGGGCTGGCTGTCACTGGTTGCCGCCAAGCAGATCGTGACGCATGTGCCCGCCATGGCGCTGTTGTTTTTGTTAGGCGGGGGGCTGGCATACACGCTGGGGGTGGTGTTCTACGCATGGCGGAGGCTGCCGTACAATCATGCGATCTGGCACGTATGGGTGCTGTGCGGCAGTGCGCTGCATTTCTTCTCGGTAATGAGTACGTTGGGGGCGGGCTGAACGGAGGGTGCGCGTTTGCGGTTTTATAGGCAGCCGGCCCATGCCACAAGGACGCCCATTTAACAGGGCAGGCTGTCAAAGGCGCCAAGGGAATGCGCTCTTTCATCGCTCAGTTCTATGGTTTGGATTGAAGGGCTCCGGCGTCTATTGTCGTGCCGCTGGCTCTCGTATTCCCAAAAAAATCGGTTTCGAAAAGGCCCTCGTTTGAGCCGGCGCCGATGGCCGCACAACCCGGCTTCAAACGGAAATCAAAATCTCGCCAGTTTGCGAAGAAGGCCTCGAGGTCGGTGATCACCACGTTGTGGTCGACCTGATTCAGTTCGCGGGGTGAGATCGGTTGCTGTGTGAGATTGTTGCGGACGATGTTGTCCGTGCTGGGCATGCCTTTCTTGTGTTTGGTGATCATGATCCAGGGGACGGGACGGCCGGGGCGGTTGTCGATGACCGTGTTGTTGAGGATGCGGCAGTTTTTGGCGCCGTAGAGGCTGATGCCGTGGAAATGGTCGACGACGATGATGTTGTTGACGATGAGCCAGTTTTCGAACATGCCGTCGAAGCAGCCGATGCCCTGAAGCGTGCCGCGGTGTTTCTGGTCGGGGTCGGTGGTGTTGATGATGAGATTACCGTCGAGGATGACATTCTTCACGACGCCCGTGCCGACGCCGCCGGGACCGGTGCTCCAGGACTGGATGCCGTCGTCGTGGTTGTCGTCGACGTTATAGCAGTTCTTGATGATGTTGCGGCGAAAGACGCAATCGTCGCCGAGGGCCCGCATGCCGTCACCGGAGAAGTTCTCGACAGTGTTGCAGGTGACGGTGTTGTGCGTGCCCGAGACATTAATGCCGAAAGCGACGTTCAGCAGGTAGTTGCCGTCAATGCGGACACGGGTTCCATTAACCATGATGCCGTTACAGGCTTTGGCGACCCAGTCTTCGGCGGACCAGTCGAAACTGTCTTCGACTGAATAAAGCGTGCAGCCTTCTACGGCGATGTCCGCGGCGTCTTTGCCGACATCGATGAGGTTCTGCCGCTTGTAAGGTTCGGCGAATGCGGCGCTGACCGTCAAGCCGCGGATACACCAGAACCGTGCATTGCGAAATCGTACGCTGGAGGCGCGGGCCTGTTGTCCTTCAACCGCCTGGAGGGTGACGAAGCCGTCATGTCGGCCGGTGATTGCGATGGAGCCGTAGTCACCCGTCCGGAGGTAGACCGTGTCGCCGGCTGCGAGCCGGCCGGGCGCCAATGCCTCCTTAAGCGATAGCCAGGGCCGCTCCGCCGAACCCGGATTGGCGGCGTTGCCGTTTACGGGATCGACATAATAAGCGGCGCCCCAGGCGGGGCCGCACAGCAGCGCATACAGAAGAAACTGTATGCTCCAATGTCTCATGTCCCTGCCGGGAGTGTGATGCTTCTGGTTGTCCATGTTTTGTCCGGATCGCAAGGGATTATTTCGACTGCCGCTATTGAGCAACGAGGAATTCCTGTTCGCCGCTTACTGCACCAAGCAGGCCTTTGGTATCAAAGGTCACCACGATCTTAAACGTCTCTTCAGGTCCGGCCAGGTGCAGGTCGTTCGGTACTCGCCACGAGTACCCGCATGTGCCGCCTCAGCCAAACGGCATCTTGCCCTCAGCGACGGTTTGGCCGACGGCATTGACGATTTTCACCTCCGGGTCGATCGAGGCGTACATCTGCATCTTTGTTCCGTCTGGGAGGGTCATTTCGTCCTGAGGCTTGCTCTTGTCCTCAAAAGACGAAATCATCACCCCTAAAGACGGGGAGTACAGCATTGCCTCGGCTTTGAATTGATCGCCCGGGCGATAACGCAGTAAGCCGGGCGTCGGAGAATTGAATTTAACCACGCAGTCTTTGCCCGGCGCGAGAGTGAAAGGTTTTTCATGGCGGATTTTGACCGCGTAAATGAGCGGCAGCGACGTTTGCTGGCCTGGACCGGCAATGTCGGCTGAAAGCCCATAACGGATTTTGTCGCTGTCGATGCCGAGGCGGATAGGTGCATAATCGCCGAGGGGCACGAGCTGCCGACCGTCCTGCGTGGGACAATCGCTCACATTGATCATCCTCTCCTTGTCCATGAGCAGCCCGAGAAAAATCTTGTCGCCGCCGGGGAGTTTCAGTTCGCCATACTGACCCGTATAAGGCCGGACGGTCAGCTTGTCGCCTGAAGGCGTGGCGGAAAACTCATAAAGCGTGTCGCCGAATTTGCGGATGGCCCCGAGACACGGCACCATGTCTTCTTTCTGATCAAAAATGAGAGCCGTCAGCTTACTGTCGAAGCGGCCGCTCACAGCCATGCCTTGGGCGAGGATCGCCTCTACCTGCTCCGTGCCCACCGTTATCGTTCCGCGGCGGCCGGTCGGAACGACGAACTTTGCGTGCTGATAATCGGACGAATAGCGCTGCAGCACGGGCATTATGTTAAAAACGGCGGGGCCGCTCTTGGGGAAAGTCGCGTTGACTTTGAGAGTGTCGAAAAAGGTGCTGTCCTGCGGGTCAGCGCCCTTGGGAGGTTCAGCCAGCCGTTTGGCGGGGGCGTCGTTGGTCAGGTCCAAGTCGCCGTTAAGGTCGAAGTACAGCGTGTCGTAACCCTTGCCTTCGCCCTGCGACTCGTCGACTGTAAAGTAACGCGTTACGGTGTCACCCGGGTTGAACAGGAAGTCGCCGAATGTGATCTTGCCGTAGAGGGGCTTGGCGGATTTGAGCTTCGGGCAGGCCTTGAGCGCCGCAAACGGCTCGTTTTGCAGTTCGTCGGCCCTCTGGCCGCCGGTAAGCTGATAACCCAGGCTCCCCTCGTATTCATCTTCGAAGACAGAAAACTCCTGAAGGGCGAACTCCCCGGGGCCCTGCAATGGGGTTTGAACCAGTGGGGTTGATGGCCCGGTGGGCGGCTGTGAATGTTCCGCGGCCAAAAGCAGCGGCTGCAGGGCAAGTGCGCACATGCACAAAACAGAAATAAACGCCCGCTTTCCGATACAGTTGTACATTGGCGTCCCTCCAGTAAGGCCAGTATCGCAGATGGCGTGCAGTACAGCGCTGCACCTGATCCGATTATAAGCTGTCAGCGTGGAGAGTCAAGCATCAATGGCGACAGAAAAACCTTGAAAACAGCTCCCAGGCTCCCGGCCGCCGTTTTTCTGCTTGCTGCATTCTCGATACTGTTACGTGTGGACGCCGCAGTAGCCGATGTCGTCGCAGATGTCTTTGATGCGTTTCCAAACGTCGGCATCCTTAATGACCTCCAGTGCGATCGGAAACAGGATGTTGTCTTCCTGGAACAGGTGTTCGGCCATGGTTGGGCAGAGATACTTGGTGATAGAGTTGAGACGGATCCTGAATTCGGCAGTCTTTGAGGGTTGGAAGCAGGCGACGATCCGCGTGAGGTCGTCGATGGCTACTTTGATGTAAGAATGGTCGCTGTGTGCGGCCCGGCAAAGACTGGTCCAGCCGTGCTCCTGCAGATACGGGAAGATCACATCTTCCTCTCGCTCAATATGCTCCTCCATGGCGTTGAGGTGTTCGACGATGTGCGAAAGCTTCATGAACGCGCTGCTGGTGCTGTTGATTGTCTCTGCCGCCGAGAGCGCCTCGGCGACTTCCTGCAGGTCGGACAGGAAACACCGCAGGATTTCATGTTCGGCCAGCACCATACGCAGGACATGATTGGCGGGCAATTGGTTCTTGATGTTGAGCGTTTGGCCTTCGAGTACGCCCATCAGAACGAATGCCGCGGCTAATTGCGACGCAAGCCGGGCGGAGTACCCGTCCTTGACCAGCCGTTTCTCCGCTGAGGCGATATCTCCGGGCGTAACGCGACTGATCATCTGGTTGGCCTCCTTGCGCAGAAGTTTCGGGTCGATGCCCTGATTGATGCGCCGCAACAAACCGCTCAGCGCCTCTGCCTTGTTGTCCTGCGGTAACTCTTTCATGGTAGTTCTCCTGTCCGGGTTTGGTTACCATCACATCGCAAGCCTATACGCATCTCGAAGTGATTGTGCGGGCGAAAAATGTCGCCTCGGCCGATAAACGCCGTGTCTATGCCATTTGCTGACCGGATGGACGTTGTGAATAGGATCGCAGCATAAAAAAAGGGCAGAACCGCGTCTGCCATTCCTTTCGCTCAACCACCCGTTTTCCCCTTGCGGCGCCATGTTGCTGCCTCCTGCCCGGCAATGCCGGGCAATGCTCAGTCGCACCGTCAGATTATCCCCTGCCTAAGTTCAGCCATCCACTCTAATACTTAACACCCGGCTATTTGCGCCATTCTCTACATGCTTATTATATGTTACATTCGGGCAGAGTCGGTTCGACTGGAAAATACGCAAAAGGCGTTATTTCCTTACGATCAATTGGCGGCGATGAGATGTGAGATAAGGATTTTCAAGCCCATGGCAATGAGGATACAACCTCCGAGAATCTCAATTCTGTTCTCGAAGAGATGACCGATGCGTTTCCCAATAATGCAGCCGCAATACGACAGCACGAAAGTGACCAGTCCTATAATCACCACAGCCATTGCGATGGAATCTGTGATCAGTGACAGGGTGACGCCGACCGCCAGGGCGTCGATGCTGGTGGCGACTGAAAGGGTCAGCAGGATAGCCAGGTTCGCGGGGTTGGAGGGGTTTTCCGCCTGTTTGATTTTGAAAGCTTCATACAGCATCTTGACGCCGATAACGACCAGAATGGCGAAGGCGACCCAGTGATCGTAGGCATCAATCGCCGCCCTGAAGCTCAGGCCCGCCAGCCAGCCCAGGATGGGCATGACCGCCTGAAATGCGCCGAAGAACGCGGCCATGCGGAGCACATGGTGGATGCGAAGCTTGCGGTAGCCGGCGCCGGCGGCGACGCTGACGGCGAAGGCGTCCATGGCCAGGCCGACTGCAATGACGATGATAGTGAGCAGTTCCACGGGTCATTTTTCCTTATCGATGAGCAGTGCAGATAGCGCAGAAGGCCATCGCCGCAGTTTCGACGCGCAGCGTGTTTTCGGCAATGCGTACGCCGACGGCGTTGCGCTGTTCGAGATGTCGTTCTTCGTCGGCGGTCATGCCTCCTTCGGGGCCGACGAAGGCGATCACGTCTGCATTGCCGACCGCAAGATCGCCGAAGGCCGGTGCGGCCTGATCGCAGCGGCCGAACAGGATTTTCGCCTCGGCATACTCGGCGATTAGCCCTTCCAATGTGTCGGCGAGTGTTTTGGGACCGCTCAGAACGGGCAGGAACGGCCGGCCGCACTGCTTGGCGGCGGAGATCGCCATCTTCCCGCAGCGGTCCATGAAGGTTCGCCCGCCGGGCTGTTTGACGGTCCGCTCGAAAAGGGTCAGCGCGATGTGGTCGGCTCCCAGTTCGGTGCATTGAGTAATGAGTGCGTCGAGGCGCGGGCCCTTCGGGATGCTGGCGGCGAGGACCAGACGGGCAGTCCGGCGGGCCGCAGCCTGCCGCACGCGCTGCACGTCGACTGCCGCCGATTTTCGCCCCGTCGCCGCGACAATGCCTTCGCCGACCGTGCCCCGGCCGTCCATAACCTCAACCGCATCGCCGATGCGGAGCCGGAGCACATGGATGAGGTGATGTGCCTCCGTCTCATCCAACGTAACCTGTCCGATTCGCACATTCCCGCAGAAAAATCTTGCCAAAGTCTGGTACTCCTTGAACTGAACGCCACGGCCGCCAACTATAAGGCCCATTGGACATTATTTCAACAGGCATGTAGTGGATGTCGAGCTGTGACAAATAATCGTTGGCCTTCGGCGGGGGTTTGGTTTAGAATGCACGTGTTTTACTGTGCCGGCAATGGCTGCGAGTGGACGTATCGGCGCCTGGATTCCCGCCTGGAGGGAATGGCAGAGCGGAATCAAAGACTTAATGGATTTGACGGTGACTTATGACAGACTATTACCTTGGCGTGGATTTGGGCGGGACGAACATCAAGATCGGCTGCTTTGACGCGGAGATCAAGCTCCTCGGCAAGACATCGGTGCCCACCGGGGCGGAGATGGGCCCGGAAGCGGTGGTGGAGCGGATCCTGAGCGGGGCGAAGGAACTGCTGAATGAGGTCAACGTACCGCTGGCGGACGTCGCGGGCGTGGGTATCGGCACGCCGGGCCCGGCCAACTACGCCGAAGGTATTGTGATCAAGAGCACCAACATGCCGAAATTCAAGAACACGCCGCTGCGGGATATGATCGGCAAAAACGGCCTGGGCAAGCCGGCGATCCTCGAGAACGACGCCAACACCGCCTGCTGGGGTGAGTTCGCCGTGGGGGCGGGCAAGGACGTGGCGGACATGATCTTCTTTACGTTAGGGACGGGCATCGGCGGCGGCGTGGTCTGCAACGGCGACCTCGTGCGCGGGGCCGGGGGTAACGCGGCGGAACTGGGTCATGTGATCGTGTATCCGAACGGGCGAAAGTGCAACTGCGGACAGCGCGGCTGCGTCGAGGCCTACGCCTCGGCCAATTCGACCGCGGCGCGGGCCGTCGACGCCATCAAGGCCGGCGGCAAGTCGACCCTGGAGGCTGTGCTCGACAAGAAAGGCGAGCTCACGTCGAAGGACGTGTACGAGCACTCCGACGCGGGCGACCCCCTTGCGCGTGAAATTACCGAAGGCACGGCCGAGGCGCTGGCGCTGATTTGTGTGAGCATGCTGCACACAACCGAACCGTCGACGATCGTGTTTTCCGGGGGGATGATCGCGGCAGGGGATTCACTGCTCAGCCGTGTTCAGCACCACTTCCAGCAGCAGGTCTGGACACTGAAGCCCGAACCCATCGAAATCTGTTTCGCCACCCTTGGCGAGGACACGGGCATCATCGGCGCAGGGGCGCTGGCCAAACACGCCCGCGAACAGGGCAAGCTCGCGTAAACTATGACGGCCTCCGCGGGAAATGGGCGCAAAAAAGAGGCAACATAATGGTGCCCGTAAGAACACGAGTTCTTGCAGGACTGACAGTGTTGCCGCGGGTTTATGACGTGACCGCAGTGCAGGATACGTCAATTTCGCTATCTGGCGACCACGGGCTAACTGTGCCTGCGTTTTTCGTCGGCAGAAAGAACCTCGTTGAGTGAGCCGCTTCGGAAACCCGCCAGGTCCACGGTGATGTACTTAAAGCCGAGCGCCTTTAACGCGTCTGCGATGCGGCCGCGCGCCGGTTCGGCGGTGACCAGCGGAATATCGGCGCCGGTCACCTCAATGCGTGCGATATCGCCATGATGACGCACGCGAAATTCCACAAAGCCCAGGGACCGCAGAAACGCCTCGGCCTCTTCAACCTGTTTGAGGCGTTCCTCAGTGATCTCCAATCCGTAACTGACGCGCGACGCCAGGCAGGGCGAGGCGGGCACGTCGGCTGTCTTAAGGCCCAGACGACGGCTCAATTGGCGAATATCGGCTTTCGTCAGCCCGGCTTGCATCAGCGGCATGCCGACACCAAAGATCGCCGCCGCTCGGTTGCCCGGGCGGTAGTCATCTTTGTCGTCGAAGTTGCTGCCGCAGAGGACGGCGTCGAAACCGGCCGCTTTTGCTTCTTCGATCAGCAGCCCGTAGAGGTGTGATTTGCAGTGAAAGCAGCGGTCGGCTTTGTTGGCGCTGTAGCCGGTGTCGTTCAGTTCGTCCACGTCAATCTCGCGAACAGTGGCGCCGATCTCGCGGGCCATCGCCATGGCCTGCTCGTGCTGACTGGCGGCCAGAGAGCCGCTGATACCGATACACGCCAGAACATTGTCCGTGCCAAGCGTGTCAACCGCCGCCTTGAGCAGGAATGTACTGTCCACGCCCCCGGAATAGGCTACCACCACCTTGCCGGAACAACGGAGGATCTGCTGGAGTGTTGTGTACTTCGCGTCAATACTCATAAGCCGATGGAGGGAATCGGACCCTCAACCCCGGCTTTACGAAAGCCGTGCTCTACCGTTGAGCTACATCGGCGGTCAGCGTACTCAGCCGCACCGCATCGTGCTGTACGCCTTTGTCTATATATCGTTCGGATCGGATATTGTAAAGAATCAACTTGGTCAAAATGACGAAAAAAACGCGGGAAACGGCACGGTTCTGTTACGGCAAAAGATGCCGCGTACCCAGGCCCGCATGCAATCCGCTGGATACCGGCCGTGCTCCTTCCCCTGGGCTTAGCCGGCTTCCTGGACCTTGAGGCCCTTGACCGGGCAGAGATAGGCACACGCGCCGCAGCCGATGCACTTTTCGGAGATCTTGCTGAATGGCGTGTCGACGGTTCGCCGATGGCCTCGGCCGCTAAAGCTTTGGGCATGCCGCTCGCTGACCTCGGCACAGGCCCGGACACACAGGCCGCACAGCAGACAATTCTCCTTCTGCTTCAGGTGAATGCGGCTCCGCGATACGCCGTATTCGGCCGCAAGTTTGTTGAGCTTTTCAGAATCCGGGCAGCGTGCCATCAGCAATTCAAAAATGATTTTGCGCGACTTTTTAACGCGTTCGGTGTCGGTTTTGACTTCCAAACCCTCGGTGGCTTTGAATACACATGACGCTTCCAGACCCGGCCGGCCGCCGCCGACGATCTCAACCAGACACAGCCTGCACGCGCCGTACGGCGTCAGGTCTTTGTGATAGCAGAGCGTCGGTATTTTGACGCCTTCGGCAAGGGCCGCCTCGAGAATCGTCGTGCCTTCTTCAACCTGCAAGGGCTTGTCGTTAAGCTTAAAGTTTATCATAAAATGGGTTCCCAAATTCAGGCTCTTAACTGCGTTATTAACCCTATTATGCCACGTAAAGGGCGTCGTTGTCAAGGCGTTTTGGCTGAGTCAAAATGGTAATGCTCACCCTCTTTGGTGTAATCCAAGACGAACCGCACTGCCGGAAACGCGGCCACCAGCGCCTTCATGGTCGCCATAAGGTCGCCGAGGGGCCGCATATCGGGATGCTCCGGCCGGAAAACGGCTGCCACTTCGGTGCCGACGCCATACTGTGAATCGATTCTTACTCCGCCCCCGGTTTCCCGGGCGGACTGGGCCAGCATCGCCAAGCCAAGTCCGACGCGTTTGCCCTCTTTTGTCGTATAGAACGGATCGCTTGCCCTTTGGCTTGTCCGGGCATCCATTCCCTTGCCGTCATCCTTAACGGCCACGGTCAAGCGGGCGTCAGCGGCGGCGATTTCGATAAGCACGTTTCTTGCACCCGCCCGCGTGGCGTTTTCAGCGATGTCCAGTACGTGCAGCGACAAGTCTTCCATTAAAGTCTCAAATAGCAAGGTGTCCGGCTTCCCTGCCATCAAGGCCTGAACGCCCGTAAGTTCAGTGTCAGTCGCCTGCTGAATTCAGCAGGGCGTACAATCTGCCGGCCAACTCAAAGGTACTGAGGCTGCTGACCAGGATCGGCAGCTTTTCTTGCCGGGCCCTCTGGATCGTTTCTTCCTGAGGCACCCTGTTGTTAACCAGAGCGACGGCGGCGACGCCCTTAGTGCTCGCGACCGCTGCGACGTTCGGATGCACCTGCAGCGTGATCCACAAATCGCCTTCCTCGCAGTTGGCCAGTACGTCGCTGAGCAGATCGCTGACGTAGCCCCGCTTGACCTCCCGGTCGAGCTGGTCTTCGGCCGTGCGCACCTGAAGTTGCAGTCGTTCAATAATAGCACTGAGTTTCACATCTCACCCCAGCGGGCCTCAAGCAAGCGCGACCTCTTCAAGCGTAATTGCCCGTTTGCTTACGCATTGCTACGGGGTTCGCCCTCGGACAGTTCGAGATCGCAACGATAGCATCGTTTCGCTTCACGGACCGCGGTCTCTTCGGTGAACGCCTGTTCGACCTCGTCGAAATTGAGGGCCCTTTCCGTGACGCCGATAACCGGAATCTCGGCGGGCTTCATCGCGGCGGTTTCTTCTTCAGTAAGTGTGACCGCTTCGACGCGGATGAGGGGCCGGGTTACTGCGTATGTGCGTTGGAGGGGCTCGCCCTTAACATACTTGTCGATCATCTGGGCGGCCGTCCTGCCGTTGGCCAGCGCCGTCGTAACGGTGTCTGGGCCGCTCACCACGTCGCCGCAGGCGAACACGCCGTCGACACCCGTGTAGAACGTCTCAGCGTCGGCTTCAACGGAGTTCCATTTCGTCAATTTCAATTTGCTGCGGCCTATCATCGATGCGACATCGGGCTCCTGGCTGATCGCCGGAATAAGCGTGTCGACATCAACGACGGATTCGGAGCCTTCGACCGGAACCGGTCTGGGCCGGCCGCTTTTGTCAAACTCGCCAAGCTGCATCCGGATCAGTTCGACACCTTTCAGTTTGCCGTTGGCGGCGACTGCCTTAACGGGGGCCACGAGGTAGTCGATCGTGACGCCCTCCAGGATCGCTTCGTGTACCTCTTCCTCAATGGCGGGCATCTGCATTTTGGTTCGTCGATAACAGATCGTCACGTCCTTGCCAAGACGTCTGGCCGTGCGTGCCGCGTCGATTGCCGCATTTCCGCCGCCGATGACCATGACTTTCTGTCCGAGTTCGACAGTTTCGCCCAGGGTGACTTTTCTTAGGAAGTCAACCGCATCTATGACACCCTCTATGTCCTCACCGGGGATGCCCAGTTTCAGGCCCGCGTGCGCGCCGGTTGCAATGAGCACGGCGTCGTAATTCTTTTGCAGGTCCTCGAAGGCCACATCGCGGCCAACCTTCGTGCCGGTGCGAATCTCGACGCCGGCCTTCCTGATGATTTCGATTTCGTAATCGAGGATGTCTTTCGGCAGGCGATATCTGGGAATGCCCACAGCCAGCATGCCGCCGGCGACCGGCAGGGCCTCTAATATGACGACCTCATATCCGTGGAGGGCGAGATAATACCCCGCCGACAGGCCGGCCGGGCCCGCTCCGATGACGGCGACCTTCTTGCCGTTCTTCGGTTTGGCCTCGACATCCACCGAGAGGCCTTCCTTCATTTCGTAATCCGCCAGGAATCGCTTGAGGGCCTTGATATGGATCGGCTTGCCGCCGCCGACACCGGCTTTGCACTTGGATTCGCACGGATGCGTGCATACGCGGCCGCACACGGCGGGCAGAGGATTCTTCTGTCGTATAATCCGGATGGCGTCTTCGAATTTCCTTTGAGCGACCAGACCCACATAGCAGGGCACGTCCTGATCCAGCGGGCAGGCATGCTGACATGAGGATGACATGATCTGTTTACATATACCGGCGCGGCATCGCTTATATTTGATGTGCTCGATGTATTCGTCGCGGAAGTACTTCAGCGAACTCAATATGGGGTTGGGCAGTGTCTGACCGAGGCCGCACATCGACGCGTCCTTGACGGCCTCGGAAATCTCTTCGAGCAGATCGAGATCGCTCATTTCGCCGTCGCCGCGGCAGATCTTCGAGAGAATCTCATACAGCGCCTGCGCTCCCTCGCGGCAGGACGAACATTTGCCGCAGGATTCGTCGGCGGTGAACTCCAGGAAGTACTTGGCCAGATCGACCATGCACGTGTCTTCGTCCATGACGATCATACCACCCGAGCCCATGATGGCGCCTGCCTCCTTGAGCCGTTCGTAATCGACCGAAAGGTGAAGCAGGCTGGCGGGAATCACACCGCCGGAAGGCCCGCCGGTCTGTATTCCCTTGAGTTTCTTGTTATAGGGAATGCCCCCGCCGATGTCATAGATCATTTCCCGCAGCGTAATGCCCATGGGCACTTCCACGAGGCCGGCGTTGTTGATGTTGCCCGCCAGAGAAAACACCTTCGTGCCGGGGCTGGTCTCGGTGCCGATCTTTTTAAACCATTCGGCGCCGGAGTTGATGATCGCCGCCACGTTGGCCCACGTCTCGACATTGTTGATATTGGTCGGGCCGTTCCACAGACCGGATTCGGCGGGAAACGGCGGTTTCTGTGTGGGTTCAGGCGGAAGGCCTTCGATGGAGTGAATCAGCGAGGTCTCTTCCCCGCAGACAAAGGCGCCGGCGCCATGGAAAACCGTCAGATCAAAATTGAACCCGCTGCCGAGAATGTCCTTGCCGAGCAGGCCGTGCTCGCGGGCCTGCTCGATCGCCTGGATCATCCTGCGGATGGCCAGGGGGTATTCGGCTCGCACGTAAATGTAACCGTGCGTGCCGCCCATGGCGTAGGCCCCGATAGTCATGCCTTCGATTACCGAATGCGGATCGGCTTCGAGGATGCTGCGGTCCATAAACGCGCCTGGATCGCCCTCGTCGGCGTTGCAGATGACATAGCAGGGCATATCCGGCTGGACGGCGCGCTGCTTGAGCACGTAGCTGCGGCAGAAGCCCCATTTCCTGCCCGCGGGAAAACCGGCCCCGCCGCGCCCCCGCAGACCCGACTTCTGCATCTCGTCAATGACGGCTTCGGGTGTCATTGAGGTGATCACCTTTGCCAGCGCCTTGTAGCCGTCGTTTGCAATGTACTCGTCAAGGTTGTCCGGGTCGATGAGCCCGCGGTTACGCAGTGCAATGAGTCGCTGATCTTTAAAGAAGGGGATGTCCTGAAGCCTGGGTATCGGGATATCTTCGCCCTGCGAGACAAACATGAGCGCCTCGACGGGGCGGCCCTTGAGGAAGTGTTCTTCGACCAGGTTCGGAACGTCTGTTTCCTTGAGGTATTGGTAAAAGATGCCGTCCGGCTGCACCATCAGGATGGGGCCCTTCACGCACAACCCGCTGGCGCCTGTCTGGACCACGAGAATGTCGTCGGTGAGCTGGCGCTCGCCAAGTTCCTTCTCCAGCGCGTCCTTTATTTTCAATGCACCATTGGAAATGCAGTTGGTACATGTGCAAATCATGACATGCGAACGATGAGCCATATTTACGTCGCTCCTATACCTTCAGAACAAACCCCTCGGACCGGCCGCGGCCTGCTGCGAACGCCGGTCCCGGGACCAGGGGCGTGACCTTCTATAAGATTCTATTTATTATTGGCCGCCAAGGCGTACGCCTCAACGATCCGGCCGCCCAGCACGTGCTTTTCGAGCACCTCCAGCGCCTTGGCGGCTGTCATGTTGACGTACCGGACCGGCGGCTGGTCCTGTATCGCCACCGTGATCATCGGTTCCTGACCGCACAACCCGGCGCAACTCGAGATTGTGACAAGCACGTCGCTGAGGTCCTGCTTCTCAATGGCCTCCACCAGCGCCGTCATAACGGCCCGGGCGCCCGCCGCAATACCGCACGTGCCCATGTGCACAATAATCTTTGCCTTGGCCTCGCCTTCGCGAAGATGGATCACCTTTTTCATTCTCCGGGCGATCTTCTCCAGGTCTTCTATCTTCAGCTTTGCGATGTTCGTGCTCCTCAACAATACGTGTGCAATACGTCATCTATCATGTCGACCTTAAAGTAGCCGTAGATTTCGTCGTTAATCGAAATCACCGGAGACTGGCCGCAGCAGCCGATACAACTGACTGTCTCCAGCGCGAAGTTCAGGTCCTCGGTGTTTTCGCCCACGGCGATTCCCAGCTTGCGCTGCACGCCCTCAAGGATGCGGCCGCCGCCTTTAACGTAACACGACGTCCCCATGCAGACGCGGATGACGTTGCGCCCCTTTGGTTTCAGACTGAACGCGTTATAGAACGTCGCCAGCCGGTAAATGCTGCTCATCGGCATGTTCAGCCGCTTGGCCGTGCGCCGCAGTACCGGCTCAGGCAGATAATTGAATGTGCTGTTGATACGCTGCAGGATGGGAACCGCCGCCCCGGGCATGTCCGCGTACTCGTCGAGAATTCTGTCCACGGCGGTCTCGTCTTCGGGGTCCAGTTTGATAATCCGCGGCTCGGGGATCAGACTGTCCTGGCCGTCCTTGATGAACCGCCAGCGCAGCTTGGTATCGTAGGTCTTGTTCTTGACAATGCCCCGCACCGTCGTCAGGAAGTCGGGAATAAAGATGTCCAAATCGCTCTTGACCTTCACCTGGCAGGCTAACCGCATGCCCGAGAGCTTCTCTTCTCGGCTCATGAAGACCTCTTCAGTGGGCAGGATCTGCCCGCCGCCCTCGAGAACGCGGCACTTGCAGTAGCCGCAGCTTGCCTTGCCCGCACAGGACGAGGTGATCTCGACGCCGTTGGTGGTCAGCGCCGACAGCAGGAAGTCGCCGCCCTCCACGGTGAACTCCTTCTCCTGGTCCTCCTGGTGTACAACAATTCTGCACTTGCCGTAAGTGACCAGCAGACGGTCGGCGATCGACAACAGTATCGTGATGACCAGCAGAATCAGACTGATTACAATGACAGGGGTTACAAGGGTCACAAAGCTCATGTCTCGCTCGCCTAAACTTATTTAACGTCTACCATTCCGCCGAAACCTAAGAACGCCAGGGCGATGATGCCGGCGATGATCATTATGATCGCCGTGCCGCGCAGGCCTTTCGGGACATTGCCCACAAGGGCGAGTCTTTCGTTAATCGCCGCCACGATCATGATCGCGACCATCCAGCCGACGGCCGAACCGAATGCGAACATCACCGTCGCCGCAAAAGAGTACTCTCGAAGCACCATGAACACCGACACGGCCAGCACAGTGCAGTTGACCGTGATCAGCGGCAGAAAAATACCGAACGCCGACTGCAGCGGCGGGAAAAACCGTTCCATGATCATTTCAACGAGCTGCACCGTAGCGGCGATGACGATAATGAACACAATGTAATAAATGAGTTCACTGTGCGTCGGCACAAGGATCAGATGGTAGATCGGCCAGTTGATCGCCGCGGTCAGCGTGACGACGAAGATCACCGCCACGCTCATGCCGAAGGCCGTCTTTCTCGTCCGCGACAGCGACACGAACGGGCACATACCCAGCAAATACGTCAGCGCGATGTTATGCGTAAGGATCGCCGCGATAAATAAGGTCAACAGATGCGCCATGCTTACTCTCCTTCTTCTTCGCCGCTTGACCGTTCGGTGATCGCCCGTGAAATCCAGATGGCCGTTCCCAACAGGAAAAACGCCCCCGGCGCCATCGACATCACCACCCACTTCTCCCAGCCGTCCGGCGTGACCTGGAACCCGAGCAGCGTCCCGAACCCGAGCACCTCGCGGATTGCCGCGATGGCGATCAGCGTATACGAATAGCCGATGCCGTTTCCGACGGCGTCGATGACCGAATGACGCACGCTTCGGGTCACGTAGAATGCTTCGGCGCGACCCATGATAATGCAGTTGGTGATGATCAGCGCCACATACGGGCCCAGCGCCTCGCTGATCGCCGGTGTGAACGCGTCGAGAAATTTCTGTACGATGATCACAAACGAGGCGATTGCGATCATGTAGGTGATAATCCTCGCCCGCTGCGGAATCAGCGAGCGAAGACTCGAAATGATGACCGCCGTGGCGATCAAAACGAACGTCACACCGACGCCCATCGCGATCGCGTTTTCGACCTTGTTGCTGACGGCCAGCGCCGAACAGATGCCCAATCCCACCACAAAGATCGGATGCTCACGCGTGTATCCGGTCTTCAGGATTTTACGGTCTTCGCCGTCAAAAAGCTGTTTTGTGCTCATTTCTTCAGGCTTTCCTTGATGGCCGGTATGTATGTGTTTGTTTCCTTGTTCAATAGCGCCTCCAGCGCGTTGCAGCTCAGCGTGGCGCCCGTCAGGCCGTCTATTTCATTGATGCCGCTGGCCTTGCCCGGCGGCCGTATCCTGAATTGCGGAAAGAACTTCTTGCCTTTGAACTGCTCCAGAAACTCCGACTCGGCGATGCGCCCGCCCAGACCCGGCGTTTCCTTCTGCGAGACGATGGTGATGCCCTTGATCGTCTCGACGTCCGGCTCGAAGGCGATCACGCCGTATATCTCATCCTGCAAGCCTGAGCCGCGGTATTCGAAAATCACGTCGCCCGTCTGGGTCAGGTAGAACTTCTTCTTGTTTTCTTCGGCAACGCCTGCGGTCTGCATGGCGTCGGGATAAGCTTTTGCCGTGATCTTTTCGGAGTAGACCTGTTCCAGCGACGCTTCCGTGAACTCGATCTCGGCCGCTTTCAGGATACTCTGCTGGAGTCTCTTCGCCTGGTTGGCCTTGATGAATGGCGCCGTGAACGCGTCGACGCTTACCAGCGCCGTCGTCAACACCGCCCCGAGGACCAGAACGAACGCGATCATTTTGACTTTGTCCATCATGCTTTCACCGGTCGATATTTGAACATTAAAACCATCTGGTCGATCAGCGGCGTAAACGCGTTCATGATCACGATGCTGAACATGACGCCCTCGACATAGCCCGAAAAGCTCCGTATCAGCACCGTCAGCACGCCGCAGGAGATGCCGAAAATGTATTTGCCCGCCTTGGTAAACGGCGACGTGATCGGATCGGTCGCCATGAACATCGCTCCGAACAGAAGCCCGCCCGCGAGCACCTGGAACATTGGCGGGGCGATCTTCGCCGGCAGGAAATGGCTGCCGACAGCGGCAAAAATGAAAACCGTGGTCATGTAAGACACAGGAATCCGCCAGTTGCTCACCCGCAGCCCGATCAGCAGGAGCCCGCCAGCGAGAATAGCCAGCCGGCATGTTTCGCCCATGCTGCCCGGCTCCTTGCCGATGAGCAGATCACCGTATGAAACCAGACGCGACGCTTTGCCTTCTTCGATCCTTCGGTGGTGGGCGGCCTTCTCGTAGGCGGCGTCGCCCATGCAGTAGACCTGGACGCCCGCGAACTCGGATTGCGGGTTCTGTGTGGCTTTTTTCACCGCACCGGCATTGGTGAACAGCACTTGCTCGGTGCCCGCTTCCACAACGCTGGGGTTGATCGTACTGGTCTGGGCCGTGCTCTTGAAGGTGGTCAGCGGCGTCGCCGTCGTGATCGCCTCGGGTCCCGAGGCAAACGGCGTCTGCCAGTTCATCGTCATGATCGCCGGAAACGCAATCGTAATAAACAGCCGCCCCACGAGCGCCGGGTTGAAGATATTGCGCCCCGTGCCGCCGAACATCTCTTTGCCGAACATCGTGCCGAACACGACGCCCACCGCGACGACCCATAGCGGCGTCGTGGGCGGAAGCACCAGCGGAAAGATGAGACCCGTAATCAGAAAGCCTTCATGGATGTCGTGTTTGCGGATAATCGCAAAGATAACCTCGACAGCGCCGCCGGCCATATAGGACACCATGATGATCGCGATGACGCGCCAACCGAAGAGAAAGAACGCCGCGGCGACCGCCGGCAGCAGCGCCACAATGACCAGTGACATGTAGCGCTTGATATCGATATTGTCCACCACGTGAGGGGCCGCGTGCGTTGTCTCGTTGGTCCCGTACAGGATCGCGTCGGCCGCCCCGATGACGGGCTTAAAACGCGCCAGTTGCGGCACCGTGTAAAGTTTGTCCAATAATGATCTGACAGCTTTCATCTATTCAGCACCTCTGTATTCAATCGGTCATACCGTACCCGGGAGAAGTTCAACCCGCAATGCCGCCGCCTGGCGTCAGTCCTTTTGTGTCCCGGTTCCCTTTAACGCAAAGGGAGGCCGCGGACAGGTCAGGCCTTCATTGATAAGTTTGTCCTTGCCTGATTTGATATGGCGCCCCAGGGTGATCTTCGAAGGGCACACATACGCGCACAGGTTGCAGTCAATGCAGTCGTAGATCTTGAACCGCAGCAGTGTTTCGTCGATGATATTTCGTTCCACATAATGGAAAAGGTGATGCGGGATCAGTCCCGCCGGGCACACCTCTTCGCAGAAGCCGCAGGAGATGCACGGTCTCTCTTCGCCGTGCAGATTGGTTTCGCCGCGCTTCGTGAGTTTTCCGCCCAGGATCGCCGACAGAAACGTCGGCGTGTAGGAATCTTTCCGCGGGCCCGGCTGCACAAACGCAAACATCTCGCGGCCGTCGTTTTCATGGACGGCAATGACGGCGTCGCAGTTGCGGTCGATTGTCTGGGTCATCTCCAAAAACCGTTCGCCGGTCAGCGCGCTGTTCCGCAGAAAACGCCAGGCCTTGTCCGCCCGGAGGTTGCCGCCGATCACATGCTCCAGCGGTGTTCCGATCCGCACCCGCACGTGAGGATTCTCAGTAAACCCAGGCCCACAAAGCGCCACGGTCCTTTCAATGACCGGTTTGCCCTCCACAACGGCTTCATAGACGGACAATACATCCCGAATGTCTAATACAATGACGCCGATGTGAGCGGCAAGATGCCCCGCGGGAACCGACCGGCCCAGGACCGTCGAGACGAGTACCTCGTCGTAGTCGGCCGGATACCGCGATTGCAGACCGCAAACCTCCACCCAGTCATTGCCCGACAAAGCGTCCGAGACGCCGGCGATCAGTGACTCGCGCTCGGCGTTCATCGCCACGTGAAAACCAGCCTTCGGCAGCATCTTCCGAAGGATCTTCACGCCGTCTGCGAATTTTGAAAGGCAATCGCCAGTGAGCAGTGCCCCGGAAAGCGGGCCATACATCTCCGATTCGACGCCGTGAATGATCACCTCCTCGACGTCATCACACGAGATGATCGAACTCTTGAATCGCGTGGGAATTCCTGACCTGCCGGCGCCAGATGCCCCGGACAAATAGATCAGCGTTTCTATCTGCTCCGCCGTCAGGCTGTCCCAACGGGCCGAATACCCTTGCAATGCCTGCCAGCCATCGGTTCCATCAGAGGAGATCGTCACCGCCGCCACTTCGCTGCCCAGGTACTCCAGTTTTTCTATTTTGACTACTTTGCCGTTCACCGACGCGTGAACGGGGCTTGACACACGCTCGTCATCCCGGCCGATGATCTGACCGGCCTTAACCTGCACCCCAGGCTGAACGAGGCAGGCGACCTCGTCGCTGAAGCCCTGCATCAGTGAAATGGTGACTTTCGAAGGAACGCCGGCCGCAGCCAGCTTGTCCAGCGGCGACGCTTCAAAATTTCTGAAGCGATAACCCCCGTGAAAACCTCTGTTTTTTATTGGTGTCATTTGCCGTAAGCTCTAAAAACCCAAAATTTCGGCTTAACGCATGATTAACCATGCCCACAAACAAAAAGAGAGCCCAACAGCTCCTCACAGCACAGGGGTACGGCAGGCATCCCTGTCCTGTTCAACTGCTGCTTGCTCTCATATCTGACTGGATACAAGCAACTTATCCGCGGTTCCAGCGCAAACGACGAGCCGAACCGGGAAATAGCTCTGTAATGATAAATAAACGCGCGGGGTCTTGTCAAGGGCAAAAAAATGATAGGACAAGCCTTTATTCCTGCCGCTTTGGGCCGTTTGGCACATGTAACCGTATACGTCCTGTCGGCCGCAATCGCCTTGAAAAGGTTGCATTTTTCCGTCTCGGCTCATAGGATGCGGCTGACATATGGATTCAGACTGAAGAAAAGTCTCGGTGGTAACAAGTAATGCTGACAGAAACCCTGCTTACTGCACAGGCGGCCCGCCTGACACGACGCTATCTGGCTTTCCAGCAAGCCGGTGCCGCCTCTCTGCCGTCGCCCGATCCAAATGCAGAATATCTTCTCTATATTCACATTCCATTCTGCGAGGAGTTGTGTCCGTTTTGTTCCTTTGTGAGGGTCAAGTTTGAGCCTTTGCTGGCCCAAAACTTTTTCAAGGCAGTTAAGAGGGAGATTCAAGCCTGCCATGATCGGGGTTATCGGTTTGGTTCCATCTACATCGGCGGCGGCACCCCTACCATCATGCCCGCCGAACTTGCCGAGGTCGTGACTCTCGTCCGCCGGCTCTGGCCCATCCGCCAGCTTTCGGTCGAGACCAATCCCAGCCATCTGGTGGACGACACTCTGTCGGTGCTCAGAGACATCGGGACCAATCGCCTGTCCGTTGGCGTGCAGTCCTTCGATAATGCGATACTTGAGGACGTGAAGCGTCGGCATAAGTACGGCTGCGCCGAGACCATTCGCCAGAGGATCGGCGCCATTATTGGTTCGTTCGATACCGTCAACATCGACATGATCTTTAACTTTAAAGGCCAGACCGAGCAGACGCTCGCTGCGGACATACGTGCCGTCAACGAACTCGCCGCCGACCAGATAACGTGGTATCCGCTCATGCTTTCCGAGACCAAAAAGCGGCAGCTAAGCGATGGCGGGGGCATGTTCGATTTCGCCCGCGAAAAGCGCCTTTACGAAATGATCGTCGACGGACTCGCCGATGCCTACAGGCGGGAATCCGTCTGGTGCTTCTCGAAAAAGGCCGGTCTCATCGACGAATACCCTGTGACACATGACGAATACCTCGGTGTCGGTCCGGGCGCACTCAGCTACCTTGGCGGTGCGCTGTGCATTAACACCTTTTCCATTCCGGACTATATCCGCCAGGTGAATGAACACGGCATTTCGCTTGCCTCTATGCGGCAGTTTTCGCCCGCCGAGCAGGTACGATTCGATCTGTTGTTGAAACTTCTCAGCGGCGACCTGGACATCCGCGCCATGCAGGAAAAACACGGCCGCTTCTGGCGTACACTATGGCCGGAGGTGCTTTTCCTCCTCGCGACGCGTGCCGCCGTGCTCCGCAAGGGTCATATCGTTCTCACCGGCAAGGGCCGCTACTACTGGCTGACCGTCATGCGAACGCTGCTGTCCATGTTAGGCCAATACCGCGATACGCAGCCGATAGCAATGCGCCTCCCGTAGACCCCACACGCCTTACGCGTGTCTTGCGGCAACTCGTAAGAATGCACCTTCGCGCCTCTTCGCCAAAAAAGCTTGCATACGGGCCGCACAGGCATTATTGTATCGCCGTATCACAGACGATACAGGCGGCCGGCGGTCCGTATCTGCCGGCGCGCACGTTAGCTGACCCCCATTTTGAGACAGGAATTCGAGGATGACAGTATCTGCAAGGACCAAAGGCTTATCGGACATCGACGAACTATGCGTGCAAACGATTCGTTTTCTTTCGATGGACGGGGTCCAGAAGGCCAATGCCGGCCATCCCGGGATGCCCATGGGCATGGCTGCGGCCGCATACACTCTCTGGATGAGACACCTGCGATTTAACCCCCAGGACCCCCGCTGGATCAACCGCGACCGCTTCGTCCTTTCCGCCGGCCACGGCAGTATGCTGCTTTATTCGCTCCTGCACCTCAGCGGCTATGATTTGCCCTTTGAAGAACTGAAGAACTTCCGCCAGTGGGGTTCCATGACGCCGGGCCACCCCGAATACGGCGAAACACCGGGCGTCGAGGTCACTACGGGGCCGTTGGGCCAGGGCATCGCCAATGCCGTCGGTATGGCCATCGCCGAAAAGTACCTTGCGGCGCGGTATAACAAGCCCGGATATGACCTGTTTGATTACCATACGTATGTCATCGCCGGCGATGGCTGTCTTCAGGAGGGCGTCTCGTCCGAGGCCTCCAGTCTTGCCGGCCACCTCGGCCTGGATAACCTCATCGTCATCTACGACGACAACTACATCACCATTGACGGCAAGACGTCGCTGTCATTCACGGAGGACCGTGCCAAACGCTACGAGGCCTATGGCTGGTATGTCCAGATTGTCGGGGGGGATGGAACCGATATGGACGCACTGGAAAAGGCTCTTCAGAACGCCAAGGCCGAAAAAAACCGGCCCAGCATCATCCAGTTCCGCTCGCATATCGGCTTCGGCAGCCCTAATTTTCAGGATTCGCATGCCGCCCACGGTTCGCCCCTCGGCGAAGACGAGATCAAGCTTATGAAGAATAACTTCGGCTGGGACCCGGAAAAGGCGTTCCATGTGCCGGACGGCGTTATGGGGCACATGGCGGGAGCAGGCGCACGCGGGGCAAAGATCCAGCAGGGCTGGTCGGACATGTTCGCAAAGTATGCTTCCGAATATCCCGAACTCGCGGCGGAACTCAAGAACGCCCAGGCCCAAAAGCCGCCGGTTGACATCCAATCGCTTCTGCCCGCATTCGACGCAAGCAAGCCGCTGGCCACACGGCAGGCCTCCGGCAAGGTTCTGGATGCATTGATGCCGCATATGCCGCTGGTCCTGGGCGGATCGGCGGACCTGACGCCTTCCAATAACACACGTTTCAAGGGCGTTGAGGACTTCCAGAAGGACAATCGCACCGGTCGATACTTCCGCTATGGCGTGCGCGAACACGCGATGGGGTCGATCATGAACGGCATCGCCGTCAGCGGACTGCTCATTCCCTACGGCGGCACATTCATGGCTTTTGCAGATTACATGCGGCCGGCGATTCGCGTGGCGGCCTTATCCAAATACCCGACGGTTTTTGTCTTCACGCATGACTCGATCGGCCTCGGTGAGGATGGCCCAACCCATCAGCCTGTCGAGCATCTGGCCGCGCTGCGGGCCATTCCCGATCTTCTTGTGATCCGGCCGGCCGACGCCAACGAAACCGCGCAGGCATGGAAATACGCACTCGAACACCGCGACCGGCCGATTGCCCTCGCGTTGACACGGCAGGGCCTGCCCGTTCTCGATCAGGCCAAATACCCCAGCGCGAGTCTTCTGGCTAAGGGCGCCTATGTTCTCATCAAGGCTGATAAGCCCGACGTTTTGCTGATCGCCACCGGCTCGGAGGTCCAACTGGCTGTCGCCGCCGCCGAAAAACTTGCCGCCCAAGGCAAAAAGGCGCAGGTCGTCAGTATGCCCTCGTGGGAGCTTTTCGAAGAACAGGATCAGGCCTATCGGGACAGTGTCATGCCGCCGAACGTCACGGCCCGTGTTGCTATCGAGGCGGGGATCGATCAGGGCTGGCATAAGTATCTCGGCGATCGAGGCCGATTCGTCGGTATGAGCACCTTTGGCAAGTCAGCTCCCGGTAAAGTTTGCTTCGAGAACTTCGGCATTACCGTCAAGGCAGTGATCGACGCCGCACTCAACGCCAGCAGTTAGGTAATTTTTGGGGCTCAGGGCCGCTACCCGGTTTCGGCAGCGTGGATTCTATCGGGTGCGGCCCTGGAACCTTTATCGGGGAACGCCCCATCATCCCTTCTAATTAGTGGCGCAGTAAGCCTCAGAATCCTTGAAATCAGCTCAATTTCGAGGATTTCCGTGCGGCAAGGCAGGTCTGATAAAACAGCGGTTTTTGTTTCTTTTCATGAATTCTCTTGCATCCTGATGCGCGTTATGGTAATATCGGAACACGCGTTAGGAGAGCGGCTGTTTCGACAGCCCGAAGTTGGGCTCGGAAAGTGAACCTTTGGAACATCACAGTGTGATGGGGGTGATTTTTCTGCTATGGGCCGTGTAATTTTGGTTCCGACATGTCGAATGTAACGCGGTCGAAGTGTCGGGGGGAGTTATGCAATGAATAAGTTACGTGCAGTATCAGTGGCGGCAGCAGTATTAGTTGCGCTGTGTGCGCCGGCATTTGGGGTTCCGACGTTCAACTTGAAGGCAATCTCAAGCAATGATCCGTCTGGGATCGCCGGTGCGGTAGGGGTCCAGTCGATAGTGGTGGAAGTTACCGATGCGGGGTCCGGGCAGGCGCTGTTCACTTTCCGCGTGCTCGACGGCGACTACGCCTATAACGACTTCTTCATCAGGGGCGTGTACTTCTACGATGGCGCACTTCTGAGCATCGCGCAAGTGCAGAACAGCGATGGAGTGATCTTCAAAGAAGGGGCATCCCCGGGCCACCTGCCGGGAATGAACCTCGAAACACACAAGTTGGTGACAGGCTATGAACTCGCCGTAATCGGCTCGGCCGGCAATGATAAGAGCGCTCATAATGGTGTTAACGTGGGCGAATCCTTGGGTGTGCTGTTCAACTTGCAGGCCACCTACAACGATGTGCTGGCAGGTATTGCAGACGGCAGGATTGTTATCGGCGTCCATGCCGGAGGCTTCGGTGAATACAGCGAACAGTTTGTCGTCGCCGTACCCGCTCCGGGCGCGGTGCTGCTTGCCAGTATCGGCCTTGGCTGCCTTTCGCTGCTCCGCCGCCGCAAAACCGCTGTGGCATAAATGACACGGGCAACTTGCCCACTATCTCAAGTGATTTACAATCTGCCCGCACGAGGGAGGCCAGCAAGTTCTGGTCCCCTCGTGCGGGTTTGATCTTTTTGGCAGTCCCCCATATCTCATCGCCGCACGTGCGCAATATCAAAACCGGAGATGGGGGCGAGCGTCTTGCACTTCCTGCAATCTCACCCTGAATATCGAGCGCAATACTGTCCTGATTCGTTGCCGTTATGCGGGTCTCGGTGGGCTCCAGAAAATCCATCGGTCGTAGGCCTGGCGCGCATCTTGTTCGCGTGTGTGCAAACCTGTGCGGTCTGTCCGGATGTCATGTCCATGATCACCTGGTGTCCCTTGCGGGCCATGATTACATGGATGGCAGTCTGCACGTATGAATGACCGCACGTGCGGCCAGGGTGTCGCTCGGCTATCTCTGCCAGCGCCAGTGCCGCATGAAGATGGCTGCGTCATTGAAGTCGACGCGGCCCACGCCGTCGAGGTTGTAGATGCCCGCGGATTCGGTCAGCCAGTGGTCGGCCAATTCCGCCATGTCTCGCCAGTCCACCGCACCGTCGATGTTGAAGTCAGCAGGATTGCCGTTCATAGACGCCTGAGCGGTCGCCCCGAAGGCGCCCATGTTCACGCGTCCGCCATGCGGCCACGGCTCATCGCCGCAATCGCTCGCCGGATTGCCCGCATCAATACACGGACTCGTGGCGGCATCATTGACCCACAGGCCGGTCGCGATATCGTACCGGCCCCATTCGCTCATGAGGTGATAGTCATAATATCCCGCCTGCGAGCCTGTCATGCCCACGAAGAGCGGATCGCTGTCGATGTTACCCTCGCCCGCATATCCGCCGTGGACATTCGACCAACTGACAGCGATTTGTGAGTCCGGATGCAAGCCAATTTGGCTCTTCTGGGGCGCCGTGTTGTTCCACAGGATACAATTTTCCACGGCCGCGGTGCTCTGCCAGAGGTATATTCCGCCGCCGCTCAATGCCTGGTTTTCAGCGATGGTGCATTGAACGATCGTGACATCCGCTGAGTTGAACGTGTCAACGCCGCCGCCCTGACCGCCGGCGGTATTGCTGGAAATCAGGCAGTTGACCAGTGTGATGTTTCCATACCAGCATTCGATGCCGCCGCCGTCGGTGTTTGCTGTATTGCCGGTTATGACAGACTGACGGATCACGGTGTTGCTGTTGCGCAGATAAATGGCCCCGCCCTGGAGAGTGGCGGTATTTGCGATGAATACGCAACGAATAATTGTCGGGCTGCTGTTGTCGCACCGCACGGCGCCGCCTCTGCCTTCCGACCCTCCGGTTATGGTCAGGCCTTCCAGTATACACGCGGCGGACTCGCCGTCGACAAAGGTGAAGCCGCGGCCGGCGGCGGCGGGGTTGATGATCGTGGAGGCGACTACGGCCGCATCATTAGGATCGATGCTGCGGATGTGCACATCCTTGCCTCGCGGCGACAGGTTATAATTGCCCGGGCCCGTGTAGGTTCCCGGATGGATTATGACCGTGTCGCCGACGCCAGCCGCGTCGAGGGCATACTGGATCGTCGCCAGCGGGTCGTTGACCGCGCCACCTTCTGGCGCGTCGATCCCCGTGGGATCCACATGAATAATCACCCCGAGCCCTTCGGCGCACAAGCCGCAAAGGCCGCACAGGATTGCAAGCAGAAAAATCACTCTCTTCATCGACCGACCCCTTGTCCTTCAAACGCGATTATTATAGCACCTTTGGGGGTTTACATGCAAGTTCTTTCTGTCTTCGGCCTGACGATCGCCGCACATTAGATAATTCCGGGCCCACTGATGCTTTTGAATCACCGGGCATGATTCCATAAGAAAGCGACCAACGCCGCAATCTGCACGATCAGAATGAGCAAGAAGATAGCCTGGAATGACCTCTTCCTCGTTTTGTGACGAAATATCCGCTGGCCTGCCAGTGCGCCAACCGAACCGCCCGCCGATGCCGTCAGGTGCAGCACGATCTCAGGCACCCTGCCGCCATGCGCGGCCGCCTGTCGCTTGTCGTAGCCATACTGAAGGAAGGCCGCAATGTTCACGCTGATTCCGTATGCCCACAGCATGTCCGCGTTGGCCCACCACAGAAGTCCCGTTAATACGCCTGCGGTCGCAGCCGTGGCGATGAGAAATCCTGTGGCGGCATGTCGTCCGGCCATACGCCTCACCGTTCCTGTGCCGGCCGGTAATAGTCGAAGAAGTCGCCTTTGAGGTCGATGACAGGCGTGTTGTCGAAGGCGTCGATTTCGGCCACTTCAATGACGTTCTCCCGTACGGCGATGATCTCGCAGCGGCTGATGGCGATCAGGTTCGGCCGAAAGGGCGAGTGCGTCGCAAAGACCCCCGTCAGCGGATTGTTCCGGTCGCCGCGCGGATGCACCTGGAGCACCGCCCGCTTTTCCGGCGTGTCGTTGCGGTCAAACCAGTACAGAACGTGAACATGCTTTTGCTTTTCCAGCCCCAGCAGCCCGTTCTGGTACTTATCGTCAAGCACGATCAGCGTTTTGCCGCCTTCACGAACCACCCGGCCGATGGGGTGAATCCTGAATTCCTCGTGCGCGATATTCTCGTCCTGCGTCCTCATCATCTTTTTCTCACAGCCTGTCGAACAGACCACCATAATCGCTCCGATTATCGTCATCACGCGCTTCATTGCTGCTCCTTTCGCACTCGGATGCGGCCGTAAGGCCCAAGACGTGCTTCTTCAGTTCCTTATCCAACCCCCGCGCGTCGCCGACAAGCCCATCGAGCTGTACCCAGAAGGTCCTGCTGTGGTTCTTTACGCGCGTGTGCAGCAGCTCGTGCAGAATCACGTAATCCATCAGCTCCGGCCGCAGCCGCACCAGGTTAATATTGAGATTGATGTTGTTCACGTGCGAGCAGCTGCCCCATCGCGTTTTCTGGTTGCGGATGGCGACGCGGTTGTAGCTGAACCCATACCGCTGCGCAAGTTCGCACAAGCGATTCTTCAGCATCACCCTGGCTCTATTTGGCCGAATCGCAGGCAGACCCGCAAGCGTGCTTTCATGCGCCTTCCGGATCTTAGCAACACGCTCCAGATTCTTCCGAGCCCAGCCTAAGTGTGACGCCAGAAACGCCTCGGCATCCGCAAACGACACGCGGTACGGCACCGCCACGCGGATGCCCTTATACGGCGTTATCGTCATCGACAAACGCCGTGCCCGTCGGCTCTTCGCCAGCACCACCCCGCCCAACTCCGGCACCTCTACAATTCGCCGCGCCGATGAGGTTATCTTCTGTGTCGTTTTTTCTTTCACGGCCTCCGTTCCAAAACAATGGGTTCAACAGGGCCATCATACCGCCCGGTAAGGCCCCCCGCAACCATCCGCAAGAAAAGCGATTTGCCTCACGCCAGGCCATTTGATTTGAATACAAAACCGGTCCCAGTCCCCGCAATTAAACCGTGCGGCTCATGCTTCCTGTAAGCGTCAGGTCCGATAGTAAGACCGTTTCAACGCTAATTTGCCACTGCTTGCCATTACAAATCTGCCGGATTACGCTTTTATGCCGCGTTTTCAGTCTCAAAAACGGCGATTCGCAACAAAATTTTATTTTACCCTGTTTTTGTTGGTGAAAGCGGACGATGATTGAGTATAGTATCACGCTTAACGGGGGTAGATACTTTGGTCTCTCAAGTATGTACCCCTGATCAAACAAGACTGAGAGACATGTTTTTTTGAACGGCCCCAATCGGGCCTGGGAGATGTAGTAGTGAGTACAGGAAAAGTGAAGTGGTTCAACGCAAGTAAGGGTTTTGGTTTTATTCGGCCTGACGATGGCGGCGATGATCTGTTCGTCCACCATTCCGAGATCAAGACCACCGGCTACGCAACCCTCGAAGAAGACCAGAAGGTCAGCTTCCAGGTCGGCCAGGGCAAAAAAGGCCCGTGCGCCACGGACGTCGTGCCCTTATAAGCGATTCAAGACGCTTACAACGACTCGGAAGGCCCCGCCCACAAGCGGGGCTTTTTTTACGCGCTCGTCTGTGGTACGCTGACCGCAAGGGCGATGCGGTCCTGGAGCATGGATTCGATCCGCTCGTCCAGTGCCTTAATAATCTTGCGGCAGTGATACCCGTAAATCGAAAATGTCACCGCCATGGGGAAATACCGCGGCCGCAGCACCGACCAGCCCATCAGCCGCCAATAGTGCCTCCGCCCTGTGCCGATGATTCCGATATGCCACACACTCTTGAGCAGTGCCCCCAACTCCGAAGCCCGCACGCGAATCCGGGTCGCCTCCGGCAACTGGTAGTTCTTGAAGAAAGTCAGCACCCGTTCGCAGTACGGCCGCGGCGCATAAAGTGTTTCCACCACCCTCCGGTATCCGGATAGCAGCTTCTCCAAACCCATCGTCGGAAGAAAGTTAATCGCACAGTCCATGTTGTTGCCGCTCGCATCGCCGGTCAGCCGGTTTTCCCCGGCCAACCGCTGATGAAGCCGCGTGCCGCGAGGCGCGTTCAAGAGGCCCACCATGGCCATCACAATGCCGCTGTCCTGGATGAACTGAATCAGGCTGTCGAAAACCGTCGGACTGTCGCTGTCGAAACCCAGGATAAACCCGCCCTGCACCTGAAGTCCGGATTGCTGTATCCGGGCCACAGACGCCTTCAGGTCGCGATTGGTGTTCTGCATTTTTCGGCACTCCCGCAGGCTCTGCTCGTTGGGGGTTTCAATGCCAACGAAAACGCAGTCAAAACCGGCTGCAGCCATCGACGCCATCAAAGGCGCGTCATCGGCGAGATTAATCGAGGCCTGCGTGTAGAACGAAAACGGATAGTCTCGCTCCTTCATCCATGCTTCGATCGCCGGCAGCAGTGTGCGCTTGAGCGTCGCTTTGTTCCCGATGAAATTGTCGTCCACAAAGAACACATTGCCCCGCCACCCGCATGCATAAATGCGATCCATTTCCGCGAGCACCTGTTCGGGTGTTTTCATACGAAAATGGTGCCCGAACAGCGTTGTCACGTCGCAGAAGTCGCAGTCGAACGGACACCCTCGGGAGGACTGGATGCACATCGATGCATAATCCTTCATGCGGATCAGATCCCAAAGCGGAACGGGCGTCTCGTCCATCGCCGCTTTTTCATCGGTACGGTAGACTCTCTGCGGGGCGCCCGCCTCGAGGTCCGCCACAAATCGCGGCAGTGTCAGTTCCGCCTCGTTAAGGATCAGGTGATCCACGTGCGCAAAATCATCCGCTGCGGCAGTGAACAGCGGTCCGCCCGCAACCACCGGCGTCCCCAGATCCTTGCAGCGGGCGATAATCTGATCCACGCTGGCCCGATGGATGACCATCCCGGTGATGAAGACATAATCCGCCCAGGCGATATCCGTGTCCCGCAACCTTTCCGTATTGGTGTCCACGAGCTTTTTCTCCCATGCGTCGGGCAGCATGGCCGCTACTGTCAGTAATCCCAGCGGAGGCAAAAAGGCCTTTCGGGCGATGAATTTGACGGCGTTCTTGAGGCCCCAAAATGTATCCGGCGTTGTCGGATTGACAAGCAAAATCTTCATTACCATATGTCCCCCCAAAAAAGGGTTGCTTTGTTCCGCAAAAAGGTCCAGGTCAGACCCGAATGTCGCGAAATCACAATACGCACAATCTACCATACATCGTCGACCGAAGACACACAATTACTCTGCAAAATTATGCAAAAATGCGTGCACGCCGTCGGGTCAACACCTGCCGCATTCCCAACGTCCCAGATCATTCCTGGCGTGCAAAGGATATGTCGCAATGTTTTGGTGCTTGATTATCACAGGGCTTCCAATTATCCTGTATTTCCCTATTATGGCTCAGTCGGGAAAACGAATATGAATAAATTTGTTTGTGGGTGGATATGCATGGTCGCCGCATGTCTGACAGGTTGTGATCGGCCGGTCGAAATAATCGCCCATCGGGGCGCTTCGCACGATGCCCCTGAAAATACGCTCGCAGCGGTCATGCTCGGCTGGCAAAGAAATGCCGATGTCGAGGTAGACATTCACCTGACGGCGGACAATCGCCTTGTCGTTATACACGACAAAGACACGCATCGCACCGCCGGCCAAAAGCTTATTGTCGCTCAAACCCGATCCGAAGAGCTGCGAAAGCTGGATGTCGGCCGGTTTAAGTCTGAAGACTTCGCCGGCGAAAAAATCCCGTTCCTGGAGGAAGTGCTTGAGACCATCCCGCCGCGCAAAAAGCTTTATGTTGAAATCAAGAGCGGCCCGGAGACCGTCCCTTTCCTTGAACAAGCGATCCATGCCAGCGGCAAGCAGGCACAGATCGTCATAATTGGCTTTGACCTCGACACGGTCGCACTCGCCAAAGAACGCATGCCCCGAATCCCGGTGTACTGGCTTAAGAGCACTGAGAAAGAAAAGATGTCACGGAAATACATCCCTCATGACGCATCGCTGATCCAGACCGCCAAGGACAAGGGCCTCGACGGCCTTAATGTTCACTTCGCCGGCGTCACCGAGGAATTCGCTCGCGCCGTAAGGGCGTCGGGGCTCGGACTGTACGTCTGGACGGTCGACGATCCCGCTGAAGCCCGGCGGCTTGCAGGTCTAAAAGTCGACGGCATCACTACGAATCGTCCCGCGTGGCTCAGAGAACAGCTTGCCGCCCCCCAGACCTCGAAACCCGGTCCCGACACATCGCCGGAACCACAACCCTCCACGAAGGATTGACGACGACCATGTCACGCATATGGCCCATCATTTGTCAGTTTGGTATCGGCGGCGTCCTGTGCGCCATCGGCATCATCTGCGGACTGCGCGGGCGATACTTTGACATGAAACTCCCGCGGGATCGGCGATTCCTGGCTGTCGTGATCCTGGGATTCATCGTGCTTCTGGCGCTCGCCGCCATCTTTACCTTCCTCGCCCCATACTGGCCTCAAGGAGCGACGCCATGATTGCACAGGCCATCGGTGGAAAACTCGACTACGCGGTCATGATCACCTACTTCGTCGCAGTGCTGGGCTTTGGCCTCTGCTTCGGCCGCTACACAAAAAGCACAAAAGATTTCTTCTTCGGCGGCCAGCGTTTTGCCTGGTGGCTCATCGCCTTTTCCTGCATCGCTACCGTCGTCGGGAGCTACAGTTTTATCAAATACAGCGCCGCCGGATTCACCTACGGCGTCAGCAGCACCCAAACCTACTTTAACGACTGGTTCTGGGTCCCGCTGCTCGTGCTGGTTTGGATACCCATCATCTATTACCGCCGCATCCAGTCCATTCCCGAGTATATGGAGGCACGCTTTGACAAGCCGACCCGCGTTGCAGCCACCGTTATCATCCTCATTTACATCGTCGGCTACATTGGCATCAATCTCATCACGCTGGGCAAAACTCTCCACACCCTCCTCGGCTGGAACATCATGACCGGCGCCGCGGTCACTGCCGTCGCCGTTGCGCTCTACGTCTACATCGGCGGCCAGACCGCCATCATCATGACCGATCTCGCCCAGGGCATCATCCTTCTGATCGCCGGCATGGGCCTCTTTGCGGCCGGCATATACCATTTCGGCGGGTTTGGCGATTTCTGGGCGCTGCTGCCACAAAGCCATAAGTACGCCTTCAGCGACTTTGCCGGCCCGCCGGAGTTCAGCTTCGTTGGCATCTACGTGCAGGACGCACTGGCCAACACCGGCGCGCTGATGCTCATGCACCAGGGCTTCATCATGCGGTTCCTTTCCCTCAAGAGCGTCCACGATTCCCGCCGCATGGTCGTCGCCTGGATCCTCATTCTCACGCCGCTGGCCGCCGTCGCCACGAGCTGCGGCGGATGGATTGCAAAAGCCCTGGTGAATAGCGGCGAGCTTGAAACCTCCCCCGGCGATTCCTTCGTCAAGGCCGCCAACTTCCTCTTTGCCCCGGGCATCTTCGGCTTCATCCTCGCCGCACTGACCGCCGCCCTCATGAGCACGGCCGACTCGCTCATTAACGCCGTCAGCGCGGTGTTCGTAAACGATATATGGAAGCCTTATTTCAAGCGCGATGCCGACGATAAACACTATCTCCTCGTCGCGCGAATCACCAGCCTCGCGGCCGCCGCCTTGGGTCTGGCCTTGGTGCCCATCTTCATGAAGGACACCATCTATGGAGCGCACGGCATGTTCACGGCCGCAGTCACGCCCCCCGTGCTCGTGGCCATCTTCCTCGGCATTACCTGGCGCCGCTACACACCTGTCGCCGCGTTTGTCACCATCGTCGGCGGCGCCGTGCTTGTCGCCGCGTCGTTCATCTGGCCCGACGCCCTCATCGGTCCGCTCGACTTCGGCATGGGCCCGGGCAGCCACAAATTCATGCGGGCCCTCTTCGGCCTCCTCGCCTCCGGCGCCCTCGGTGTTTTCGTCTCGTTTGTCACCAAACCGAAGCCCGCCGAGCAGATCAAAGGCCTGGTCGCTGGCACCCAACTGGACGCCATGCGCCAATTCAAAGGCGCAGAACCCAACCGCCGCCCCGGCTCGAAGGCGAAAGTGATCGTCCATATCGACCCCGCCCTCACCGAAGGCGTTGCCATCGTCTGCCGCGGCACACTCGACGCAATGGCCGCCGAACCGGGCGACCTCCTGTACGCCGCGCATGCCAGTTGGTATTACGGCGGCCTCCGCTCCGTCCACGTGAAAGCCGGCCCGCTCGCCGCCGACCCCGAAGACAGCATCATTCGCATGCACCCGGCCGACGCCGAAACCGCCCGCTTCAGCCAGAACCAGCGAGTCGTCCTCGAAAAAATCATGTAGCGGAAGGCTTGCTTGCCGGCGGCAACGATCGGGCGTGCGGCACAGTGGCCCGGCGCGGGCCCGCTGGCGCCAACAAGAAGAAAAGGCAAGGCAGATAGAACATGAACTGCGAACAGCTCCTCAACACAACCTTCCAATGCCAATGCGGCAAGACCCACAACGTGCCCATCCGCAAGATTGTCTATGCCGAAGATGCCGTCGAGGCCATGCCGAGCATCCTGACTGCTTTCACCTCCGGTCGCCGCATTGCGATACTTGCTGATTCGCGCACGTGGTCCATCGCAGGCGAAAAGGCCGGCAGTCTGTTACGGCAGGGGGGCTGGACGGTCACCCCGGTTCTCGTCCCTGACTCGGCCCGCGGCGGGCCAATCTGCGACGACCGCACGTTCCGAAATCTCCACCGCAACCTGCCTCCCGCGGACATCCTGCTGGCCGTCGGCGCCGGCGTCATCAACGACCTCGCCAAATGGCTCGCCTTTGAACGCGACCTCCCCTACGCCGTCTGCGCCACCGCCGCCACCATGAACGGCTACGCCGCCGCCAACGTCGCCCCCACTGTCAAAGGCGTCAAAACCCTCCATGTCGCCCGCGCGCCGCAGGCCGTCTTCGCCGTCCCCTCCGTGATCCGCGACGCCCCCTTCGAACTCACCGCCGCCGGCCTCGGCGACGTCCTCGCCAAACCCGTCAGCACCGCCGACTGGCTCATGAACCACCTCCTCCTCGACGAGTACTTCTGCCCCTTCTGCGCCCGCCTCATCAACGACCTCGAACCGGCCTACTTCGACCACCCGACCGCCATCCGCGACCGCCAACCCGCCGCCCTCGAAGCCCTCTTCACCGCCCTCGTCTACTCCGGCGTCGCCATGACCGTCGTCGGCACCTCCGCCCCCGCCTCAGGCGGCGAACACATGCTCAGCCACACCCTCGACATGATGTCCTCCGTCGACAACGTCCCCCACGACCTCCACGGCCGCCAGGTGGGCCTCGGCACCATCTTCGCCGCCGCCCTCTACGAACAAATCCTCAAAATCGACACGCCCAAACCCGTCCTCCCACCCGCCGACATCGACCACAACTTCTGGCAGCACCTCGCCCCCAACGTAGCCGAGCAATACCAAAACAAACAGCCGCTGCTGAACACCATAGCCCAAAAGATCACCAACCCCCAAACCTGGAACACCTTCCGCGAAGCCGTCCGCCCCCACGTCCGCACCCCCCAGCAAATCAAAAACTGCCTCAAACAAGCCAGCGCCGCCCACACCGGCACCGACATCAACTGCCCGCGCCCCAGACTGAAAAACGCCATCCTCCACATGCACGAAATCCGAAAACGCCCCACAGTAATAGACCTCGCCCGCCTCCTCAACATCCTCCCAACCCAAACCGACCCCCTGATTGACCAATACCTCACCCATTGACCGGTAGCGGCATCAGCGAAAAGGAGAAGTATACAATGGCCACCGCATGCCCAATCCAGATGAAATCGACCCCCAGCGTGAGACCCAGAAGTATGTTGCGTGCCGATCGCATGTCTTTTTCCGTGGGTGCTTCCGGCCACTTGGAGGGCCTAAGCCTGTGCGCCATCCCAAGGAAGTAACGCGGCGAACCACTCAACATAGTACCCAGAATCGACCAGTTCACGCACAGGCACAAGGCCGCCAACGCCAAAGCCCCCAGACCCCAAATGTCAGTCCGGCACACCATCACAACCGCCAGGACCCAGGTCAACACGGCCACACAACCAAGCACCGGCGTCAGCACACGCTTGCCCCGCCGAAGACGACCATCCTCTTTATGCCGCGCGCATAGCCACTCGTACGCCAGCCAAAACCCGGTATTCATGGCTCCGATCCATAATGCACCCACAAGTCACCTCGTCATCAGCATACGCTTCATTATACCTGCCGCGAGGCCTTCGCCAACCAATTCAAAGTCTCGTCCCGCGAAAGAAAAACAGGCCGCGAATCGCTCGGACCCGCGGCCTGTAGATTGATGTTGTCTTTTGTGTTCGGCTACCTCCGCCAGCGCCAACTCCCGGCGAACATGGCGAAGTCATTCAAATCGACTGTGCCCGCGCCGTCCAGGTTGTAAATGCCTGCGTCTTCCTGCAGCCAATGCGAGGCGAACGCCTCGAAGTCATTCCAATCCACCTTGCCGTTCATGTTGAAGTCCGCCGGGTTGGTCTCAGGCTCCTCCTCCGACCCCGACATCAGCCACTCCGACGCCAACACCGCCAGGTCCTCAATATCCACCCGGCAGTCGCCCGTAAGGTCGGCCTTCAGCGGGCACCCAAGAATCTCGAACGCCGCTTCGCTCTCATCCGTCACGCGCGACGAAGCCGCCGACGTAATCCGCACCAGGCACTCCTGCGCATCAACCGTTGGCACCAGCCACTCGTACATGCCCTCGTTGCCTTCGTTGGCCGGCGAAACGGGCGACCAACTGGCCCCGTTATTGGTCGAGTATTCGATCACCACATCAGAAACGGGCCCCTCAGTGAGCCAACTGATCGTCTGCTTCGTGCGTGACTGCCACCGCTCACCGCCGTTCGGCGTCAGCAGTATCAATCGCCCCGGCTCCGAAATCGCAAGCCCATGCGCCTGACCGGCCGCGATCGCCACGTAGCTGTCGCCCGCCGGTACGGTCGTCTGCCCATTGGTTCCCTGTCCCCACGCAGCCAGCGTCCCGTCATCCTTCAGCGCTACATTGAAATAATTCCCCGCTGCAATCGCCTTGAACCCTTCGCCTGCGGGCGTGTGCCTCACCTGTCCGTAATCGCTGGCCGTGCTGTCCTGCAAGCCCCAGGCCGCCAGCGTCCCATCGCTCCGCAGGGCCAGGCTGTGTGAATAACCAGCCGCCACGTCTATGAAATCAATGCCGTCCGGTATTGCCGTCAGCCCCCACGAGTCGGTCCCCCACGTCGAAACCGAACCTTGCCCAGTTCCGCGCACCGCCACGCTGTGGAAAGCGCCGCCGTTGACCTTCAAGTAGTTCGTCCCCGCGGGCACAACCGTCTGATACGTCACGTTCCAGCCCCATGCCGCCGCCGAGCCGTCCGCCCGGATCGCCATGCCATGGTAACCGCCCGCGGCAATCGCCACAAAATTGCTGCCGGCCGGCTTGCCGGACACCTGATTATAATTGTTGCGTCCCCACGTCACGATCTCCCCCGTCTCCCGCAGCGCCATGCTGAATTCATAGCCCGCCGCAATCGCCACAGCGTCTTCGAGTCCTGCCGGGACCGTGCATTGCTGGTACGTGTTCGACCCCCACGCCACGACCGTGCTGTCGGCCTTCAGCGCCAGGCTGTGATTGGTGCCGGCCGCCACGGCGGTAAAATCATCCCCCGCCGGCACGTTGTCCTGCAGGCCGTCAAGGTTAGTGCCCCAGCTCACGATTGTCCCCGCCGGCGCCGACGAAAACACGAAAATCAGCGAAAGAACCGCCCCGATCAACATCACCCTCTTCATCACGCTCACCTTTCAAAAAACGACTGCGCAATCCAAGATTTAAGTCCTGCCCGGCCCGCCGGAAGGTCGTAATGCCCAGAAAACCGGCATAAAGCCATCAAAACGCACGAAAGGCGAATAAGACGTGCCCCCCAGGAAAAACGCCCTTTCACCCGTCCTCAAATGTCTACATTACTATAGTTTATACCACTAAAATTGTCAAGACCTAAATCAGCCCCCTGGAAACCCTCGTAGGAGAAAGTCATGCCGCGCGCACCGTGTGCCTGCACCGGGCGACCGATTGCCTGCCCCCGATTGCGGCGTCCATCCGGTTCCCAGCCGCGGTCTAACCGGCCGGTGGCGGCTTTAGCGAGTAATTCCGGATCGCCTCGTGAAGTGCCGAAGCAGCAAGATTGGAGCAGTGCTATTTATGGGCCGGGAGGCCGCCAAGCGCCTCGGCCACCTTAGCATCGGTCAGCTCGCACGCTTCGTCAAGACGTCGGCCGATAGCCAGTTCAGTCATCATGCTGCAGCAGGCAATCGCCGCCGGGCACCCGAAAACCTTATACCTGACATCGGCCAGACGCCATTTGTCCACTTTAATCCATACCCGAATCATATCCCCGCATTCTTTGGAGCCAATCGAGCCCACGCCATCGGCATCGGCGATCTCACCGACATTCCGCGGATTGGCGAAGTGTGCAAGCACCTTTTCCGTATACTCCATCCGCCGCGCCCTTAATGGTCACAAAGATTCGTTCCGGTCTGAAGCGTTTTGTTCAGGTAGGCGGCGACCAGATTTTCCGGACTTTCCGCCCCGGCGCCGACAATCACGTCGATCTGGTTCTGAGCGAACAGTTGCTGGGCGCGCTGCCCCATGCCGCCGGCGATGATCACGTTGACACCCATCCCGCTAAGCCACTGCGGCAATACGCCGGGTTCATGCGGCGGAGGCGTCAGGTCTTCGCGATTTGCGATACCGCTGGACTCGTGGTCGGTATCGATGATCGCAAATGTTTCACAATGGCCGAAATGCTGGCTTAACTTGCCTTCGAAGAGAGGAATAGCGATTCTCATGCTGGGATGCTCCTTACTATGGGTTTCAATGTGTTTGTCGGACAGTTCCGCGTTAAAAGCCATGTGTCACGTTTCTCCATAAGTTTCTTGTATCTTCCGCTGCCTCTGCGCCGTCGGCATACTCAACGATCGAGCATTGCATTATCTGGGCCTTTGTGAAGGCGTCCGTGTAGCGAACCCGGCCCGCAACGCCGATCCCTCGCTTGTGGGCATTGTTTTCGATGTCTTGGGCGATTCGCGGATTGAGGTCCGCCTTGTTGATGCACACCCGTGTGGGTATGCTGAAATTCGCCGCCAATTGGGCCACCCGCCCCAGATCGTGCATGCCGGACAGTGTGGGCTCCGTAACGATCAGAACCATATCCGCCCCGGTGATGGAAGCGATTACAGGACAGCCGATGCCGGGTGAACCGTCGACAATGAGCAGGTCTTTCTTTTCCTCCTCGGCAATCCGCCTGGCCTCCCTGCGGATGAGGCTTACAAGTTTGCCGCTGTTTTCTTCTGCGATGCCCAGGGCCGCGTGGACCATCGGGCCAAAACGCGTCTCGGAAACAAACCACTGGCCGTTGGTGCAATCCTCGAACGCGATCGCCTGCTGCGGACAGAACGCCGCACACACGCCGCAGCCTTCGCATGAGATTGCGTCGATGCAATAATCGCCGTCAACGTGCGGCCGCTTGACCGCATCGAAACGGCAGACGTCAACACACAGACCGCACCGGGTGCATCTGTGCGGATCGATTTCTGCTCGCTTGCCGCCCACAAAATCCTGCGTCTGCATGACGTGCGGCGCCAGCACGAGGTGCAGATCCGCTGCATCCACGTCGCAGTCGGCCACCACGGCGTTATCCGCCAAGGCTGCAAAGGCCGCCGTAATGCTGGTCTTGCCCGTCCCGCCCTTGCCGCTGATAATCACCAGTTCCTTCATTTGCGAACCTCGAGTGCATGTGCTAATTGTTCGAAACAGTGCTTGTAGTCCGGCACCGCCTCTGCAATCATCCGGCCTGATGAGTACGCTTCCGCGATCTTGCGGTCGTCGGGCAGCTCCATGACAATATCTATGCCTTCTTCACGGCAGTATCGATGCACCCTGTCGTCGCCGATGTTGCTTCGGTTGATCACTGCGGCAAACGCCCGCTTCAGCTTTTTCACCATCTCAACAGCCAGCTTCAGGTCGTGCAGCCCAAACGGCGTGGGCTCGGTAACGAGTAATACGAAGTCCTCATCCCTTACCGCCTCGATGACGGGACATGTTGTGCCCGGCGGAGCATCCATGATTGCAACGGCCTGGCTGTCGATTTTGCGTTTGACCTGCCTGATCAAAGCGGGCGTCCGCACGTCCCCTATCTCCAGCCTGCCCTGAACAAACATCACGCCGCCGGAAACGCCCTCGTCCACGTAACCGATCGTCTTTCGCTTTTCACGGATAGCCTTCTGGGGGCACACCAGCACACAGCCGCCGCACGAATGACACAACTGTTCGAAGGTCAGCACCTTTCCGTTCAGAGGCACAATCGCGCTGTACTGGCATATTCGCCCGCACTTGCCGCAATCCGAACACCTGCTCAAATCGACCTCGGGCACTGCAACGGTTGCCGGTTCCGTAAGTCTGATGTCCGGCCGCAGAAAAATATGACCGTTCGGCTCTTCGACGTCGCAGTCGAGATACTGAACCGGCTCGCCGCGCTCGGCGATGACAAAAGCGAGGTTCGTTGCAATGGTCGTTTTGCCCGTGCCGCCTTTACCGCTGGCGATTGCTATTTTCATGACAGTTCTTTTCCGCAAGCTTTGAATGGAGCAGGGGCGCGCTTGGTGGCCGCACTTTGACGTCCAGCGCCTGGCGAAGATCCAAACAGGTTTGCACGCTGCAATCCTTAAACCCAATGACCTTCAACGTTGGCTTGGCGAGTTTCGCTCAGTTCGCCCGCCTTAAACGCATCCACTGCTTCCTGCACGGTCGATGCCTTCGACAGAAACACCGCTACATTGGCTGCATCGAGCGTCTTAACAGCATTAGGACCGATGTTGCCCGTGATGACGGCTTGCGCCCCAAGACGCGCGACATTCTGGGCCGTCTGAATGCCTGCTCCCGAAGACGCATTCAAATTCACAGTATTGTCATGCACTTCGAACCCGCCGGTTTCGGTATCCACTGCAACGAGCCACTTGGCCCGCCCGAATCGTGGATCAAGCGGACTTGACACGTCCTGCCCTTGCGCGGTTATCACGATTTTCATTGCCGTTCCTTTCGGCTTATTGGCAATTTCGACCCCTGCCGCCGCGCCATCTTCGCCCGCCGCGACAGCCCTGCGGCCCATCTTGTGCGATTTCCGGCAGACTTATCTCTTTTACAGGTCCGCCCTCAATTGAGATGGCCTTGCCCTCCGTCAGGGCCTCGGCGATCTTCCTGCGTGCACTCGCATAAATACGGGTTACCGTCGGTCGCGATATGCCCATGAGCGCTGCGACCTTTTCCTGATCGAGCCCCTCATAGTCGAGCAGGCGTATCGTCTCGAATTCGTCCAGGCCCAGACTCAGCCACTCCAGCATCCTGGCAGGGATGCCGGCCGGCTTATAAACGACGGCGCCCGGCGAACCAGAAACAGCACGATTTTTGCAAGGTCTTGGCATAGCTCAAACTACCCTGGTTATGAACTTATGTTCATAACTATTTTCGTCAAACGCCGATCTCAGTCAACAGGAAAATGAAAAATTGTTCGCAGGAAGTGCGGTTAAGTGGGCGGCATCCGTCGCCTTTTGCCCTCTCTGTGGGTATTCACGACATTTCCCACCTGTGGAAATGCGCTCAAAACGTGTGATTTTTTGGGAAGTTTTCGCCGGCTTTTGCGCGTTTTTGCTGCGTTTCGTGTCAAAATCGTGTCGCAATCGTGTAATTTTGGCCCCATTTCCGTCTTCCCGCGGCGCTTTTTGTATCCTACCAGGGAATTATGATATGTCCGCAATTAGCCCCAAGGCTGCTTGCATCGGAGTCATCACTACAAAAGAGGACTGGCTGTCGCCGCTATGTTTCACACCGGCCGCGATGGGGGGAAATAACTTGACGTTTTTGGGGACATCTGGTTAGATGGCCAAACCGTTTGCGGGGACGGTTCTGCGCCCCGTTACTCGGGTCTAAACAGGGTGGGTCTTTGCAGGAACAGCTTACAAATATCAGTCTCGACGATACAGTCCTGGTGGAGCGGTGCTGCGCCGGCGACAGTGCCGCCGCCGAACGTCTGATAATAAAGTACCAGGACCGCATTTTCAACGTGATTCTGAAAATGTGTCAAAATAGGGATGATGCGGCGGAACTGACGCAGGACACGTTTGTCAGATTTATTGAGAACGTTGCGAGTTTTCGCGGCGGGAGTTCTTTTTATACGTGGCTGTTCAGAATCGCCGTCAATCTAACGCTGAACTATTGCAAACGGCGGTCGAAATTCGGGATGCGGTCACTGGATGCGTGCGGGGGGGGCGATATTGAAGACGCACGGATGCAACTGAAGGACTATCTGGTGGACGCCGATCCCGGCGCGCCGGGAGATCCGGCGATATTGGCGCAGAAGCGTGAAATTGGCGAGATCGTAATGCAGAGCCTTTCGAAGCTGGACGCCGACCACCGGGCGGTGTTAGTGCTTCGGGATATCGAGGGCATGGCGTACGCGGAGATCGCCGAGACGCTGGGATTGGAATTGGGCACGGTAAAAAGCCGATTGAGCCGGGCGCGGGGGAGTTTGAAGGATATTCTTGGATTGGTGCTGTAATGCGCGAGAATGAAAAAAACGAGATGGAAGAACTTCTGAGTGCTTACGTAGACGACGCGCTTTCGGACCGTCAGCGGACCGAAGTGAGACGCCTGGTCGCCAACAATGCCGCCGTGGCGGCACAGTTACGGTTTCTGGAAAAGCAGAAGCAGCTTTTAAATGCGCTGCCGACGGTGCCCGCACCGGCCGGGCTGCCGCAGCGGGTTCGCGCGGCGGTGGCTCAGAAGGCGGTTCAACCCGAAGAGCCGGTTGTCCCGGCAGTGGCAATGGTGCCGGTCTCGAAGGCAGCGGTGTCGACACCAGTGCCTGCGGCGACACTGTCGAAGGCCGCGGTTTCGAAGGCACCGGTGTCGGCGGCAGTGCCTGCGGCGGCGCTGTCGAAGGTTGCAGTGTCTGCGACAGCGGTGCGGAACGTGCGGAACGAAGGCGAACGCCAGTTGTTTGTGAGGCGGATACTGACGGCGGCGGCGATGGTGTTTATCCCGGTGGCGGTCCTGGCTTTTGTGGTGTGGTCTATTGTGGAACCGCTGAGCGGCCCGGGTAAGGCAACGGTCAGCAGCAGCGTGCAGGAACCCGCTGAAGCGATCGCGCCGGCAACCGCAGTCTCATTTCCTTTAAGTGCGTCCCTGTACCTGACGACGTCGCAGCCGACGGCGATGGACAGTTTCATTTACAAGGCGATCTATAAGCACGACCTGACGAATCATGCCACGACGATCGGCCTGGCTGCCAGGGAGCGGACGTATCAGATACGGGCGAACCGAAGCAGCATTGTGGGGCTGCTGGGTGAATTGGCGACCGTCTGGGACAGGTGCGAGTCCACGGCGATGACGGTCCACGGGCGTTCGATGGCCGTCAATGCGCGGATAGAGAACGTGCGAGCCGACCAGGCGATGGCGCTGTACGAGGGGGACGTTTTCAGCAATCCAGTGCAGCTTGCGCGGCAGATGGCGGAGATGAACCGGTTGATGCGGCATGTTCCGGACTACGACGTCAGGGTGCCGGTTATGCCGGAATTGACATCGGGTTATCGCAAGCCGGCGGCGCCGGCCCAGCCGGATGCGCCGCAAGCCTATGTGACCCTGTTTATCAACATACGGAGCCGGTGAGGCGGGCCCTGTGATCAGGGACGAACCTTGCTACCTCTTGATTGCAGGTTCTTGATTTCCCCCTGCGGCCACACGCCATACAATACAGGGTGACACCTCACGCCATCAGAATCGCATTTGAAAGCCGCCGTAGAGCATCAAACTGTCGACATGTACTTTTTCATCGTCACTGAGGAAGGTATCGGAGACGTGAAGCCACCGGGCGCCGAAGAGCAGCCGCTGATACTGTGCGGTATTCCATTCTATGCCGGCGCCTAAGATGCCGCGCGCGGTGAAATGCGGGGCCTCGTCGGGCCAACTCCTGGGGCCTGCCTGCTGCACGCCGCCGCCACCCTCAAAATTGAACTTCATGGCTCCGCTCGTGAACAGCGGATATTTCAACAGATGATCAAATCCGAAGACCCCGGTCGTATCGCCGTCTCCCTGTCCAATGCCGCCGAAGGGCTGAAGAACAAGGCTCCATTTGTCCCAGATGAGTGTTTCCAGGGACAAAGCTGCGGTGTACAACTCCCCCTGACTGTCGCCGAAAGCGGCGGTGCCGAGGAGGTCGGCGGTCCACTCTCTTCCAAAGAGGGCAACCGTCGGTTCCGCGACAAACCGGCTCTCCGGGGCGTATCGGGCGGTTGGCTGTGCAGGGTATGTAGCCATGGGAACGGCCTGCGGATCGGGTGGCGTATTCGGATCGGCCGGTGCATTCGGATCAGATAAGGCGTTTGGATCGGGTGGAACTGTCGAGTCCGGTTTGCGATTGCCCGGTTCGAGCATATCCATAAGGTCATCCGTGAGTTCTTCAAGGATGAGCGTGTCGATAATGGGTTCGTCGCCTGGCGGAGTCGCCTCACTCTCTGCAAGGGCGGCCCCTCCGGACAACTCGGCAAAGGGCCTGGCTGCCGAGATTAGATCGTGGTGCGGACTTAAGTCTGCCGTCCAGCCGGATTGTTCCGGGCCGCCGTCGGCGGCCATGGCGATGCCGGCAAACAGCAGAAACACCCATGCGATTGCCTGTCGGTAGAACCTGCTCATTGTACCATTCCCCCTTTTGTCTGGTTTTTGTCACTGTGCGCATCGTCTGCTGATGCGAAGAACTTTAGCATCTCCGGCGCCGGTTGGAGGCAATTGGACTGGCGTCACATCCTCAGCTTGCGAAATTAACGATTTTAAGGGCTTTGAGGACTGAAGGGGCAGGCCCCAATTCGGCGGACCTTGGCTTAGCCGGCCATTTTGCCCTGCGCGGCGTTTATCGCGTCTCAGAATTGATCCGGACGATCGTCATGCAGGGCAGCTTTTGACGGAGCTGCTGAATAGCTATTTGGGAGATCGGATGGGGGGAGCGGATTTCCAGCCACGACAGGGCGGGCATGGATTCGAGATGGCGGAGGCCGGCGTCGGTGATGTGGCCGTCGATGATCAGGCGGTCGAGTTTCGGCAGGTGCGCAATCGCTGTCAACCCTTCGTCGGTAATGCCGTCACCGCCCAGGTTGATGAACTCCGCGTTTTTTAGCCCAGTCAAATGCGCAAGCCCCCGGTCCGTAATGCCCTCATGCGGCACCTGCAGGCGTCGCAGTTTCTTCAGATTCGCCATGTCCTTAATGTCGTCGTCCGTGAAGGGTTCGCGGACCACCTTGCCGCCCTCACGATGGCCGAGTGTGGAAATGATCAGGTCTTCCATGGCGGGCATGCCCGAAAGATCCATGCCTTTGTCATTCTGCCGGATATCGGTGATATGCAAGTGGCGGAGTTTGGGCAAGTGTAAAGGGCTCAGTCCATGCAGTGTACAGCTTCTGACATTGAACAGGGTCAGCATCTCGAGATTCCGCAGGCCGGACAGATGGGCGATGCCGCGGTCGGTCACCTTATTCTCCATGTGCGGCGCGATCATGAGCCCCAGGTCGGTGAGCCGGTGCATGGTGCCCACGATCTTCACGCCTTCATCGGTGAATTCTCCGCTGATGGTTAGCGATTCGAGCGGCAGGTCCCGAAGCATCACGAGCGTTTGGTCCGTGAGCTTGCTGTTCGTCCCTGCGCCCATCCACACGGACCTGAGCTTCTTCAACGCGGAAAGCGGCGCTATCTGGGCGTCCGTGTAGGGCTTGCCGCCAAGGTTCAATTCTTCAAGCGTCGTCATGCGCGCCAGCGTCGGGATGGATCGCGGGGTGATCTCCGCACTGGCGATATCGAGCTTTTTGAGGTTCTTCATTTGAGCGAGATGGTCTACGCCGCGGTCGGTGATTTCCTTCATCCAGTGCGCGCCGATGGCCTCCAGCACGGGTGCTCGGCTTAGCGCCTGCAGGGCCGCGTCGCCGAAATGTTCGGTATTGACGTTGATGGTGCGCAAAGCCGGCATCGCCTGCACGTGAACGAAACCTTCATCGGAAAACGGGCCCCCGATTATGAGGTATCGGACGGATCGAAGATGACGGAGGCTCTTGAGGCCTTCGTTGGTCAGCAGTTTGCCGGCGAGTTCCAGTTCCTCAAGTCGGTCCATGCCTTCGAACTGTGTAAGGCCGAGGTCTTTGATGTTAGTCTCGCCAAAGTACAGGCCCTTGAGGTTCGGAAAAACATGAAGCAGCTTTACGGTCGAGTTGGTCGCCCCGGCGGGCAGGTAGATGCGTTCCAGATTCGTCATGCCTCGCAGCGACATCATCCCCTGTGTGGTGACGGCCGAACCCCGCAGATTGATCACACGAAGGCCCGTCAAGTGGGCCAGGTGCTTCATGCACGAATCCATCGGTTTCGACTGGCCCGCGCTCCAGTCGCCGCTGAGAGTGAGCGAGTGGAAATCGTCCGGCCCGAAAGCCGACATAAACGAGGTGTCCTTCCAGCCGTCTTCGGAGACAATAAGCTGTACTCTCTTCGCTTCGGGAATTTTCACCTCGCCGATAGCCGGGCCCGCGTACTCCCAGTCGGCGCCGTCGATCCAGTAATGGAAACCTTTGACTTCTCTTTGCAGGCCGGCGTCCTGGATCATGACCTTGCCGACGCAGCGGTCGGCGGGAAAGCGGAAAACGCGTGCTTCGGGTCCCGCGGTTGCTGCGGCGACCGCCAGTGCGATAACCGCCGGAGTGATATATTTGCAAGCCATGTGTTCCTCCCGTTGTGGTTTTACGGTCGAGGGTCGTCGTCACATGCCGACCATCTTCCATTGGCCGTCGATTTCGACAAGGGTGGCGTCGAGTTCGAACTTGTCGCCCGGTTTGAAAACCATATCGCCGAGCGTAAACTCCGTGTGTATGGTTGACAGCCATGACACGCCGAGTCCGTTTTGTTCGTTGGCGGTTCTTACGATTTCGACGGGCGGGCCGATCGATTTGAGAAGCATCCGCATCTGCACGTCTTCGATGTCCTGAGGGTCTTCCATGATTCTGCGAATGTCTTCGATGTCGTCGGCGCCCTCGACAAAGCATTGGCTTATCCGTGCCATGTCACCGCTTGAGATGGCGTGAACAAAACTCGTAACGGTGCGATCGGGCGCGGTGAAGTCGGGTATGAACACGGCGCCCATCCCCATGCCGCCGAATCCCGGGCCGACGGCGGGGGCGACATTCGGAGCGACCGCCTGCATGCCGCCACCCATTGCGGCCGGGCCGGAAGGCTCTGCGAGGGGCGGCTGCGGCTCCATGGCGGGCTCTTCTTCCGTGCCTTGGCCGAAGAGCCATTTCTCGAACTCCTCATCGGTCATTGCGGTGGTGTCAACATCGGCTGTGCCGCCGGTATTCCGCACGGTCGGTTGGGCCTGTTGGGAAGGCGCATCTCTGACCACTGCCACCGGCGGCTCGGCGCCGTTTTTGTGACTCATGTGGTTGTAGCCGATGATTCCACCAGTTCCGGCGATAACAACCGCCGCCGCAGCGATCAGTTTGGCGCTTGTGCCGGTCAGGGCCGAGGCCGCAACCGCCTTCACGCTACCGGCGCTGGCCACACCGGCGGCGGCCGCGCTCGAAGCCCCGCCTACCATCGCCATTTTGCCCAATTCCGTGAGCACGGCGGCGGGGGCGGCCTGCACGGCGTTCTCCGTGAGCAGGCCCGACAAGGCGGCTGCGGCTACGAGGATGCCGCGGGCGCGGAGTTTGTCGCGGAGCCGTTCGAGTCCGGCTTCGACACGGCGCGACACGGTCGGCTGAGAGAGGTTGCCGGCGGCGGCGATGTCGGACAGGGTCTTAGCGTGGAAGAAATGCTCGATGAGGATATGGCGGGTTTCGTCGTCGACCTCGTCGAGAGCCTCATCGACCCAGGGAGAGATGTCCTGCCATTTGCGGGTCTCCGTCCCGGGGCGCCGGGACCCGGCGGCGTACTGGGCCTCGCGGCTGCGGCGGGCACAATCGCGGCGGATGCGGTCGATGGCCTTGCGCGTGGCGACGCGATGCAGCCAGCCGCCGACTGAGCCGGTGATGTCGGAGGCGTGCTGAAGAAGGTCGAAAAACGTCTCTTGAGTCGCATCGGCGGCGCGGTCGGCGTCAGCGAGAACGCGGAGGGCGGCGCTGTAGACCATGCCCGCGTAGCGGGTGACGATCTCGGAGAAGGCCTCGGCGTCGCCGGTGCGGGCGAGACGCTGGAGCAGGACGGTTTCGCTTTCGGACATGGAAATCTCCTTTGCTTGACAGAATACCGGCGATTGCCGTTTTGTAAAGTGGTCGCTTCGGGCACGCGGTTTTATTCAGGAAAACCTGTGGGCGGGCCGGGTCGGATGGATTATAATCGGCGATTATGCTGAATCCTGAAAAATGCTGTTTGGCGGTTGTGGACGTGCAGGGGAAACTTGCGGAGGTGATGGACCGCAAGGAAGCCTTGTTTGCAAATATCGAGGTGCTGATCCGGATGGCGCAGGGCCTGCAAATGCCGATTCTGTGGTGCCAGCAGAATCCGCGGCGCCTGGGGCCCACGGTAGAGCGGATTGCGGGGCTTCTGGAGGGCGTTGAACCGGTTGACAAGATGACCTTCAGTTGCGCAGGCGACGGGCGTTTCGTGGAGCGATTGGAGGCGACGGGGGCAACGGATGTGATTCTCTGCGGAATCGAGGCCCACGTGTGCGTGTACCAGACGGCGATGGACCTGCTGGCCGAGGGGGTCGGGGTGCATGTGGTCGCCGATGCGGTGTCGTCGCGGGCGGCGGCCAACCGGGAACTGGCGATTGGCCGTATGGCGGCGGAGGGGGCGGTGCCGACGTGTACGGAGATGGTGCTGTTTGAACTGCTTAGGACGGCCGAGCATCCGAAGTTTCGTGAGCTCTCGCGGTTAATCAGGTAGGCTTATTCTCCAATTCGTTGCCCTTGTAACCTTCGCGCTCCATTGTTATTGCCTGTATTGGGATGGGCGTATTTATCGGTACGGGACGGAAAAACATGTTGACAGGGGAGCGGCGTGTTGATACAATGATGGGTTGAAGATGACGATTTAACAGGTGTCGGCCGGGAAGGGTCGACTTTTCGAGGAGGCAAGCAGGACGACGCAGGTCACGCGTTAGGTAATCATTCAAAGATAATCCCCGTCTGTTTATCCGTGCATGGGTGTTTGCGATGGGGGTATCTTGGGCTTACGGGTTTCGGAGGCAGTCGCCCGTGGGTTGCTGAGGAGAAAAACAAATCAACTTTGTTGGAGGAATGAAAACATGAGAACACGCACGTACGCACTTCTTGCCCTAATGGCAATATTGGCAGCCGGGGCCCAAGCGGCGTTCCTGGTTGAGGCGCATGATTCGGGCGTTGCGTCGGATAACTTCGACGGGACCACTACACGTCAGAGCATCCCCAGCAAGGCGCCGGGCCTGAGCATATGGGGAACGGCCACGTCCAGTGTATTCGGCGCCAGCGACACGGACAATGACTGGACCTACTTTTACACCCCGCTCATTGACGCAGACAACTTTCTCTCCGCTGCCGGTTTCGACCTCACGAATGGCCACGTCTCTTCAGGCCTTGTCGGGGGCTTGCCGGGACTATACAACGTCTATATCACATGGCCGCCCTCGGACAATCCTCCTGTGGAAGGCTGCAACATCACTGTAACCAGCGATGGTGACGACAACCTGATTGAAGCGGTCAACCAGAGGACAGGCGGAACAGGTACTCCCGGAGGAAACAGCGGCTGGTACAAAATTGGCGACCGCGTCCACCTTACCACAGGAAGAACCTATACGGTTAATCAGGTGGCCAATGTTCCAGGTAATTTCCCGAGCATGCGTTCGCATGGCGTCCTTTGGGAATTGGTTGAGCCGGATGTGCCGGTGGCGGAGATTGTTGAGAGTGACGGAGTTACGAGTGTTGAAGAGGGCGGGGAGACCGATCAGTATACGATAGTACTGAAGGAGCAGCCGCCGACTACGATCATCATTACGACGGATGTTTCTGAGCCGAATCAGATTAAGCTCAACGGTGCAGAGTCTTTGGAACTGACGTTTACGCCGCAGAACTGGAACATACCTCAGGTGGTGCATGTTTCGGCCGAGCAGGATGCAACGGCGGAGCCCGAGAAGTCGGTATGGGTGCTGCACATTACGCAGGTGGCCGATGCCAATCTGGTCGAATGGCACGACGCGTATGCCGGGATGGTTACGGTTTATGTGCGGGACTATGCAGTGCCTGGCGTGAAGATAAGAGAGACCGACGGTTTGACGGAGGTGAGCGAGCAGGGCGGGGCGGATTCGTACACGCTGGAACTGCTGTTTCCGCCGACGGACAAGGTGACGGTTACAATTACGACGGACGGGCAGACGCTAGTGGATACGGGTGCGGGCGCGGCCGGGACGTCGCAGTTGGTATTTACGTCGGCCAACTGGAATGAGGCGCAGACAGTAATCGTTTCTGCGGTGGATGACGCCGTGCTGGAGGGCGATCATACGTCAGTAATCACGCATGCGGTGGCGAGCCTCGACGGCGGCTATGACGGGCTGACGGTCAGAAAAATAACGGTTCATGTGGAAGACAACGAATGCGGCGCGTGGGGCTATCTGCCGCTGGACCTCAATCAAGACTGCGTGATCAATATCGCCGATCTGGCGGAGTTTGCGGCGTCGTGGCTGGAATGCACGCAGCCCTACGGCGACAGTTGTCAGGATGTACGATAGAGTGATGAGTGAAATCCTGTGCAGGGCCCCGGCGAACCGGGGTTCCTGTGCGGGTTTACAGGTGTGAATGAAAACTTTTAATTCTTTGGAGGATTGTGATGAAAAAGAGAGTACTTCAGATTGCAGCAGTATTCGCCGTGATTGCGCTGGTCGCGGCAAACGTCCAGGCGAGCGTGGTGGGAATCTCCATCGGCATACGTGAGACAGGCACAACCGAGCCCATCGGCGGTAACGGCGGCAGTGCCGGCGGCATCGAGTGGATCGACATCGACAATCAGACGCTCACCCTCAACGGCACATGGCAGAGGTTTACGTTTGATTTTGGCACAGCCAGTGTAACGCCTTTCGCGGGAGCCACCGCAAACGGCGCGATTGATGGCACCCGGGGCGTGCTCGAGAGCATCCGAATTCGCAACCTGGATGGGACGACGGGGCCGATTTCACTGTGGATTGATGATGTAGTTAACACTGTTGCTGCGGGCAGTGTTGTCCTCACCGGCTTCGAGGGCTACACGGATGACCAGCAAGTCATGTTCCGGCAGCCCAGCTTTTCGGGGTCCACGAGCGGCAATCTCATAACGCCGCCAAACTTCGCCGGTGTGGATAACAGCGGCGGGTATACAGGCGATGCGTCATACCGCCTCGAATTTGAGTTTAAGGATGACGACGCGGTGCGCTGGCTGCGGCTCACCACATTTGGGACCGGCGCGTTACCCAATCCGGCAATCGACTTCGCACCCGGCAGTTCGTTCAGCTTTATGATGAAAGCCACGCCCGAGCCCACTACATTGATGCTGCTGGGTCTTGGCGGGTTGCTGCTTCGGCGGCGGCGCTAAGCGCGTAAGGCGACAGGCGTTTTCTGCTTTGAATTGATGTTGAGGATGGCAGCCTTTTCGGCGCGGCCGTAAGGGACGGAGAATCCCGACGATGTGGGTGCGGGGCCAGAGTCCCCGGCCGCGGGGAAAGGCTGCCATTGTTTATCTATTGGCGACCGGCGTGGGCGGGCGGCGCGGCAAGCCGTGCCGTAAAGGGGGCGTCTGGACATCCGCAGGTGGATCGCATGCGCACGAGTACGCTGCAATGATTAAATACGGGGTGGTGATGAAGGTTGTGCGGCATTTGGTGATTTTGTGGTTGTGTTTTGGAACGATGGGGTGTCGTGCGCGCGCGGACGTGATTTGCCCGCGGGGCGACATGAACGCCGATTGCCGGGTGGACGTGGAGGACCTTGTGATCCTCGGGTCGCGGTGGCTGGAGGGGAGTATGTATCCGCAGGCAGGATTGCGGGCGTACTGGCGTCTGGACGAAGCCGCCGGTACGGATGCAGCAGATGAGACGGGTAACGGGCACACAGGGCAGTTGCTCAACGGCTGTGCGTGGCTGCCGAGCGGGGGCGTATTCGGCGGGGCGATACAGTTGGACGGGGTGGACGATTTTGTGCGAACGCCGTTTGTGCTTGACCCGGCCGACGGCCCGCTGAGCGCAATGGCATGGGTCAAAGGCGGCCAGCCCTGGGAGGTGATCCTTGCCCAAACCAGCGGCGCGGGGATCGGCCGCGAATGGCTTCAAACCAACGCTTCCGGCAAACTGCTGACCCGCCTGAGCGATGGCCTCACGCTGCTGAGCAGTGACACGGCAATCTGTGACGGCGACTGGCATCACGTCGGCGTCATATGGGACGGCGCCCGCAGGTACCTGTACGTCGACGGGGCGCAGGTAGCTTCCGACACCGAGCCGCTCGTCGGCCTGCAATCCGCCGACGGTAAAATGCACATCGGAGCCGGCCAGACCCTTCTTGCCGCCCACTTCTGGACCGGCCAAATTGACGACGTGCGAATCTACGACCGCGCGCTGAGTGAGGCGGAGATGGCGGCAATGGTGCGCCCGCCGGCGGGCGGCGAGGCGGACCTGGACGGACGCGGCGGCGTAGGTCTGGCGGATTTTGCGAAGTTTGCGCACAACTGGATGCTCGATTTTTCCGGTGAGTATCGGTGCATCTGGATCGACTCCTGGAACACCGGTTTTCTGAGCGCTTCGCAAGCGGACAACCTGATAGCCACGTGCCGCGAGAACAACATCAACACGGTTATCGTGGAGATTCGCAAGGTCGGGGACGCGTATTACAACTCAGCGCTGGAGCCGCGGGCGACCAATATCGTGGGCTCTTCATTCGATCCGCTGGCCTACCTCCTGCAGATAGCTCACGACACGTCGGGCGGCAAAAAGTACGTCGAGGTTCATGCGTGGTTCGTCGCCCAGCGGATCAGCACGGCGTGGCCGCTGCCTTCGGCCCATACCCAAGGCGCAGTCAAGCACGTGCTTCACAATCATCCCGAATACGTCATGCTGAATTCCGACGGGCAGCCGAGTGCTTCGGGTTCGAATACGCGGTTCCTGGATCCGGGTCATCCCGGGGCCGTCGATCACAATGTCGCGGTGGTTGTGGATTGCCTGAGCAAGTACGCCATCGACGGGATCAATCTGGATTACATACGATATCCGGAGTACGCGGGCAACTGGGGCTACAATCCCGTCAGCATAGCCCGATTTAACGCCTTCCATGGCAAATCAGGGCAGCCTTCGGCTTCTGACCCCGACTGGTCGAACTGGCGCCGCGAATGCGTTACAAATCAGGTCAAGAAGATATACGTTAAGTCGCTCATGATTGCCCCCCACGTGGTTCTGACGGTGGACACGGTGCCCTGGGGGTGGACGTGGAATAACTTTGAAAGCTCGCGTGCGTACGCGGAGATATTCCAGGATTGGGTTGGCTGGCTGAGGGCAGGCATCGTCGATTACAACACACTGATGAGCTACGTGCGGAATGACCCGGCGCGGTACGAAGGCTGGTGCAAACTTTCGTTGGCCAATGACGACACGCGCGGCAGCATACTGGCCACCGGCGCCTACATGCAGGACACGGTTCAGGACGCCGTCGATCAGTTGCTGGCGGCGCGGAGCTGGGGCGCGGCGGGTTTGAATATTTATGACTGGGGCAGCGAGGTCAACGGCAATAAGTACGGAGAGACGCGGACCGATTTTTACCGTGAGATAAAAGCCCAGGTGTTTCCGACATGGGTCGATCCGCCGATGCACGCGTGGAAGGTTCGGCCGGAGACCGGAATTATCGAAGGTACGGTGACGGCGGGCGGTGTGCCGGTGGACCATGCGGTGGTGATGCTCAACGGGCGGCCGGCGACGACAACGTACACCGACGGCAGCGGGTGGTATGCGATCATGGGCATTGAGCCGGGGGATTATGCGGTGCGCTTTTCGGCGCCGGGCCGGGCGGACGTGGTTATCGGCGCCTCCGTAGGTCAGGGACATATCGTGACGGTCGATTCGGTTCTTGTGCATTGACGAGGACTGCAAGGCCGGACTGCAAAAGGGGGGCCCGATGGCAGGCTCTATCGGGCTGTCAATTTTGTTTTTCTTAGGGGCATCCCTGCGCCGCGCACAGACGTAGAAAAAACAAGAAAAACGTCATCAAACGCGACCATCATGGCGATGCTAAGGACATCTGAAGCTGAGATCTGAAAGGGTGGGTTATGACGCTTGTAAGTCCGAGAAAAGCATACAAGTTTTTCAAAGCGAAGATGGAGTTTACAACCGGTCCGGCGGAACTGAACCGCATGATCAGACAGCGGGAGAATATCAATGTTGTGGATGTACGCAGCCCCGAGGACTACAGGCAGGAGCACATCCCGGGGGCGATAAACTTGCCCAAGGGCGAGTGGGAGAGCTGTGCGGGCCTAAGCCATGAGGCGACAAACGTGGTGTACTGCTACAGCGAAGACTGCCATCTGGCGGCGGCGGCGGCGCTGGAGTTCAGCTCCCAGGGTTTTCCGGTGATGGAGCTGGAGGGCGGCTTCAACGGGTGGAAGGAGTACAACTTTCCTATCGAGGTGACAAGCTGAGGCGCCGCAAGGCTGCCGAGGTTTGCCACGAACGCAGGAATCCGGTTGCGGTATTAACGGTTCCGACAACTGGTTAAAAAAAGACCTGGCGCTGTATTTCGGCGTCAGGTCTTTTCATTGGTAGTGTTTACTCGCACGCGGTCAACGTGTCCGAGCAGCTAAGCCAGACGGCTGCGAATTGCGCCAGGTCGGCCATGCCGACGACACAGTCCTGATCGGCATCGAAGACGGAGTAAGCCGGAGCGTCCGGCAGCATATGAGACGCCTGGCAGGAATTCGTGCCGACGTATACGCCGACAACGTTGCTGTTTTCAAACTCACCGTCGCTGGCCCAAAGCCGGAAAGTATAGATACCCGTCTCCGTAACCGTTGCGGAAGCTGATTGTGATTCGCTGTTTTCAATCGCGACTGTCGGGCCTGACAATTGGGTCCACGCAACCGTCACACCGCCCGGAGGAGTCGGCAGGCCGTCATCGGTCACTGTTCCTTTTAATGTGACCGTGGCTTCACCCGGGTTGCCGTTCATGCCCAGCCACACGCCCTGGTCGCTGCCGGCGTCCACGCTCGGCGCGCGGTTGTCGTTCACGGTGAATTTCCACAAGAGACCGGGAAGATTCGGTTCAGCGGGAGGCGCGGTGCCCCTGTAGCTGTCAACCACCCAGTAACACACGTCGCTTGCGGCCAAAGCTTGCGGCAGGACGACGGTGGACTGCTTTTCAGGATTTTCAAGGGTTGCAATCAGCGTCAGCATGCTTCTGTAGGAAAGCGCATTCGGCTCTCCGGTGTTCCTGCCGAAGTACACTTGACAGACGTCGACGTCGTCCCGGTTCGTCCACGACAACGTGTTCTGCGAACTGGAAACGTTAGGTGCATTCTGCGGAGGATCGGGCTGATGTGCATAGCGACTGTGAATGAACTGGCTCGGCTCCAGGGCAACGTTGCTGAAACGGATGTCGTCCAGATTGCCGACAATGTGATCGGCTTGCCCACCGTTGTACCAGCCGCGGCCGAACGTCCACGTACCTGTAGGCAGAAGCGCGTGATTGAGACCGGCCGTCAGCGAGTGCGTCCCGGCGTTTTGGAATCCCTCGCCATCCAGTCGGTCGGCGTACATGTTGACCTGGTCGCCCTCAACAACGATGGCGAAATGGTACCACTGGCCCGCCGCCGGAATGAGCGTCGAATCCAGATGGTATCGCTCGCCGCTGACCGTAGCAAAATCCAGGCGTATGGCCCCGTTTACTCCGTTCTTCTGGATGTAGAGGGCGGCCCCGGCATCGATGTTGGCCCCGTTGTATACAGCCCAGTCATCCTTGCCGATAAGCGTGCGCCAAGCGGAGAGATCGTCGAGTTTAAAAGACAGTTCGATCGTCCATACGCCAGGGCTCCATGAACGCAGTCCATCGGCGAAGCAATAGCCGTCCCTGTGCCCGTCGTGTTCGGAACTGAGGCCGATACCGGTCGGCGTTTCGCCCAATGAAGAGAACAGGGGGCCGTGGTAGTCGCTCCAGGCGTACATGTGGTAACCGTTGCCGGAGAGATCCAGCGATCCGATCTGGCCGGTCACCGTGCTGCTTGGGTTCATGGGCGTATCCGGCGTGCCGTCCTCGAAGTTATAGTGCAGGATGGTGGCTGCCGAAAGCGGCGCAGTGAGGGCGAGCACCAGACAAACCGACGTTACACAGTTTAGACGTTCCATAATCAATCCTCCTGCTGCGTTTGATTGTTCAGCCCATGCGGCTGTTTATTTGCGTCTTCTAAGCATCAGGGCGCCCAGTCCCAGCAAAGCCAATGTCGCCGGCTCCGGAATGAACTGATCGGTAGTCAAAGCTTCATCGCTGAAACGGATATCGTCCAGGTTGCCGGCGATATGATCGACAAAGCCGCCGTTCCACCAGCCGCGGCCGAACGTCCAGTTTCCCGTCGCCAGGAGTGAATGGTCCACCCCCGCATCCAGCGTAAACGAGCCGACGTTCTGAAAGCCGTTTCCGTCCAGTTGATTTGCATACATATCGACCTGGTCGCCGTCGGCAACGATGGCGAAACGGTACCATTGACCCGCTTGCGGAACCAGCGATGCATCAAGTGAAATACGCTCGCCGCTGACAGTCGCGTAGTTGAGGCGTATGGCGTTGTTCTCTCCGTTCTTCTGGATGTAAAAGGCCGCGCCCACGTCGATATTCGTTCCGTTGTGCTGCGCCCAATCATCCCTGCCGATCATGGTTCGCCAGCCGGTGACGTCGTCGAGCTTGAACGACAATTCAATTGTCCACGTGCTCGGACTCCATGCGCGGATGCCGTCGGCAAGGGTATAGCCGTCCCTGTGGCCGTCATGCATGGAACTCAGGCCGGCGCCCGTAGGCGTCTGACCCGACGCTGAAAACATGGGACCCCAATAATCATCCCAGGCATGCATGGCATAACCGTTTCCGGACAGATCGGCCGTGCCCGGCATACCGTTCTGCTGCGTTACGGGGTAGTTGTTCATGGGTGTTTCCGGCGTGCCATCCTCAAAATCGTAATGAAGAATGGTCGCCCCGTAGGTCGTCACACAACCGGTCAGAAGCCCAATTACGCACCACGTCAGTACTCTTTTCACCTTTTCACCTCCTGAAAATACGCCGCAACATCGACAAATGCCCTTTGCAGACACTTGCCTCCACAATGGTATTTCTCAATTTCCTCTGCATCCACCATACGCCATCCCCTGCAGAAAGTCAAGCGTTGCGAGGTTAAATTGCCGAATTTACCGGACTTGGGGCGTTTTAAAGATGCGGATTGTGCGGCAGGGTGGCGGTTTCAGGTAGAGCGAGGTGGGTTAATTGTTGTCGCTTTTAGGCGTGTCCTTCGATTTGCTTTTGGGCTCAGTTTTGGCGGGAGTAGTCTCTTTCTTGGTTGTATCCTTGGTTTCGGCCGCGGGTTTGGCGCTATTTGCCCCGGTTTTGTAGTTTTCGCTTCGATAATCGGTCTGGTAAAAGCCGCTGCCTTTGAAGATAATGCCTCCGCCGGCCCCAATGAGGCGATTAAGCTCCATCCGGCTGCACGCAGGACATTTGCGCAGCGGGTTGGCCTTTATGGACTGGAACTGTTCGAACTCGTGTCCGCAACTGTTGCAGAGATACTGATAAGTGGGCATAACTCTTTCCTTCTCTGGCTCTGGAAGTTTTCTTAACCGGCGTGGCCTTCGGCATCGTCGGCAGGCGTTTGCTCGTCGGGTTGGTCTTCGGCCGGCGATTCGGGCAGCTTGTTGACGACCACCTTGGCAGGCCGGATGACCTGGCCGTTAAGGGTGTATCCGTTCTGGAATTCCTCGAGAACAACATTGTCCGGCTGGTCCTCTTCTGTCCGCTGCATGATGGCTTCGTGCAGGCTGGGGTCGAAATCATTGCCGCGGGCGACAATGCGTTCGACGCCGAGACTTTTCAAGGCGTCGAGCATGTGATCGATAACGAGTTGGATGCCCTTGACGACGCTGTCGTCCGCCCCGGAACCCCGCGACTCGGCGGCGCTGGCGACGGCGTGGGCGAGATTGTCGAGCGTGGGGATGATCGAGCGGACAATCGCCTTCTTTTCATACGCCACGCTTTCGGCGATCTGCCTTGGAGCGCGGTTCTGATAATTGATATAGTCGGCGCTGATGCGCTGGAGTTTTTCGAAGAGGTCCTGCTTCTCGGCGGTGAGTGTCCCAACCTGCTCCTCGAGCTCGGCTATGCGTTTATCCGCTGCGTCGGAGGATCGTCGTTCGGGCTCGGCTTCGTGGTCTTTTCTGTGTTTTGCTGTCATGATCAAGCACCAAAATGTTTCTTAAGTTTATCGAAAAAACCTTTGCTTTCCGGCATCACGCCGATGTCTTCGGTATCGGCGAAGGCCCGCAGGAGCTTTTCCTGACTGGGGCTGAGCCGCCTGGGTATTTCGATGGCGACCCTCACCAGTTCGTCCCCCTTGCTGCCCGATCTCAGGTCGGGCAGGCCTTCGTCACGAATTCGGAAAACGCTTCCGTGCTGTGTTCCCGGCGGCACTTTCAGCTGCCGCTTGCCGTCAAGCGCGGGCACGTCGACCATGGCGCCGAGGGCGGCCTGTGTAAAACTGATCGGCACGTGACAGACGAGATCGTTGCCGTCGCGCATCAGGAAAGGGTGTGCCTTCACGCGTACATAGCAATAAAGATCGCCCCTTGGGCCGCCGCGGCGTCCGGGCTCGCCTTCGCCGCTGACGCGGATACCCTGGCCTTCGTGTACGCCTGGGGGGATTTTAATGTTCACGGTGCGCTTCTTCGGAATCTGTCCGGCGCCTCGGCATTTCTTGCACGGACTGGTGATGATGCGTCCTTCCCCGCGGCATTGCGGACAGGTTGAGACCATCTGAAAGAACCCCCCGAGGCCGGCTCGCTGGACCTGTCCGGCGCCGTGACAGGCGGGGCAGGTCGTGGGGCTCTTGCCTTTTTCGCTGCCGGTGCCGGAACAGGCGGGGCAGGTGTCCTGACGGGTAAATTCGATGGTTTTCTCGGCGCCTTTGGCGATTTCTTCGAGGCTTAATTCGACGGCCGTTTCGAGGTCGTAGCCGCGAGAGGCCGTCTGACCGTGGCCGCCGCGGCGGCGTCGCTGCCCGAAAATATCCCCGAAGATGTCGCCGAACATGTCGCCGAAGATATCGCCGATATCCTGCACGTTCATGTGTGCATAGTCGTGCATGCCGACGCCGCGTAGCCCTTCGTGGCCGTACTGATCGTAACGCTTTCGTTTTTCAGGATCGCTCAGGACCTCGTAGGCCTCGGCGCATTCCTTGAACTTGGCCTCGGCTTCTTTGTCGCCGGGGTTCTTGTCCGGATGGTACTTCATCGCCATGCGCCGGTAGGAGCGTTTGATCTCTTCGGGTGACGCTTCTTTGGCGGCGCCGAGCACTTCATAGTAGTCGCGTTTGGCCATTGGCGATTCCTGTTTCACAAAAAAAACGATGCCGAGTCCCGTCGCATCGGCCTGTCATGGCGGATCGTTCGAGACTCGACATCGCCATAGGGTCCGCTATATGATGGCGCCGACGGTTACATTTTCCTCGTCGTCATCCTTGAGGTCGGTGATCACCACATTGGTTGTCAGCATGAGGCCGGCAACGGACGCGGCGTTCTGCAGTGCCGTGCGTGCGACCTTGGCGGGGTCGATGATCCCTGCCTTGAACATGTCGACAAACTCACCGGTGCTTGCGTCAAAGCCCGTGTTGCTCGTCTTTTCGAGCAGTTGCTCAACGACCACGTCGCCTTCGCCGCCGCCGTTATCGACGATCTGCCTGGTGGGGGCTTTGAGGGCGTTGATGATGATGTCAAAGCCGACCTTCTCGTCGCCTTTCGCCTTGGCGCGGGCCTTTTCGACTTCCGGGATCGCCCGCAGAAAGACAACGCCTCCGCCGATCACAACGCCTTCCTGGGCCGCGGCCTTGGTGGCGTGAAGGGCGTCGTCAAGGAGGTCCTTGCGCTCTTTCATTTCGACCTCGGTGGCGGCGCCGGCATGGATAACGGCGACACCGCCGGTAATCTTGGCAAGCCGTTCCTGGAGTTTTTCACGGTCGTAATCGCTGGTGGTCTTTTCGATCTGATTGCGGATCTGATCGCAGCGTACCTTGATGTCCTTCTTTTTGCCCTCTCCCTCGACAATGGTCGTGGTGTCCTTTCCCACGGTGATCTTGCGGGCACGTCCCAACTGGCTCAGTTCGATGCTCTCGAGCTTGATGCCGAGATCTTCGGTGATGACCTGGCCGCCGGTGAGGATGGCGATATCCTGCAGCATGGCCTTTCGGCGGTCGCCGAAGCCGGGCGCCTTGACGGCACAAACCTTGAGCACGCCCTGAAGGCGATTGATGACAAGGGCGGTAAGCGCCTCGCCTTCGACGTCTTCGGCGACGATCAGCAGGGTCGCGCCGGTCTGGGCGATCTTCTCAAGAAGGGGCACCATCTCACGCAGATTGGAGATTTTCTTTTCGTGGAGGAGGATGTAAACATCTTCGAGTTCGGCCTGCAGGGTTTCAGGATTGGTCATGAAGTACGGAGACAGATACCCCTTGTCGAACTGCATGCCTTCGACGATCTTCAATTCGGTTTCGAGGCCCTTGCCTTCTTCAACCTCGATGACGCCTTCGGCGCCGACCTTTTCCATCGCGTCGGCAAGGATCTCACCGACGGCGGCGTTGTTGTTGGCGCTGATGGTGGCGACTTTGGCGATGTCATCGCGTCCCTTGACGGGTTTGCTGACCGAGGCGATGAAATCCGTGGCCACGGCGGCGGCGGCGGTGACGCCCCGCTGCACGGCGACGGGATTGATGCCCGAAGACACGTATTTGAGGCCTTCGTTATAAATCGCCTCGGCGAGCACGGTTGCCGTCGTGGTTCCGTCGCCCACGAGGTCGCTGGTCTTGCTGGCGACCTGATTGACCATCTTGGCGCCCATGTTCTTGAAGGGTTCCGGCAGGTCGATTTCCTTGCTGACGGACACGCCGTCTTTCGTGACCTTGGGGGCGCCGTAGCTCTTCTGCAGGAGCACGTTCTTGCCGGTCGGGCCCATGGTCACTTTCACGGCGGCGGCTAACTGGCCAAGCCCGTCCTTGAGCTGCGCCCTCGCCGTTTGATCAAACATCATTTGTTTTGCCATGTGTGTATTAACCTCCCTCAAAGCCGGATCGACGCGAGGCCGGTCCGGGGGTTGAATTACTTTTCGAGAATACCGAGGATTTCGCTCTCGCGAAGGATCTTGTATTCGACCTTATCGATCTCGACGTCGCTGCCGGCGTACTTGCCGTACAGAACGAGCTGTCCCTTCTTGACGCCGATCTGGGCGCGGCTGCCGTTGTCCAGAAGTTTGCCTTCGCCGACGGCGATGACTTTGCCCATCATGGGTTTCTCTTTTGCGGTATCCGGCAGAACGATTCCGCCGGCTGTCTTTTCTTCGGCCTCTTCGGGCTTTACGACAACGCGATCATCCAAAGGTTTAAGTTTCATAAATCACTCCATGTTTTATTGTATGGTTTCGTTTTTCAGTTTTTCTACTGTTGCGCGGCCTACATGCCATAGTCGCCCATGCCACCCATGCCGCCCATTCCGCCCATTCCACCCATGCCGCCCGGAGGCATTCCGCCGGGTCCGCCGGCCTCTTCTTCCTTGGGCTTTTCAGTGACGACGCAATCGGTCGTCAGCAACAGGCCGGCGACACTGGCTGCGTTCTGCAGGGCGATCCGAGTGACCTTCAGCGGGTCGACGACGCCGGCGGCGAGCAGGTCTTCATACTTGTCCTTGTCGGCGTTGTAACCGAACCCGCCCTTGCCTTCGGCGACCTTGTTGACAATGAGATTGCCCACCGCGCCGGCATTGACGGCGATGTGGTAGCAGGGCATGCGAAGCGCCTGGGCGATAATGTCGGCCCCGGTCTTCTCGTCGCCGGAAAGCTTCAGCGACTTGACAGCGGCGATGCAGCGAATCAACGCGACGCCGCCTCCGGGCACGATGCCTTCTTCGATAGCGGCGCGGGTCGCGTGAAGGGCGTCCTCGATACGGGCCTTCTTCTCTTTCATCTCCGCCTCGCTGGCTGCGCCCACGTTGATCTGAGCGACGCCGCCGGTGAGTTTGGCGAGCCGTTCCTGCAGTTTCTCACGGTCGTAATCGCTGGTCGTGGTGTCCAGTTCATCTTTGATCTGCTTGATGCGTCCGGCGATTGCGGTGCCGTCGCCGGCGCCCTGGACGATAATCGTATTGTCGTTGTCGATGGTCGCCTTTTTGGCCCGACCCAGTTGCGACAGCGTAATGTTCTCCAGTTCGATGCCGAGATCCTTGAAGATGGGCTCTGCGCCGGTGAGGATCGCGATGTCCTGAAGCATGGCTTTTCTGCGGTCGCCATACCCGGGCGCCTTTACGGCGGCGATCTTGACGATACCGCGAAGCTTGTTGACGACCAGGGTCGCCAGGGCCTCGCCCTCGACATCTTCTGCGATGATCAGCAGGGCCTGCTTGCTCTTGGCGATGGCTTCGAGCAGGGGCACGAGCTTTTGCACGGAAGCGATCTTCTCTTCGTATACGAGAATGTAAGGCTTTTCAAGTTCGCAGACCATGTTGTCCGGGTCGGTGACGAAGTGCGGCGAAAGATAACCGCGGTCAAACTGCATGCCCTCAACGTAGTCGACCACCGTCTCGAGGCTCTTGCCTTCTTCGACGGTGATGACGCCGTCTTTGCCCACTCGCATGAAGGCCTCGGCCATTTTCTTGCCGATTTCCAGGTCGTTGTTGGCGGAAATCGCCGCGATATTGACGATGTCGTCCTTTTTGGCGATATCGATGGGTCGGCCGATCTTCTTGAGTTCGGCGACCGCGGCTTTCACCGCCTGCTGGATGCCGCGGTTGAGCGACATGGCGTCGGCGCCGGCGGCCAGGTTGCGAAATGCCTCGCGGAAGATGGCTTCAGCGAGCACTGTGGCGGTGGTGGTGCCGTCGCCTGCGATCTTGGACGTCTTGCTGGCGGCTTCGCGGACGAGTTTGGCGCCCATGTTTTCCGCCTTGTCGAGCAGTTCGATCTCTTCGGCGACCGTGACGCCGTCTTTGGTGACGGTCGGTCCGCCCCAGCTCTTGTCAATAATTGCATTTCGACCTCGCGGTCCGAGCGTCGACTTCACGGCGGCGGCGAGTTTTTCGACACCAGCCAGCAACGATGCTCGTGCATCCGATTCAAATGAAAGGTTTTTGACTGCCATAATCCATCTTTCTCCTATATTTCTGTCCAGAAACATACACTACATGCTGATAGGCGTTGTGTATTGCAAAGTTGGTACCAGAGCCGCGTCAGCCGTGGGTATTTTCGGACGAAACGTACCTAAGCCCATTAAAAAAAAGCAGTTGCGAACGCAAAAAATACAAGCGGGGCGGGTCACTCGTGGCCCAACCGCAGGCGGCGGCCTGCCACTTTTGGCGGCTTATAATGGGGGACATACGCCAACTTGACAGGCGGGCGGCAGCGGCGGGCATGGGATGAGTCCCTTCGGGGCGGGGCATCGCCGGCCGCCGGCGGGCGCCTTATCGCGATTTTGGGATGGCCCCGGCGGTGCGGATGTATGCAGGGGAAAGGGTTACAGGGTCCGAGAAGTCCCCCATTTTGGCCTTCTCGACGGCGAGTTTGTAGACATTGGCTGCATCAGGAAACCAGTAAGCCTCGTCCAGAAAGGACACATTCGGGGCTTCGAAGGCATCTCTATAATAGAACAGGCCCTCGCCGGTGAGCCAAAGTGTCTCCGGGCCGCCGGCGAACCTCTTGAGGAACTCTTCCGGAGTAATTAGGCAATCCGGGACGGTTTTGGTCCACCGACCACCGGAATATTGGAACAGAGCCACAAAAAATTGGCCTCGCTTGGCATCCAATATAGTTGCAAGGTGTTGTATTTGCCGTCCGGTGGTGTTAATGTAGGCAGTCGCATTGGCCGAAAGTACGTCCATGGTGCTGATGGAAATGATCTTTGTGTCGTTGGCAAGGCTGAGAATTTTTGCCATGGTCACAGCAATCCTAATGCCGGTGAAACTTCCGGGACCTGTGCTGATGTAGATGTGTTCAATGTCGCAGGGTCTGCGGCCGGCGCGGTCCAGCAGGCCGCGGCAACAGGTGAACAGCTCTGCCCCGTGGCGGAGATGGCCCGATAAAACACCGTGCTCCAGTATCTCGTCGCCCATTCCGAGTGCCGCCGAGCCGCTTCGGCCGGATGTCTCGACAGCCAGGGCCAGAGGATTGCCTTGTTGTGCCAGATTGCCCAAATTAAACCTTTCGGATCATGTTTTAAGGATAAGAGGGCTGTATTTCGTTAAGATGCACAGCCTCGTTTAACAATCCAACAATTGGTGTTCGTCTGATAGTATTTTTTCGCTTGCAAAATCGCAAGTTTCTAGTACAATATAGTCACCACCGGGATTTACAGTATTGCTAACTGTATTTCAAATTAAATTTAGGCAATTTGTTTCGATGGAGGCACATGGTGAGAAGATTTTTAGTTTCACCAAGGCTTAAGGACCTGCAAGTCGTTGCCGTTCTGACAGTTCTCGCTGTTTTCAGTACTGTCAGCACGCATGCGTTGGGACAGCCGACGACGCGTGAGGAAGCGATGACGACCCGTGCACAGAAGACGCTTCAGATTGCGCAGGAATACGTGGGGCGCAAAGTGTACAAGCAGGCTGAAATACTTCTGAGCAGCCTTCATGGGGACGGGGAACTGGCGGAATTTGTCAGCGATACCGACAAAGAAATCGTTGCCAGCCTTGGCAATGTTGTGCAGCAGGCACTGGCGGAGCGAACACGTATCGCCAATGTCCTGATGGAGAGCGACCAACTCGGCGAGCAGGGGCAGTATGCCCAGGCCGTGGAACGGCTGGCGTCGGTCCGCAACAGCGAGTACCTCCGCGAATTAGAGCGTGAACAGATTGACTCCAGTCTTGCGTTGCTGCAGGAGAAGGCGAAAACGCAGCCGAAGGCGGCAGCCCCTGCAGTGGCAAAACCGGTGGTCGAGCAGGTTGCCCCCGAGGCAAAGCCGGCCGCAGTGCAGGCTCCAGTGGTTGTTCCCGAAACAAGGGCGTACGTGGTGCCCGCGCCCGAGGCGGTCGTGCCCGTTGTTAGAGAGGTAGCAGTAAGTCCCGAAGCACCGCAAGTGACTGTGGTCGAGGCGCCGCCGGTTGCGGCCCCCGTCGCAACCAAAGCAGCGGCCGTGGCGCCGGAAGTGGTTCAGGTGTCGACCAAGGCCGCTGAAGCGGTTGCCGCACCTGTTCCGGCACAAACGCCTGTTGCCGCCGAGATTAAGCCTGCGGCGGTTGAGCCGATTGCGGCAGCGAACACGGAGCAGGCCCAGGCTGATGCTGATGCCGATGCCGAGGACTCATACGTTCGGGTGGTGACAAGCAGGCAGAATCGGCTCCGCAACTACACTAAGGCGGTCGTTGATGATTCCGTCGCCAAAGCGAGCGAGTATTTGGCTCAAAAGGAGTTCGAAGCCGCCAACAGTTCGCTGGACAGGGCCTTTTCGACAGTTGAAATCAACAAAGTGCTTCTGGGCGATGAGCTGTACAGGCAGTATTCGGCGCGTCTGAACATTATCCGTAATCAGATAAAAGACGCCCATCGTATGGATATTCTCAATAAGGAGAGAATCGCCCGGGACGAGGCCGAGACGATGACGCAAACAATCCGCAGGGACATGGAGGCCCAAAGGGCCCAGGCCGTAGCGGATTACCTGGAGCGTTCATACGCGTTTCAGACGCAGCAGCGGTTCGAAGAAGCCTTGGGGCAGCTTGAACAGTTGCTGGCGATCGATCCGACGCACAAGACGGCGCTGATTCAGAAGGCCACCTTGGAGCGAACGATAGGATACCGCACCGAGTTGGAGTTGGCGCGTGAGAAGGAACGGCGTGAATTGACGCTGCTCCGTCACACTATGAAAGCCGAAATTCCGTATCACGAGGAAATCAGCTATCCGAAGAACTGGATCGAGCTGACGGCCCGCCGTAAGGAAGAGGGCTTCACCAGTCGCGATCCGGTGGACGCCGCCGTGTATCGGCAGTTGGAGCAGGTGGTGGACCTGTCGCTGCTGACCGAGGACACGACCTTTGCCGAGGCGATGAATGTCATTCGCAATGCGGTCGATCCGCCCCTTCCGATCGTGATCATGTGGAACGATATCCGTGACAACGCCTTCATTGACAAGACCAACGTGATCGGCATCCCGGGTGAAGGGCTCAGTTCGGTGGCGCTGGTGACGGGTCTCAAAAGGGTCATTGAAGCAGTGGGCGGCTCGGGGGACCTGGCGCAGGTGGCATACGTGGTCGATAAGGGGCTGATCACAGTCGCGACAAAAGATTATCTGCCCACGGAATACAAACCGATCGTGTATGACGTTGCCGAACTGCTCAGCACGCCGGCCGGCCTTAGCGGTATGGGC
>JACZKQ010000015.1 GCA_014859965.1 Phycisphaerae bacterium
AGCCCGATCAGCGCCGCCCCCGCAAGCCCCGCCTTCCACGCCACCGCCAGATTCACCTGTGCCCCGACCATCGAAAACAGAATGATCTCCGCAAAAACCCATATCTTCCCCAGTTTCGCCGAGATCTCATGCGCCATGTGCTCGCGCTTCTCGAGAATCACAAACCCGATCGCCATCGCCGACACCAGCGCCGCAAACGGCACCCACGCCTCGACAGCATGCTCGACCCGCACCAGCAAAACGCTCACGGCAATCACCACCAGCACACGCTTCGTCGCCCGCGGGTCAAATCGCTCGAAAAGCCGATACAGAACCAGCCCCGCCGCCAGCCCCACCGCAACCCCCAGAATAATCGACAACGGAATGCTCGCCAGTTTCCAGGCGATGTTGACCTGCTGCCCCGTGTAGAGCCCCGTCAGAACGCTGTAAACGACGATCACGAACACGTCATCCACCGACGCCGCCGCCAGGATCATCGTCGGTATGCCCTTCTCGGCCCCCTTGCGTTCCTGCATGAACCGGATCATCATCGGCACCACGACCGCCGGCGACACCGCCGCCAGCACCGACCCTAAGATCGCCGACTCCATAGTGCTCAAGCCCAGCAGCCGCGGCCCTAACACCGTGATCGCCGCCCCTTCGATGACGGCCGGAATAAACGACAGCAGAAGCGCCTTGCCCCCCACCCGGTGCAGTATCCGCCGGCTCAGCTCAAAACCCGCCCGCAGCAGAATGACAATCAGCGCGATCAGACGCAGGTCCGGCCCAATCGCCAGCAAATCGGGGTCCAGGTAACCCAGCACATACGGCCCGAACAAAACGCCCACCAGCAGCATGCCGATTAGCCCGGGAATACGAAAACGCCGGAAAATCCAGTCCGCGATGAGACTCAACACGATGATTTCAGCAATACTGACCGCCATGACGACTCCTTACCGACAAACCCATCCGTCGCTCATCCGCGGCGCGGGCACCTCACCCGTGGAACCGTCCGCACCCCCACACGAGGCGCGCAAGACAAGCACAAAGAAAAACCGGACAGGAGTCATCATCCGCAATCAAAGACCGCGGCGGTTAAAGGCGGACCCCATCGCCAAAAGCTTATAGATCTTTCCGGGAATAATTCAAAGAGAGCAACTACAAAACAAGCGGTTAACTGGTTCCGCCCGCGGCCTTGGCGGCCTTGCGTGCACGTTCCTTGGCCTTGCGCGGGGCATTGGCCGCACGCGTCTTCTTCTGTTTCGCAATCCTCTTGTTAATCTTGTCTCTGCGAACTCCCATGAAACATCCTTTCACTGCTTGTCCTTCAACCTGTTCCGTTGCCCCAGGTTTCAGGACATTATCAAACATTTTAGATCAGTCCAAATGGCCCAAGAGCCAGCACACATATTGCCAAATCCCAACGCATTTGTCACGAACTACTTCCCAAATCCGCCGGAAAGTGTGCAAAAACAAATCCTCCCAACTGCGCCTTGCCCGTATCCCAGGGGCGTCCACCCTGTACCAGGAACAAAACGTGCATCCCAGGAACATGCAGATATGCAAAAAAGCTTGACACAATGAAAGTTGCCCATAAAATAGCGTGCTCTGTAGGTAGACAGCGAAGAGGCACTGCATGCCTGTTCAAAGTAGATTTGCAATGTGGACAAAATAGGCAGATCAATTGCATGTGATTCGCCAGTCGGCGGACAACAGGTAATCAATAGGCCAGCGAGTCTCGTATCGGGATTCTGCTGGTCTTTTTTTGTGCCATTGAGCAAAGCTATGAATATGCACACAGAGTCTTCCTTATTGCTGGATGAGTGCAGAACTTGGTGTTCGCGAGAAAACGATTGAAAAATCAAACGCTGTTGCAGGAGCAAGAGAAGTGAGTGCGGGTACTGAAAATCTATGGAGGCGGGTTGACCTGCCCGAATGTGTTCGAGAAATTCTGGGCGAATGCCGCTCGCTGCTCCTGCCGGAAACCAGAGAGGATATCTTTTCTCTGGCAATGGGAAATCAAACCGCAGGAACCTTCGAGGTCGCCTACGAGATTGACGGCCGCCGCGTCCCGGAAGCCACCGTCACGAAGGTCCGCAACGGCCTGGCCATAAACTACGTCGATCCGTATATGCGCCGCCGCGATCCCGAATGCATGCTGGTTGCCGACGACCGGCAGACGGACAAAGCGCGTTTCAGCGACAAAGTCAGCTTCCCCTTTGCCGACCTGCGCCGCAGCACCTTCGAGTGGCTCAAACAGCAGGACCTGGTCGTGACGTTCTTTCGGCTCGGCGCCCTCGATGCCGGCGACGGACGCGGGGGCATGCTCATTGCCCCGGCCAATGCCGGCTTCTTCATCGGCGGCCTGGCCGACCTGCAGGGCCTGCTGCCGCCGTCGGAACTCAACGAACGGTTCAGAGTGCGCAATGTGGTCTACCTGGCGCCCCCGTTTCGACACACGCATTTTGACGGTCGCCAGATCGTGGTCCATAACCGCCTCGACTCCCTGCACGAGGTGTTCTCCTACAATCTCTATCCCGGCCCCAGTGCCAAGAAAGGGATCTACGGTGTCCTGCTCGCCCTCGGCGAATCGGAAGACTGGCCCACGCTCCACGCCTCCACGGTGCAGGTAGAAACCCCCTATGACAACCTCGTCACGATGATGCACGAAGGCGCCAGCGGCGGCGGCAAAAGCGAAATGCTGGAACAGGCCCACCGCCAGACGGACGGCCGTCTGCTCCTGGGCCGCAATCTCGTAACCGGCCAGCGGCGCACCCTCGCCATGGGACAAAACTGCAAACTCTACCCCGTCACGGACGACATGGCCATGTGCAAGCCGCTCGCCGGCAGTCCCACCGGCTGCCTGGAAGTCCGCGATGCCGAGCAAGCCTGGTTTGTACGGGTCAACCACATCCTCAAGTACGGCACGGAGCCGCACCTCGAGGCGCTGACGGTCCATCCCGCCCAACCGCTGCTGTTCCTGAACATCGATGCGGTGCCGGGCTCGACCGCCCTGATCTGGGATCACATCGAGGACACCCCCGGCAAACGCTGCCCCAATCCCCGCGTGATCCTGCCGCGTAAGTCGGTTCCGAACGTTGTGCACGGCGAGGTCGAGGTCTTGATCCGCAGTTTCGGCATCCGGACGCCGCCCTGCACGCGCGAAAAGCCGACCTACGGCATCGTCGGCTACCTGCATATGCTGCCCCCAAGCTTGGCCTGGCTCTGGCGGCTGGTCGCCCCGCGGGGCCACGATAATCCCAGTATTACCACCAGCGAGGGCATGAGCAGCGAAGGCGTCGGCTCCTACTGGCCGTTTGCCACCGGCCGCATCGTCGACCATGCCAACCTGCTGCTGCGGCAGATGGTCACCACCCCCAGGGTGCGTTACACGCTGGTCCCCAATCAGCACGTCGGCGCATGGGAAACGGGCTTCATGCCGCAGTGGATCAGCCGCGAGTACCTGGCCCGGCGCGGCACGGCCCCATTCCGCCCCCACCAGTTGACTCCCGCCCGCTGCCCGCTGTTAGGCTACGCCTTCAGAACCATGCAGGTCGAGGGCACGCTGATCCCAGAGTGGCTGCTTCAGGTCGACCGCCAGCCGGAAGTCGGCGAAGACGGCTACGATGCCGGCGCGGCCATTTTCCGGGATTTCTTCGAACGCGAACTGAAAAAGTTCGTCCATCCCGATCTCGACCCCTTGGGCAGAGAAATAATAACCTGCTGCCTCGACAAAGGAAACATAGACGATTACCAGAAACTGATGAGAACAGAGAATAACTGAAGAGGTCAGAAAGCCCGCCGACAAGTGGACGCCCCATGCGCCCCGCGCCAAACTGCCGGAGCCACTGCCATTGCGAGCGAAGCGAAGCAATCTCAACCCTCACTCAACCCAGTGCGCCCCGCGCCAACCTACAAAAAACTCGCGAAGCGCTTCCGCTGCATTTAACCCCCATTTTCAATGGGGGCGCCGCCCACATCGCGCACCGCCGGTCCATGCCGCCTCCCCCACCATCACCCTCCGTTCCTTCTTACCCCAATCCCGTGCGCCCCTCACCAACCACCCGCAACAACGTCATTGCGAGCAAAGCGAAGCAATCTCAACCCTAACCCAACCCCGTGCGCCCCATGCCAACCACCCGCAACAATGTCATTGCGAGCAAAGCGAAGCAATCTCAACCCCAACAATACCTTGTGGGCAGCGCTTCATAGATGTACACCAATTCAATCGCCCCGGCCGCCTACTCCAGCGCCAGCACCGATAGGTACGTCTGCCGCAGCACCGCCTCCTCATTGAACGAAGGGATCACAAGCGACACCCGCGGCGCGGCCGAGCCGCCAAATCCAAAATCCGAATCTCGAAACCCGAAACAGCCTTGTTCCGACCCTTGCCAAATCCAAGTTGCCGGCCGGACGCGCCTCAACGCAAAGGCCGCCTGAACGTGAGAACGAAACGAAAAGAAAAGGATCACCCCAAACACCACCGACCCAACAACAACATAATGCCCCGGCCACCAAAACCCTGGCCCAACGATAGCGCCCAGATAGACCACACCGAAAAACAAGGAGGACGGCAAGTGTTTGTAGTCGAAATCTTCTGTTGTTCTTACTCGCATTGCAACCGTTGCGTCTGCTGTAAAACAATCATGTTGCTCCGCTGAATCTGGTTGATATTATAAATACGCGGATTAGATCAGAAGTAACCTTCTTCTTGCGAGTATGATGTGTAGCATGCAATAATATGTTCACCGTCAATGCACCATGAAGAATTCACGTCGACAAAATTGTCTCCAGCTTCAAAGTTCTCCGCCAAGTGATTCTCCAGTTCTTGGCAAGACTCCGCAAGCCTGATGTTTTGCCAAACGTGCTGCCTCTCGTTCAACAACTCCCGCACTTTTCCCACAGACGTGGTCTCAGCGAATAGCGCAACTGCATCGTCTATAATAAGTCCAATCTTGTTCTGGACCTTCAAGGCCTCCGACAATTGAGTCTTGGATACCCTCGTTGTTGAAGTCCTTCTCACTCTTCTGCTATCTGGGTCGAGACCATCACTTATGACAAAGGCTAAATGAACCTGTGCCCTTTGGCCCTCCTGTTCACCCAAATCATGCCAGAACCATTGTGCAAGCTCCTTGGCTTTGTCCTTGATTATTTCGGTCTTTGACACTTTTATCTCCTAGCCTCATCCTCAGTGAGAATATGATAATGAAATAGTGGCTTTCTCGTCAAGTCAGGAGAGGTTAATTAAAGGTACCAGGTACCTTCAGTAAATTAGGGAAAAGTTATAGCACCTACCCCTTCTTATCCCCTGAGACTCCTTGAGCCAAATAGGGTTGGTTGTATGGAACCTTGGTTTGTGAGTCAGTTCCATAATGAGCCGAGGGAAGGTTAAGCTGTTGGGATGTTTGGGATAGGATACTGCTCAATATCTTCTCTCTTTCTACTATCTGAAATATTCTTCCATTCCTTATATACGTTATCAATCAATTTCAGATTATCTATTTCTAATGACAATATTAAAGCAAACACATCTTCAAGTATTTCATCTATACATAATTCATCAACAGAATACTTTTGCCCTTCTGAGCAATACCAAGAACGACGACAGGTCTTATAATCATCAACCCACCAGTA
>JACZKQ010000128.1 GCA_014859965.1 Phycisphaerae bacterium
TCGCACACCTTCCTCTCCAAAGAACACCCTGCACCCGCGGCCCATCCCCTGCAGCAAGCAGTATAGCTCAACCCGGCTCACGCGTCAACACGCCAGGCATCCGGCCGCTGACCGCCGCATCCTTGCACGATCAGTCAAGGATGAGCGATCTGCGATATCCGGCTGTAAAGCATTCTATAAAATTGCGGCGTTGTGCTCGAATGCCAATACCCCGCGCTTCGAGCCGCCTGTGCGGCAACAAGAAACGCCAGGACCGTAATCAGAGCATAGCTGGTGGCCGAAAACCGCAGCTTCTTCTTCACCCCGCCGAGTTCCAGGGCCCCGGCGACCTTGCAGACATGGATGCAGCTCATACACGCCGTGCACAGTGTCGAACGCACCGATTCTTTGCGATCCACCGCGATCCGGTTAGGGCATGCCTTCGTACACGCCCCACAGCCGACACACGCCGCTTTATCGCGCCGCACGGCCGTCGGACTGACAAGCGAAAACAGACCCAGCAGCGCCCCGTACGGACAAAGATAGCGACACCAGAAATTCTTGATCAGCAGCGACAAAACGCCCAGCACGGCCAGCACCGCAATCCCAATCGCACTGATATTGCTGAAGAACAGATACATCTTCACGTCGGCGATCCGGTTATAGGAGCCATGAATGAACCCGTGCAGTCCCTCCGCGGGCATCCGCGCGATCTGATACACAAAGAAGCCGAGCAGCAGATACTTTAACGACTGCAAAGGCACGTCGATCCACTTGGGCGGCACAATATTCCCGCCGAAAAGCCATCGCCCCGCCCTGTGCGCGTATTCCGCGGCCGTGCCGAACGGACACGCCCAACTGCAGAACCCCCGCCTGACCGCAATCGCAAGAACCAGAGTCAGACTGAAGATAACCAGCCCCGCCGGCCGCACGTCGTTAATTATGCCGGTCTTGAAAAAATACGTCAAACTCAACAGCGAGCTGATCGGCAGGTAAGCGTCAACGGCCGCAGGCCGCGGCGGCACTGCACGCCCTGGATCCCCCAAAGAGAGAATAAACCCGCGAAACTCGATGCACAGCAGAACGGCGAAAAACGCAAAGCCGAACTGCACCGCCGGCCGTATCCACATCGCACGCCTGTCCCGCTTCACGAAACCCTGTGAAATGCCTTCTCTTGCGTCAACCATAAAGAACCTGTTCCTTCACCTTAAACAATCCAGCCTGTTCAATCCAATCCGCAAAACGCACGTTCCCGTTCAGATGCCCATCTATCGCGGCCAACAATTTCTCAACAAGCCGCCCCAGATTACGATCGCCAACGACACACATCCGATCCGCCAGACGCGGGTGCCGGCCCATCCGCCCCCCGATCAGAACCGCAAAACGAAACGCCCCCCCTTCAATGGCCTGCTGCGGACAGTCTCGCATACACATGCCGCACCCAACGCATTTATCTCGCGCCGCTTCCGGCCCGCCAACCGCCATTGTGATCGCACGCTCCCTGCAAACGCCGACACACATCCCGCAGTGATCACAGCTTTCCAGCAGGACACGCGGACAAATCTCCGCCACAAACCCCACGTCTTTTATGTGCGGCAGTGTGCAGCCATTCGGACACGCGGCAAACGCCATCTTCACCCGCTTGTGCGGCAGAACATCCCCCGCCCCGTCGCCAACCCCGCCGGCCGAGCCGCAGCGTTCCAGCAAGACCCTCAGCCTGTCATGCACGCCGGGCGAATCCATCAGACTGAACCTGCATTTCCCCAGCATCCCGCGACAGAAGTCCATCTCGCACCAGTGTTCCCCAATTTTGAACTGCATCATGATCGTCTTCGATTAAACATCCCGATGTAAGACTAATCTAATCCTATACAATTGTCAAGCACGTCTGCGCATTTTTTTGAAAAAAAACCAGAAAATCCCGCGTAGGACCTGCAAAACAGCACTTCAAATGCAAAAAAACACATCAGCTTGCCGCGCCCGAAATTTTAGCCGCCTCCCCACTCGCTCGTAATAATCCGCACCGCCCAGGACGAAATAGGAAACGCAGGCATTGACCGCAGCCGCACGCCCCAAAACCGCGGCTCAATGCCGAGCCCAAAGGAGGCCGCATGAAGACATACAAGAAGAAAGATTTCCCCGTCTCCGAAATCCGCAAATTCCTCGAGCCCGGCCCGGTCGTCCTCGTCAGCTCCGCACACCGCCGCCGCACAAATATCATGACCATGAACTGGCACACGCCCATGGAATTCACCCCCTCCCTCGTCGGCTGCATCATCAGCAATGCCAATCACAGCTTCGAACTGATCCGCCGCAGCCGCGAATGCGTCATCAATCTCCCCACCGTCGACCTCGCCGAGACGGTCGTCCGCATCGGCAACACCTCCGGCCGAGACCTCGACAAATTCGCCGCCTTCAAACTCACACCCGTCCCCGCCACGACCGTCCGCGCCCCGCTCATAGCCGAATGCTGCGCCAATTTCGAATGCCGGCTCGTCGACTCAAAACTCGTCAACACCTACAACTTCTTCATCTTCGAAGTCACGAAGGCCCACGTGGCCCCAACCCCGCGATACCCAAAAACAATCCACTACCGAGGCGACGGCACATTCATGATATCAGGAACAAACACCAGCAGATATCGTCCCCTCTTCCAGCCCGACAAACTATAAAAACAAAGCCGCGCCAAGTTCCCACGCACAATCACCGCATCGGCGAGAACCTCGCGCATGGGTCACGAATTCACCCGGCAGGGCCGCAGGATGAAAACAGTTCTTACCGACTGGGCATGACAACGCCGGTTTGAGGCAGGGCCACGCTGAATTGCACTTTCTCATGCTCCGCTCCAAAATAGCCGCCCCAGCCGATACGGATGTCACTGATGCGTTTAGGGTCCAGAACGCCGTCGCCGTCCTTCGACCAGCCTGCGAGTTGAAAACGGCTCAACGCGAGGAAATTGCGCTCCCGGCCGCCGGCCGCCATCGAGCGCCCCGTCTCCGCAAGAAAGTCACCGCCGCCCTCCTCGTGCAGGATCACCAGAATCTGGCTCGGCATAAACTGGCCCTCGGGCACCCACGTTTCGATGACCAGACAGTCAACGTCGCTCAGGTCCAGCGGCTGCGCATAGTGAAACAGCGTAAAAAGGTGCGTGTCCACTCCGCCTTGGGTCAGAACGGACGCCGCCTGCCACGCCGGCAAATCGCCCCGCGAGTGAACCGCATCCGGCGCCAGTTCGGCGCGAACAAACTCGCCGTGCCCCATGGTCGGCTCGACTTTCGGCAGGGGCTTGACGCTGAGCTTCGGCAATCCCCCGCCGGCCATGCTCTGCCGCTGGGGCGCGTCGGCCGAGGCGAAGCGGAAGAAAGCGCCGCCGTACGCCTCCAGACTCAACTGCGCACCGCTGCCGTCCAGGATCTCCTCTCTTTGCCCTGTTGCCGGATTCCAGCGTTCGCCGGACCCGCTTGCCGCAAAATCGACCCGGCCCGTCCACGGCCGCGGGCTGTCGTTAATGACAAAATAAACGTCGCGATCGTCGACACGGCGGTGCGTCACGCGCAGCGGCGATTTGGCCTCGGCCACCTGAACATCCGCCTCCAACAGGCGAGACAGCAGTTGGGGCAGCAGGCTTTCCATGCCCAACGGAAGAAAGATGCCGTTGCCCCCGCGGTCGCTGGCGCGGAATCGCGGCTCGCCCGCCCGGCCTTCACCAAAGATCTCCTTTGCCAGCGACCCGACGCGAACGGATGGGAATTCACTCTCGCTGTTCGCCGGCAGGGCGCCCAGTGCAACCACCGCACCTCCCTCACGGACGAAGTTGGCCAGGTTTTCCCACGCCGCAAGCGGCATCGTATCCACACCCGGCAGGATGACCACGCGCCACCGGAGTTGCCCGTGCACAAGCGCCGACGCTGCCACCGCCGCTTCGCTCAGTGCCCGGCTGTCGACGAACGTAAAGTCACGCTGAGACGCAAACAGGCTTTCAGCGGCAGCACGGTAGACGGTTTCGATTCGCGCCGCGGCGGCCGCCTCCCTCGCCCAGTGACGCGAAGGAACGAACTTCGTCCAAAGGCTTTCCGCCGGATACAGCACGGCAATGTCCGTCACCTGATGACCGCCGCGCAGCGCCGTAGAGCACCGGCCCACCCACTCGTTGAGGCGGACAAGCTGCTCGTCCGAAAGCTCGGCGAAGCTGTAATAGCTCGTAATGCAGTTGACGCCCGCGACCATCAGGCGATTACACGTGCCGCGAATCTCCGCCTCAGACACCACTCGCCGAGGCCGCGCGTCGCCCGCAGGTCGGTAATGTTGGCTGTGGTCCGAAGTCTCGCTCATCACCAGCGACCGCCCTTCGAGTTCGGCGGCGCTGCTCAGCAGCCGCGCAACGAACCACGGCGCCTCCGGCGGCAGACTGGTGAGGCAGTCGATGCTCGGCGCATCCAGCCGCCGGATGCAGCGGAAAAAATCGCCGTAGAGCGCCACATGCCCCACAAGGCCCTCTTCGGCCAACAGATGCCCGCCCGAGGGAATGCCGTGTCGGCGGCAGTAAGTCTGAATCTGCCCGAAGTAATTCTCCGAAACAAGTTCACCCACCGTCAGCCAGAAATCATGGCGAATCTTCTCGCCGGCCGCGCCCGCATCCGCGGCCAGCGCTGCAAGCATGCCCGTTTCCAGGCTGTAGCCGCGGCGATTCTCAAACTCCGTCGGCAGATTCGGCGCCCAGGGCAGCGGCCGATACGGCATCGGCTTCAGGAAGAGACTCATCAGCGACGGTTCGTCCGTGAAGCTCGCCATGAAATACCTGCCGAGATCGTCGCCCAAATGCTTCACGTACCCCCCGTAAGTCACATCGACAAAACGCGCAGTCGGCTCCGGCATCAGCAGGTTGACATACGGCATCTTCGCGTGCAGGTTGCCGTCCGCATGCGTGCCTTCATAGAGCCGATCCTCCGTAATCGCCATAACGTGCCACTGCCCCGCCGGCGCCTGCCAGTGCAATCTGCCATCGGCAATTCGCCCCGCAAGATCCGTCTTCTCCGTGATGTCGATACTGCCCTCGCCAACCGCATAGGCGCCTGCCAGGACCAGCTTGCCCGGCGGAAGTTCCAGCGACACGGCCCCGCCCTGCGACTGAGCGCTGGCGACGAACAGGCCGCGTGCCTCCCACTCCGGCCGGTCGCGAAGCACGATCCCCCCCGCATTGCCCGACGGATAGCCGCGCTCGTCATAAAGCCACATGGCCATGCCCGCCTTCTTCGCCTCGTTGACCGCGCGAACGAAGGCCTGCCAATAGCGCTCGCTTTCGAGGTATTGATCGAAAGACACATTGCACACTACGCCCCCGAACCCCTGCATGCCGAGCCTGCGGATAAGCCGATCCTGCGCGTCGGCCCCGTCCGGCCAGCCATGAATGATCTTCAAAATGCGCGCATCCGCCGGCGCCCGGCCGAAACGCTCCTCCCAGCCGCCCGCGCCCCCCTCACCGGCAAACGCAACGGCAAATACCCCTCCAGCCAGCACAAACACCGCCAAATACACGCGTCTCGTCAACAAGGCCATTAGACCCATTTACCCTCTCCTGATTCCGAAACAGCATCATCGAAAGAAAAACCTGAAACCTGCTGCCGATAGTATACCGCGTCCGACGATTCAACGCCAACCTGATGAGCATTACTGCGCATGATCCGCCGACCGAACGCCCCCACCTTGCCGACGCCGCCCGCTATACGCTGTAGCCCAGTTCAGGGCTGTCGCATTCTCCGGATGTCCGCATCCCAAACCCGCCCTGCGGCGACAATGGAGAGCAAAACCGGTTGGGCAGAGGCCAAAATCAAGAGCATCTTTTCGCCGGGGGGGGAATTTTGGCCTCTGCTCTGAAAATAGCATGCGGTACGCACTTTTCATTATTCCGGGTGTCCAGTTATGGACATGATTGACTGGGGCCCCGAACGGTTTTGCTCGGTCCTCCCAAACGCCACCCTGCGATGCGCGTTATGAGGAGAATGCGTTTGCCCTGTAGCCCAATTCAGGGCTGTCGCATTCTCCGGATGTCGCATCCCAAACCCAACCTGCGGCGACAATGGAGAGCAAAACCGGTTGGGCAGAGGCCAAAATCAGGAGCATTTTTTCGCCGGGGGGGGGATTTTGGCCTCTGGGGCCCCGACCGGTTTTGCTCGGCCCTCCCAAACGCCACCCTGCGATGCGAGCTATGAGGAGAATGCGTTTGCCCTGCGCAAGGCGACCGACTGCGTGACATTTCGGCACCGTTCTGATAAGATGAACCCTGCTGGAATCATTGCGGTTTCAGGCTTGCCGCCAAGACCCGCGGCCATAATAAAAGAAACCTGGCAAACGCTTCGGACGTTCCTCACAGGAGAAACGATGCAAAAACAGACTGCACTCATCCTCGCACTGCTGATCGCCCTGGCCGCCCCCGCCTGCGCCCAGCCCCAGATCTTCACGGACTTCTTTAACGCCACAGCCCACATCATCGACAACGACATCCTCGACGACGCCCACACCATCGAGGTGGCGCTCGCCGCCGGAAGCTCCGGCCTCATCGATCTCAAAGCCATCCTCATCAGCCGCTGGGTCACCTACGAAGACAAATGGAACATCGTCGTCCAGCAAGGCTGGGCCGGCATGCTCAGAACCGCCGCCATCAAAGACGGCTTCGCCAACGTCCCGCCCATCTACTCCGGCGTTCCCAACGGCACAACCTTCGACCAGCGCATCCCCGAAAGCCTCCGCATCGAAGACACCGTCCCCTTCAACACCCCCGCCGGCCGCAAGATCGTCGAAGAAGCCCTCAAATGCACCCCCGCCAACCCGCTCGTCGTCATCGTCGGCGGTCGCGCCACCTGCGTCGCCGACGCATACCTCATCAATCCCGCCATCGCCGACAACGTCATCGTCGCCGAATACCTCGACTACGTCGGCGGCGACGGACGCCTCCCCGGCTACAACATCCACCAGGACAAATGGGCCGCCAACATCGTCCTGAAAAACTTCCGGGTCCTCGGCGCCTTCTCGAATCGCATCTACGACTACGCGCCCGAAGTATTCCTCGACGCCGCCAGCGACGCCGACCGAACCAAAATGCCCGGCACGCACCTCAAGGAAGTCATGTGCCTCAAGTCCCACCCCCTGCTCACAAAGGAACACGCCGACGGCGACGGCCACGCCCATGCCCTCCTCCAGGCCGGCTTCAAACTCGTCAAGAGCTACGAAACATGGTCGTACGACCGCTGGGAAAACGGCAACGCCTATTTAAAGCGCGATCCCAACGGCCGCATCGTAAAGATCGGCCATTACACCTCGCGCGACGCCGTCACCGCCGCATGGTGGAACATCTTCAACGCCCCCGGCGCCTTCTCCGACACCGTCCGCACCATTGAAGTCACCCTCTTCGACGGCCCGGACTACAAAGGCAGCTACAAAGAAAACGGCCCCCACTTCCGAACCGGCGTCAACTACGAACGCTCAATCCCCCAAGGCGCCTACACCAAAGACGACCTCTGGTCCTTCTACAGCATCGCAGACAAAACCATCTCCTCCATGAGAGTCCCCGCCGGTCTCAAAATCACCCTCTTTGAAGGAGAAAACTTCAACGGCCCCTCCGCCACATACACAAAAGACACCCCAAACCTCGGCCCCCTGAACAACGCCGCCTCATCCCTAAAAATCGAACAAGAGAATAGTCAAGAAAACGGCCAAATCAGCAAATCACCCCCCGCCAAACCTTCCCCGCCCCGCACCGCATCTTGAGACCCTATCAACTTACTGCGCTGCAATCAAACCCCTGACCACCTCCTCACGCGGCGTACTGCTCAGCGGCCCAAAAACACACGCCTGCCCGTCCCTCAGATGAACTTCCACCCGGCACGTCCACCACCCCCGCACCGAATACTCCGCGATATCCTTCAAAAGCAGCACCGCCATCGGCACATAGCCCCCCTTCTCGCCAAAAAGGTACAGCGCCTTGTTCGTCAGAAGAAAACTCGCCGCGTCGACCACCGCCAGTATCTCGTCCGCATCGAACGGCCGCTGCGACGCGCAGAACGTAATCGCCTCCCCGTACACGTTCCGGTACAGATTCACAAACTGCTGCACGCCGGCCGCCCGCCCCTCCTGCATCGAATAGATCGTCGGCAGATGTGCCAGCCGCCCGTCGCGAAACCCCGCATATGTCCGCAGCAGAAACGCATCCCGCACTGCATTGTCCGTCGTTCCAAGCACCTCGTCACAGGCCGCATCGAACTGCTCCGTCGTAACCTCCGTCTGAACAAATCGCTCAGCCTTGCCCATGATCTCGTCGATGTTGTTCCTGCGAAACCCGACCTGCTTCAGAAAATCATACCGTTGCGCAAACGTCCAGCCGTCCCGCTTCTGCTGTTGGCTCAACTCGATGTACTTCAACTCCTCCGGCCCGGCCGCCGCCGCGTTTCGCTTGTCCCGCCACCGTCCATACAGCAGCCACGAACCACCGATCGTCAAACCCACGCCGACGGCCAGCCCCGTCAGGGCCAGGTGCTCCCAAATTGTATCCAAAGTCAAGCCTCCTCATGACGCCTCGGCGTTCTCCACCACCTGAACCTTCTTCATAATAATCCCCTGAATGTACTTCAGGTGATCCGTCGCCGCCGGAATCTTCAACTCCTCGCCCGACGCGCACAACAGCGTGATCACCGCCTGCTTGCCGAATCCCATCCCGTGACACGTCGCCTTGCTGATCTCCTCCCACTTGTGCACCGGCCCATCGCCCACCTGAATCCCTTCGTCCGAAATGCACAGCTTGAACGCAAACCGCTTCGACAGCCCCCACACCTCATACGCAACCCACCCCATCAGCCCGATCGCCGCCAGCGGAACCCACCCCTCGAACTCGAACATCCCCCCGCTGTCACGAATCACAAAAAGGTACATGGCCCCAAGACCGCCCAACGCGATCACCGGATAACCGCAACTCATCACCCCCTGCATCTTGTACCACCCGTTGTACCCGAAACGTTCCATGCTGAAATTCTCCTTAAAGGCTGCCAAGGTTTCGCGGTAGTTTCACGGCATTATTATGACTCGCCCGACCCGCGTCAATTGTTATCCGCCGACCGCCCGAGCGTGTGGCGTTATTTTCTCGCGTTAGGCGATGACGGCATTCTGCAGGTCCCGGCAGGCCTTTCACTACGGCATGGGCGTCGTGCGTTTTGCGAGTTGGATTGGCATGTTCCACGGGTCGCGGAGGGTTATGACTGTGGAGCCGTCCGGGGTGGTTTCTTCGATGACGAGCGAGGCTCCTGCCTCGGTAAGTCGGTTTTTGTCGCCGGCCGGGTCGTCGCTGACGAAGGCGACATGGAATCGCAGGTGATGTTGCTGCGAGTAGTCCGGAATGGGGTCCGCGGGGTTGGAGTAGATTTCCATGATTGTCCGGCCGGTGCCGTCGGCGAGAAAATGCGTAAACGGCGCAACGTCCAGCGCCCGCACGACTTGCGCACCGAGGTGCGAAACGTACCACCGGGCCATTGCCGCCGCGTCGGGCACATTGATACCAAAATGCTCGAATTTCAACTGTCGCTCCTTCTTCCCGCTGCGAATATAAGCCCTTTACTGGCAATCCGTTGCGCATCATGCTATCAGGGTTTGACCACCGGGGCCAAAATGCGCTCGACCAAAAGGTCTTCGAAGGCGGCCATATCCTTCCAGGCGGTAGCGACCTTCATTTTTTTGCCGGTTTCGTCGATCCTGGTGAAACCATCGTCGGTTACGCGGATTGGTAACTCCTCTATTTGAACGAGGTTATGCGAGAAGGCGAGGTAGATGGCGACCGTGTCGAACAGCGTGCTGGAGGCGGTTTCATCGGTGCGGATTTCGCCGGGTTTGTTGTCGAGGCGCCATATTCTGTAGTTTTCGAGGAGTGCTTTTGTGAGCGGGTCCTGCGAATTGCGGATTTTGGCGTACTTTTCGCCTCGGAGATGGATGAGGCCGCAGGTGTCGAGCGGGGTGATGGTGATATCCCACGGCGCGGAAAGCGTTGTCTGACAAGACTTTGCGTCGGCTTTCACGTTGTATTCGGCGTGGATTGTTTTGCTGCCGCCGTAGCCGAGGCGGACGCTGCCGTGCATGCCTACAAAGCGGGCTTTTTCGGCTATTTGCGGTTGTCTTCTTAGGGCCTCGGCAATGTTGGTCAATGGGCCGACAGCGATGACGGTGATCTTTTCTTTGGAGTTCATGATGGTGTCGATGATGGCCTGGACACCGTCTTCGTAAATCTTGCCTTTATAAGTACTTAGGTCGTAGTCATCGACCCACAGGGATTGTCGGCCGCCGCCATCTTTGCCGCCGAAGGCCATGCCGACGGGAATGTCGGTTCGGCCGGCTACTGTGAGGAGTTTGGCGAAGAGTTTTGCGCGATAGGTGGCCTTTCGGAAGTCGCCAACCACGAGTTTTACGTCAAATTCGGGGCTTTTGAGGAGCATTACAAGGGCCCAAGTGTCGTCTATGTCGTCGCCGATGTCGCTATCGTAGATTACGGGGATTTTGACTTCATTTTTGGGGGCGGCGGCGCGGGCTGAGGGGGAGAAGAGCAAAATCGTGATTATTACGCTAAAAATAACGAGTGAAACGAGGGTTTGGGCCATTAACCTGCTCATTTTGGTCCTCCATTTTGCTTTTTTTGCTGCGTTTTTTACGTTTTTATGAGGTTTGGATGCAGTTTAGCGTTGGGCCGTCTGAAATGCAAGCGTTTGTGCCTGTGAATCGCTCATTTTTGGGTTCAGGGCGGCCACAATTGGGTTTGATTGGGTTTGCTTTTGGCTGGTTCTGTTCATCATTTCTTAGTGCCTTTTCGTAAGTCTTGCTCTGGCAGCCATTTAACATATTCATGTTCTGTTAGGATTGGCTTTGTTTTTCCAAACCGCCCTTTCTCCATTAGAGCCCTCCCTTGCTATTGAAACCGCCGGTCTTGTTATCAATACTACTATAATATAGCACGGATTTGGTAAATGTCAAATTTTATGATAGGTTTTTTTGCGCTTTTTCCGGCCGGGGCCCGGGGTTGGTTAATTGGGTTTTGAGCCGTTCAGATGGGTATAATTTGGGTAAATACGTGCAAAACACGTGCAAAACGCCGCGGAAAACAGCACGTTTTGACGTGTTTTGACAAGAACGGTACGCGGGAGAGCACGTTTTTGACGCTTTTTGGGTGGTTTTGCGGGCGTTTACACAGTTTTAGTGTGGCTTGGTGCCGCGTGGAAGATGCAAATATGGAACCTGGTTCATCGAGAAATTTTCAAATTTCAAAATGCGACAGTGGGGTTTCGCGGGACGAGGTGGTTGAGCGGTATGCGTATGACTGCTAAGCGGATATTCGAAGCGGCCGACGGCGAGCTGACGCAAAGCAGCTAAAGGAAGACCAAAAAAGTACCGGACACCATTAATTAACCCGGGTGGCGAAGCGGTCTTATGATGTGCCGGGCGTGGCGGCCGGGTTTGAGTATGACAACCTGGGCCGGGTTACAGAGATCGATTATGGGGTTTCCGTGGCGAAGTTCAGTTACACCTACGAAACGGACGAGAATAACATCGATAGAAAATACCTTGTGCATCGCGGGGCGAACAAGTATAATGATTACGACTACGACGATCTAGATCGCCTGACGGATGTCACCTACCATAGCGCTGAGACGGAAATGTTCAATATGGACAATCTGGGCAATCGAACGAGTGTGACGAAACGCGACGCGAGCACCGATACCTACGCGCTCGACAGCGCGACGAACCGGTATGATGAGTCCACGGGCGGGCCTTATGACGTGACGTGTGCCTATGATGCGGCCGGAAACACGACACGGGACAAGGATAACTACACATACTGGTACGGCTACGAGAATCGCGTCGTCAAGATTGAGGACTCCAGCGAGGTCACTGTGGCGCTCTATGATTATGACGCCCTGGGCCGGCGGATCAGGGAAAAGAAAGACTTCGTCGACTCGGCGCCCTCTGTGGTGACGCTGTTCTACTACAACCCCGACTGGCAGGTCCTGGCCGAGTACGACGGCTCCAACGGCCTCCAGCGACACTTCGTGTACGGCAACTACATCGACGAGCCGTTGGTCATGAACGACGGCACGGACGACTTCTACTATGTGCAGGATCATCTATACAGCACGGTGGCCCTGCTTGCGTATGACGACCAGCAGACGGCTTGGGATGTCGTTGAACGCTGTGAATACAACGCTTACGGCACAGCCCACATCACAGACGCCGCATACAACCCCCGAACCGCAAGCGCCTACAACAACCCCTACACCTTCACCGGCCGACGGCTCGACATCCTCGACAACGGCAACCTCGTCAGAATGCACTACCGCCACAGGGATTATGATGCGTATGCGGGGAGATTTGTGCAGCACGATCCGAGAGGCATTAATCCCGCAATGGGCAATGGAAGTGTTGGGATAAGCACACAGTATCAGAGTGGTATAAACATCTACGGCTATGTTGGCAGCGCGCCACAAAGGTATGTAGATCCACTGGGCCTTTTCGGTATACTGCCAGTTTTGTTCATACTCTTCCCAGAGCCTTTCCCTGGAGTGGACCTAGTCCTTCCAGATCCTATGCCGCCGCTGTTTATTGTGGAGCCCGTTCCCTTGCCCGAGCCGGGAGATCTGTGGTGGCCATACGAATACCAGTTGTGTACGCAAGCACCTCCAACCAGCGACAAGAAGGTCTGCAAAATTCACGGCAAGGATAGAATTAAAAAGGTCGGTCTATCCTGGGGGGCGCGATGTGTATGTGAATGTGCTGGCACTACCCCATGGGATAATAGTGTTAGAGCATGCCTGGTTTGCGCCAAAGCCAGCAACCTGGACATGCAATTGGCTCACAAGATATGCTACGCAGCTGCGGATATGGAGCATGGACCCGAACACGGCATGCTGGCGAGGTTATATATTCCAATTAACTGTGGTTATTGTGCAAGTCGGTGTATCGCAGGACATCTCGAACGCCACTATGCTATTATTGATCTGATTGATGAGTGGGAGCTGTGGTAATGAATAAGACTGACAGGCGCAGCGGCCGGCAAAGATGCCTGCAATATTGGCTATCCACTATTGTTGCCGGTTCGTCTTGTGTATTGTTCTATTTTCGTGATTTGGCCTTTTGGGGCTGCTGCTTGATTGGTTTCTATATGCTTTTGTTTGTTATACATGCCCTTTTGGTGAAATCCCTACTAGCAAACATAATCGTGGTACTTATCTTCTGGGGCTTGCCGCGGATTTTAAATATTCTATACATGTACGCGTGGCACGCGGACTGGGGACGAGCCATCTCATCATGCACGGACATAGTAGTCAAAGCTGGAGGCATTCATCTGCTCTTTCAATCAGGGCTGGTGTTTATGTTCTGGAGCGTACGAAAACTGTGCAGTTCTGGGGACGGGGCAAATTAAAGGAGCAACTAAGGGTAAATTAAAGGTGTCCGGTACTTTTTTCAGACGCCAGCACGTACCGGTAGTATGTGAATTTCTATGAGTACGAGAATCGCGTCGTCAAGATTGAGGACTCGTCGAGCAACGCCATGGCTGAGTATACCTACGACGCCTTGGGCCGGCGGATTGGCATGATTGACAAGGCGGCCGAGGAGAGTACATTCGGCCTTGCTGCCGTCTTGCTTTTTTTACCTTTGCTGTCTGCTTAGGGGAGCACCGATTTGCGACCTTGTTCCTGACTTTAAGACGTTGTGAGGGGCGCGCACCAAAGTGCGCACCAACGATGTACGGTCGGTCTACTACTGGACTACTATTTCACTGCTATTTGACTGCACCCCCTTGTTTTTTGCCTTGTAACTGCCATATTCATAAGCACTTACAAGCGGGCTGTTCGGACTGTCGATCCGAAGGTTGAGGGTTCGAGCCCCTTCGGCCTCGCTGCTTAAAGCTCTGTAGGTGAATAACTTACAGAGCTTTTTTTTTTGGATACAATCGCCCGAAACGGGGCGCGCACCAATGCGCACCAAGATGGGGAGGCAAAGAAGCCTCGGCAGGAGGGCAAATGAGAAAAGTAAAGGAACCGTTACTCATTTTTGGTACATGGTCTACCATCCACAGATCCCTGGCACTATCCACACCTCAAATTGCCTGCATCATCGTCCCTAAACTGCCGAATCAACATCTGCCCAACAGCCGACAATCGAACGCAAACCCAACTTCCGATTCCCTCGTCCCACTATCATACCCCCCCGAACACCCATGCCCGCGTGCTTCGGCAAATACCGCCTTTTCACGCTTGCAATTCTCCCTCTGGCGCGCTACTATAATGCCCCGCCGGCCGCCGCGGCCGCGGCTGAAATGCAAAAACAACTCTAACGCGAGCGAAAGAATGCCACAAACGATTGGTTCAACCGAACTTACACAAATGCTCCGCACCGCCGCCGCCCGGATTCGCCAGAACCACGAAATGCTCTCTCGCCTCGATTCCTTCGGCGGGGACGGCGACCATGGCACAACAATGCTGAGAGCCATGACGATCCTCGAAAAAACGCTCGAAAAGCCCGCCGGCGACCCAAAAACGCTCCTGACCGACATAGGCTGGGCCGTCATGGGCGTCGATGGCGGCGCCACGGGCCCGCTTTTCGGCACTTTCTTCACGGGCATGGCCGACCCGGCCGCCGAAGCTATTGACGCCGGCATTCTCGCGGCGATGTTCGAAGCCGGTTTGCTGGCTGTTCAGGGCCTCACCAAAGCCAGGCCTGGCGACAAGACCATGATCGACGCGCTTGTGCCGGCCGTTGAGGCGGTTCGCGCGGCTGCTGAGGCCGGGGATTCGATCACGCAAGCTCTTGATAAGGCGGCACTTGCGGCGGAACAGGGTGCGGACGCGACGAAAAATATGAAAGCCACCTTCGGCCGGGCGAAGAATATTGGCGAAAAGAGCATCGGCAACCCCGATCCCGGCGCAACCAGCGTTTCTTTGATTTTTAGAGGTTTCTCTGAAGGAGTCCGTTAATGCCAGACGCAGACAAGTCAAAAGATACCAAGGATTTCGGGGTCGGGATTCCCGTTGAGACGCCCGGCTTTTTTCTGAAAGGGGCCGCCCATTTGGGCTGGGGCATGAAGAACCGGCTGTCGCGGATCTTTAACCCGCAAAGCGGCAAGACGGTCATGTTGGCTTTCGACCACGGCTATATCATGGGGCCGACGAGCGGGCTGGAGCGGATGGATCTTGCGATTCCGCCGCTGGCGGCGTATGCCGATTGTCTGATGTGCACGCGCGGGGCGATTCAGACGTGCGTCGATCCGACGTGGAACAAGCCGTTTGTGATGCGGTCGAGCACCGGGGCGACTGTTCTCAAGGACCTTAGCAATGAGATCATCGGCGTGGTGGTCGAGGATGCGTTGCGGCTGAATGCGTCGGCGATTACCTGCCAGGTGTGCATCGGGGCGCCTTACGAGAAGGAGACGTTAGCCAATCTGTCTTACCTTATCAACGAGGGGAATCGGTACGGCATTCCCACGCTGGGCGTGACGGCCGTGGGTACGGAGATGGTTCGCGACAGCCGGTACCTGGGGCTTGCGACTCGGGTCATTGCCGAGCTCGGGGCGCATTTTGTGAAGACGTACTATTGTGAGTCGGGCTTCGAAGAGGTCGTGGCGGGATGTCCCGTGCCGATCGTGATCGCAGGCGGCAAGAAGATTCCGGAGATGGATGCGTTGAAGATGGCCCGCAACGCTATCGACCGCGGGGCGATGGGCGTGGACATGGGGCGCAACATCTTCTGTGCCGATGATCCGGTGGCGATGGTTCAGGCGGTCAGTGCGGTGGTCCACAAGAACGAGAAGCCTGAAAAGGCGTTCGACATGTACAGGACGCTCATGAGCGAGCGAAAGAAATAGTGTGCAGGCGCCGCGGCGGCTGGTTTATGCGGCTTGACGGCGCACGAAACCTCAGATGGAGAGATGATTATGAGTATGAACCGAAGACAAATGATGGGCACGGCCGCGGGCGTCGCCGCTGGTTTGGCGATGGGCGCGGGCGGGTGCCGGGAGGAACAGGTTAAGATGTCGAACAAAGCGTCGTTTCTGAGTTACGGCAGCGAACACTTCTACAATGCGGATGGCTCCTTCGACGCCGGCAAGGCGAAGGCAGCTTATTACGATATGCTGCGGTATTACAATTGCCCCATCCCGGACGTGCTGAGGAGCGAGGAGTTCTGGGTGTGCGATTTCATGCAGGGCGATTACAGCAAACTGGGCATGGCGGGCATCTTCTGGATCAACGCCAAGGGCAGCTACGGCGGCAATGGGGCGAAGGCCTACAAGGGCGAATTCGCCGAGAAGAACTACGGGTATCTGGGGCATGAGATTTACCTGCTGCCGGGGCAGATGCTGCCGGAGCATCGGCATATCGGCGGCGACGAAGGTTATGGGCCGAAGATGGAATCGTGGCAGGTGCGTTACGGCGAGGTGGAATTTTTCGGCGAGCACAAGGGTGCGGGCGATGAGATACTGATCAGCGACATGCCGAAGAAGGAGCAGCCGTGGGGTTTTGGGCAGGACTGGTTCCACTGCAAGTATGTGGCCAAGCGTACGGCGAAGACCGGCCAGCTTTATTCGTTGGAGGATCCGGAATCGTGGCACGGTCAGCGGGCGGGCAAAACCGGCGCGATCGTAACGGAGTATGCGACGTATCATAACCATGTGATGTTCAGCAAGCCGGGGATGGAGTTCGCTTCGTCGTCGGCGCGGTGATTTAGAGCATCGGGCCGGGAGGCATGATCTTCCGGCCTATGTGTAAGCCCCTGTCAAGGCTTGAGGGCGGCCGAGTATCTCACACTTGGCCGCCCTTTTTGTTTGTGTGTGCGGCGAGTGATGAAGCGGGTTTGGGTATTACGGATTCGCCCGATTGGTGGGGAGGCGTTGCTGGCGTGGTGCTATATGGTGTGGTGGGGCCTTTGGCGGTGGTTGTTTTTGTGGGGGGTCTGTGGTTAGAGTTTGGGTGTTCTTATGTGGGTGATGGGAACAGGATTTATCGCAAAACGTTTGACCATTGCTTGGGCGATCCTTATAATGAGTATGCTTAGGACGATCTCGGCCGTTTGACGGATGCCGATTAGCTCGTGGATCGCGGCAGGCCGGGCGCGGAGCGCATTTGTGCGCGTTGACTGTGGACTGAAGACGTCTACCAAAAAAATAGACGCAGTCCCTTTAGTTGAGTTTTGAGGCAATCGGGGACGGAGATTGGGAATGAAGGCTGAGATCAAAGTACTTATAGCCATATCGTGTATCCTTGCGGCGGTATACGGACTCGCCCACTGCTTCATGGTGTGTTTTGGTGTTCGGCCAAGATCAGCCACAAGATCGGCATTGACATTCTGGGCCTGGAGAATAAATGAGTATACCAGCCAAACTGGTTCCTTGCCGGCAAGTCTGTCGGATATTCCCCAAAAGGCTGGGTACTCGTATGATCTGAAAGATGGTTGGGGAAGGACAATCAATTATGAAATAGATGCCAATGGCAGAATAACACTGTCAAGTTACGGTAAAGACGGCCGAAAGGGCGGAGTTCAAGAAGATGCAGATGAAGTAATTTCCGGGTGTGTTCACATAACTGTGTAAACGGTCTTAACGATTTCACTTCACTGTTGCCATTATAGCTCGCTTGGGTTACTCTGTCCAGATCGCTCTGAAGGATAGGGCTCTGCTGGAGAGCAACCTGAGCATCAGGGCGAT
>JACZKQ010000016.1 GCA_014859965.1 Phycisphaerae bacterium
TACTGGTGGGTTGATGATTATAAGACCTGTCGTCGTTCTTGGTATTGCTCAGAAGGGCAAAAGTATTCTGTTGATGAATTATGTATAGATGAAATACTTGAAGATGTGTTTGCTTTAATATTGTCATTAGAAATAGATAATATGAAATTGGTTGATAACGTATATAAGGAATGGAAAAATATTTCAGATAGTAGAAAGAGAGAAGATATTGAGCAGTATCCTATCCCAAACTTCCCAACAGCTTAACCTTCCCTTGGCTCATTATGGAACTGACTCACAAACCAAGGTTCCATACAACCAACCCTATTTGGCTCAAGGAGTCTCAGAGGTAAATTAAAGGTGTCCGGTACATTTTTTGTGTTTGACAGTACGTTTGTTCTGTTATTGAATGGCTGTTATGGGCCGACTTGAACGAATCGCGCTTGGCGGGTATGTCTATCATGTGCTCAACCGTGCCAACGGGCGGTTGCGGATATTCAAGAAGGGCGGCGACTGGCGATGGTCCTGGTTTTTTACGGGGCGTTTTGACCCGGTTGACTTATTGACCTTATGACAGGTGGGGCCATGCAGAGGGCGGGGAAAAAACGCCCGCGCTACGTGGACGCGGGCCACCGCGAGGGGTGGCCGGGGTATTATGCTGTTGTTGGATCGGCGGTGTTTGGGCTGATCCTTTTCTTTTCGTTTCGTTCTCACGTTCAGGCCGCCTTTGCGTTGAGGCGCACCCGGCCAAGGCAATGGCAGGGGGGAGCGGTCCCGCGGGTGTCGCTTGTTATCCCTTCGTTCAATGAGGAGGCGGTGCTGCGGCAGACGGTTTCTTCGGTGGTGGCGCTGGATTAGCCGGCCGAGGCGATTGAATTGGTGTACATCTATGAAGCGCTGCCCACAAGGTATTGTTGGGGTTGAGATTGCTTCGCTTTGCTCGCAATGACATTGTTGCGGGTGGTTGGCGCGAGGTGCACTCGGTTGGGTGAGGGGTGAGATTGCTTCGCTTTGCTCGCAATGACATTGTTGCGGGTGGTTGGCGCGAGGCGCACTCGGCTGGGTGAGGGTTGAGATTGCTTCGCTTCGCTCGCAATGACGTTGTTGCGGGTGGTTGGCGCGAGGCGCACTCGGTTGGGTGAGGGTTGAGATTGCTTCGCTTCGCTCGCAATGACATTGTTGCGGGAGGTTGGCATGGGGCGCACGGGGTAGCGCGAAGGTTGAGATTGCTTCGCTTCGCTCGCAATGACGGTGGGGCGCTGGCAATGACGATGTTAGTCAGCCATTTTCTTTCGCATGCTTGCCGGCGCAGCGGGGTCAAGTGCTCGCAATGACAAAGAGTGGGCCGATCCGTCCCGAGACCACAAAGGGCGGCAAGGCCCCCATCACCAATGACGGTATCGGGCAGGCCGCCGGCGAGAGGAACGGTGTGGACAAACCGGGTTATTCAACAGGATCGGGGTTCTACTGTTTGGTCTTGCCCTTTGCATTCTTTTTTGCGTCCTTTGCGTCAGTTTGTTTGCGATTGTCCTCAAGCGTCTTGACCTGCGCAGCGGCCTCAATGAAGTGCTTTTCGACGGGCGACGGCTCATTGAGAATCCGCTGATGGTACTTTTCGTAGTCCCGTCGCGACTTGGCCAAAGCGTCTTCGTGCGTGACCGTTCCGGCGTGTGTCAGGATTTCGCGTCCGGTCATCCGCAGGAAGTCGTCGAGTCTGGTGATCCAGTCGCGCATGTACATCGGGCGGCGATTCAGGGCCTGGAGTTCGGCTAATTCGAGGTAGGCTGTCACCATGCGGTTGAGCACATCCAATTCCTCCGGGCGCAGGTAGTTTTGGCGACGGCGGCGTCGGCCTTGCGAATCGTGCCGCCGGGCCAGTTGGTCATGCCCATGTTCGGGCGGTTGGCGTCTGCGCGTTCGTTGATGATTTCGGCGGCGGTGCGGCCGTGGGAGGCCCAGTGCATTTTGTTCTGTACCACCTTGAAGAGTTGGCGCGACACCTCGGCGTTGGGGTCGTAATCGATGCTGGTCGCGTAGATGTCGAGGATCTTGCGCCAGAAGACCTTTTCCGACGAGCGGATGTCGCGAATGCGGTGCAAGAGTTCGTCGAAGTAGTTCCCGCCGCCGCCGGCCTTTAGGCGCTCGTCGTCCATGGCGAAGCCTTTGATGAGGTACTCGCGCAGGCGCTGGGTTGCCCAGATCCGGAATTGCGTGCCGCGGAGGCTGTTAACGCGGTAGCCGACCGAGATGATTGCGTCGAGGTTGTAGTGCTCGACCTGATAGGTCTTGCCGTCTGCGGCAGTTGTTGCAAATCTTGCAACAACTGAATCCGGAGACAGCTCGGCTGTTTCGTAAATGTTTTTGAGGTGGCGACTTATGCCGGATTTGTCCACCTGGAAGAGGTCGGCCATCTGCTGCTGGGTGAGCCAGAGCGTTTCATCATGAAAACGGCACTCGATTCGGGTTCGGCCGTCTTCGGTCTGGTAAAGCAGGAATTCGCCTGGGTCGTGTGGGACGATGTCAGGCATGGCGCGTCTCCCTTTGAAAATTAGCGATTTGTGTCTTATTGCCCGCTTGTTTTGATATTATGGTCGCTTTCCGGGTGTTCGTCAAGTGGGCGGCCGACGCGTACAGGGCGAACGCAGTCTCCTATAGCCTTCAAGCGGGGGGCGATGAAAGCACGCGTTGGTATGCAACCCGCCGCAGATCCGTGGGGGGGCTAAAGCGTGCGGTTGCGGTGGCTTGTTGAAGGGTGTGGACTGTGGACTTTGGACGACGTGGACGGTGGAAGGGTGGGAGGAAGTTAATGCGCAGTTGGGGTGCTGAGCGGCCGATTAGATGAGTGGCGGGGAGGGTCTGAGGCCGGGCACCTGGTTGGGGCTGAACGGGGCCGCACAGCCGAAGGGCAAGGCATGCCTTGTCCGTACAACGGCAAAATGCCTCTGTCACGGGCGCTGCCACGGATTATTCTCGCATACATTGGGGATGCTGTCTTTTTTG
>JACZKQ010000129.1 GCA_014859965.1 Phycisphaerae bacterium
ATGCCACGTGCCGTCGTTGATAATCTTTCTGCCGAGGACATAGCCGCCGCCAAATTCCTGCCGCAGTCGCCCGGCCGCATCGACCACCATCGCCCACCGCGTTCCCGTGGGATCAACCATCCCCCATCCGGCGATCGCCACATTTTGCCCGGTCGTCTTGATCCATGCAGCGCACGTCCGCGGGCCGGAACCGAGCACGCCCTTGTAGTCGGTGATTTCGACGTAATCGCCCTCACCGTCCAGTTTGATGGCGCCTTTGAATTTGCCGCTGTTCGGCAGCCATGCCGCACTGCCGTTCACGGTGCCGTTTCGGCCGTATCCGCTTGCATCGAATGCGGTAACGCCGGCGGCCTCATCCAGTTTCCAATGAGCAACCAGGCCCTCTTCGGAACATACCACAGGAGCAAGCCATGCTTCCTGCAAAATCCATAAGTCGTTTACATCAACCGATTTATCGCCGTTGAGGTCGCCGGCCAAAAATGAGCCATCCGCGGACGCCCATCCGGTCATCAGAGTCACCGCCATTAAAAGGCTCACTGCCGCACAATACAGTTCTTTCAACATCCTCAACCTCGACCTAATGATGGTTTCGAGTTTGTAGCCGTAGGTACGTATCGCCAAAACGGTACAGCCTGTCCCGACCGCTGCCGTGTCAGAGCTGCACTGTCTTAACGAAAGGATAGGATTGGCAGTCCGCTCGTTACGGTTATTCTCTACGATTGTCCGCCGTCCGCCGGGCACATACCCTCTCCGCTGAGTTATTATAGCACTTAGACCGCCCAAAATCAAGCATTCCGACACAAGGCATGATTGCCCAGGCTGTCAAAGCGGCAGAATTACTACTGACCGGAGTTGATCTGGAAGAGAAGGTGATTAAAGGCTCACTGACAATGCGGATGGAGCCGAACACCCGCTACCGCCGGCGGCGCGTGCGCAGCCGCCGCGTGGCAAGGCACTTCATCCCGGTTGCGACCCGTTTCAGTCGCACTATGATCGGCAATGACGCCAGATAATGACCGAAATTGTGCACCACTAAGGCCAACTGAATCCTTCGCCGCAGGCGAGTAATCTCCCTGTCGTCGGCCGCCAGTTCGTGGGCCGTCTGGATAATGTCGGCCGCCTGCCGGATGCGCCCGTCTTTCAGACACAGCACCGCCGCATCGGCCATCAGATTCGGATTCGTTGCGTCGATGGTCATCGCATGCTCGAAAAACTGCAGCGCCCCCTCATAATCCGCTTGCAGGGCAAGCGTCAGCCCCATGTAATAAAACGCCGTCGCGTTCTGCTGGTCCTCATCGACGACGCTCAGAAGCGTATCCATGGCGAAATCGTATTCATGCAACTGCAGAAACATAACCGCGATGCTCAGCAGCACGTCCAGATCGTCAGGATTGCACTTCAACTCGTCAAGGAGGAGTCTTCGGGCCGTGTCAGGCACGCCGTCGGCAAAGGCCATCTGGGCGAGCCGATAGCGCGGACCCGGCAGTTCGTCGTCCTTTCTCATGGCCCGCCGATAATAAGCCGCCGCCGCACGCCGCCGGCCCTGCCTGAGCGCCAGTTCGCCCAGATAGAAGATCGCCTGCCCGAAATCGGGATCCAGTTCGAGAATGCGATGGAACTTCTCGCCGGCCGCGTCGAACTCCGATATTTTGAACAGAAAGATGCCGAAATCCAGAATGACATCGACGTCGCCGGGATTGCTCCGCAACTCCATGAGAAAATACTCGCGGGCGCGAGCGGTATCCCGGTTTGCCCACCACGCCTGGGCGATACGATAGTTGATCTGCGGGTGTGTCGGCTCCAGCATCGCCGTCCGCTGCCAGCACCATATCGCCCGTTCGTACTGTCGCCGCGAAAAGAGCGAATTGCCGATATTGTAAAAACAGATCGGACAATCCGGATTGACCTGCTGGGCGAGATAGAACATGTGCTCGGCCTTGTCGTGATCGTCCATCTCGGTATACGTGATGATACGATTACAGTAGCACGGCTCAAAATCAGGGGCGATCTTTTCGATCTGTTCGAATGTGGCGATGGCCAGATCGTACTGTGCCGTGCGCGTGTAGTCGACCGCCAGACTGTTCAAAATCTCCGGATCATCCGGCGACAAGGCCAGCGACTTTTCATAAGCCTTGATCGCCAGGTCGTACTTGTCCATACTGTCCAGCGCCAGGCCTTCATTGAAATGCCAGGCGCTGTTGTTGGGGTTGATCTCGATCGCCTCGCGCAGTTGCGTCAAGGCCTGTGAAATCTCACCGTTTTCGTACAGTTCGAACGCCCGGTCGACCATCTGATCGGCTTTGTCCCAGGAGTTGTGTTCATCGGAGTCGCAAAACATCGACGGTCCTCTTTGTAGCCAAGTTGTCGTCAATCCGGCGCCGCAGCGCTACAAAGGATTCCTGTTGGCAGGTGTGGGGGCCCTGCTCACACTGCTATCGTCACAAACACCCCCCGCCTTCGCCGCTTTTGCGCCGGATCACCTGATTTTCACTGCCAGGCGATTTTTTGCTGGCCTTTGCCGCCATAAGCTCTTAAAATAGCTAAAGTTATGTGGTCCGCCCCACGATGAAAGCACCAACGGCCGGGGTTTTTCTGGTAGTGCACCGGCCAGCGTCTTATAATGGTGCGGCGGCGATAATGAAAAAAAACGCCGAGCAACAGATACTGGAGTTATAATCATGATTAAAGAAGTCAAAGGCGTCCTGTCCGCTGGAAAGGCAAACTACGCCATCGTCGCCAGCCGGTTCAACGAGTTCATCACCAGCAGGCTGCTGGGCGGCGCAATCGACTGCCTGCAGCGGCACGGAGCCGGCGATGAACAACTCACCGTGGTATGGGTTCCCGGTGCGATCGAGATTGCACTGGCCGCCAAAAAACTCGCCCAAAGCGGCAAGTACGGCGCAGTGATCTGTCTCGGAGCGGTGATCCGCGGGCAAACGGGGCATTATGATTACGTTTGCCAGCAGGTGTCGCGAGGCGTCGGGCAGATCAACATGGAGACGGGCGTCCCCACCATATTCGGCGTGCTGACGTGCGAGACCATCGAACAGGCCATTGAACGGGCCGGGACCAAGCTGGGCAATTCCGGAGCCAGCGCCGCAATGGGTGCGATGGAAATGGTCAACGTGCTCGAACAGATTTAACGCGCAGACTTTTTCGCCCCGAACAAGGGGGTCGGGGCCGAGGGTGTGGTATGGATGCAGGACGGGTTTTACTTCTGGGGGCGGCGGTTGTTCTGCAGTGCGTTGCCTGCGGTGCAGCCGCGCCGGATGCCGACGCCGAATCAACGGCCGAGGCCTTTCTGTTCTCCTATTTCAAGGGCAATGGAGAAGACGGCCTGCACCTGGCCTGGAGCGCTGACGGCCTGAAGTGGACGCCCTTGAAGGACGACACGTCATTCTTGAAACCGATGGTCGGCAATGACAAGCTGATGCGCGATCCGTGCATCATTCAAGGGCCGGACGGTCTGTTTCACATGGTCTGGACGGTGAGCTGGAAGGAACGCGGCATCGGTTACGCCCATTCGAAGGACCTGATCAATTGGTCGCCCCAGAAGTATATCCCGGTCATGGAGCACGAACCGGCGGCCCGAAACTGCTGGGCCCCGGAGGTATTCTGGGACGAAGACGGCGAGCAGTATCTGATTTTCTGGGCGACGACGATCCCCGGGCGGTTCCCCGCCACCGAAACCGCCGGCGACGGCGGCCTCAACCACCGGATGTATTATGTAACAACACGGGATTTCCAGACGTTCAGCCCGACCAGGCTGTTCTACGATCCCGGATTCAACGTCATCGACGCCACAATTGTCCGGCACAATGGCCGTTACATCATGTTCCTTAAGGACGAAACGCGGAATCCCCCGCAAAAGAACATCCGGATCGCCCGCAGCAGCCGGGCGGAGGGACCCTACGGCGCCGTTTCCGAACCCATCACCGGCGATTACTGGGCCGAAGGCCCTACCGCCATCCGGATCAAAGACGCATGGGTCGTCTATTTCGACAAGTACACCAAACATCGTTATGGGGCGGTTCAGTCGAAGGACCTGACCACGTGGGAGGATATTTCCGCAAAAGTTGACTTTCCAGCGGGCTTCCGACATGGTACAGTGTTCTCAGTTAAGGCCGATAACCTCGAAGGTCTTCGTCGATTGTCGGCAAAGCCGTAGAGACGGTTTCTTTGAAATTTCAGGAAGGCTTCCGTGGACAGCAGAAGCAAAGCCCGCGAACTCGCGGTACAGGCGATTTACCAGCTCGATGTACTGGGCGATTATTTTCTTACTCAGTTAGGTCCGTTCCTGCGGGAGAACGCCGACGATGAGGCCGTTCGGCGCCTTGCCGAGGAGTGGACGCGCGGCGTCTGGGCCAATATAGGCGCCTGCGATGACCTCATCCGCTCCGCCGCGCTCAAGTGGGAGTTGTCGCGACTCAGTACCGTAGACCGCAGCATCCTGCGGCTCGGCGCCTATCAGCTCCAGTTCTGCAAGGATATGCCCGGCAAGGTGGTGATCAACGAAGCTATCGAAATTGCCAAGAAATACAGCGGCGAACAGGCGCCGCGATTCGTCAACGGCGTCCTCGACGCCATCCTGAAAAAGTTGAAGACGCAGGACTGAGCCGGTTCGCCGCCGCATACACGTACGGACAGGCGCACTGAAACGGAGTTTAGATTCGGAAGGGTGGAACGGTGAGAACGATTGCGGTATTAAACCAGAAAGGCGGGGTGGGCAAGACAACCACCGTGGTCAACCTGGCCGCGGCACTTGCCATGAAAGGACAGCGGGTCATGGTCATCGACCTCGACCCGCAGGCGCATCTGACCATACACTTCGGCGTGGATGCCGAGACCGACGGACACGGCGCCTACGAAGTGCTCACCAAATCGGCCGACATGTCCAACGCCCTGGTCAACGTGCGGGGCAACGTCTGGCTCCTGGGGGCCAATATCAATCTCGTTGGCGCCGAGAGCGAACTGGTCAGCGTCGTCGGCCGGGAGACAGTGCTGCGCGAGGCCCTCGAATCCCTCACCGAATCGTTCGACTACGTGATCATCGATTGCCCCCCTGCACTCGGACTGCTGACCCTCAACGCACTGGCCGCCGTCAAGGAGGTGTTCATTCCCGTCCAGCCGCACTTCCTCGCCTTGCAGGGGTTCAGTAAGCTCTTACAGACCGTCTCGCTGGTCGGCCGGAGGATCAACCCCGATCTGCGGGTCGCCGCCATCGTGCTGTGCATGTTCGACACGCGGGTGACGCTCTCGTCGGAGGTCAAGGCCGACATCAAGAATTTCCTGGATAACGCTCGAACCGCCGCAACGCCGTGGTCGGGCGCACGCATCATTCCGATTCACATCCGGCAGAACATCAAGCTCGCCGAGGCCCCCAGCCACGGCCAGACAATTTTCGAGTATGAGCCCAAATGCAACGGGGCCATCGATTACGAACGCGTGGCCGATTACGTGCACAATTACATGAACGGCGAGGCCGCCGATGAAGCGTTCCTTGCCTCGATCTCCGAAGAGATAAACGAGCTGGACACGACGCTGGCATCCGTCGGCGCCGCCATTCAGGCCGCGCAGGAAGAACAGAACGTCGCCGCCGAACCGTCCCTGGAATCTGCCGAAAGCGCAGAGCCGATGGTGTCCGGCGAGTTCGCGCCGCCGCTCGACAGCGCCCAAGCGGCAGAGTCAATACCCTCCCCGGAGCCGGCCGTGTGTCTGGAACGTCCCGAAGGCGATGAGAACTCGGAACCGGCCCGTGAGTCGGCCGCGCCTGCCGTCGCCCCGCCGCCTGCGCGCATACAGCCGCCGTCGCCCGGCAGTCGGCGAAGGATCGTCGCCGTCGCCGCAGCCCCGCAGCGCAGAATGCTCAACCGCCGCACGTTCGCCAGGTCCCTGCGCAAATAACGCCTTGCAGTCGTTTGCCTGCCGCGAACGACCGTTTCAGCGCCCTACCGACCGGTCCTCGGCAGCGGCCTGCCGCCAATGCGGCCCGCTAAACCCATGGGCAAATCACTCGCCCACAAACTCGCCCTCGCCCTCCGCCGGATCCCCCGGAGTATCCTTCGGAGCATCCGCCGCGGTATCGGCGTCATCGTCCTTCATATCTCTTGTCCGCGCCGCCAAAAGCCTGCCGAGTATCTCTCGCAGCAGGCTGAACACCTCATCATTTGGCGAATTCACTGCCTCCCCCAGCAGCAGCAAAGGCATCGGCAGCGCAAACCTGCGTGCAACCTTCCGCAAAAATCCCAGGTCGAACTTGCCGCCGCCGTTCTCGACCTGCGACAGGTAGGATTTCGTCACGTGCAGTTCCTTAGCCAGAGTGGCCTGTGGAACGCCGTCGGCGATCCGCACCAACCTGATAACCGTTCCGGTGTCCATAACGCGCCCTCCAGAAAGAGTATTCTCAATGATCACACCCGGCAATCAACGGCCGGCGCTCGTCTTTGCCCTCTCCTTTTACTTACCCCATCCCTGCCGTCTGTCAACAGCAACTGAACGTTTTTCACTCGAATTCAAACGCTCCGTAATCTTTTGCAGGAAATTATGGAAAGGTTCCCAACACTTGTGCGACTTCAGATCATGAGGTTTCAAGAGAGCCAGATTGATAAGGTTGAGAACATGACACTGAACGCATCCAGAAGTGAACAATTCGCCGAGGCGCTTTATTTCCTCGTAATGTCATCGACACTGAAAGAGGGCATCAAAGCCGCGGGCGGCAAATACGGGCTTTCCGGCAAGGCCCTGAGGAATGAGGTCATTCTGTTCGGAAGGCGGTGGGCCCAAATGACGAATAGACCAGTGAGCAGCGACGTCCGCGGCGTGCGACAGGCCATCTGATTGAGGAGAACGCTATGTTGGCAAGTATTTACGGGCAGTCCGGATATGCAATCGGCTGGGGCACGCTGGCGCTGATAAACGCCGGCCTGGCCCAGGCAAAACGCCGGAGCGGCCTGATATGGTTTCTGGTCTCGCTGCTGCTCGGGCCCATCGCCACGCTGCTGATCGTCGTGCTGGGCCCCGGCGATCGCAAGTAACCCGCCGGGCCCGCCGCCGGGCAGCCGGACCGTTTACCGGAACGAAACCGTCGCCGCCCCCGCCGATTTCGCCAGTTCGACCGTCTTTTCCTCTCCGCCGACGGTGACACGATGCCGCCCATAAAACGCCGGCACACGGCACAGCCCGTCCTGATCAGCCTTGCCCTCCCACCGGGTCCACCACTGGCGATAGACCAGATCGTGATACGCCGCGGCCGCCGGTGTCGCCGTCCAGTCTCGCCGGTACAGCGACGACTGCGGAATCCAGTTGGCCCCTTCCCAGAAACCCCACATGAGGATGCCGTCCACCGCCGGATGAGCAAAGCAGATGCGGTAGTAATCCGTTATCGCCTTCGCCTTGGCCTGTTCCTCTTCGTCCGTCAGCTTGACCTCGCGGCGCTGATAGACCCGCGAACGCTGCCCGGGAAAGTTGAACTCGGTGACACAGACAGGCAGCCCCGTCTTCGCCAACGCATCAAGCGCCTGGCGAAGGGCCTCCGGATCGAAGCTGTCGCCGTGAAGGTGCCCCTGGACGCCGATGCCGTCGATGGCCGTGCCCTCAGTCAGAAAGCCCCGAATGTGGCGAAGGTAATCGTCCAGACGCCGGCCCGTGAGAATGTCATAATCGTTAAGAAACAGCCGTACGTCGGGGTCGGCCCCTTTGACCCATTCGGTCATCTGCTTTGTGATCCCCGGCCCGAGGCGGTCGGCATAATAATTCCCGTGGATCATCTCATTGTTGAGATCATACTCGGCGAAACGCCCTTTGTAGCGGGCGGCAATCGTCGTCGCACGCGTCTTGAGCGCCGCCCGGAGGCTATCGTCGTCCATTTCTTTGAGCCAGTTCTGCACGCGATTCGGTATGCCCCAGAACAGGTTATGGCCCCGCAGCGGAATCTCGTGAGCGTCGCACCAGGCGAGCATCGCATCGACAACGGCATAGTTCACCTGCCCCTGCCGAGGCTCCATATCGTGCCACTTCAGCGCGTTTTCCGTCACCGCGGCATTGAAGTTTTCAAGAAACGTCTCCTTGTATCGCCTTTCCGCCTCAGCGTCCATCCGACCCCCGAACGCGCTGTTCGCCAGCGCCGCCCCAAACCAGAACGCGTGCCGGACCTGCTCGACCTTGACTTTCGCACCCGGCGCCGCCTCGACGATCAGCGCCCCCACGCGGTGCTTGCGAATCATTGCGTCGACCTCCGCCTCGCCCGCATAAAGCAGCCCGCAAAACGACCCCTGCAGCACAGCCGCAGCCGTCAGAATACCAACGTATACACGATTCATCCCGATCTCCTTGAGTTACAGGGGTCAGACCCCGACCTGCGGTGTTCCACCGCCTCTCCAATCCACACCGCCAGCGCATCGAGCATCTCCGCCTCTTCCGGCAGAAACGCAGGCGCCTGCCCCGGCTTGCCCGGCGGTGCAACATACGCATGGATATCGCCGATGTGCCGACCGCCCGCCACGATCTTCGCATGCTGACAGCAGGCCGTCTGCACAAAACCCGGCGAACAGAACGTTCGGCCCAAAACGGTAACCGCCACGCACGTCTCCCTGGGATGCTGGTACCCTTTTGGAATAATCTCCGCGATGCGATGCAGAATCGTCGCCAGATCGACGTCGAGGTCCCGCAGGCAATCGGCGACGTCGTACAGACACTCGAGTTCCTTTGTGCGCTCGCTCAGGTCCATCGTCCGCCGTCGCAGGGCCTCCCCGAGCCACTGGTATTCGTCGATCTGCGCGTGAAGCCTGATGATCTCCTCGTTGGCCTCCTGCAAAGCGGCCATCAATTCCTCTTTGCTGATCCCGCCGCTGCGATCATCACAAACGTATGCCTTGCCGTTCTCCATGCGATACTCCGCTTTACAGCAAACACCTGAAGCCGAACCTGACCCAACACGCACAGTTTACCTGGCCGCCGATTCGCCGTCAATCATTTCACTTCCGCCGCGCCGCACGGCGTGCGAGAATAGCAACACCCATGGCACGCACATCTTGCCCGTGTTGTAAGGGCGAGGCACGCCTTGCCCCTCGGCTCGCGCGCGCCGCACGCGTCACTTGATCGGCCGCACCTTAATGTTACGGAACGATACCTGCCCGTGGTCGCCCTGCAGAGCGAGATACCCGATCCCCGACTTAGCGAACAGCGGCATCCGGCCGAACTTGCTCTTCGCAACACGTTCCTTAAAGTCGTCGCTGCCCAGAACGTACTCGAAGTATTTCACGCCGTTGATAACATGCTCGCACTTCTCGGGGCTCACGAGCAGCCGAATATGATTCCACTGCCCCACCGGTTTCGTCGCGTCGAGCGGCTTGCCCGTCGCAGGATCGGTCGGCGGCTGATAAAGCGCATACAGCCATCCGCACCGCACCGGGTCGGCGGCCTTCTCATTATCTTCGAGCTGAACCTCCGGCCCCGTCGCCCACGCGGCCCCGCCCTCGTCCGTCACATGATACATGATCCCGCTGTTGCCGCCCTCGGAAATGCTGTACTCGATCTGCAGCTCGAACCAGTCGAATTGCTCGTCCGTGCACAGATCGCCCGCATTCCGCGGGTCCACACAAACAAGCTCGCCGTTCCTCACCTGCCACCCCGGACGAATATCATTCCGCTTGAAGTTGTGCCAGCCGTCCATGTTCTGCCCATTAAACAGCAGCTTCCAGCCCGCCGCTTTCTCCTCATCGCTCAGCGTATTCAGCTTCGCTGCCGCGGCAATCTGCTCAGCCAGGCTCTTCTTCCATGCCTCGCCAAGCTCCTCCACTGTCTGCCCCGTGTACGTCTTCCACAGCGCCGCGTCATACCGGCCCTCGCGCGCCGCCGCATTCAGCTTCACCACGATATCCTTGTCGTGCGTCACGCTCACCCAGTTAATAAAATTAGCACTCGTGCGATAGCTCGCGTCATAGCTCGCCCGCGAAAGGTTCCTCGCGCTGATCTCCGCCCCGCGCGTCTGCGGCTCATACAGGAACCACCGAATATAATCGGCGATCCCCTCGACCAGCCACCCCGGCGTCCGCGTCGGGTTCGGATTCGCCTGCCGCGACCGACCGTAATTCTGCACCACGTGCACCAGCTCGTGCACAACCGCGCCCTTCGCCTCGCCCTGCAGTTGCCCGCGGAACCAGGTCGCCGCACAGCTTATCCGCGACCCCCCCGCCGCCGCCACGCCCTGCATACTCGCGCTGAACGTAATGCTTACCTGCTTCGGCGCCTCATACCCCTCGCTCGGCAGCATCTTCACAATCTTCGGATACCACACCTTGACCACCGGCGCCAGTTCCTTTTGCACCCATTCCGAAAGGTCCGGCGTTTGCGTCGTGTCGATGGCGATCTGACACCCGCCCTCCGTCTCGACAATCAAACGTCCCCCGGCGCCCATTCCCTCGACCGCACTCACCGCCGGCACGACATCGCCCGATCCGACCACGTCGATCTCACTGAAGAACGTATTGCCGAAGCCGTCCGTCCGCTCCGTCGCCGAGATGTCGAACAGCAGAAACTGATACGCACCGATCACGCCGGCCGAATCCGAAATGCTCACGCCATACTGCCCGCCGCCCACGCCCTCCCGCGGCCGCGTATCGACCTCGGCAACCAGCTTCCATCCGCACGTCGCCGGATCGACACCGCCCGCCGGCCGAGGATTGAAGCCCTCGCCCCCGTTGCCCGCATACAATTTGTAAACCTGCGGCCCGCGCGTATTCGGATGCCACGAGTACGTGTTCACCTGCTTGATCTCAACCGCCGCCCCCAGATCCGCCAGCAGCCGCCCGCCGCCCGTGCCCGCGGCAAAGAAAAAATTCTCGCCCGGCTGATCCGCGTCCGTGGGCATCTTCCCGTCATTGAGTTTGTCCACGTCGCCGCCGTTGCGATCGCGCCGACCGTCCACGACAGTAAAAGT
>JACZKQ010000130.1 GCA_014859965.1 Phycisphaerae bacterium
CCTTATCGACGCCCAGCAAGAACACCTCGCTCCCCCCCGGCCCGGCCGCCAGGATCATCCCCTCCGACACGCCGAACTTCATCTTCCGCGGCTTCAGATTCGCAACGCACACCACCTGCCGCCCCACCAGCTCCTCCGGCCTGTACGCCTTGGCGATCCCCGCAAACACGTTCTTCCGCACCCCGCCAATATCCAGCTCCAGGTGCAGCAGCTTGTCCGCCCCCTCGACGGGCTCGGCCAGCACGACCGTAGCGACCCGCAGATCGACCTTGATGAAATCCTCAATCGTACACTCCGGCGCGATCGGCTCATCCAGCGTCGCTGGCGCCGCCGCCGGCGCGGCGTTGTTCCTGCTCTCCTCAACCATGGCGTCCACCTTCTCCTTTTCCACGCGTTCGGCTAATCGCTCGAATTCCCCGATGGTATGATCTTCCATAATCCCTTCCACGTCCGCAAACGTAAGCGGCTCGACCTTCAAAAAGCGTTCGATCTTCTCGGCGTATCGCGGCAGCACCGGCTTAAGATAAATCGTCAAAATCCGCACCGCATTGATCACGGCCGTCAGCGTCGTCCGCGTCAGTTCCGCATCGGTCTTGATCGTCGTCCACGGCGCCCTCTCGTCGACGTACCGGTTGGCGTCGTCGGCCAGCGCCGCCACCGTTCGGATCGCCGACGCAAAGTTGAGCCCCTCATAATCGGCGACGATCCGCTCCTTGGCGCCTTGCAGCTTTTCAACCAGCGCCCGGCCCTGCGCATCCAGGCGGCCCAGCCGCCCGTCCAATTTCTTCGTCAGCATCGGCCCCGACCGGCTCGCCAGGTTGGCTAACTTGCCCACAAGATCCGAATTGACCTTCACAACAAAGTCTTCCAGGTTCAAATCGATATCGTCGACGCCGCTGGACAGCTTGCTGGCGTAATAATACCGCAGGTACTCCGGATCGAGGTGCTTCAGATAAGTCTCGGCCTTGATGAACGTGCCCTTGCTCTTGCTCATCTTCTGCCCGTTCACGGTAAGGAAGCCGTGCACAAAAAGCTTATCCGCCGTCTTCATCCCCGCGCTCATCAGCATCGCCGGCCAGAACAGCGCATGAAAATACATGATGTCCTTGCCGATGAAATGGTACAGCTCATAATCGGCGCTGTTCCACAACGTGTCGAAGTCCAGCCCGTGACTGTCGCAGTAATTCTTGCACGAGGCCATGTAGCCGATCGGCGCATCCAGCCATACATAGAAGAATTTGTTGTCCTCGCCGGGAATCTTGAAACCGAAGTACGGCCCGTCCCGCGAAATATCCCAGTCCTTCAGACCCGTCTTGAACCACTCGTCCAGCTTGTTCATCACCGAGGCGTGTACATGCCCGCCCTCGATCAAGCCGCTCAGCCGGTCGGCATAGTCGCCGAGTTTGAAGAAGTAGTGCATACTGCTGCGCCGCACCGGCGTGGCGCCGCAATTGGCGCACGTCGGATTGATCAGCTCCGTCGGCTGGTGCGTCCCCCCGCACACGTCGCAGCTATCGCCGTACTGGTTCTCCGCCTTGCACCGCGGACACACGCCGCGAATGTAACGGTCCGGCAGCCACATGTCGCACTTCTCACAATACGCCTGCTCCACGCTGCGCTTCTCGATGGAGCCGTTTTCCAGCGCGCACGTATACAGCCGCTCACTGAACTGCCGGTTCTCCTCCGAATGCGTCGAGTAGTAGTTGTCGAACTCCACCAGAAAGCCCGCAAAGTCCCGCGTGTGCTCGGCATGAACCCGGCCGATCAATTCCTCCGGCGTAATCCCCTCCGACCGCGCCCGGATCATGATCGCCGTGCCGTGCGTATCGTCCGCACAGAAATACCAGCACGCATTACCGCAAAGCTTCTGAAACCGCACCCAGATATCCGTCTGCAGATACTCGACCAAATGTCCGATATGTATAGGCCCGTTTGCGTACGGCAGCGCCGATGTAACGACGATCTTGCGTGTCATAATTC
>JACZKQ010000131.1 GCA_014859965.1 Phycisphaerae bacterium
GTATGATGAGGAGGGGCGGCGGTTTTTCTTTGGGGAGGCGGGGTGAGGCGGCGTGCGGATGGTGCGTGTGCGCGGCGCGCGGCGGGTCGGCAGTGTGTTTAGAGAGAAGATGACAACGGCAGGGTCGCATCGGCGGCAGTAAGGAGTTGGCAGATGTTCGGAGTGCAGGCATTCGACTGGGCGATCATTGTTGTTTATCTGGTGGGGATTACGGCGATCGGGCTGTGGGCGGCGCGGCGGGTCAAGAGTGCGGCGAGTTTCTTCATCGGCGACCGGAAGTTCGGCAAGTGGATGATGATGTTTTTCATGTTTGGGACGGGGACGCATTCGGATCAGGCGGTGGGGGTTGCGGCGCAGACGTATAAGGTGGGCGTGTCGGGGATATGGATCGAGTGGCTGTATCTGTTTGTGACGCCGTTTTACTGGCTGATTGCGCCGGTGTTTCGGCGGATGCGGGCGGTTACGACGGCGGATTACTTCGAGATGCGCTACAATCCGAGCGTGAGTATGCTGTTCGTCACCATCGGCTTGCTGCAACTGACGTTCTTTATCGGCATGATGCTCAAGGGGACGAGCGCGATGCTGATGGCGGTGACCGGGGGGATGATCAACCAGTATGCGGCGATCGCGGCGATGACAGTTATGTTTGTGGCGTACGGGATTGCCGGCGGGATGGCGGCGGCGATTTTTACGGACCTGGTGCAGGGGTTGCTGACGGTTATCCTGTCGTTCATGATTATTCCGTTTGCGGTATCGGCGGCGGGCGGGATGAGCGGTCTGCGGGAGCAGATTGCGAGTGCGGACATGCTGAAGCTGGTTGCGCCGGGTGGGATCACGATTTTTTACGTGGCGATTGTTTCTTTCAATGCGCTGGTGGGTTGGGTGACTCAGCCGCATACGATGGCGAATTGTGCGGCGGGGCGGACGGAGATTGAAGGCCGCATCGGGACGACGTGCGGCATGCTTTTGAAGCGGATCTGCATCGTCGCGTGGATGTTCACGGGGCTGTTTGCGATTGCGGTGCTGCCGGAGCTGCGGAAGGAGCAGATCGATCAGACTTACGGGCTGATGGCTCACAAGCTGCTGCCGACGATCGCGCCGGGTTTGATCGGGCTGTTTATTGCGAGCATGCTGGCGTCGGTCATGAGTTCGTGCGATGCGTTCATGGTGGCGTCGGCGGGGCTGTTCACGGAGAACTGCTATAAGAAGTTCATGGTGAAGGACAGGCCGGACAAACATTACGTGCTGGTGGGGCGGGTGACGTCGCTGGTGGTGGTTCTGGGCGGCATTCTGTTTGCGGTTACGGCGGAGAGCATTCTGCACATGATCGAGATTTTCTGGAAGATCGCGGCGATGATGGGGATCGCGTTCTGGGTGGGGCTTTTCTGGCGGCGTGCGACGGCTGCGGGCGCGTGGGCGGGGACCTTGATGAGCTTTGCGGCGTGGCTGTTTACGGGCAAGCTTGACTTTGCGGTGCGAGGCGCGAAGGTGGTGCTTTGGGACTTTAACGCGCAGTTTGCGGATAAGCTTCCGGCGTTCATGGTGTGGGAGGGCAAGCTGCACCTGCCGTGGCAGATGATCATTTACCTTTCTGCTGGGCTTGTCGGTCTTGTGGTGGTGAGTCTCTTGACGAAGCGTGTTCCGGAGGAGCGACTGGAGCGGCTTTATGCGTGCCTGCGGACGCCGATCGGCAAGGACGAGCCTGAGGGGCCCGCCTTCACGCTGCCGGCCGGGGTGGAGCCTGCGCCGCGGCGGGTTCTGATTGCCAGCAGGGATTTTGAGATTCCGAGGCCGAGCCTGGTCGGCATGGCCGGCTTTTTCGGATCCTGGCTGGCGGTGGCGGGGCTGATTGGAGCTGTTTACTGGATCGTTGCTCCGTAGAGGGCGGCGGCAACTTTTCGGCGGCTCGACAGCGGTCCGCAGGTTGCGGTGCGGGGCTTCTTTGTGATTGTTGTTCGGAAGGTTATTGCGGAATCACAGCCGCAGGGGCGGTTCTGTGCGTGCAGGGAGGTTTTTTAGGCGCCGATGCGCATCGCCCGGCGCGTGCGCAGGTGGGCGCATGTCATGGCCCGTCGGCAAACCCGGGCGGGGGTGAACCCCGACAGGATGCCCGTGCCACGATGTCGCCAGAGTTTGGTCTCGCACACGTTTTTTTAGTTTTTTTGATTTTTTCCCTTGCCGGGATCGGGGGTCGGCGGTATGCTACATGTCCCTCAAGTCCTTCCACTTCTGGAAGGCACATAAAAGGTGCTGCTTGAACCTATTACGTAGTTACTCCTCCTCCTCCTCCAACTACAGGTTTGGAGCAGGACCTTTGCGCATAGTCTGTGTTTTGGGGTCCTTTAACTATTCAATGCTGCCGGGCTACCGTGAAATCGGCGGCTTGCAAGGGGCCAGGGGGGTGCAAAACGCCCTTTTTTGTGGCAGCAAAACAGGTTTTTCGTCTCAAAACGCGGCACTTTACTTAATAATCGCCTTTTTATCAGCCCTTTCTGCAAAAGAGTGCGTAATACTGCAATATTGCCAGATGCCGAAACGTTGATTATGCAGGGGCAACAGGCTTGTTTAGGAGCTGATGAAATGGACCATGACAATCTCATGGGCATAGCGATGTACGTTTGGGAGGTTCGACAGGCCACTCGGGCCAAGGCGCTGGGGCGAAAGGCGCTCGAGAAGGCGATCGAAGAAATGGAGGTTCTACGCGACAAGGTTCAAGTGCTCCGCAATTCCACAGGCAGAACGGGCGATCAGAACCTGTTTGTGACGATTGACTCTCTGTTCCAGTTGACAGAGGATGACATACTGGACCGACTTGCAGCTATTCCGTCCGGCGTTTACGACCTGCCTCAGTTCAGCGACTAAAGCCTGCCCGGGGGGGGTGGAGGCGATTTTCACGTAATGCATTATCGTGTTTTCTCGCGAAGACACGTCACGTCCGTTAAATCATCAAGCATTTTTGCGCCCGGCTTGTGCAGATTGTTTGTACATGAGGCTGTCTTTATCACTTGTTCGGGCGGGACAAATGGTATACAGTAATGCCGTTGGCCGGATTGGACGACTGCTCTTCCGGGCGCGACAACCTTGAATATGAGTGCGGTGACCATAAGGAAACGGCATGGATACGGTCGTAAGATTCCGTTTTGACTGGCGTGGAAAGAGCCTGTTCGAAGATGGATACGCCTTGTTGGATCGCCTTGGGCAGCCGTCGGCACAGACGCTGGGGGACTGCCTTGGACGAACAATGGACCTGATCCGCGAGTACTCGCGAGATTTCTACTATAATCTTGTCGGCAAACGGGTATGTCTGCGCGTGGGCGATTCGGAGGATGTGCCGGTCAGGCTGCGGCCGCACGACATTCTGTTAAACCGGCGTCTTTTGGTCGCCGCCGACGGCGACGGCGATGCAGCATGCGATTTTCTCGTGGCGAACATCGAGCGGGCTTTTTACCACCTGTGTCATCCGTTGTGTCATATCAGCCAGGTGCGGTTGGAGAACCTGCATTTTGTCGGTGCGCATCCGGAACTTCTGCAATCGGCGATGCAACGGCTGCGGCACGACGATTTCGGTGCGGAGGGGCGGCTGTGGCTGGCGGAATTGCGGGAGGTCCAGACGCTGCTGCTGCTGGAGCGATTCTGGAAGTGGTTCGGCGAGCAGGCGGGCACCCGGCGCATTCTTGCTGTAACTGCCCGGCCGGGTCCTCGGGCCAGGAGCACGGCACGGGAAGTGCTGCTGCGTTATGCGGGGCTGTTTGCGGCCGAATGCGGCTTGTCGCCCGAGGCTGTTGTGCGGCGGATCGCGGCGTTTCGGCATTTTTTCGTGGAAGAAAATTCGGCCGTTTTCGTCTATCGTCTGGGGCGGCAGGTCCTCAAGGCGGCGCGTGTGTGCCGTGCGGACAGGCGGGATGCCTGGTCCGGCGCGGCGGCGTGCGCCTCGATGTTTTATCAGGATGTTCGCACGGACCTGTTTCACGATCACGGCCATTACATCGGACCGTGGCTGGAGCAGTTGAAACTTCAGAGCAAGGATTATTCGTTCGAAGCGCTGAGTCGGATGCTCCAGTCGGAGGATCTGCACACCGTCAATACGGCGGTCGACGATCTGGCGGACAGGATTCGTCATCATCAGCCGAACGGTTCTTCGCTGCGTCTGCTCTATGCGGCGCTCTATTACTGGCATCGCAACCGGCGGGATATCAGCCGCGCGGTGGATCTTCGGGTCGGGAAAATCCTTGAGGACGTGCTGACGGAAAGGCCGGCCTCTTTTCCCCCGTCGCGGGTCAACCGCAGCATTTTTCGGGGCGAGCCCGTGTGCGTTCAGGTGCAGATTCAGAAGCCGTATCGCATTGCCCGAGACAACATGGCGGCGCGTGTGCAGTGGGCGATTAATGGGCATCGCAAGAAGCCGGTGGCGATGGAACTCGATACGCCGGCGAGCCACGCTACGCAGCTTGTCTACCGGACACTGCTTCCCCGTCGGACAGGCTGGATTCATTATGCGGTGCAGATATCGCACGACGGCGGAAAGACCTGGCATTATGAGAAGTTCGATTCGCGCGCCCAGGGCCTTCTCAAATCGGTGGCCGACGAGCGGGGCCAGCGGGTGCTGAGCTTCTACTGCGACACGTTCAATCTGAAGCTGGACGCAGATTGGTCGCCGGTGCGGGACGCGGCGGGGGCGTACGTCTACGGCACCTTCGACGACCTGGCGGCGCAGCTGCCGGCGATACGGGCGGAAGGCTACACGCGGATTTATCCGCTGGGGGCGCTGGAGTTGGGCTGGGCGGGCGAAGCAGGGCCCGATCCGTCGGTGTTTTCCATCTGGGACGGCAGAACGGTGCGGCGGGATATGGGGGGGCTCGAAGGGCTGCTGCGATTGCAGGCGAAGGCCAAAGAATTGGGCATGAAGGTGCTGCTGGACGTGGTGTCGCATTTCTCGCGGGCCAACGCGGAGTACCCTTACGATATGCCGGTTTATATCGCCGACTCGGAGGGGCGGCTTGCTCGCCGTGCGGGTTGGGACGGCGAATGGGATGAGTGGCGCGACAGCTTCATGGTGAATATGCGGGACTTCGAAAACGTCGAGCGTCTTGCGGTGCTGTGCGAGGACCTTACTCGTCTCGGGTTCGGCCTGCGTTTTGACGTGGGACACGGCTTCGATACTGTTTTTCCGGTGGACGAGAGTCTGGGCGGTCTGCCTCGCACATTGGGGCAGGTGGTCACGCCGGGTTTTGAGCCGATGGACTTGCGCGGCACGTGGGAGCCGAACATCGCCATGCTGTACATCTGCTACCGGGTGCAGAAGAGCGTGCCGCAGGCGCTGCTGGCGTACAGCGAGCAGTGGCACGGCAACGAGGCCCGGATGATCAAATCGGGGACGATCCCTTATAACGCGATTATCAAGAATCTCGAAAACATGCGCAGCGGTCAGCCGGTCGACGCGTTTATGGGGCTCAACGACAATCTGGCGTACGTGGCGCGCGTGCTGGGGCAGTGCGGGGGGCAGACGCTGTCGCTGTTTAACACGCACGACGAGGAGGCGCCGGCGAGTAATTACCAGAACATGATCTGGCCGGCGGCGGCGTTTCTGGTGTTCAGCAGCTGCGGCCCGCTCATGTACCATATCAGCCGGCTCCCGGACGAGCGGGTGGGGTCGTATCACAAGCGCTTCGACATGGCGTATAACGAGTGCTGGAAACACTGGGTCAACAACCGGTTCACTCACCCGTGGGCCGAGGAGTCGCGGTCGCGCGAGGCGATCCTTTCGGCTTACCCGCTGCTGCGGGGGGTGGGTGCGTATTTGCGTGCGCTGTACAACTTCGTGGACGCCCATCCGGCGCTGACGAAGGGGATGATCCATCCGGTCCCCACGAACAACGACCGGATTGCGGCGTTTATCCGCTCGCACCAGGATCAGCGTTTTCTCTGCGTTTTTAATTTCCCCAACCCGGTCGGACAGGGGCAGCAGGCGGTGATGCGGGAGTTCAATTTTCCGGTGCGTTTCTCGGAATGCCGGCCGGCCCTGGAAAAACTTCAGGTGGATGCGGTCTACGAATTTCGCGAACGGTACAACAATGTGGAAGGGCGGATGCGCCGGGGTCGGAGGGAGTACTGGTCCGGCGAAGAACTGACGCAGTTGGGATTCGGCGGGGTCCTTGCCCCCGTGTCGTCGCGGGTCTATGAGATTATTTATCGCGATCATGCTGTTCACGAGAAGAACATCATACCGGATTCCTTCGTGCGGTATTTCCGATACGGCAAAGATGATCGCGTGAAGCACTCTTACATTGCGCTTGCGTTCCGTCAGGCCATCGCCGAGAAGGGGCGGTTCGAGCGGTTTGCCGAGCTGTTCACGATGACCGTTGCGTGGCTCAATCGCTATCGCCGGTTAGGCATCGGTGAGTTGGCGCTGCTGCTGGCGGAAATCAGCGAGGCGGAGGCCGACCGGTCGAAGGTGGTCGAATTTCTTCTGCGGATCGCCGTCAACGAAACGGAGGCCCTGGACGCCGAAACCGTTCGGGCCGCGGTCAGCGTGCTTCAGTCGCTCAATATCGGTACGCTGGCGCTGGTGTCGCCCGAGTCGCGATTCAGCGGTTCGGCGGGCGGCGTCGGCATCTATACGACCGACATCGCCGACGTGCTCAGCGAACTGGGTTTTCACGTGGTTATCGTGACGCCGCTGTACGAATGCGACCGGGAGGGTATTATCGCCGGGTTCAATCCGCGGTACGAGGGCCACAGCTTCAGCGTGCAGTTCCCTTCGTTCGACGATTCGACGCAGACGATCGGAATCGATCCGATGCCCGAAGTGGTCAATCTCCTGCGGTCGCGTCTGACGCGTGTGACGCACGGCAAGCGTTCGCGGGTGGACGTGCTGTATCTCGAAAACGCCAAGTACTTTGATCGGCCCTATGGGGGATCGACCTCCGAGGATAAGCTGCGCCGCGCGCGGCTTTTGTCGCAGGGGGCGCTGGAGGCGCTGCGCTGCTACAACTACTATCCGGCTATTATCCAGATGAACGAATGGCCGACGTGGCTGGTGGGGGCGTATCTTACGCACTGGAGCCAATACCGTGAGGACCCGCATTTCGCCGCCACCCAGGCGTGCAGCATGATGCACAATCCGCATCCGGCCTACAGTATCGTGCTGGATGAGTACAATCCGGCGAAGCGGGATTATTACTGCCGTGTGATCGGGCTGGATCCGGCGTTTCACTGGCAGGTCGCGTTCAATCCGGAGAGCCACAGCGGTCACGAACTGGACCTGATGCACGTCATGCTGATGACGTCGCAGTTTGTCGGGACGGTCAGCAAGGCGATGCGCCAGCGCATTCTGGATGAGCCCTGGCTGTTCGGCCACGCGCGTCTGTTCACGGAGAAGGCGCGTCACGGGCGTTTTTTCGCCCGCCGCAACGGCTTCAATATGGCGGCGCGGCAGCGGTTCTGGTTCGGAACGAAGCGGAGCATTCTGGAGACCTACGACAACCGGGCGCGGCGGCGGCTGTTCAGGATCTGCCTGGAGCGCAAGGGCAGCGCCAAACTGCTCCTGCAGAGCGATCCGCGGATTCGTCTTACGCCGGACGACGCGGCGACGAATCATGTGATCTTCGGCATGCTGCACCGGATCAGCCAGCAGAAGGGTTTCGAGCTGCTGGTGGACTGGAAGGTGTATGCGGCTTACGGCGCGCGGTACGTGCGTTATGAGCCGTGGAACATGAACGGTCCGACCATGCTGGAATATTTTCTGTCGTGTGATCCGCGGGTTCAATTCGTGATTTGCGGGCGGGTGGAGGACAGTCCCGACGGTCGGCGTTTCGATATGCATTTCCACCGGATCGCCGGGCGGGAGGACCTGAAGGGGCGCTTCGCCTACCTGCCCCAGGGGGCGCTGCCGCCTTCTCTTTATCGCAACCTGTACATCGGCAGTCAGTACTTTGTCATGCCGTCGGGCGGCCAGGTGGGGGAGCCGTGCGGCATCAGCCAGCAGGAGGCCCACGCCGGCGGTACGCCGGTGATCGCGCACCATCAGGACGGCTTGCAGCGGACCGTTTGCGACAAGGACTTCGGCGACACGGCGCATCCGACCAACGGCATCAAGTTCACGGGATTCAACGGAGAAGCGCTGCTGGAGGCTTTGCTGGACGGCGTGGAGATTTACTATCACGACCGGCGGCGCAGGTACGCGGGGTCGGACGGCCAGCCGAAGCGGCTGCGCTATCAGGATATGTGTTTCAATGCGTTCCATACGGACCACCGCTGGCTGCGGCTCCTGCACGACTATATCGATATGTATGCGGAGATTCTCGGCGCGGCGCTTCCCACGCATCTGGATGCGGCGCGGCTTATTTCGGAAATGCAGTTCATGCACGACGGTCACCTGGGCGACGTCGTTCTGAAGAAGGGGATGGATATGCCGTGGGCGGTCGATGCGCTTGTGGAGGCGATGGGCAGTGAGATAGTGAGCCTGCGGCGCGCCGCGGCGGCCACTATTTTGCGGCTCAGCGGCTCGCCGGGCGTTCGCGGCCGGGTGGATATACGGCGGAGACTCCAGCGCGCCGCCGAATCGGGTGCGACACCGCTGCGCGACACCGCCGGCGAGTGTTTGAAGCTGTTTGAAAAGCAGCGCGTCCAGGGTTGATGCGCGATCCGCTCCGGGCGTTTCAAAGCAGACGCCAAATGATATTCCGATAGAAACACTGCTGGGGCCTCCGCGCGTTCGAAATTGCGGTTTTGCGGGAGGGGTGCGGCCGTGCCGGGGGCGGTCAGCACTTGCAAAATCCATGGGGTTTTTGTATGCTGGGCAGTCTGTGCATTGTGTGATGGCTGTTTTGCTGTAGGAACCCCAATTGTGAAATCAATAAGTGTGCAGGCGCCGGGACCGCGGGCGCTGCTGTGTTGCATGGCTTTGTGTGTTGGTTTTGCCGCCCGGGCCGAGGCTGCGCCGCAAGAGATCCGTATCGAGAATCTGGTCGACGGCGAGACGGTGGATTATCAACTGCTGCTGATCAGGGGATCGGTGGCGGCGAACGGCGGCGATCAGGTCGTGGTGTCGCTTGGCTCGGCGCGGACGTCGTGGCCCATCGTGCACAAACGCTTCAAGGCGCTTGTCATGCTTCAGCGGGGACGCAACGACATTCAACTGTCGGTCGACGGCGGCCCGATTCGCTGGCTCAACGTAACATACCAGCCCCGGCGTGCGGGACCGTTTGTGCGGATGGTGTACGTGATCGCGGCGGATTCGGACGGGAGCTTTCAGGCGCCGCCCGGGGAATCCTGCGATATGGCCTGCGCGCAAGAGCGGATTGCGCTGGCCGGATTGATGCTGCAGACGGCGACGGCGGAGCTGATGTACGAGGCGGGCTACGGGCGGAAGACCTTTCGGCTGCTTCGCGATGTCGTCGGGGACGTGGAGACGGTGATTCATCGCAGCGATCTGTCGATGAGCGAGGCCCACCAGATGACGGGCCTTCAAATATGGCGCAAGCTGTATCATCAGTTGAATCAACACGGCGATGTGGGCCGAACCATGGCGATTATGCAGATGACGCGGTACGACGCGGGCGCCGATAAGGCCTACGCGCACACGGCGCTGGGCGGCGGGTCGCTGGCGCTGTTCGGCTCGGGCGGTCTGCACGCCTGGCCGCAGACGGTGGCGGACATTCCGGGCTGCTTTACGGACCAGCGGCACATGTCGGATTACGGGCTGCTTGACGACAGCGCGTTTCGCAAGACGTTCTGGGCGAATTTCGCTACGGGGCTCGGGGCCTGCCTGCACGAGTTGGGGCATGCGTTCGGGCTGAATCATTCGGGCGATAAGGAGTGCATCATGGAGCGGGGTTTCGATCGGATTAACCGTCTTTTCATGCTGACGGAGAACGGGACGGCTTTTGCCAGCGAGCGGATCCGCTGGGCCCCTGAAAGCGCACGGCTGCTGAACGAAAGCCCGTGGCTCAATTAGGTTGTGTTCGGGCGGGTGCTGTGGTATCCTGATGAGGTGCAGGAAAGGGCGGCCGCAAGGGTCGCCGCTGTGAAATCATCAACATTTTGGAGGTGTTTGAGATGAGCGGAAGAGCATTTCTTTGTGCAGTTGTCGTGCTGGCTGCCGCGGGTGCGGTTTGGGCGGAGGCATTCACTTATGTCGACCTGATCGGGCATTTGACGGACCTGGAGCGGCTGGCGGTGCTGCCGGCCGACGGCGAAAGGTGCGAGCAGTGGTCGAGTTACGATCGGGCGAGCAAGTATGATGCGGCGGCTGACAGGTACGTCGGATGGGATGCCAACGATGATGGTCCGGGGATTATTCGCAGGGAGGGAGATTTGGAGGTCTTTGCGGAGATCGAGGGGCCGGCGGTGATCTGGCGGATATGGTCGGCGCAGGACGGGCCAGGGCATGTGAAGATTTACCTGGACGGCGGTGAGACGCCCGCCGTTGATCTGCCTTTTAAAGCTTACTTCGACCTCAGCACGGAGCCCTTTACGCGGCCGGCGCTGGTGCACAAGGTGGCGCAGGGGCTGAACAACTACACGCCGATTCCCTTTCAGAAGTCGTGCAAGATTGTGGCGGAGAAGAACTGGGGGAGGTACTATCATTTTACCTACACCAAATATCCGAAGGGTACCAAGCTGCCGACGTTCAGCATGAAGCTGACGGATGCCGAGAGTGAGGCGCTGGATCGGGCTAACGCCCTGTTGACTGCCGAGACACCGCGCAGACGGGGTTCGCGACAGAGGCAGAGTGTGACTGTCGGTGCGGGGCAAAAGGTGCAGGTTCTGAAACTTGACGGTGCACAGGCGATCACGAGCCTGTTTGTGAAGCCGGAACTGCCGGAGAAGCCCGGCGACGTGGACGTGCTGCGCGAGTTGACGATTGCGATGTACTGGGATGGCGAGACGACGCCGAGCGTGTGGGCGCCGTTAGGTGACTTCTTCGGCACCGCGGCCGGCGAGAATCTGTACCGGTCGTTTCCGTTGGGCATGACGGAGGCGGGATATTACAGCCGATGGTATATGCCGTTCGGCAATGGGGCGGTGATTGAGATCGGCAATGACGGGGATCAGGAGCGTCGGATTGAGTTCGGGTCGCGGGTTGTACCGCTTCAGCGGCCGATCGAACAGTTGGGGCGGTTTCATGCGAAGTGGCATCGGGACATGGACCTTGATCCGAAGCGGGCGATTGACTGGACGATGCTGAAGACGCAGGGACGCGGACGGTTCTGCGGCGTGATGCTCCATGTGTGGAATCCGCGGGGAAGCTGGTGGGGCGAGGGGGACGAGAAGTTCTTCATCGACGGCGAAAAGTTTCCTTCGACGTTCGGCACCGGCAGCGAGGATTATTTCGGGTATGCGTGGTGCGATCCGACGCTGTTCACCAACTGCTACCACAACCAGACGATCAGTATGAACAACAAGGGGCATATTTCGGTCAATCGCTGGCATGTGAGCGATAATGTGCCGTTTACCACCTCGTTCGAGGGGGCGATTGAGAAATACTATCTGAACAGCCGTCCGACGCTGTATGCGTGCACTTCCTATTGGTACCTGGATAAGCAGGGCGTTGACCACTACCGGCCGGTGGCGGTCAGCGAGCGGAAGGGGTACTGGGGACCGATTTACGTGTTTGCCGTGAAGGGTGCTATCGAGGGTGAGAAACTCAAGGTGCTCAGGAAGACCGGCGGCAATCTCAATGTGCAGGACATGACCGGTTTCGGCGAGGTATGGAGCGGCGAGGCGCAATTGTGGTGGACGGGCGGCAGGCCCGGCGACGTGGTCGAATTGGCCCTGCCGGTGGCCGAGTCCGGGCGGTATAAGGTCAAGATGCAACTGACCAAAGCGGTCGATTACGGCATTGTGAAGATTTCGCTGGACGGCAAGAACGCGGCGGGCAGCCCGTTCGATTTCTTCAACAACGGCGTCGTCGCGACGGGCGAACTGGACATGGGGACCTTTGAGCTTAGTAAGGGCGACCATGTGATCCGGATGGAAATCACCGGGGCCAACGCCCGCGCAGTCAAGGGATACATGGCGGGACTGGATTACGTCAGGCTGGAAAGACAGTGAGAGCGGCAATGGCGAGGCGTGCCTTCTCAGCAGCGGCTGCAATGCTGGTCCTGAGCAGCGCCATTGTCAGCGGCGGTGAGCCCGAGGGGTGGGGTTACGCTGTTGTTGTGCACGAGCGGACATACGCCCAACCCGAGTGGAGGGCGGTGGCTGACGCCCTTAAAGCCAAACATGCCGCTTCGATTATCGTTTACGAGGAGGCCGTCGAAGGGACGCTTGGCGACTTGAGGCGGCTGTTTCCGAGATATGCCTGTTTTGTCGGACGGCCGGAAGAGGTGACGCGTGAGTTTGTTGGGCGGGTTCAGCGGCTTATGCGCGGGCTGGATGACGATCCGTACACGGATGCGATATGGGGGATCGTGACGGGTTATGATGCCGCCGATGCGCTGCGGATCGCCAGGCATAAGGAGCCGCTGGCGGTGCGGCGGGCGCTTTCGGCGACCGTCGGCGCGCAGGTCGACGGTTATGATGAGGGGCGGATGTACAATGAACTTGCGGCGGGAACGGTGGTGGAGAAGGCCGCGGGCGGTGAAACTCTGGCGAAACCGTGTCCTGTGGATACGACGGCCAGGCTGGCGGAGGCGCTGAATACGTACGCGCCGGACGTGTTTATCACCAGCGGGCATGCGACGGAGCGCGACTGGCAGATCGGGTACAGCTACAGGAACGGATCGTTTCGCTGCGAGAACGGGCAGTGGTACGGCCTTGATACGGAGGGGCGTCGTTTCGATATTCGCTCGGCGAATCCGAAGGTTTTCATGGGGATCGGCAACTGCCTGATCGCCCACATTCCGGACCGCCAGTGCTTGGCGCTTGCGATGATGCACAGCGGCGGCGTCTATCAATTCGTCGGCTATACCATACCCACCGGATATGGGTACGGCGGCTGGGGGGTGAAGGATTATTTCTCAGAACTTCAGGCGGGGCGGTTCACGCTGGCCGAGGCCAACTATGTGAATAACCAGGCGCTTGTGTATGAGTTGGAGAAGCGCGGTCTGAATACGGATAGCGATCCGCGGCGGGGACTGCGCGGCGACCGGGACGTGGTGGTTCTCTACGGCGATCCGGCATGGGAGGCACGCATGCCAAAACGCCGCTTGCCCTGGACGCAGGAACTGCAGGAGGAGGACGGCGTGTATACTTTTACGGTCACGGCCAATGAGCGGGGCGACTGGGACAATCGGCCCTTGGTTCACCTGCTGCCGCATCGAATCGAGAATGTGCGTGTGATTGAGGGTGGGGCGATGAAGCCCGTAATCACGGACAATTTCATACTCGCTGCGGTCAGAGACAAGTTATTGCCGATGAAGGCCAACCGTGGGGAGGAGATTCCGATCAGGGGTGATTTTGAAAAGGGGCAGAAGCTGACGGTTGTATTTCGTGCCGACAGGATCGCTGCGTCCGGTCCGGGTGCAGGCAATTAATACTGTGCTTGTACACAGCGAGCATTTCGTTTTTCCGTGACGGATCCATGAGCTTGCACGGGCCCTGGGTCAGGAAAAGCCATAAGGCTCGATCATTTGTCTGGCGGGTTTGAATTTGCAGAGGCACTGTTCGAGCGGCGTGCCGAGCAGGGCGATTTTTTCGTAGTCGCCCTGGCCCATGCCGGCTTCGGCCATGCTGGTCATGTAGAGAATGCGTTTCGGGTCGAAGCCCATGACGCGCATCGCTGTGACGTCGGCGGCTAAGGGGTCGACACTTGCCACCGCGACGCGCGAATCGACCGGGGTTCCGCCGACGGGGCCGTTGCCTTCCATGCCTTCGAAGCCGTCGATGACCGCCAGGTCGGGCCAGATTTCCTGGGCCAGGTGAAACATGTTATAGTGCAGCACGGAATTGACCTGGAAGCGGTCCTGCGTGTGGGTGAGGCCCTTGTCGTTCTTGCCGTCGTTGAGCGGCGCTGCCAGCAGGACGTTCTTCAGCGACAGCGTGGCGAGCACGCGGTCGTGGGTCTTGAGGGCGGCGGCGGAGACGATATAGAGGTCCGGGTCCAGGAAGGTGGAGATGATGCGGATGGGTATGGGGCGGTTTTCATTTCCGAAGACGTAGCGGTAGACGAACGGCATCGTGTTCAGGTCCACCAGCTTGACGTTGTATTCTTTTTCGAGCGCCAGATAGCCGTAGTTCTTGTAGCCTTCGAAGGTGCCGTCGCGGGAAGCGGTGGATTCACCGATCAGGATCGTCTCTTTGACGTGTGGAGTCAGGAAGTCGAGGATGGCCCGGACGGCATCGACGTGGGTGGCGCAAAGGGGGCGGTTGGTCTGCACCATGTTGGGCTTGATGAGGACCTTGCGGTTGCGGAGGCCGGCGAGGACGTCGTCTTTGATGTTGTCGAGTGCGCGGGCGACAATCTCGCGGCGATCGCTGCCCTTGACGAGGCTGACCTTCGCCGGGCCGGCCGCGTTAACGTAGAGGCCGCCGCCAGTCTTGGCGAGAGGGTTCTGGACGGCCGCCGGTTGGTCGGCGTGCAGGAGTTTGCCGCCGCCCAGCGCCGCGGCAGCGAAACCTGCCGACAAGCCTTTCAGTATGTCCCGACGATTTAAATGCCGTTTATGCGCCATGGGCCGCTCCTTTTTCCTAATGCCGCTCGAAGGCGGACGCAGAGATTAGAATACCAGGTCGGCCGTGTTTTTTCAAGTGTCCTGTTGCAATGCAGAGCCGGGCAGGTTAGTATTGCGGCAGGTCGGCGCGGGGAAGCCGAGGAGTGCAGACTAAAAGAAGGAGGTCTCTTATGAACACCAGATTCACGTCCGCAATTTTGTGCGTCATTTTCAGCGTTTTGGCTTTCGCTGCGCCCGTCGGGGCGGCGGACCGCAAGCTGGTCGCCCGGCACGGCAAGGGTTATCTGGAGACGGTGGACGGCTATCGCGTGCTGCACCTGAAGGGCACGCCGCAGGAGATGGGGGCCCAGCACGGGGCATTGCTGAAGGATGCGGTGTGCGCCAATGTTGAATTTCTGCTGGCTGACGGGCCCGGCGGCGGCGTGGAGGTGGGCGGATTCAAGATTGCCCGGGCCGCCGTTGCCAGCGTGCTGCTGGGTGTATTCGAAAAGAAGGTGCCTGAGCGATTCAGCGAGGAGATGAAGGCGCTGGCGGAGGCGGCCGGACTGCCCGAATGGAAGGTGCGTGCGGCGAATCTCATACCGGAGGTGATGCACTGCAGCGGCTTTGCTCTGTTGTCGAAGGCGACGGCCACGGGCAAGCTGTATCACGGCCGGGTGCTCGATTACGGGGTGGAACTCAAGCTGCAGGATCACGCGGTGCTGATCATTCAGGAGCCCGACGGCGGCATCCCTTTTGTGAACGTCTCGTACGCCGGCTTCATCGGGTCGGTTACGGGCATGAACATGGAGCAGATCAGCATCGGCGAAATGGGCGGCGGCGGCGTTGGCTGGTGGGATGGCATTCCGATGTCGTTTCTGGTGCGGATGGTGCTGGAGGATGCACGCACTTTGGATGAGGCGATCGGGGTTTTTCAGGACAACCCGCGGACGTGCGAGTATTACTACGTGATCGCCGATGCGCGGGCCGACTCGGCCGTTGGGATCAAGGCGGTGCCGGAGAAGATTGAGGTCATCCGGCCCGGCGAGGCGCACCCGCTGCTGCCGACGCCCGTGGCGGACACGGTGCTCATGTCGGCGGGGGATCGGTATGGCCATCTTGCGCGGCTCGCCGCCGAAGGACGGGGGACATTCACGGAGGAGTCGGCGATTCGACTCATGGATGCGCCCGTGGCGATGAAATCGAACCTGCACAATGCACTCATGGCTCCGGCGGACGGGGTGATCTATGTGGCTAACGCGGCCGCGGACGCCAGTCCGGCATGGCGGCAGAAGTATTATCGCTTTGACATACGGCAGCTTTTGAGGGAGGAGCCGACGCGTTAACGTCGGCCTGTTCCGCTTTGTGGCGGGCCTCGTGCCTGTTCAGGCGCACGCTGTCCGGTAGTGATTCCGGCGTTTCTCCACGGCTTGCACGGGTATTACCAGCGGCGCCCGGCACGTGGAATCTGCGTTCTGAGGACGGGTTACGGCATTTGCGAGACGGGTTGCGATTCGGTATAATCACCGGAAAGTACTAATCTGAAATATGCAAGGAGATCCAGGTGAGAAGTATCTTTTGTTTTGCCATCGCAATGGTTGTGTGTCTTTGCTCGGCGTGCTTTGCTCTGAGCGAGGATGAGATCCTGAAGCAGGCCGACAGCCGCATAGAGAAGCACCGCATGGGCGAGATAACCCTTGTGCTCGTCGGTCCGGACGGGGCGGCGATCAAGGAGGGGACTGCCGTCAAAATTGAGCAGACCCGTCATGCGTTTCTTTTCGGCTGTAATATCTTCAAATTGCACGGCTGCCGCACGCCGGAGGATAATGCCGCATACGCAAAACATTTCTCCGAGCTGCTCAATTTTGCAACGCTTCCGTTTTATTGGTGGACTTACGAGCGCACGCAGGGCCGGCCGATGGACGAGCGGACTTCCGCCATTGTCCAGTGGTGCAAGGCGAACGACATAACGACCAAAGGACATCCTTTGGCATGGAATTACGTGGATCCGGGATGGTTGCCGGACGACTCGGCAGAGGTGACGAAGCTGCAGATGGCCCGGATCGGCCGATGCGTTGACATGTTCGAGGGGGATATCGATATCTGGGATGTGGTCAATGAGGCGACGCACTATGACCGGGCCGAGACGCTGCAAAGAGCGCCGAAACTGAGTGCCATGATCAAGCAGATGGGCGTGGGGGAATACGTGCGGCAGGCCTTCCGAGAGGCGAGAAAGGCCAATCCGGAGGCGACGTTACTGATTAATGACTATCGCACGGACCAGGCGTATATCGACTTGGTGATCAAGGAACTGGTCGATCAAGACGGCAAGGCGATGTATGACGTGATTGGCATCCAGTCGCACATGCACGGCGGCTACTGGGGGGCCAAACGCACGTGGGATGTATGCGAGATGTATTCGCAATTTAATGTGCCGCTGCATTTTACCGAGACGACGCTGGTTTCGGGGCCCAAGACAAATGAGGGTTGGAAAACCACACCTGAAGGTGAAGCACTACAGGCCAAAGGCGCGGTTGAATTCTACACGGTGCTGTTCTCGCATCCGGCGGTTGAGGCGATTACGTGGTGGGACTTCAGCGATCAGGGCGCCTGGCAGCAGGCCCCGGCGGGTTTTCTCCGCGACGATATGACGCCGAAGCCGATGTACCATGCGCTGAAGGACCTGATCAGAGGCAAGTGGTGGACGGTTGCCGGCGCGACGGTGGGGGAGAGCGGCAGGACGCGCGTGCGTGGTTTCTACGGCGACTACAAGGTGACGATTCCCGGCCGCGGGCTGAGCGGGTCATTTGCGCTTGACAAGGGCGCCGAGGGCGTCGTGAAGGTGCAGCTCAATTAGACCTACGTGCGGAAGGTGCGATGATGAAGTGGTCGGTGCGAATCACCTTGCTTGTGCTTGCGGCTTCGTACATGCAGGCGGAGCCGATTGCCGATCCGGGCAGTCGCGGCGTGAATTGGGAGCAGGTCAAGGCGCAGAGACGGGTGATTTCTTCATCAAACACACTTGGCGTGCGCTCGCGTTGGCGGTACAATACCTGACTCATTGTCGAAACACAGATTCCATGACGCCAAATCGAAGGAGAACGGATGGGCGATCAATCGGCTTCGCATACGATCGGTGAAGGCAGTGCTGTTGACCGCGACCGTCAGATGATCCTGGCGGCCGAACAAAAAGGCAAGCTGGCGACGTTTCTGGCGTACTTCAGGCTCTCGGGCCCGGGCTGGCTGCAGGGGGCGATCACATTGGGTGGGGCCTCACTGGCGAGCAGTCTCTATCTTGGCGTGTTGGGGGGCTTCAGCATGCTCTGGCTCCAGCCGGTAGCGATTATCGCCGGCATTGTGATGTTGGGGGCCATCGGCTATGTGACATTGTCGACCAATCAGCGGCCTTTCGGCGCGATCAACCGCCACGTCAATCCGATGTTGGGCTGGAGCTGGGCGATTGCGACGTTGATTGCTAATATGGTGTTCGCGATGCCGCAGTTCAGCCTGGCGACGGCGGCGGTGCGGCAGAATCTGCTGCCGGAGGTTGTCGGGCCGGACGTGATGGCGGAAATGCCCGCAAAGGCGATTGTCTGCGGCGTCATTCTGGCGGTGTGCATTTTTATTGTGTGGTTTTACGACAAGGGCAGCAGGGGCGTCCGGTTCTTCGAAATCATTCTCAAGGGGATGGTCGGTCTCGTTGTGCTTTGCTTTTTCGGGGTCGTGGTGAAATTGAGTTTTGCCGCCGAAGGCCTCAGGTGGGGTGAGATTCTCCGCGGGTTTGTGCCCGATTTCGGATTGCTGAGTTCGCCCGCCGATACGTTTGCGCCTTTCATCGATCAGGTCGACGAACGGTTCCGCGCCTTTTGGGCCAGCGCGATTGTCAGTGACCAGCGGGCGGTGATGATCACCGCCGTCTCGTCGGCTGTCGGAATCAATATGACTTTTCTTATGCCATACGCGCTGCTCAAACGGGGCTGGAACCGGGACTTCAGGGGACTGGCGATTTTCGATCTTTCAGTCGGCATGTTCGTGCCGTTCATCCTTGCGACGAGCTGCGTTCTGATCGCCTCGGCGTCGCAGTTCCACACGCAGCCGGCGCGAGGGCTGCTCGATGACGGGGTGCAGGCGCCGAAAAACCTCGTCGGCAATTACAACGCCAATGCGGGCGCGCGGATCAAGTTCGAAATCGGCGAGGAGGCGTTTGGCGCTCTGACGCCGGCGGAAAAGGCGGACCGCATCGCGGCTTTGCCCGAGGCGGACAAACGCATGGCCGCTATGTTGGTGCGGCGAGACGCGTTCAACCTGGCGGATTCACTGACGCCCCTTACGGGTGCAGCAATCGCACACTACGCCTTCGGCATCGGCGTGGTGGGTATGGGCGTTTCATCGATTATTATCATGATGCTCATCCAGGGATTCGTCTTCTGCGAGATGTTCGGCCTGCAATCAAAAGGATGGGCTTACCGCTTCGGCAGCCTGATGCCGGCGGTAGGTGCCCTGGGACCGTTTCTGTGGACCGGTGGAAAGGCGCAATTCTGGCTCGCGGTGCCCGCCTTCGTCTTCGGCATGATGATATTGCCTATTGCGTATTTCACGTTTTACCTGATGATGAACTCACGGAGCCTGCTCGGCAGCGACATGCCGCGAGGCCTCAAGCGATGGACCTGGAACATCCTTATGGCAATTGCGTCCGGCCTGGCTGCGTTTGGGGCGGTGTGGTCGCTATGGGATAAACTGGGCAAGCGGGGCATCGGCCTGCTCGTGGCCTTCGTCGCGATAGTGATCGTGGTAGGAATTATACGGCGCACCCTGCATGTGGGCCGGGACCGGTCGTAGGCGGTGCTTACTCTGCGGACCTATTGTTCGTAGATACGGCCTAAACGATAGTCTTCCCATGCCGGCTCGAAGGCTTTGCGCTCGCTGGGAGACTTGCGTACCTCGATGTTGCGGCACGTGAACAGGTCGGCTGCTTTGCCGTCATAAGCGACTTGCAGAATCACGTTGCGAAGGGCTTCGTTTTCCGGCTTGAACCGCAGGGGCTTACCGCTCCTGGCGTCCGTGACGTCGGTGTGGATCTCGACACCGTCAGCGTCGAGCACCAGATGCGAACCGCGTGAGCCGCTGCCCTGGAAGAGCAATTCCACAATAGCCTTGAGGAAGGCTACGCTCGCCAGCGCAAGGTGCTTTGCCTGGATTGCTGATAGAATATCGCCTGCATCTTTCAGGCTGAAACCCTTCTCATTCAGTTGTCGGTACAGCGCCAGCGCGTCGGCCAGTGCCGCATGAGCATCATCCAGTTGGCGTATATGCCCGCCGGAGGCGGTCATTCGCCGCCGGATTGTCGACAGCACGTCCTTTGGGGATGAGGCTTTTGGATTATGCATTGCGTCCAATGTGTCGATCAGTTCAGCAACCTGCGCCCCAATCGCCTCGTCATGGCGGCCGCTGTCCGGCACATCCGCCGCGTATACGTTGGCGATGTACTCGGCGGCGCGGAGTCCACCGGTCTGGCCCGCGTTGAGAGCTGAGCCGCCGGGCCGCTTGACGCCATGAGTGCCGGCCATCTCGCCGATGACGAAGGTCTGCGGAATCGTTGATTCCCACCAGCGGTTAACGGCAAAGCCGCCGTTGTTGTGCTGTGCGCAGACGGCGATCTCCAGCGGCTCGGAATACAGATTGATGCCGTTTTCCTTATAGATGTCGATGGCGGGGGGGTTCATGTGCGCCAGCCGCTCGATGGGGGTCTGCTGAAGCGCACCCGCCCGTGTCAGATAGGTGAGGGCCTCATCGTCCAGGTCCTGTGCGTCGAACGGCCGCATTGCACCGCTGCCGACCGGATTCTTCAGAAAGTCCATGTAGACCCGGCGGCCTTTCTGTGTTTCATTAAAGACGAGGATGTCGACAAGCGACGACTGGAGGCCGCTGATCCGCTGCGGATCGAAAGGCCACTGGTACCCCTTGAGAAAAATATTCGTCGCCATGCGGCTCATCGTTGGAAAAAAGCCGGTCAGAAAATCCCGCTCGTCCTTGCCGTCGGCGTCGGTGCTGAAGATTCGGGGAATTGCCTGCATGTAGGTGCCCGAGACATTCCAGCGAAATTTGGTGCTTGCCAGGCCGAACTGCGATTCGGTAAGGTTCTCGGCGGCAAGGCCGGCCGCAAGTGCCAGGCCGTGAATGCCCACCTGACCCCGCGGGTAGACGCTTGTTTCGTAAAGCTCGCCCGGGCCGCCGGCTGCGAGGACCAGGTTTTCGCAACAGAATACGTTCAATCCATAATCGCTGTCGGTCAGCCGCTTTTTGTCGAGGGTGACCACGCCGGCGATCCGCTTGTCGGCGCCCGCACCCGCCGTCAGCAGGTGTGCCGCATCGTGGCAATCGAAAATGCCGATTCCGTAACGCTCCACCTGCCGCTGAAGGCACTCGCTCATGAACTTGCTCGTCTTCGGCCCGGCGGAGGTGGCCCGCTCGAAGGGGTCGTGGTCGGTCTTGTAGCCGATGAAGCTGCCCATCGCATCGTGCGGGAAGGGTACGCCCGCCCGGACGAGGTGATAGAACTCGCGAAGGGAGCCGATACCCTCGGCCAGCGCCAGGTCCGCGTGGCAGCACCCCGCGGCCGTGAGGCTGCGGGCGAAGTCTTCGGCGCTGTCGGCGGTCTCGGGGCTGGTGCCCATCTTGTAGTAGGTCTGCTTGTCCGAGCCGCTCATCCGTGACGCCCCCAGCGCAATGCCGCCGGTGACCACCGCGATACGGTCCTGTGCGTCGGCGATGCCGCGGTCCGACAGGAATTCATACAGGTGCACCGCACAGTTCATGCCTGCGGCGCCCGCGCCCACGATAAGGGTATTGTAACTATGGACGGAGATGGTCTGGTTGGCGATTTGTCGTGTTTTCATGAAGCGTTATCCGTTAGAGGTTGAAGTTTCGCGAGGTGACGCGGCTGATGGTTTCGAGGTCGGCATCGGCGAAATTCAGTTGCGGCCACTTTTTCGCCCGCTCGGTGTCGATCAGTTCCTTGGCTCGGCGGAGTTGGTCGCTCAGCAATGCGTAGTCCTGTTCGTCGATGATCCGTTTGAGCACTGGCTTGTCAATCATGCTGAACGAGCCGCCCACGACCAGCACGCCCGCATCGATGTACTCGCCTATGTTCGCGGCAGTCGTACCGCCGGTCGGCACAAGGCTGATCATCTTGTGGATCGCCGGATCGATGGCTTTGACGAACGCCGGCCCGCCCAGTTCTTTGGCCGGGAAAATTTTGCAGAGGTTGGCGCCCATCGCATACTGCTTCAGAATTTCGCTCGTGCCTGCACATCCGGGAATCATCGGTACTCGGCCATGAAACGCCCTGAAACTTTCGTCGCTGAAATTAGCCGCGGACACGAGATAGCTTGCCCCGGCATCAACGACCTGACGCACCGACGGCAGCGGATCTGCCGTGTGTGCCCGGTTGTACGCGTGCAGCACGCCCTCGAAATCGATCAGACTGGCGGCCCCGGCGCAGAACTCCGGCAGCGCGGTGCGCAGCCGCGTCAGCTTTTCGAGCGGTTTTTGAATCCGGCACGTGACCTCCATATTGCCGATGCCCGCCTTCATGAGGGCTTCGGCTGTCTTGACGATGTCCAGCTTGTCCTCGTTGAACACGAGAATAAACCCGTCGCGGATAATCGTCGTCAGCGTGGTCTTCATATCCATAGATCGTCTCCTTACAGCCGCCGCAGGTGAAAGCCGCCGTCGACGTTGATCACCTGTCCGGTCGAAAAATCCAGTCGTCCCTCGGCGATCGCCGCAACCGCCCGCGCGATGTCGTCCGGCCTGCCCCAGCGTTTTATAGGCGTCAGGCCTTCTGCGATCATCTTGTCATATTTGTCCTGCACCACGGCCGTCATATCCGTTGCGATAATGCCGGGCCGAATCTCGAATACGCCGATGCCGAACTCCGCCAGGCGATCTGCGTACAGCTTCGTCATCATGCTTACGCCCGCCTTGCTGATGCAATACTCTCCGCGTCCCGGACTGCTGGTATACGCCGAGATCGATGAGATATTCACGATGCGGCACCGCCGCTCCGGGTTGGCCTGCATCTGCCGCACCATCCAGTTGGCCGTCTTCTGAGTCAGAAAGTACGGCCCCTTCAGGTTGATCGCCATGAGCCGTTCGAAGCTCTCCTCGCTCGCCTCCAGGATATCCGCGCGTTTGGTCGGGGCGACCCCCGCATTGTTGACCAGCATGTCGCATCGGCCGAACGCCTCTTCGGCAAGCTGCACCAGTCTGTCCCGGTCGGCGGCCTTGCTGATGTCGCTGCGAACCATGCGGCAGGCCGCGCCTGATTCGACAAGAGCCCGCTGCGTCTCCAATGCCGCCGATTCGTCCGCTGCACCGGTCGGCGTAAAATCGAAGTGGCTGATCACCAGATCGTATCCCGCCCGGGCCAGCCCTAAAGCAATGGCCTTGCCGATGCCTCTGCTCGCTCCCGTTACTATCGCCGCCAATCGCTCCGTCATCGCACTATCCTCTCACTGCTGCTGTAAAAATGTGTCAATCTCATTGGCCGCCTTCATGCCGTCGGCGACGGCGCTGACAACGGTAGCGGCCCCGCGAACGATGTCCCCTCCCGCAAACACGCCGGGCCTCGACGTGGCGAATGAATTCGGCCGTGTTCGGATGAGCCCATTTGCGGTCTCCACCCCGCAGAAAACGTCCCCCATGTCGTCGTCCGCTTTCTGGCCGATAGCCTCGATAACCACGTCCATCGCCAGTTCATACGTGCTCGACGCGACGGGCTCGGGCCGGCGGCGACCCGACGCATCCGGTTCGCCGAGTGTGGTCGGACAAAGCGCTATACCCCGCAGACGCCCGTTCTCACAATGCAGACCCTGCACGGCCGTCAGGATCAGAAAATTCACCCCTGCGGCCAGCGCGCGGTTGCGCTCCGCATCCCATGCCGGCATTTCCCCGAAGCCCCGCCTGTAAACGACGTACACGTCTTGCGCCCCGCACTGTGCGGCCGTCACGGCGGCATCCATCGCCGTGTTGCCTCCTCCTACGACGGCTACGCGCTTGCCTGTGACCGCAATCGCTTCGCCGCGTTTGGCCCCGCCGAGGAACTCGCCCGCACTGTAAACGCCGTCGGCTTTCATATGCCCCGCTTCGATGGACTTCGGCAGACCCGTCCCGATGAAAACCGCATCGACGCCCTCAGCCATGATCATATCCAGATTGAAATCCCGTCCCAGCGTCGTACCCAGCCGGAGCGTCAGCCGTTCGCCGCTGACGTCCTTGAACACTGCCGAAATTTCGTGGGACAGCACCCTCTCCTGGCGATCCGCCGGAATCATCGACCGGACAATGCCACCCAACTCGTCGGCCCTGTCAAAGAGAGTCACCCTATGCCCTCGCTCTAACAGCACCGCTGCCGCCGCCAGACCCGCCGGACCCGCGCCCACGACGGCAACCGTCCGGCCGCTGCACTGGCTGGGAATCTGAAGCTGCGACCAGCCCTTCTCGTTCGCCTGTTCGGCCAGGTATCGCTGAATGTCGGCAATCGGCAGGGCGGCATCGCCGATGAAGTGCTGAAGGCAGCCGCCCTGGCACTGCTGTTCCACCGGGCACAGCCACGCACAGACTTCCGGCAAGACGTTGGACTTGCGGATCACTGCATAGGCGGCCCTGTCGTCGCCGTCGAGGAATAGGCGGATGAAGTTCCGGATATCGATTCCCGCCGGGCACGCCAACTGGCAGCTCGGCTCCTGGCACTGTGTACAGGCCGCCGCCAGCCGCGACAAGTGTTCGCGATTGCTCATGCGGCCCCTGCGAAAGATTGGCCCGTAAACCGCGTTGTCGCGTACGACGCAGCCTGCCTTGCCGCCGTCCCGCATGATCTGCGTGCAGGCGCTGCAGCCGACGCACACCTTCTCCGGCGCCAGCCGGCCCTTCTGCACGATGTCCCGGGCGAACTCGGGATACGCAAACCCCAGTCGCCCCGCACCGATCACAGTCGCCTTGCCGGCCGCCTTCGTCGCCGCCGCAACGTGCGGCATGAGCGTCCGAAGCCAACTGTAGCCGGTGCCCACGATCGCCACGTCGGCGAATGCCTGCTGTATCTCTCCCGTCAGCCGAATCAACCGGCTCACGCCGACCAGCGGGTGTTCCGGGGACGCATAGCCGCCCGTGACCGGCTCGTTGAACGGCCGGCCGAAGTGCGGATTGTAGTACGGATTGGCGATGGTCACGTTGATCATCTTAACGCCGCGCCCGCGCAGCAGGCCGATCAGCTTCTTTGGCTCGCTGAGGTCGGGCGTCATATAATCCTTCTCGCTCACACCCCAGCCGTACGGAAATGGGATCGCATCGTATACGCCCAACCGCACGAAGACCGGCTTGTCGGCTCCGAGCTCGCCGTGGACGCGATCGATCACCTCCAACAGGAACCGCGTGCGATTTTCGAACGACCCGCCATATCGACCCTCGCGCTGCCGACACGCCAGCAGTTCATTAATCAGGTATCCGTGACACGACTTGATGTCCACGGCATCGAAGCCTACTTCGAAGGCCAGGCGTGCGGCCGCCACGTACGCGGCCTGCAATTCATCCAGATACGCATCCGTCACCGTCGACCAGTCGGCCGGCAGGGCACTGGCCGCGTGCATGTCAGGCGCCAACTGCGGTTTGAGCGGATCGCGATAAGGATCACGCTGCCCGATCAGCGGGTGGGCCGCACCTTGCGGCTTGCTGTACCGGCCCGAGTGAGTAAGCTGTGCCACGATAACAGGCCGATGGTCGGGGCCGTTGCACTGGGCCGCCTTGCGGGCGCGTCGCAGCATGGTCGCAAAGCGGTCTTTGCTTTCCGCGTTCAGCCAAAGCTGCCGCGGATTGGCCCGGCCCTCCGGTGCGACGGCAATCGCCTCCGCCCAGATCAGCCCCGCGCCGCCCGCGGCGAAACGCTCGTAGCGGCGAAACGTCAGCGGCTCCGGCCGACCCTCCGCATCGCCATCGCAGCCCTCCATCGGATGGACGGCCAGCGAATTCGGCAGGGTTAATCCGCTCACGCGCACCGGTTCGGCAAGCAGCGAAACATCCTCCATCGCCTCCACAGGCGCATTAAGTTCTTTGCCCAGACGCATCAGGTCTTCAATAGTGTGCAATCGAAACTCCCACATGGTTGTACATATACCTGGCAACCCGTATGATCAGACGGGTTATCATAACATACTCCCCGCATTTGGCAAGCAGAACCCCTTCTAATCAGCCGTTGTCGACCAAACGCCGCCGAATTCGGCCGGTGTTATCGTGCGTTCGCCCGCTACAGGTTCACCAGCGCAAGAAAAAGGCCTGCCCAACCGGGACAGGCCATGACATGGCTTCATAAAGAATTTAGCTATTTCGACCGCTTGGCAAAAAGGAGTTCGAGCTGCTCCGCCGAACGCGGCCCTTCGTAGATCACCACGTGAAAGTTGAAGTGAGCACTCTGTCCCGGTTCCAATGTCAGGGCAAGCGCCGTCGGATTGGCCGCCTTGCGTCCCTTCTCGAACGCCAACTGCCCCAGAGGATTCGCTGCAAACAGTCCGTAATCCCGCGCGTGCCAGAACGTCGGATAGTTGGTGCTCGGGGCATGGTTCAGTATCGCGATGCCCAGGGTCTTGCCGTCCTTTTCACCTTCCAGTGCGACCCAACGGGCCCGTGTGCCCCAGATATCGCCCGACTTCTTTCCGCCCTCGGAACTGAAATACCGCCCCGTTCCATCCTTTTCGCGAAGCCACTGGGCGGTTCGGATCGCAAACATCCCTTCCTTTGTATCGCCGAATTCGACCTTCCTGTCCTTGGCGGTCAGATCAATGCTAAAATCGATTTCGTACTGTCCCGGCTGCACCGAGAAGACCATCGTGCGCTTCTCTTCGAGCAGCACGCCATTCTTACCGGCCCAGTTCATCACGGTGCACAATTCACCCTTACCATCGCCCGGCAGCATCTTCGTGACCTTCACGTGCTGGATCTGCGGCGGCGAAGTCGTGTTATTCCAGAACCCTTCGCCGTTGACCTCGTCATACGTGAAAAAGATGCCGATGTGGTGCGGATGGTCCGTCGTCTCGCCCTGCACCTTCTCGAACGGGAAGCCGCGGTTGACCTTGACGCCCGACGGTGTCACCAGCGGGTACAGCACCGGCTTGGTCAGCTTCTCGTCGAACATGTAGCTCGTGAACAACTTGCCGCCGATCATCACGTCGATCTTCTTGTCGCCCTCGACGAAACTGACCTTCGCCGGGGAGTCCGCGGCTGTGGCGCCGCCGCAGGCCGCCGCCAGAACCACCGCACCCAGACACAGTACTGCGTACATGCTTTTCATCCTTTGCCCCTTTCTTATTCGGTCGCCATCTGTAAAGCCGCTGTCGTCACGTAATACTTGGCGATCATATTCGGCACTTCCCAGGCCGGCAGTTTGCCGTCGGCAAGGTACTGCAGGTAGCGGTCCGTCACCTGGCCGAAATGCGCCTCATGGCCGATTCGGTACGTTTCGGGGATCGAAACCAGCCAGCTTCCGTTTTGCCGCTGCAGCTTTACCCCCGGGTATGCTGCCTTCAGCTCGTCCACCGCCGCCACCAGCGTCTTGGCGAAAACCGCGTCGTTTGAGCCGCCGACCGGCTCAACATATAACTCCGGACGGTAGTTCTGTTCCTTACCCTGGCGGATCACCAGATTGCACCGGGTTCCTTTCATGACCGAGTAGTGCGTGTCCTGCGTTCCTTCAGGGGCCTCGAAATCCCAAACCACCGAAATCCTCGTGCTTACCCCCTTGATTGCATAAATCATCTCGCCATTGGCGTAGCAGGGAAGTACCCCCTCGGCGTTGAGCCGATCCTTCAGGTACGGCGGAAAGTCTTCCAGCCGCGTCACTTTGGCGTACTGTTCCTTCGTCAGCATGGTCGGCCACCGCCGCGCCCGCAGCATCTGAATGTCCTTCTGGTAATCGATAACCTGCTCCGGGAACGCACCCCACATGACCAGATCCACAAGATGCGTCGTCACGTCCACGATCCCCTCGCCTTGCTGGGTCGTATCGAAATACCAGCCCGGCCGCTTGATCGGATTACCCGAAACGTACTTGAAGAAATGGTGTACGCTTTCCTTTACGATCGCCGGATCGTCCGGCGTTCCCTTCCGCAGCCTGCCGAAGACCTCCGCGTTGTTAGCAAGCTCCTTTTGCAGAATCGTCGTGATCTCGGACCGCTCCGTCATGATGTCATACAGCAGCACGCCGTTGGCCTCCGCAGACGCAAACGCCGCCTTCAGCAGTTCGAACTTGTCCGGCGTAATACACATCGGCTTGTCCGAAAGCACATTCAGCCCCGCGTCCACGCTCGCTTTGATGTACTCGGTCTTCTTGGAGTTATTGCCCGAGAGCACTACCACGTTGCCGGGTTTGGTGCTCAGCATCCGCTCCAGGAAGTCAGGACCCGTATAGACCACCTCTTTCCACTGCGTCGGATCTTCGGCGCGGGTGTTGTACCCGTCAATGCGATTGAGATGATCCTGCACGTCCGAACCTGCCGGAGCAAACACGTGAACCGTCGGCGAAATCCGGTCATACATCTTCTTCTGCACCAGTGCCGCATGAAAATGCCCCGGGTCGACCGTAACCAGCTTTACTTGCCCTTTGGTTTTTTGAAATCCTTTGCTGCTCATCTGGGCCTCAACGCATGACGATACTGTTGCCGCCAGCACCACAGCGGTTGCTGTCACAAAGCACTGCTTCACCATAATCAGATCCTTTCCTTGATTCGAACGTCTCCTGTCCGTAAATCACAAGTTGTATGCCTTTATTTGAGTTGTGCCTTCGCCTCTTTCATGACCGACGCGATCGACACCGCCGCGCCTCCCTGGGCCTTCGATACATCCGCAGCCGTCATAAATGCGAAGATTTCAATGGTCTCGGCCTCGGGCACCGGCGGCTTGCCTGTCTCGAAGAACTTAACGATCTCCTCCACCAGTGCGCCGTATCCCGAATACTTGCCGGTGGCGGTGACCTTCTTGGCTCCGTAGACCATCGCCCCGTAATCGCTCTTGCCGCTCTTAATGCCGCGGAACGTCCCGACCCGGCCGTCCTGCCATACGCCCACGACGTGCTCGGTGCTGTCAGTCTGCACCCGCCGCACGGTCTGGCACCCCGGCCCCATGATCGTAAACAGTATCTCTACTCCGTGGACGCCGTACCAGTAGAGGTCCGGGTGGTGCGGCTCCAGCGAGCATGGACCGAATGCATCACAGCCGATCACCTTGCCCACTTCGCTGTTGTCGCGCATTCCGTGAATCCCTTCGCAGTAGCGAAGCGATGAACTCGACCAGCAGGGCACGCCGTTGGCGCGCGCCAGATCGAAAATAGCGATCACGTCCGCAAGGCTTGCGGCCATCGGCTTGTCGATGAACAGCGGCTTTTTCGCCGCGATCACCGGTCTTGCCTGGGCCAGGTGCGGGCGGCCGTCCACGCTTTCGAGCAGCACGCCGTCGACCTTCGTGCACAGTATTTCGATAGAATCCACAATCTCAACGCCGAATTCATCCCGAAGCTGTGCCGTGTAGTTCTTGACCCGACTCCACGAACTTACCACGTCAGGCGAACCGCCCGGATACCCCGCTACCACGCGACAGGAGTAGCCGTTCTTTGGGTCATTGATCTGCTTCGTAAATGCCGGTACGTGCGAGGTGTCCAGCCCGATTATTCCGAGGCGGAAGACTTTCGCCGGCCCTTCGGCGGCCAAGCAAGCCGCCGAGACCGTCAACAGCAAAGCCGTCACAAATGTCTGCTTCATCACGGTGCCCCTTCGTTCTCTGAGGTTTCTTACAGGGTTCTTGCGGGTTGCGGTATGGACGGCACAGTGGGCCTGCCGAAGCCCGGGTTCTGAACCGTCGCCATGACTCCCTGAACGTAGCCCACCGACTCGGCGAGCCCCGCCAACGGGTCGTTCTCGTCTTTCTCGTACTCGAACGAAACGTATTTGGCGTAGCCGATACGAAGCAAAGCGCGAATGAAGGCGGGGATGTCGATGACGCCTCGTCCGATCTCCACTGTGCTGCCCTTGGCCTCGGCGGCGGTGACGTCCTTAATATGCACGTCCAGCATCCGGTCAGCGAACCGCATCGTGTCGCGCACCGGGTCTTCGCCGATCCGCACCGTATGCCCGATGTCCATGCACAGTCCGATTCGGGCATCCAGACCTTTAACCTTCTCGTATATGCTCTCCGGGGTCGGATACACCTTGTCCCCTGGTCCGTGGTTGTGAATCGCCACCGCGATATCGTACTCCTTGACCTTCTTGTCGACCAGCGGCAGCAGGTCATGATTGGGCACGCCGATGATGGTGGTCATGCCTGCCGTCTTGGCGTACTCAAAGGCCCGGTTCACATCGGCCTCGTTCCGCATGTAGACCACGCCGCAGCCGTACAGATTCAGCCCGGCCGCCTTGACCTTGGCTGCTGCAGCCTTGATTTCTTCGGTGCTGGCGTTCATCGGCAGGTGAAAGTCCTTCAGCGCGATATGCTTCAGTCCAACGCGTTTGGTCATGGCGATGGTCTCGTCGAGGTTGTACTTCCTCAGCGTATACGACGCCATGCCCAGTTCGAACTTCCGCTCGATGGGCCCGCGGACCGGCGTTGGCGCCGTCCTCGCCGGCCGGGATGCCGGCGTACGCGTCTGGGCCTGGGCGAAAGTCTCTCCCGCTACAGCCATCGAGGCCGCGCCCACGCTTGCGGCCCGCAGAAAGTCTCTTCGGGTATGATTGCTTTTCATGATATGGACTCTCCTTCCGAAAACATGAACGTGCTGACCCCAACGGTAGCCCGTTGCAGGATATTGCTTGTGCATTATGGCCTGTTGCCGCCAATGACACCAGTTTCCATAATAAGGACGTTTCTGTCAAGCAATAAATTGCCTTGTCCGCTCGTCTTTACCGACGGTGAGAACGACCGAAAACCCGTGTCGTGAAGAAAATGCCCCCGGGCGTCGAAGGAATTCGCCTTGACAATCGTTATTTGACCTACTATGATAAAAGTTCTGTCTGATTTGCGATACGGCGGGGCGTAATCCGCACCGGCCTCAAATAACTGTATAATGGTAATCGTTTAATGCAAAGGAGGAAAGCAATGCCTTCCGAACGAAATGCAATCTCTCGAAGAGAATTCCTGTCGCGAAGCTCCAAAGTCGCCGGAGGCGTCATCGCCGCCGCCTCGTTAGGCACGGGAACGGTTCTCGGCGCCAATGAGCAGATCAACATGGCCGTCATCGGCATCAACGGCCGGGGAAACAACCTCATCGACGGCTTCGGCAAGATCCAGGGCATCCGCATTGCCGCACTCTGTGATGTCGATGAGAACATCCTGAACCGAAGGGCCGCCGAAGTCGAGAAGAAGTTCGGCAACAAGCCCAAGACCGAATGGGACTGTCGCAAGATATTTGAGATGAAGGATATTGACGCCATCGCTATCGCCACGCCGAACCACTGGCACGCCCTGGGCACCATCTGGGCCTGCCAGGCCGGCAAGCATGTCTATGTCGAAAAGCCCTCCTCCCACAATGTCTTCGAAGGCCGCAAGATGATCGAAGCCGCCCGCAAGTACGATCGCATCGTCGAGGTCGGCTTCCAGAACCGCAGCATCAAGAATGTTCGCGCCGCCATGAAGTTCATGGCCGACGGCGGACTCGGCAAGATTTATATGGCCCGCGGCCTCTGCTTCAAGCCGCGTGACTCCTTCGGCAAGTTCCCTGACAGTCCCGTCCCCAAGGGCCTGCATTGGGACGCCTGGGTCGGACCCGCTGAATTTTATCCTTATAATCAAGGCAAAGCCCACTACAACTGGCATTGGCACTGGAATACAGGGAACGGCGACACCGGCAATCAGGGGCCGCATCAGTTCGACGTCGCCCGCTGGGGCCTTGGCAAGGAAGAGCATCCCGTCCGCATCAGCTCTTTTGGCGGGTATTACAAGTTCGGCGAAGTCTGCTCGCAGGAAACACCGAACACGCAGACGTCGATGTTCGAATATGCCGACGGCACGATCCTCGAGTTCTGCACCCGCGGCCTGTACACCAACGGCGAAAACGAGATCAAGATTGGCAACCTGTTTTACGGCACCGAAGGCTGGATGCACCTCGACGGCAGCACCTGGAAGACCTTCATGGGCCGCAAGAACGAGCCCGGCCCGAGTTCGCAGCAGGCCGAGGCATATGCCGATCCGATGGACCTGGGCGGCGCCGGCGGCGATGGACATTATGCCAACTTCATCTACGCCCTCCGCACCGGCAAACGCGAAAACCTCACCTGCGATATCGAGGTCGGTCACCTGTCGACCTGTTTGCCTCACCTGGCGAACATCTCCTATCGCACCGGCCGTCAGCTTATCTTCGACGGTAAGAAAGAGAAGTTCGTCAACGATGCCGAGGCCGACAAACTGCTCACACGCAACTACAGAAAGCCGTACATCGTGCCGGAAAAGGTCTGATGTAACAAAGCAACAAAAGGGTCCGAATCCCCCGGGGTTCGGGCCCTTTCTTTATTCATATCTGTAATGCCGCCGGCCGCCGGTGCCGGTCAAACATTCGACAGAGAGAGGGAACCAACGATGAAGAATTTCGCATTTGCCGCGGGAATGCTTGTGCTTGCCGCCGCTTCTTATGCTGCCATTGGAACAGGTCTTGGCCTCGAACCGGCCGAAGACGCCATCGTGCTTTTCGACGGAACCGACCTGTCGCAGTGGACCGCCGGCGACAACAGGCCTGCCCAGTGGAACATTGCCGACGGCATCCTCGAAGTCGCCCTCGACAAGGGCAGCATTCAGACCCGCCGCGACTTCCGCGACTTCCGGCTGCACGTCGAATTCAACGTTCCACTGACCAACGCCACGGGCCAGGGCCGCGGCAATTCCGGCGTTTACATTCAGAAACGCTACGAAGTGCAGATACTCGACTCCTATGGACTCGAATCAAAGCATCAGGATTGCGGAGCCATCTATTTGACCAAAGCCCCTGACAAGAACGTCTGCAAGAAGCCGGGCGAATGGCAGTCGTACGATATTCTCTTCACCGCGGCAAAGTGGCAGGGCAACAAAAAAGTTGAGAACGCCCGCATTACGGTCTATCAGAACGGCATCCTGATCCACGACCATTTTGAGATTCCAAACAAGACCGGCGGGGGGAGTCCGGAGGCACCGTCGGCAGGTCCAATCCTTCTTCAGAACCACGGCAACAAAGTGCGATTCCGCAACATCTGGATTGTTCCGCTCAACGAAACCGCCGATACCCCCAACGTACTGACCGATGCCGAAAAGGCTGATGGCTGGAAGCTTCTCTTCGACGGCAAGACGTCAGCCGGCTGGCGGTCCACGCGATCCGACCGCTTTCCCGAGCGCGGCTGGGTGATCCGCGACGGCATGATCATCGTCAATCCCGGAGGCAGCACGCAGGGCGGGGCCGGCGACATCGTCACGCTGGATCAGTACGCCAACTTCGAACTTCAGGTCGACTTCCGCCTGAGCCCCGGCGGCAACAGCGGCATTAAGTATTTCGTCATGCCCGAACTGCTGCAGAAGGGCACCGTGCTCGGTGTCGAATACCAGTTGTATGATACGGCCGGCAGGGAGGTGTCAGCCAACACGTCGCTTGGAGCGGCCTATGAACTGTTCGCGCCCAACGGCGTTCATCCCAAACCCGTGGGCCAATGGAACACGGCCGGCATCGTCAGCAAGAACGGAAAAGTCCAGCACTGGCTCAACGGCCGACTGGTTCTCGAATTCGACCGTCTCAGTGACGCATTCCAGCAGGCGAAGGCAAAGAGCAAATTCAAGGACGTTGACCAGTTCGGAACAATTGAGAAGGGCTTCATCCTTCTTCAGGACCACCCCAAGGAAACCGCGTTCCGCAACATTAAAATCAGACTGCTTTGACGCGCATCTTGTTCACAAAGAAAAGGGCGTCGCTGTTCTCATCGCGACGCCCTTTTTGATCTCACCGGTATCGGCAGGCCACATTTCAGCTTGCACACAGCACATCGATTACTCTCTCGCAAAGCCGCGCTGCAAAAACCGACTCTGACGGTTCCATGCGGTCCAACATAATGGCCCCCGCCATCACCGCCAGCAGCAAACGCGTCTGCGTCTGCACGTCCATCCGCTTGCTCAACTGTCCGGCCGCGGTGCACCTTTCGATTAACTCTTCAAAGAACCCCGTCTCCCATCGCCAGAATTCCCGAAGCCGCCGCTGCACCTGGGGATGAGACCCATGGCAGTCGGCCGACAGCCGCAGAATCAAGCGGCAATTCACCCACTCCCCCGAGGCGTTCAGGCGGGCCAGATTCATGACCATCTGCTTGAGCTGCTCGATCGGTTCGGCGGACGTGTCGAGGTTGGCCGCCAAATGCCGGTAATCTTCAATCACCTGGTCCATCACCGCTTCGCATAGCGATTCCTTGCTCTTGAAGTAATGATAAAACGCTCCCTTGGTAATCCCCGCCGCCGTGATAATGTCCTCCAGCGTTGTCGTATCACAGCCGTGCGTGCTGTAAAGCGTCCGTGCCGTCTGAAGGATGCGGGATTTTGTATTCGTCGCCCCTCTGGTCATTGCTCATCCTTTCGCAAATACATCGTCCAACAGGATTGCTCGATTATCGTCGATCCAGCGGCATTTGCGAAGTATCATTTTCAAAAAATCCAGGCCGGACAAATGCCCGAAATAGCCGGTCGCCGCAATCGGCGTCACGGCCTCCGCGACCAGTATCTCAACCATCAAATCCGGAAGCGACCGCAGCATGGCCTCCTCCAGGGGCCGCCTGTTGATATAGCCCGAAACAAACGCCCGCAGCTTCTCCCGATCCAGATGGTCCGGCCATTCCGCGGGATTGGCTCGTCCGCCCACAATCGAAAACTGAAGTGTTCCGTTGGCCACATCCGTCACCATGGGCGCCATCTTCGCCGAGTCGAAATCCAGCACGCACGTCACCTTGCCCTCGGCAAACAGCATGTTTCCCGGGTGCCAGTCGCCGTGTACGATCTGGTGCGGCCAGGCATTGAATCCCAAACCATTGACGCAGCCGCTCGCCGCGTTGTAAAAAGCGGACAGTGCCGAAGCACATGCGCCCCAGCCTTTCCCCGGTGTGTGGGGGCCTTGTTCGGATCCGATCGTCCGCAAGTGGCTGCGCACCGAAAACGAATCATGATAGGTCAGCTTCAACGGCTGCCACCCGCAGGCAAAATCGTCGAAGTACTCGTGCATACGCGCCAACTGCCGCCCCGCGTCGCGCACCGCCTCGACCGATCCGTCGAAACGCGAACCGGGCACAAAATGAAAAAGCTCGTACGTGTGTCCGTCGAGGCGCAGCACCGTCGTATTATCGTGCGTCGCCGCCAGAGGCGAAACCGCAAAACCCTTCTTCTGCAGAAAGGTTTGAATGCTGTGCGCAAAAGCCACGTGATACATGTCGTCCTTGCCCCGCGCCCGCCGCTTCAGCACAAACGTGCCTCGTTCCGTCACCAGGATTTTCTTGGGCGAGCGTCGGTTGCCCGTGGCCAGAGTATGTGTCTCCTGAACGCGGCCGAGGTTGTACTGAGCCAGGACACGCTCCAGTTCCTCCCCCGTAAAATGTGCGCCACCCCGCGACATACGAACTCATTCAAAACGTCGTGTGAATAAAGAGAAAAGCCACGGCCTGGCCGATCCTTCTTCCCCCCGGGTCGCGGCCCGGCAATCCTGCGCGCTCACCCTTCCGTTCGAAACAGGGCAAAGAACAAAGCCAGCGTCAGCACCGCCATCAGCGCCCCCATGATGACCATCACCACGCGATACCGCGTCACCGTCTCCTCCGTGTAAGACCGCGCCTCCCCCGAGAACGGCGTATCGACCGCGATGCCCTGCTCCAGTTGTTCAAGCGCGTCCAGATTGAACTTGCGCCGCGCACGCAGCGGCGGTCGGCCTTCACGCACCGACTCCAGGTCCACCAGCACCTCCTCCATGTTGCTGTAACGATCCTGCTTATTCTTGGCCATCATTACTTCGATGACTTCCGCAACCCCCTGCGAAAGCGCGGTGTTCAAATGGTCCGGAGGCGTCAGCGGCTCCTTCAAATGCTTCTTCATCACTTCCGCCGGCGTAGACGCCTCGAACGGCACCCGCCCCGTAACCATGTGATAGAACGTCGCGCCCAGCGCGTAAATGTCCGCACGCCCGTCGATATTCACCTCGCCGCGAATCTGCTCCGGCGCAATGTAATAGGGCGTGCCAAACGCCTTGCCTTGCTCGTTCTTGGCCGCCTCCACGTCCGACGTTTCCCGCGCCAGCCCCATATCCGCCAGCTTAACCACGCCTTCTTTGTTAATCATCACGTTCTTTGGCTTCACGTCCCGGTGAATCATGCCGTGGGCGTGTGCATGAGCCAGCGCATTGGCAAGCTGAATGGCGATCTGGAGCGCCTCTGCCTCGTCGAAGACCTTCCCCTTGGAAAGATCGTCGTACAGCGTTTTCCCTTCAACGTATTCCATCACGAAGTAGTATACGCCGGCCGCTTCCCCCACGTCGATCGCCTGCACGATGTTGTTGTGGTTCAGCTTCGCCGCAATCCGGCCTTCTTTGAAGAAACGGGTGATGTAGTCCGACTTCTCCGTGAAGCGGCGAGGCAGAACCTTAACGGCGACTGTTCGGTCAAGGCTCAACTGCTTGGCCTTATACACCACCGCCATCGCCCCCGAGCCCAACTTGCCAGACACTTTGTAGCCCGGAATTTTCCCTGCGGCGTCCTTGCTGTCCTTGATATTGTCTTTCAGACGTGACGCCTGCGTCGCCGTGATAAAACCGTATTCCTGCAGAAGCTGCTCCACGGTCGCCGCTTCGTTGGATCGGACGCGCTGACGCACTTCCTTATGGCAGCGCTGCAGTTCCTCCTCCGTACACAATCGCTGCTCAACGGCCGTACGCCCGAATAAGGTGTCTTGACTGGTTTCACTCACACGTCAATCTCCGTTTGTCCGACGCGCGCCGCCCGAAACACTCGCCGGGGCCAATTATCATTTCATATCGGCCATTGTCAAAGAAAAATTCCCGGACACTGGTGCAAAGATGGCATTTGCCGGCAAAATATGCCGCGGGTGCGTAGCCCCGAGCCTCCGCCGCACGCATAAGTCCGTATGGCCCTTCTGTACTTAACGTCCTTACGACATCAACTTGCAGGGGATCGAAATCCCTCCATATCGCCTCCAGCGGCTTGTGGGCCGCATTGCCGACAATAATACCGCTGCACAACCCGCTGAACACGTTTCCAAACGGGTCGACGTGGATTCCCTTGGCCGACAGAAAACTGTTCAGGCAAGCGACTCCTTCGAACGCGTCGGGCCGTTTGTCTGCCAAAAGAGCCGCCAACGCCCCCGCCGCCCGACCGGTGAAACGGCACGGAAAATCACTTACCGCCGCCCGATAGTATGTCTCGGGCGACGCCGGAGGCGACAACCTCACAGGCTCCTGTAAATACTTTTCCCACCGAACCAGCACCCGCGCCGGCCCCAACAGTTCCCTGGCTGTCTCAACCAATCGTCTCACGCAGCCCTCGTCGATATATTCGGCATGAAACGCATCCCAACTGATCTTGAGCCGCTCCATGCCCCGGTCGCTCAAGAACCCGAGTTGCTCCCGGATGATCTCGCGGTTTGTCGCCCAGAACCCGTTGGTCTCAATGGTATCCGGCCCCCGCAGGCCGCTCCGCTGCGCCGCCTCCACAATCGCCGCAAGCCGGTCGAAATACAAAAAAGGTTCGCCGCCCGTCAGGTGAACCCGGGCGCCGGCCCCGCCGAGTTGCTCCAGCGACTCCCATGTCCTCATCGCCATATCCACCGACATCAGCCCGCCGGCTTCCGGGCCGCAGTTGTAGTAGCAGAATGCGCACGACGCCGGGCACCGATACGTCAGCATAAGGCCGGCATAACGCCACACCTTCAGCTTCGCCGCATCCGGGCGCACCGTACGGTTATACATGTTGTCACTGATTTCGGTCATTATTTCCTGGTAATCGCCGGGAAAGCCGGCCGCGACGAAGCCATACATCCGTCCCATCTGCAGATGCGAGTTCGTGTTATATCGGCCGACCTCGCCTCTCATTTTAGCACGCGGCCCCTTCTTTGTGCGGTCCCCGCCGAAAAAAACGCGCAATTCTTATAAATTTTTCCGGGCCCGCCAAATGCCAGCTAATCTGGCAGCGCGGATATTATTGGACGCATTCGGCCGCCTCGCCGGCGGCTTCTCGCAACATACTACATGGTGTGCCCGTCGCCATGCACCAGCCGTTATACGGTAGGTCGTGCTGTTGCGACCGATACACCAGACACGTCCTTTGCCATTCAAGGAAAAATCTCCGCCCACCCGATATCGAACATAACGGATATCACTGTTATTGGACACTAACGGAGTGAGTTCATGAGCAAGCGGGAAATCATTGACTGTATCATGGAAATCAACAGAGGAGCACGGCCCGAGTTCTTGGCGCAATTTCCCGTCGAAGAGTTGGACCTGTATTTAGAGCATCTCATGGAAGTCGACCTCGAGGATATCGCACTCTGTGCGTGACCCTCGGGGCCACGACCCCCGCTTGCCGGTGACGCTGCCGGCGCAACAACATTTCTCAAGGAAACATGCACCACCCAGTGATCGACCCCCGCTTGTCGGGCTCTGAAAAACGAGCAAATCGCCCTGAAGCCCAGGCCACCGGACTAACTGTTTGGATCGCGGGGCCGCCCGGCCCCGGCGCTGCTGCTCGTGTCGCTGGTCCCGCTGTCTCCGTTCGAGGCGCCGCCTTCCAGTGCCGCTTCGGCTTCTGCGCTCGCCGGCTCCACGCCGCCGACGCTCACAACCACGTTGTCCTTGAATTCCAGAAGCACCGGAGTCATGCCTGACGGAATCTGAAAAGCAAGATCCACGTGAGCACGGTTACCCGTGCCGAAATCATCTTTGCTCAGCGTAAGTACTTCATCGAGTGTGTGCGTCATCAGCACGCGTCCGTTCATCACGCCCGTAAGCGGCTTGCCCTGCCCCTGGGGGGCCGAACGCCTCGAAACGACCCGTCCTTCCGGATAGAACGCCGTACCTGAGCCTCGCGTGTTACTCTCTCCTCCTTTACACACAAGCCGCACCTGGCCCGGCATAAACGATACGTCGCCCTTTGCATTGGCGGCGCCGCCCTGCTTAATGCCGCCGCGCTTCACTTCCATCCGCACCACGGTCAGGTTCTCGTTCTCGCCGTCCAAACGCCGCAGGCCCTTCTTGGGAACACTGATTGAATCCTTGCCCGCGACGCGATCAACGCCGCTCCTTGCCTTGTAGCCGTTTAAGTGAAGCTGGTCTAAGAAGCCGGTATGATACACCGCAAAGCTCTTGCTCGAACTCAGGCTGCCCTTGCTCATCCAACTGAACAGACCGCTCACCAGACCGTCGGCGCTGATCAGCGGCTTCTTGGCCGAACGTATTTCGCTGATCGCCGTCTGCCCGTCGCCGAATCGCGGATAAGGATACTTCGGCGAGGCCGGCATCATCGCCAGGGTGATCAGGAAAACCCCCGAAATGATCAGCCCCGTCGCCAGCCCGCACACCACTGCGGTTGCCTGCGTAGCCACCGCTCCGAAATCCGCATCCGGGTCCCAGAGAACATCCGTCAGCACCCGAAACACCGCGAAGCTCAAAACGAACAGTATGAAAAAGATCCCCGACTGGGCCCACTGTCCCCCGTACCCCTTGCCGATCAGCAATCCGGCCAGCGGCTCGTAATAGCTGAACGCAAGCACGAACCCGAATATCGAAGCCATCATCGTGCCGAAGGAGGTCATGGCTTTGTTCTTGAGATAAAATTGAGCCACCGTTAAAAGAACGATGATGACGATTACTAACAGTGCCAGCATGGCGCCTCCGCGTTATACAACTCGCATGACTACGACGTCTTGTTCTGTGGTTTCGTTTTTGGCGAAAACATCCGTATCACTTCATTGATCGACGTGACCCCCTGGGCCACCTTCTTGATCGCCTGCTCCTGCAGATACAGCATCCCCGCGCGCCGGAATTGCGAAGAGATCTCCTGGACCGACTTGGCCTCGCGGATTACCGTGCGCAGCGCCTCGTTCATTATCACGGTCTCGAAGATCGCCGTCCGTCCGTAGAAGCCGGTTCCCTGGCACTTCTCGCAAACGATCGGCTTGCCGTGTTTGTCGTATTCGATCTCGCCCGGACGATACAGCACTTTGATTTTATCCGCCGGAATATTGAACTTCTTGAACAAATCCTGGTTCGGCTGATAAGCCTGCTTGCAATCGTCGCACAGCTTGCGCACCAGGCGCTGATTGCTCAGCCCCAGAAGCGTACCCGCGATGGTGTCCTTGTTCTTCACGAGGTTCAGCCACTTGCCCAGCGCCTGCATCGTGCTGTCGGCTTCCAGTGTCACGTAAACAATCCGACCGTCCTTGGCCGCCGCGCACGCCAGCGTCGCGCACTGGGCGTCCTCGCAATCCGCCACGCCTATGATGTCCGGCCCCATCCGAAGAATCGACTGCAGCCGCTTGGCGTACGTCGTCGTCCCCGTATCGCTCAGTGTAAACTTGTGCTGCGTGATGTTCTGGAGTTCCGCCGCCGGCTCCTTCTCCAGCGTATTGATGTTGTTCATGAACGGATCGTGATTGCGAAGGAATGCATACATGCTGGACGTCACCCCGGTCTTCTTCGGGCCCGATACGATGAACAATCCATTCGGTTGTTCCCGCAGCGATGCGATGGCCTCCACCTGGGACGTTGTCAGGCCCAGTTCGTCCAGCTTCATCAGGGTGTATTCCTGCCTTCGCGACAGCTTCAACTGTTCCCCCGCCGTCGACCCCGCCGTGAAAATGTCCCAGCCCAGTTTCTGCCTGGTTTCCTCCTGCACCACATCGAACCGGCCCTTCTGCGGTTTGCGCCGCTCCTCCGTATCCATGTCGCCCAGATGCTTGAGAAAGTGAATAAAATACTCCATCTCCTCCCGGCTGCGCGGCGTCTGCTTGGTCCCCAGCCCGTCCACGAAATACGTCACGCTGTAATCCTGCGCAGTCGGCTGAAACAGAATATCGCTGGCGCGGCGCCATAGTGTATCTTCCATGATCTCGCACGTCGTGCCGAACCCGAACGCTTCCGGGCTCTTCGGCGTCGGAAGCGGCACCTCGTTGCCGTTGGCCGTATACAGCACCAGCCCGCGGCTTGCCTTGCTCAACTTTTTGTTCTCATTGACGAACATCCCCCGCAGGTGTTCCGCGGTGAGCACTTTCTCGAAATCCGCTACGCGCGCGTTGCGGTGCATCACGTACGCCATCGCCGCCGCACCCACCGCAATCAAGTAGATCAGCAGGCCGATCACAAACAGCGGCGCCGCCAGCCACAGCAGCATCGCGCCCGCCCCCGTTCCGAAGACGACCAGCGTCCACGACTCCACACGCGTTCGCACCGCCTTGGCGTCCTTGTGCACCCACTTGACCAGCGGCATCCACGCAAAGAACAGCCCGACCACAACCACGAACTTTATTATGGAAATGTAACCGCCGTAACCGGCGGCAGCGATTATACTCGGCATGAAATACTCCATCTGCATCACTCACGTCATTTACAAAATGCCGCTCGCCGACGTTCGAATACCCTTCAGCGCCATCTTCAGTTCTTCCACGTTCGGCGCATACTGCAGCGCCACTTTCAGATCGATCGACTCTTCTATCACCAGCTTGCGCAGGCTCTCCGTGAAGTCCTGCATCCCTTCTCCTTCGCCCGCCCGGATCGCCGACGGAATGTCGCCCTCCCGCTCCTCCGAGATCAGCTTCCTGATAATCGGCGTACGGATCAGAATCTCGATCGCCGGCACCCGCCTGGCGTTCTCTTTGATCCCCGGGAGCAACTGCTGGCTGATCACCGCCCGGATCGTCAGCGCAAACGTCTGACGCGCCAGGTCGCGCTCGTCCTGCGGGAACAAGTCCAGTATGCGCTGAATCGTCTGCGAGGCGTTGTTCGCGTGCAGCGTACCGAACACCAGGTGCCCCGTTTCCGCCGCCCGCATCGCCGCCGTCAGCGTCTCGTTGTCGCGCATCTCACCTACCAGCACCACGTCCGGATCCTGCCGCATCAGCGAACGCAGCGCATCGTCATAATTCGGAACGTCAATCCCGATCTCACGCTGCGACACGATCGCCTTGTCGTCTACGTGCAGAAACTCGATCGGGTCCTCGATCGTCACGATGTGGCAGGCGCGTGTCTTGTTGATGTGATCCACCATCGACGCGATCGTCGTGCTCTTGCCGCAGCCCGTCGGCCCCGTAACCAGGATCAGTCCGTCATGCACCTCGGAGATCTTCTCCACGATCGGCGGCAAATGAAGCGATTCAAATGCCGGGATATTTCCGCTGATGTGGCGGGCCGCCATACTCACGCAGCCCCGCTGACGAAAAGCATTGATACGAAACCGATCCATTTTGCCGACCTGGTACGCAAAATCGAGCGCTCCGTTCTCCAGAAAAAAATCCTTCTGTGCGGGACTCATCAACTCGAAAATAAGCTCCTCGGCGCGGGCTTCCGTCAGGATCTCCCCCGTCGTACTCTTCAGTTTGCTGTGAATGCGCATCTTCGGGGGCATCCCGACCTTTAAGTGCAGGTCGCTGGCCCCGGCCTTGATTGCAGCCCGAAACCACTTCTCAACCTCCGGTGTATGGTCCTCACTTGTGTGACGATCCAGTGGTTGCACCTTGGACATTATTGACTCCTTACTTCCGGATACTCACTACCTCAAGCGGCAAGCTTCAACGGCTGCACCCTCGCATCGAAAAAACCACCCGAAAACGGTTAAAACGAGCACTGAATTATACCTTAGCCAGGCCGCTTCTGTCAACTGCGATCTTCGCCACATTGCCCCCTTTGACCGAATTTTTCCCATTATGGGACCCCGCGGGCAAAATGGAGAAGATGTTCGCAAGAAGACCTGGCGCCCCTGCAGCCCAATCACCGCACCAGCAGCAGCGTCAAAGTCAGGTATATGCCCACGCTGATCGAATCGTTGGCGGTCGTCACCAGGGGGCCAGAACTGATCGCAGGATCAATCCCTATCCGGCGAAACAGGAACGGAAGCAGCAGTCCCAATGTCGTCGAAACCATGATCGCCGTGAACATCGCAGTTCCGAATGCCGCCACGACGTCTGCGTGTTCGGCAAACGTAAGTTGAGCCACGGGCGTCTCACCTTCGCCGGCCAGCGCTTGAGTCGGGATCAAGGTCGGAAGCACCGCACAGATCAGCCCCCCGATCACTCCGCAGCAAATGGCAACCAGCAGGGCGACCCGTACTTCTCGCGCAAAAACCTGGCCGATCCGAAGCGCCGCAAGGTCGCCCGTGGCCAGTCCGCAAATAACGATAGCCGATGTCTGGAGCCCCGCGTTGCCGCTGATCGCTGCAATCATGGGCGCAAACGCAAATGCCGTGATAAAAACGTAAAGCAGGTCCGCCTGGATGAAAACGTTCTTGAAAAACAAAGCCACGATCGCCGTGATCGCCGTCCCCCCGAGGCAGGGCAGCAGCCACGTCATACGCACTCTTGCTGCGTGAAAAGCCGAAAAACTCTCCAATTCGGCGGCGTCTGTGCCCGCCATTGCGTAAAGATCCTCGGCCGCCTCTTCCTCAGCCACCTCAATCACGCGGTCTGCCGTAATCCGCCCGATAAGGCGGTGGTGCTTGTCCAGTACTGGAACCACAATCAGGTTGTTCTTCTTGAAAATGTTCCGAATTTCTTCCTGATCGGCGTCCACCGTTACGTAGATGGTGTTGGTGTCCACGAGATCCCTGATCATTGTGTTTTCCGGTCGCGTGATCAGGTAGCGAATCCGGACGTCCCCCAAAAAATGCCCTTGGCGATCCACAACGAAAATGGTGTAAAAATCTTCGTCGATATCTGCCGCCCGGATCTTATTGATTGCCTCCCCAACCGTTGCGTCCTGGCCTACTTTTACGAGGACGGGGTCCATAATACCACCCGCGGAGTCCTCCGAATAGGTCATCAGCACCTTAATTCGGGCCGCATGGTCCGGCTCGAGGTGCGGCAGTATGTCGTTTTTCTGCTCATCCTCCAACTCGCCCAGCAGATCCGCCGCGTCGTCAGCGTCCAACTCGCTGATGAGTGCCGCCAGTTCCTCCGTGCCCAACATCTCGAAAAGGTCGGCCCGAGTCGCCGCATCGACTTTTTCCAGGACCTCCGCCGAGGTTTCCCGCGGCAATATATCGAAAATCCATCGCCGTTCATCGTCAGCAAGGAGTTCGACAATCTCGGCAATATCGCTGCTGCGCTCCCCCGAGAGCAGGATCCCCAACTCTGCCCGCCGCTCGCTGCCTAACAGACCCTCCACCTGCTCAAACAGTTGTTTCTGGTCTTCCGCCATGCGTCCTTTCCAGCGTTGCGGCCCTTTTTGAATGCACACCGCTAATGATTAGAACCGATTCCGCATGCTTTAGCAAGACTGTAAAAATACGCTGCAAGCGAATTTATCCTTTACCTCGAACCCCCAACTTTGTACAATATATACGGGTGTAGTTCGGTCAAAAATGAGAGGGTATTAAGTGATGAAAACTTCGGTCTGTGTTTTATTTCTGGCGGCCGTCGGCGCCTTCAATGTCGTTGCGGGCACCTATCCGGAGCCTGCAATAGTACAGTCGCCCACTCAGTGGACGCTCAATGTCGCCTATGATCAGCCCCAGCAGATCACGGTCAAACTGCCCGGCGACAAAGATTCAAAACGCTTTTGGTACATCATCCTTACACTGACCAACGAAAGCACTGTCGCCGACGCCCCGTTCTATCCCTTCTGCCAGCTTATGACCGACACCTTTCAAATCGTCACCGCCAAGGGTGTCCGCAAGGAAATCTTCGACCTTATTAAGATCAAGCACCAGGGAAGCTATCCGTTTCTTGAGCGGCTCGATTACGTTGACAATAAGGTCCTCCAGGGCGCCGACAACGCAGTTGATGTGGTTGTCATATGGCCCGACTTCGCCCCTCAGGCAAAAGAGGTCACTCTGTTCATCGCCGGCCTCAGCAACGAAACGCGGGCCATTAATCATCCTTCCCAAAAAGACGAAAACGGCAATCCTGAATTGGTGTTCCTGCGAAAAACTCTCGCCCTCAAATACGGCATCGGCGGCGATCCCCAACTCCGGCACGCCGCGGCATTGCGATTCATAGACCAGAATTGGGTCATGCGCTGACCTGCTGAAAGGGGTCGCGTACCGCGATGCCAGGCCGATATGCTGCAGCTATCCGTGTACTGAGGAAATCCGTCCGCAGCGAGGGCATTTCACCTGGTCGCCTTTGAAGTTCGGCGGAACCTTCATTTTGATACCGCACGCACACGTCAGAAACGCGAATCCGCTGACCTTCCGCATGATGTCCCCCACATCACGCATCTGCTTTCGCTGGCCCGTTTCGCGTTTGCCTTCGGCGCTTGCCTGACGCAATTCGACAGGTTCGGCCTGCTTTGCCTCTCCGGCAGGAATCACGCTTGCCCTGCCCACCGTCTGGCTGTAAGCATCCGAATAATCCTTGAATGACGCGCCGCGGGACATGTTTCGAAGTATCCGGATCCGCTCTTCAATAGGCGGGTGGGTGCTGTGCAGATGGGCTGCCTTGCGGCCTTTGAAAGGCAGCGAGATGTACATAGGGGCCGTGACTTTGTTGGCCGCCTCAAGCGGCGTCCGGTCGCCGGCGATCTTTTCCAGCGCGCTGGCCAGGCCCTCGGGATATCGCGTCAGCCGGACCGCCCCGGCATCGGCAAGATACTCCCGCCGCCGCGAAAGCGCAAAGTACAGAAGCTGCGCCATAATCGGGGCCAGAATCGCCGCTATAAGTGCGATCACCACCATCACGATCTGCCCGCCCCCCTGGTTTGAAGATGACCGTGACGAATACCGCCGGCTCGAACCCATCCCGCCGTAAAGCATGCCCCGCAGAAACACCTGACTCAACAGCACGATGCTGCCCAACATTACCCCGGCCAGCGTCACAAACAGAATGTCACGGTTGACGATGTGGCTCATTTCGTGCGCGATTACGCCCTGCAGTTCATCGCGGTTCAACTTGGCCAGCAATCCCGCTGTCACCGCCACCGACGCCGTTTCAGGACTTCGCCCTGTTGCAAACGCATTCGGCGACGCTTCATTAATGATGTACACCTTGGGCATCTTCGGGAGGTTGGCCGCGATCTTCATTTCCTCGACCACGTTGAACAGTTGCGGGTGCACCTCGTGCGTAACCGGCACCGCCTTGCTCGATGCCAGCAGTATCTGGTCCCCCGCGGCAAAGCTCACCAGCATCAGCACCAGCCACACCGCCGTGGCGATGATCAGGCCGATGAATCCCCCCTCGGGGCCGCCAAAAGCAAGTCCCATCACAAAGCCCAGACCCGCCAGCGCAAGCGCCATCGTGCCCAACAGAAGGACAGAGTTCCGCTTGTTAACCCGTATCTGTTCCCACATAATCAGCGCGCCGCCTCATCTTAACCTGTCACACGGGCAGCCCGCCCGTGGTTCCAAAACCAAAATATCACTCATGGCAGCATGCTCATCGCCGCAATCACGAAAAGCTCACCTTCGGAACCTCGCGCTCGGCGGCATTCTCAATTTCGAAGAATTCGCGCTTGGTGAAGTTGAACATCCCAGCCACCACGTTCGACGGGAACATCTGTATCTTGTTATTGTAGAACAAGACCTGATCGTTGTAGCCCTGCCGTGCAAAGGCAATCTTGTTTTCCGTGCTCGTCAACTCTTCCTGAAGCGAAAGGAAATTCTGATTCGCCTTCAAATCAGGATAATTCTCCACGACAAGCATGAACTTGCTCAACGCATCGCTCAGCATGCCCTCTGCTTTCGACGCCTGATCCACCGTCCGCGCCCCCATCGCCTCACTGCGCGCCTTGGTAATGCTCTCGAAGGTCCCCCGTTCGTGCTGCATGTAGCCCTTGGCCGTCTCTACGAGATTCGGAATTAAATCGTGCCGCCGCTTCAACTGCACGTCGATCTGCGACCATGCATTATCCACCTGGTTCCGCAGACGCACAAGGGCGTTGAATATCCCAACAAGGGACATGATAACCAAAAGAATAATCCCGCCGACGATAATCAATGGCCACATGACATGTCTCCTTCTCGAATTTGCATTACCTCGTCAATATCTGACATCGCTTTGATGATAATATCACACATCCATTTTGCGTCAACAAGTCTTTCCGGCACACATACAGACGCACCCGCTCCGGCCGCGTGACGGTCTTTTTGATGAACCATTGAACTTTACACGACGCCGATCATCCCTTTGTTCGCCGCCGACCCGCTTCATACGGTCCGTATGTCGCCCGCACGTGTTCCATCCACCATCGGATGCCCGGATCGTCCGCTCCCCCGTACCCGCCGACCCGAGCGTTCGGCCCAAACGGCGCCACGCACTGGAGCCACGTCGAGGCCAACATATACCCGAACCCGGCCTTCAGATGGGCATCGGTCCGCCGAATCTGGTCCGCCTTCATAGCGTCCGTGTACACACCGATGTTGATATAGTTGTAATAGCCGTCGCGTTTGCTGTAGCTGCCCCAGTACCCGCCCGGGGCGTTCGCAGGCGTCGCCTCGCTCTCGATGTACGGCCTGCCGGCGGGCCTTTCGCTGTGATGAATCCCGAGGTCCGCCTCGGCAGGGCAGGGGCCCCGGAAGTTCGTCGCAATCACGCACCGCGGATCGGCCTTCTTGCCCGCTATCACCATCCTTCGGTTGTCGAACTTCCTGGCCGCCCGCGCCATCCCCTCGTTGTCCACGTCCACAAACACATTACGATAATCGTGCTCCTTGAGCCACCGCACAGTATTCGCGACCGCCGCCTCCGCTTCCGCCTGCCCCCAGCCATCCCACTTGGCCGCGCTCGTACTCCAATAAAGGCACCCCACCAGCACCACCATACCCCGCGCATCGGCCGCGGCGATAATCCGCCCCATCCGTGCGGCATACACCGGGTCGAGCGTCGCATCCTCCCGGTACCCCTTCACGTCCCCGAAGCGCGACCCCATGAAATACACGCCCACCGTATTCATGCCGTAAGACGCATACACATCAAGCTGGGCGATCAGTTCATCGGCGGTCGCATCCGAGATCAGCGCATTGGAACATCGCAAACCGACAACCAGAAAAGGCTCGCCATTCAGATACGTCTTGTCCCCCTCCACGCTGAACACATACCGCCCGCCGAACGCACACCCGCATGCAGCAGCCAGCCCCACCAGGATCACAAGTGCAAAACGTCTTCCCGCTCCACGCACCATCACGTCCTCCTGTAAAAAAAGCAGGGCGGGGCAAGGCCTGCCCCGCCCTGAATCAAATGCAAAATGTAAACGACGTGTTACTCCGCCAGGAATCGATAAATCGTCGTATGCCGATACGTCTCGCCCGGCCGCAGCACCACCGACGGCCACTCCGGCTTGTTCGGCGAATCCGGATAATGCTGCGTCTCCAGGCAGAACGCCGCATGCTTGTTATAGACCGCGCCCTTGCCCTTGTTCGACCCGTCCAGGAAGTTGCCCGTATAGAACTGCACGCCCGGTTCGGTCGTCAGCACCTCCATGACGCGCCCGCTCTTCGGATCGGCCGCCCGCGCCGCAAGCGCCATCGCACCGCCGCCGCTGTTGAGCACGTAGTTGTGATCGTAGCCGCCGCCCTGCACGTCCTTGATCCGCGCGCCGATCGCCGTCGGCTTCGTGAAGTCCATCACCGTCCCCGCCACCGGCGCCAGCTCGCCCGTCGGAATCAGCCCGTCGTCCACCGGCGTATACCGGTCCGCTGCAATCATCATCATGTGCCCGAGGATGTCCCCCGAATCATGCCCGGCCAGATTAAAGTACCCGTGGTGCGTCAGGTTCAAAACAGTCGCCTTGTCCGTCGTCGCCGTGTAGTCGATCTTCAACTCGTTGGCGTTGGTCAGCTCGTAAACCACCGTACTGGTCAGCGTCCCCGGATACCCCTCCTCCATATCCGCACTCACGTACGTCAGCTTCACACCCACGCTGTCCGCCGTCTTCACTTCCCGGGCCTTCCAAACCCTCTTGTCGAACCCCGCGATCCCGCCGTGCAGATGGTTTTCGTCGTTGTTCGTCGCTAACGTATACTCCACGCCGTCCAGCGTGAACTTGCCCTTGGCGATCCGGTTGCCATAGCGTCCGACCAGCGCCCCAAAATAAGGATGCCCCGCCTCATACTCGGCTAACGTCTTGAATCCGCAGACCACGTCGGCCATCTGCCCGCTGGCGTCCGGCACGTACAGTTCCGTCACGATCCCGCCGTACGTTGCGATCTTCGCCTTGGCCCCTTTGGCGTTGACTAACGTATAAAGATCGACCGCCTCGCCCGCCTTCGTCTTGCCCCAGCTTTCCTTACTAATGCTCATTGCGCCGTCTTCCTTTTCAACTTTCACCGCACACCCGTTCAAACAAACCGCCCCAGCCAACAGCAAAACCCAGATTGTTCTCATAGCAAGCTCCCTTAGTCAATTCACATTGTTTTCGCCATTCGATTCTTTTCCAGCGCCGAACATCTCCTTCAGCAATTTCTGGACCTTGTGCTCCTCGTCGAAATCCGCCCCCGCAAAGATCGCTTCCAGTTCCCCCTTGTCGAACCACAGCCCGTCGGCCCTGCAGCACCGATCAATCAGCACCCGCTGCTCCGCCGGCCCGACCAGCACCTTCTCCATCTTCTTCAAACAGATCGGGCACTTGCGAGGCTTTTCTCCCGACCCTGTGGCCGCCGCAAACGACGCCACCACCGCACGCCCCTTACCCGAATCCCCCAGCAGCATTTCCAACTCACCGGCATCCAGCCATATCCCCCCGCACCCCAGGCAATGATCGATCTCCACCTCGTGGAGTTCCAGCGTGATCATCGCTTCGCGGCAAACCGGACAGTCCATAATCAGCACCTCAAAATAAACAAGACAGCCAGCCATCCTAACCCCTGCCGGCGCCCCCGTCAACCCAGAAACCCGCGATGCGGCATCCGTCAGTAAACGGGCTTGTGCCGACGCTTCCTGAGCACGCTGCAGCGATGGCGCACCTTCTGTCGAAAAAGGCCCTTGTCTCCGCGAAAGTCGGTTCCGAAGTACGAGTCGAAGAACACGTCCTTCAACGCGTCATCGAAATACTCACCGAGCATGCTGAACTCCAGCGCACCGAGGTTGCGTATCTTTTCAGACTCGCCTTTGACGCCCGCCCTCATGCGATGGAGGTCGATAATGGCCAGACCGTATCCTTCGTCGTGTGTTTCGAGGAAAAGGTGCCACACATAGAGATCCGGCATGCTGACCGCGGCATTGTGGATCTTGCGGACAAACCGCCCCATGGCCGCCACGACGGCCTCCTTGTTGTAGCGCCCCGTTTGGGCCCACGATTGGCCGACAAACTCGCTCAGGCAGCGGCCCGGCAGTTCTTCCGTGATAAGAAACGATTGTCGCTCCAGACCAAAGAGCATGTGCTCGCCGCAGCACAGGGGACGGTAGGTTCCGATGCCGTTGTGCAGCAGGATGCTGGCGTTGTGCCATTCGCAGCCGGCCTGCGAACACAGCCGGCCGAAACTGCGCCGTGCGAAGAGCATGTCCTTTATGTGCGGATGAAAGAATCGCTTCATAAAAAGCGTTTTCTTTCGGCCGCCGGCGTCCAGTGAAAACTTCACCACATCCCGGTTGCGATTGCGGTTGATGAGCGTGCCGCCATTGAAATGGAAGAAATCCTCGAACCGACTCAGCCCGGCCTGCTCGAACCAAGCGGCCGTATTCTCTGCAAATTCCACTGTCGTCATGCCCAAGGTTCCGTTGCTCCACATTAACAAAGTTTCGCTTATGATGCGCCCTGCCGGCCGTTCGTTTCGCTTCACGCACGCGATCAGCGGCCCCGCCGAATTCTGTCGCGGATTTCTGAAAGTGCCCAAAAATCCGGCGCCGAAGATCCGTTGCCCGTGTCGGCATTGGAACACAGCGGCCCGATAAAATCAACGTCCTTATACGCTTTCCGCCGATTATAAAATCATTTCGAGACGAATGCGCCTTTCGCCGGCGGCGCGATCTGAACAAATATACAACTTGCCGCCAACTTACACGGAATTTAGTTGCATTCCAATGATTTTGTGCAAAAATAACTGTTGATAAAAACGGACGTTCGGCAATACGGAAGCACAATGGTTTTTACCCTTCACAGATACATATTTGGACAGTTGTTCAGAGTCTTCCTGCTGGCCACCATTGCCCTCACGCTGATGATGAGCATGGGGGCCATAGTCCGGCCGATCCAGAAGTATGGAATCGGTCCCGAGCAGGTCGTGCCTCTGCTCGCGTATTTTCTGCCGATTACGCTGACGTTCGTTCTGCCCATGAGCGCACTGTTCGCCGCATCGCTGGTCTACGGACGGTTCGCAAGCGATAACGAACTCGACGCCTGCCGGGCCAGCGGCGTCAGTTTCACGACCCTGGTTTATCCGGGTTTGTTCCTGGGCGTCGCGGTATCCGTCACCACGCTCGTCCTGAGTTTTTACGTCGTGCCCGCGTTCGTGCATCGCGCCGAAAGCACCATCAAGGCCAACGCCGAACAGATCCTCTTCAGAAATATCCAGCGAAAGGGCTACTACGCCATTCCCGGCGTGCCCTTCCGCATCTTCGCCGACCATGCAAATATCGAGACCAACACGCTCCAGGGCGTGGTCATCGTCGAGAGCAAGGAAAATACCGTGAGCAAGCTCATCCCAGCCGAGGCCGCCCGGATCGAGTTTGAAACACAGAAGAACTTCAATGAAGTATCCGTGATCGCCAGGGAGGCCTTCCAGATCGACAAGCACGGCCAGGCTTACTCCGGGTTGACGACCGTCAAGTCGACCTTTGCCTCGCTGCTGACCGACGACATCAAATTCCAGCGTATCGACGACATCAAACGCATCCAGGCGGACAAAATGAATTTTTACCCTATTCGGCAGCTTGCCCAGACCTGCCGACGCCAGCTTGCCATCGAAATGCTCAACGAACGCATCGCCGCCAGGCTGGCCTTGCCTGCGCCGGAGAACGCCTGCAAGTTCGTCGGACACGATCGCATCGTCTGGTTTACCGCCGCCGGCTGCAGCGCTGCCGATAAGGCGACCATCAATTTGCACGGCCCCATCGTTCTTCTCGAACTCGACAAGGACCTGCATACCCTGATTTGCCGATGGGAGAGCCAAACCGGCGTCATCAAACTCGAAAGCGATGATTTCGATGCGACCCTCGATATGATCCTCGACAACCCGACTCATGACCGGGGCGATTACAAAGGAATCGCACAGACGCACGCAATCAAGTATCTGCCGCTGCCTCAGGATATCCAGAGCGCTCTTGCGGAAGCCCACGTCCTGGACGCCATTGACGGCCTCGGCACGCCCGGATCGCTGCTGGCCGCCCCGTCTCATTTATTGCTGCAACTGAGACAGCAGGTCACCCGCAAAATCGCCAGAACCATACTTGAAATCAACGCCGAGGTTCATTCCAGACTCGTCTTCGGCCTCGGCTGCACCCTGTTGATCCTTACGGGCATCGCCCTGGGCGTTATCTTCAAGGGCGGCCATCTGCTTACCGCCTTTGGCGCCAGTTCCGTTCCCGGGGCCGTTCTGGTCATCTTCATCATGACCGGTAAAGAATTCACAAAAAACCCCTCCATTTCGATGATCACCGGCATCATCGTGATGTGGACGGGTTTGGGGGTTCTGATTTTACTGGCTTTGTCGGTTTACCGTAAACTCCTGAAAACGTGATACCTGCATGAAAATTCTCGACAAATACGTCGCAAAAAACTTTCTCATCGGCTACGCCATCACCTTTGCCGTGCTGATCGGACTGGTCCTGGTCATTGATCTGTTCGTCAACCTCGGCGAATTCGCCAAAAACGCCGAATTGGGCGCCGGCGCCGTGACGTGGAACATCGTGCAGTATTACATGGCCCAGATGACCCTGTGGTTTCGCGATATGGCCGGCATGATTACGGTTGTCGCGGCCACTTTTTCGCTGGCCCGACTGACGTATAATAACGAACTGGTCGCCGTCATGGCGTCCGGCGTCAGTCTCAAGCGCATCATGGCGCCGATCATTTTTCTCGCCATCCTTCTGACCGGGCTGCTAATTATCGATCAGGAGTACCTTATTCCCAAACTCGCGCCGCAACTGGTCCGGTCTCATGACGAGGTGCCCGGCGGACGCACATACGATCTGTGGTTCATGGCCGATAACAACGGTTCTCTCATCTGCACCAACCGCTTTGACGAAACCACCCAGACCATGCTCAAACCCACCATCATTCTCCGCGAATCCGTGGGTCCGATCGTTTACCGCGTCACGGGGTGGATTCGTGCCGACAAGGCCGTTTACAACGCCCAGTCCAAAGGATGGGACCTCACCAACGGTATCTATCAGCCGATTGCCCAGCAGGCCAGCGAAGTGGACCTCATCGCCAAGCCCGAACCTTTTGCGTTCTATAAGACCGACATGAATCCCGAGGAAATCCCCTTGCGGCAGCAGGAAGATTACAAGTCCTTGCTTAGTTCCGCGCAGCTCGCCGAACTGGCCCGCACCATGGGGACGCGCGTCCGCGATCAGGCCGAGTTCTACCTGCACAAACACTCGCGCATCACCAAGCCTATTATCAACATGGTGATGCTGCTCGTGGCGCTGCCTGTCTTGGTCTGCCGCGACCCCAAACGCATGAAATCCGCAATTCTCTCCAGCTTCGGGATTACGGGGGCCTGTTTCGTTGTTACTTTCGTCTGCGAAATGATGGCGACCGAAGTATTCTTTGATCGCATCCGGCCCGAACTCTGGGCATGGGCGCCGGTGTTCATCTTCCTGCCCATCGCCGTCCTCGAGATCGACGGCATGAATACATAAGTCGCCGCTCTGGTTTGCCGGGACAACCGGAATGCACGCAGTGTCAGGGCTGTGTTTCGGCAATTTCCGCCGCAACGCTGCCGACTGCCCGCAGGCATTTGTGCAGGACATGGCTGTACCCGCAAGGGCCGCCCGTTTCATGACAGGCATGTCGCTACGAGGTCTTCGCCCTCAGGTGCTCCCGCACCTCGGCGTTGATTCGCACACTGCACCATCGCCTGCCGCACATCGTGCAATAGTCCTTGCGTCCGTCCGAAGGCATCGTACTCTGGCTGCACGCCTCGGTATACATCCGCCGGGCCGTTTCGGGGTCCATTGCCTCGCCCAGATGTTTGTCCCAGTCGAGATTCGACCTCGCTTCGCTCAAGCGGCGGTCGCGTTCTGCCGCCCGGGGGAACCCCCTCCCCACGTCCGCGGCATGCGCTGCGATTTTCGAGGCGATCACGCCCTGACGCACGTCTTCGAGGTTCGGCAGGCCGAGATGTTCGCGGGGCGTTACGTAGCAGAGAAACGACGCGCCGTAAAAAGCCGCCGCGGTCCCGCCGATCGCCGAGGTAATATGGTCGTACCCCGGCGCGATATCCGTTACCAGCGGCCCCAACACGTAAAACGGAGCGTTCTTGCATATCTCCGCCTCCAGTTCCATGTTCCGCTGAATCTGGTCGAACGGCACGTGCCCCGGCCCTTCGACCATGACCTGGCAGCCCTTGTCCCATGCCCGCTGGGTCAGTTCGCCGATCGTCCGCAGTTCGGCGATCTGGGCGGCGTCCGTCGCATCGGCGATGCAGCCGGGACGCAGTCCGTCCCCGATGGAAAAGCATGCATCATATTCCCGCAGGATGTCGCAGATGTCGTCGAATATCTCGTACATCGGGTTCTGCCGCCCGTGGTGCAGCATCCATTTCGCCAGCAGGGCCCCGCCTTTGCTGACAATGCCGCACACGCGCCCGGCCGTCAACGCCACGTGCTCCCGCAGCGTTCCGGCGTGAATGGTAAAAAAGTCGACCCCCTGTGCCGCCTGTTTTTCAATCACCTTCAGAATCGTGGCGTAATCGATGTCCTCGACGTCGCGGTCGACTATTACCTCGTAGATCGGCACCGTCCCGAACATCACCGGGCATGCGCCGATCAGCCGCTTGCGTATCTCGTCGAGATCGCTTCCCGTACTGAGGTCCATGATGGCGTCGGCGCCCAGATCGATCGCCATCTTCATCTTCGCGATCTCCTCGTCGAGCGAAGATCGGACGTTGCTGGCCCCTATATTGGCATTGATCTTGACCGACACGGCCCGTCCTACTGCCGCCGGCGCCAGGTTGTCCGCCAGATGTACGCGATTGGCCGGGATCGCCAGCCGCCCGGCCGCCAGTTCCTCACGGATCACCTCTGCATCGATCCCTTCACGCTGGGCAACGCACCGGACTGTATCGCTGATCCTGCCCGAACGGGCAATCTCCATTTCAGTTGTCATGTCAAATGCTCCATAAAAACAAACAGATCGCTTCTGCGCAGAAGCGATCTGTCAAATGCAAGTCCTGTTTCGCTCCCTACGCAGGTTTTACCGCCAAACGGCGATCATTCCTGATCAGGTTCCAAGGGTATTTCTCAGACTCGCTGCTGCGGGCCACCCCTGCAAAGCACAGTATACGACCCCCGATAGCCGTGTCAAACCTAATTCAAAGGCGATGTCATGCAAAAAGGTGTTTTCCTCTTGCATGAGCCCGATCATGAAGGTACACTATGGTCGTGTGGCGTTCGTCTAGGGTAGTCGGTGTGATGAAAGAGTGGTAAGATACAAATTAGGTTTTTTTTCCAATTAATGGGTGTGCTTTCCAATGCAACAGTTTGCGCAAACGGTGCGCATTTCGGGTGATAGTCATTCTATTTAAGGAGGACTAATTGTGAGAATCAGTTTTGTAGTAGCAGCGACAATTATGCTTTGCATGGTAGTCCCCGTGCACGCGGCGGATATCACCGCGCCCGGCGACACCATCGTAGGTGTTCCAAATCAGCCCGACGGCACAGAGGGAGGCGGCGTGCCCTGGCCCGCGGGCGAGGCGCCCCATTTTGCGATCGACAACAACGTGGACACCAAGTATCTGCACTTCCTCGGCGACAAGCAGCCCACCGGCTTCCATGTGACCCCCGCGCAAGCCGGCAAGATCGTCGGCGGGCTCACCTTCACGACAGCCAACGACTCCGACGGCCGCGATCCTGTTAAGTACGAGCTCTACGGGTCCAACGAGAGCATCAACGGCCCCTGGACGATCATTCATGCCGGCGATATCGTTGATTTTGCGCGGGCCGCCGCGTGGCCTCGAAAAACCATCAACAGCACCCAGATCCGGTTTCTGAACACACAGCCCTACAACCACTATCGGCTCATGTTCACGCAGATAAGAAACGCGACCGCCAACAGTATGCAGATTTCCGAAGTGGAACTTCTGGAGGCGCCGCCGACCGGCTGGGCGCCGGAAGTTTCGACCCCGCGATCGTTCCTTGTGCGGCTTCCGGATAACACCATTCAACTGAGCGGCTCAGCGACCGATTTTGACACCCCGGTTGAGAACCTTACGCATCAATGGAGCCTGTACAGTGGCCCCGCGGCGGTCGATTTTGGCGGCACCGAGGGCGAATATGCCGCTACGGTGACTTTCCCCGAGGTTACGGGTGTTTATGAATTGCTGCTTCAGGTTTCCGACGGAGTCAACGACGCCAATAATGTCACGCTGGTTCGCGTTTGGGACCCGGCGACGGAAGATGCCGTCATCGCCCACTGGCCGATGAACGACGGGATGGAGGCGACCACAGTCACCGACGTGGTCAACGGCAATAACGGCGTCGTGGGCTCGCACGCGCTGGGCGTCGATCCAAACTTCGCCCCAGGCTGGATTCCCGCGGACGATCCCGCTAATTTCGCCCTGAATTTCTATGACTACGGTTTCGTTCGGGTTGCTGCCGATCCCAATGCCGCCGCTCCCAATCTCGACAACGTGCAGTGGTCGATCAGCATCGCGGCATGGTTCAATGCCACAAGTTGGGGAACGAATAACAACCGCCGCATTCTGCAGAAGGGCTTAACCGACAATCAGTATCGGCTCCTTGTTCAGAGTAACCAACTGATGCTGCATCTCGCGGGCGTCGGCCAGGTAACGGCGCCATTGCCGACGGCGAAACTGTGGCATCATGTCGCCGGCACCTATGACGGCGCTACGATGAAACTGTATCTCGACGGCATCGAGGTGGGCTCCCAAGCGGCCACCGGCCTCATCCAGACCAGTCGGGATCCCCTCTTCATCGGTTGCAAGAGCGACCAGGTCGATCCTACCGTGCACCCGGGCGACTACTTCACCGGCCTGATCGATGATGTGTGGATCTACAACTATGCCCTGAACCGCGACGAGATCATCGCCCTGACCGCTATGGGCGAAAATGCCCCTCCGGGGATCGTCGGCATTGAGGCCCCGGCGGAACTGGTCATGTCGATCACGAATTCCATCGATGTAGACGCGACGGTGTTCGACGTCAATGGTGACCCCGTCAGCTACCGGTGGACGGCTGAGGGTCCCGCTGCCGTGACCTTTATCCCGAGCGCCGACGTGGAAGACCCCACGGTGGCCTTTGCCGATGCGGGTGTTTACACGCTGCGGCTGACCATCGACGACGGCATGTTTGGATTGGCCGGCGAGATCTATCAGGAGGTGGTCGTCACCGTGAGCAATCCCGGCTGCGCCGATGCGATTGCCGCGGGCCATGTCCTCTTCGGCGACAGCAATGCAGACTGCCGCGTCGACATGGCGGACTTTGCGGCCTTTGCCGAAAACTGGCTTGCCTGCAATGACCCGCTGAGCGACGATCCAGGGTGTGTTAACCCGTTCATTCGGTAAAACGCGGTCGCAATCTGCGGCCAATGAACCAAGAAAAAAAACCGGCGTTCGTTTCGAGCGCCGGTTTTTTTTTGCCCTCGCTGCGCAGTTTCTTAGTCCGGTTTGCGGGAGGGCTGTCCGGGTTGCAACGATTACGCAGCCAGAGGTGCCGGTAATAACGCCTTCCTGAAGAGACTGCGCCGCGGCAGAGTAAAACGCGTTGCGTGTGCGTGCCGGCAAAGGCCTGGAGCGGTCCTTTGCGCTTGACTTCTGGGGCGTTTTTTGTTATAGTCAGTCTTCCAGTCGCGTTGTGTTTCACGACTGCGGTCCACACGGAGCGGGGGACTTCAACTGGGGTGATTCCATGGGGAACTGTCGCTGTTGGTTGACTTGCGGCGGTCGGGAATTCAAACGGATCGAGGGTTAATCAAAGCTTTTTCCGAAGCGGAGGGCGCAGTGTTTCTTCGGAGGGTGATGACATTCTGTTTGCTTGCAGTCTCGCTTGCCGCCGGATTTTCCGAGGCGTCAGCGGCCGATGGTGCGGTCACACATCTGGACCTCCAATCGCCGGCAGTCATGCTCGGTGAACTCAACGCCATCGCGGACACATCGCTCGAAAATATCGGCAGGGCAATAGTCGATCCGGAGCGGTTTTCGGCCGGGGCCGGCCTCGCGGGCCGCTCCCATGTGAAGCTGCTTCCCGCCGCACCCGCGGCCGTGGCGATGACGCTTCTGGGCTTCTTCTGCGTTTCGTTTGCACGCGACCGCCGCACGTGGCTTGCACTTGCCGGCGGCCTGATCTGCTTGGGACACGCAGGTACGCTCGCGGCGCCGCAATTGATGCGTCGCATCTGCAGCCGAACGACTCAGCAGGCAGCTCAGCAATCCGACTCGATCCGACCCTGCGTGGTCTCCGCGGAGCCGCGCTTGGCCGACCAGTCGATTGGCTGCGTAACCTTGCTTCATAAACTCGCCGGCATACCCGACGCCGGTTGCGAAACCAAAACCCGCGCATCAAGTACCCGTTACTGCGTCAACGGCAGCGCCGCGGGCGAGGCCCGTTCGAGCGCCCCAATGGCAGCAATAGCGGCGCATGTGACATTCGCCAACACGATGACTGCGCGCCCGGCCGATACGGCCCCGGACGTGGTCTGTTTCTCTCCCGCCTTCATCTTCAGCAATCTTTCCCGCAGCCCTCCTGCGTTCGCTTAATGGCAATTGACCGAGTCACGCGGAGTGCGCTCGCGAGACACTCTCGAACTCGGCGGATTGTAAAGGCGATTAAGTTCCATAAAACATAAAAAAACAAAAAACAAGAAAAAGGAAATTTAAAATGAAAAAGTTACTATTTTGCAGTCTCTTATTCTTCGTAGTCTCCATGCCCGTGATCGCCGCCCCCACCATCGGCGATACCGTAATTGTCCAGTACACAAATGTGAGCCCGCGAGTCACGGTAAGAATCTATACCCCTTTCCATGACAGCCACGGCATTGATGTGTCTGCCGGTATTCACAATCTCCTTGTCAACGGCGTTGCTACTGCCGGGTTCTGTATTGACCTCGCCGATAACAGCACGACCGAGGCTGTCCCGTACGATGTGGCTGAACTTCGGTACGCTCCGGATGGCGTGGCGGGACCGATGAACGTTGCCAAGGCCGCCGATCTGACAAAGCTGCTTAGCGCGTACTGGACGACCGGGATGACCGCGACCCAGGCGGCAGGACTGCAGCTTGCGATATGGGAAATTGTCACCGAAGACGCCGCAAACGGTTACGACATCAACTCCGGCGATTTTCGTGTTTATGTCAATTCCAGCAACAGCGATGTTAAGACTCAGGCGAGCAGCTACCTTGCCGGTTTCGGCGACTACGACGGTCCTCTGAAGGGTTATGCCGCGCTGACGCACCCGCTCCTGAACAATACGGACGGCAAGGCGGCCCAGTATCAGGACTACGTAATCGCCGTCCCGGCTCCGGGCGCTCTCCTGCTCGGCACGATGGGCATGGGTCTCGTCGGCTGGCTCCGCAGACGCAGAACGCTGTAATGTTTAACTTCGTTGACTCGCAGGGCGTTTGGCCCTGCGAGGCAGCGGGTAGAAAGGAGTACCTATGAATAGAACTGTACTGTTTTTGCTCGCGGTTGCAGCAGCGACCGGTTTGTGTGCGGCCGCCCCGACGATCTCTTATACGGGGACTATGACGACCGCGGCGGGCGGCGGGCTGATCGCGGAAGCCGGTACGCCGTGGGCGACTGCCGGCGACATCACGCTTTCATGGACGGTCTCTCGCGACCTCGCGGCCGACGATGTAGCCGGCTGGTGGCATTATCACTACGAGCTGACAATCCCGGCGAGCGTTGGCGCGATCAGTCACATGACCCTGGAACGGTCCCCAGGATCGACGGAATTTGCCGATTTCGCCTTTTGGGTCGACGGCATATTGAGAACCGACGTGGCCGCTTACCTGGAAAACGGTCAGGGTACGGATGGTGTCGGGCCTGCCGCGTTTAAGTTCGAGACTCCCATTAAGGGAAATGACCTGGGGCACACGCTGATTGTGGATTTCTACAGTATGCGTGTTCCCACCTGGGGCGACTTCTACGCGAAGGACGGCAAGTACGGCAGTGTTTTTAATTCTGTCTGGAACTCGGGCCTTTCGGCGGACGATCCGACGGGTCCGCTGCAGAACGGTTCTCTGCATGGCCATCTGCTCGTGCCGGATACCGTCATGATTACTGTGCCGGCGCCGGGTGCTTTGCTGCTCGGCAGCATGGGAGTCGGGTTGGTCGGCTGGCTGCGTCGACGCAGGACGGTTTAGCCGCACCATTTCTTACAACACGAAGGCCGGCGGCGGGATTGCACATCTCGCTCCGGCTTTTTTTTCGCGTCGGCTGCGTCCGCACCGCACTCAATCACGCACGCTATGGGGCGCCGCCCGGGCAGAACCGATGGCTTTTATCCGATTCAGAATCATGGATTGCGTTTTGTGCCATGAAGCGTATAGTATGTGAAACCCGTTTCAGGAGGCCAATTTATGAACTGTCCGGTTTGCAGAAACACAGCCTTGTGCGGCAGCGATCTTGCGGGAAATCTGGAAGCGATGTTGTGCAGGCAGTGCGGCGGGCGATGGGTGCGGTCATTCCATTACTGGAAATGGCTGGACAAGCAGCAGGCCGGTTCAGCGGACAAGCCGCACGTCGATGTGCCGGCGGCGGCGGTTATGGATTCGCCTGCGGGCAAACTGTGCCCCGAGTGCGGCCATTTTCTCACGCAGCGCAAGGTCGGCCACGGCGTCGACTTCTGCCTGGACCGCTGCAACAGTTGCGGCGGCATCTGGTTCGACGCCAACGAATGGGAAGTCCTGATGGGCTTGGGCCTGCACGATCACGTGCACTTCATTTTCAGCGCCGGCTGGCAGAAGGAGGTGCGGGACGCCGAGGCCGAAGCGACCCGCGCCAAACGGGTCGAAGCCATTGTCGGACCGGCCGATTTCGTGCGTTTACAGGAAACGGCCGCCTGGATAAACACGCATCCGGCCAAGAGCGTCCTGTTGGGCTACCTGCTCGACAAGCAGCCAGGGTAGGCGCATTCTCCGGACATCCGCATCGCAAACCCAACATGCGGCGACAATGGAGAGCAAAACCGGTTGGGCAGAGGCCAAAATCAGGAGCATCTGTTCGCCGGGGGGGGGATTTCGGCCTCTGGGGTCCCGAACGGTTTTGCTCGGTCCTTCCATCGCCGCCTGCGCTGCGAATTATGAGAAGAATGCGTTTGCCTTGGATAAACAGCCAGGGCAAACGCATTCTCCGGGTGTCCGCATCTCAAACCCAACATGCGGCGACAATGGAGAGCAAAACCGGTTGGGCAGAGGCCAAAATCGGGAGCGTCTGTTCGCTGGGGGGGGGGATTTTGGCCTCTGGGGCCCCGACCGGTTTTGCTCGGCCCTTCCATCGCCACCTGCGCTGCGACCATGAGGAGAATGAGTTTGCCCGGACAAACAGCACTGACCGTTGACATCGGCAGGGGGTTGGTTATGATACCCTCAGGGGGGCACGAGACTCTTTGGATGGAAACGGGACTTACATGGCGCATAAGGGATTTACGCACCTGCACTTACATACGCAGTATTCGCTGCTGGACGGAGCCATCGGCCTTGGGGCGTTGTTTTCGCGGTGCAAAGAATTGGAGATGGATGCGGTTGCCATTACCGATCACGGCAACATGTTCGGTGCGATCGAGTTCTATACAAAGGCATTGGCCGCCGGCGTCAAGCCCATCATAGGCATCGAGGCGTATATTGCGCCGGGTTCGCGGCTCGAAAAAGGCGGCGGCGGCGGCGTAAAGGAGAACGCCTATCACCTGGTCCTGTTAGCCGAGAATGTCACGGGCTACCGCAATCTCCTCAAACTCAGCAGCATCGGCTTTACCGAAGGCTTCTACTACCGCCCGCGCATCGACAAGGAGATCCTCGCCCAATTCAGCGAAGGCCTGATCTGCACCACCGCGTGCATCGGCGGCGAGGTGCCGGCCATGCTCTTGCAGGGAGATGAGGAAAAGGCCCGGCAGGCCGTGGAGAACTACCTGAAGATCTTCGGAGAGGATCGGTTTTTCATCGAGCTGCAGCATCACGAGCCCAGCGATCTGCCGGACTTGTCGCCGGCGCTGATCGATCTGGCCCGCAAGACGGGCGTGCCTCTGGTCGTCACCAACGACGTGCATTTCCTCCGGGCCGATGATTACGAGGCCCATAATGCCCTTTGCTGCATCAGCACCGGCAAGAAGGTGACCGACCCGACGCGGATGACCTATCCGCCCGACGTATATATGAAGACCAGCGGCGAGATGCGGGCGATGTTTGCGCACGTCGAGGAGGCCTGTGACAACACGCTGCGCATCGCCGAGCGGTGCAATGTGGAGATCGACCTCAAGAGCCGCCACGCCCCCAAGTATACGCCGTCGGACGGCGGAACGCCCGAGGCCATGCTGACCCGACTCGTTGAGCAGGGGGCAAAAAAACGCTACGGCAGGATCACCGATGAAATCCGACAGCGGATGGAGCGGGAGCTGGAGGTCATTGAGGGCAAGGGCTTTTCGAGCTATTTTCTGATCGTGTGGGATTTCTGTAACTACGCCGCCGAGAACAACATTCCCGTCGGCGCCAGGGGCAGCGCGGTAGGCACGTTGGTGGGCTACTGCCTGGGCATCTGCGACGTCGACCCGATCAAATACGACCTCCTGTTCGAGCGGTTCATGGACCCCGAACGAAACGAGATGCCTGATATCGATATCGACATCTGCCAGGACGGCCGCGCCCGGGCGCTGGAATACGTGCGGCAGAAGTACGGCCAGATCGCACAGATTATTACCTTCGGGACGATGAAGGCCAAAGCCGTGATTCGCGACGTTTGCCGTGTGCTGGACGTCCCGCTCGCCGAGGCGGACCGCCTCGCCAAGCTCGTGCCGAACGAGTTGAAGATGACGCTCGACAAGGCGCTGGAGATCGAGCCCGACCTGAAGAAGGCCTGCGATGAAAACGAGCAGACGCGCAAGGTCATCGAAATCGGCAAGAGGCTCGAAGGCCTGACGCGCCACGCCTCGGTGCACGCCTGCGGCGTGGTGATCGCCGATGAGCCGCTCACCGATTACCTGCCGCTGTATAAAACGCCGGGGTCGGACGATCTGGTGACGCAGTTCGAAGGACCTACGGTCGAGCAGGTGGGGCTCCTGAAGATGGACTTCCTCGGCCTGCGGACCCTCAGCGTCATCGAGCGGGCGATCGAGCTGGCGCGAGAAGCACACGGGGTGAAAATCGACATCGAATCCATCGATAAGACCGACCAGAAGGTGTTGGGGCAGGTCTTCGGCCAGGGCCGCACCAAGGGCGTCTTCCAGTTCGAATCCGGCGGTATGCAGGACCTGCTGATGAAGCTCAAGCCCGACCGTATCGAAGACCTCATCGCCGCAAACGCCCTCTACCGCCCCGGCCCGATGGCGCTGATCCCCGACTTCATCGAGCGCAAGCACGGCGCCCGCTGGGATGTGCCGCACGCGATCATGCGCGAGGTGCTCGAAGAAACCTTCGGCATCATGATCTACCAGGAACAGGTGATGCGTATCTGCAACCGCCTCGGCGACATTCCGCTGCGCGAGGCGTATACGCTGATTAAGGCGATCGGCAAGAAAAAGCTCAAGGTCATCGCCAAGGAGAAGGAGCGGTTCATCAAGGGCTGCACCGCCAAGGGCCTCAAGGCCGAACAGGCAGAGCATATCTTCGACCTCATCGAAAAATTCGCCGGATACGGTTTCAACAAGAGCCACGCCACGCGCTATTCGTTCATCGCCTATCAGACCGCCTGGCTGAAGTATTACTACCCGGTGGAGTTCATGGCCGCGCTGCTCACGTACGAAATGGGCAACACCGATAAGGTCGTGGAGTATATCGGCGAGTCCAAGGAGATGGGCATCGAGGTCCTGCCGCCGGACATCAACGAGAGCTTCACAGATTTTACCGTCGTCTACAGCCGCGATCACGACCACAAGACGGGATCGGGCGTCATCCGTTTCGGGCTGGCCGCGGTAAAAGGAGTGGGCGAAAAGGCCGTCGAGCAGATCATCGCCGCCCGTCAGCAGGTAGGGCGGTTCCGCAGCCTGTATCATTTCTGCGAGCACGTCGACCTTCGGGCCGCCAACAAACAGGTTATGGAGGCGCTCATCAAGGCCGGGGCCTTCGACAATCTCGGCGGCAGCCGCGCACAGATGATGGCCGGACTCGAAAAGGCCATGCAGGTCGGCGCGAGCATGCAGGCGGACCTGCAGAAAGGGCAGATGAATTTCTTCGGCGCCGGCGGATTCGGCGGCGCCGATGCCCGAGAACATGAGACCCTGCCCAAGGTCGCGCCGTGGTCGGAGATGCAGATGCTCACCTACGAGAAGGACGTGTTGGGCTTCTTTGTGACCATGAACCCGCTGAGCCGGCATGCCGAGACGATCAACGTGTACTCGACCGCCGATACGAGCGAACTCGGGGCGATCCGCGAAGGCGCCGAGATCGTCATCGGCGGCATGGTGACCAAGATCCGGCAGATCGTCACTCGCAACGGCAAAAACGCCGGCGCCAAAATGGCCGTCTTCGAACTGGAGGACCTGCAGGGCAAATGCGAAGTCGTCCTGTTCCCGAAGATGCTGGAGCAGTGCGGCCACCGCCTCGCGGTGGACAAGATACTGTTCGTCAAGGGCACCATCGACTGCCGACGCGAGAATCCGAACATCCTGTGCGACGAACTCATCGAGCCGGAAGAAGTCCTTGATAAGTTAGCTGCCACCGTCTGGCTCGAATTGCATCCTATGGACGTGACTGCTGACAAGCTGGCTTGCATACGCAATCTATGCGCCACTCATCGCGGACTCAGCCCGTTAAGGATAACGTTGGAGACAGCATCCGGTTATAGGATCCGAGCAGTTGCTGATACCAAGTTATCTGTCCGTCCTGACGAAGAATTCTTCAAGAAGTTGGAGGCGATTCTTGGCGGCGGAAAGGTGCGTTTACAGAAGCGTGCGTAATTCGTAGGGGCACGACTTGCGGGTGCCCGCAATCGCGCACGGGCGCGACAATCGAATTGTAGGGGCAAGGCATGCCTTGCCCTCGGGTTACCAACGTGTATTTGGATGATTATGTGCGAGTAAATTATGACTGAACGCAAAGTGGTCTTGTGTATCGGTGCCCATCCCGACGACGCCGAATTCCTGTGTGCCGGCACGCTGGCGCTCTTGCGGCAAAAAGGCTGGGAGGTCCACATCGCAACACTCACCCCCGGTGACTGCGGCACGGTCGAGTACGGCCGCGAAGAAATCAGCCGCATCCGCACCGGCGAGGCGGCAAAGTCGGCCGCCATGCTGGATGCAAAGTATCATTGCGTCGGCTGCGACGACGTCTTCATCATGTACGACCGACCCACGCTCGTCAAGGTGATCGAACTCGTGCGGCGCGTGCGTCCTTCGCTGGTCTTTACGCTGTGCGCCGAGGACTACATGACCGACCACGTGATGACCGGCCGCCTCGCGATGACCGCGTGTTTCGCCTGCGGCATCGTCAATGTCCTCACCCCGGGCGCAGACCCCTTTGAGCCCGTGCCGCATCTGTACTACGCCGACCCCGCCGAGGGCAAGGACATGTACGGCCGGCCGGTCCCGACCAGCCACATAGTAAACATCGATTCCGTGATGGAGATCAAGGAGAAGATGCTCGCCTGCCACGAAAGCCAGCGCAACTGGCTCCTGGCCCATCACGGCATCGACGAATATGTCAACACGATGAAAGAATGGTCCGCCTTTCGCGGCCGCCAGATCGGCACGGCCGGCGCCGAAGGTTTCCGCCAGCACATGGGACACGCCTTCCCGCAGTCCGACCTGCTCTCCGAAGAGCTCGGACCGCTCGTCCGCAAAACGTAGTGCCGCGACACGCCGTGCCGCATTGAAATGGAGACTGAAATGCCAAGAAAACTAAGCATCCTCGCCCCCGACTGGTGGGACTACACCACCCTCGACGATGAAATCCTCGACGACGCCGCCCGCCTCACGCCCAGCGACATGGCCCAAATGACCCGCGAAGGCTTCCGCGTCGTCTTCTACGATACCCTGGAAGACTTCTACCTCGCCGAGGCCCTCGAGTACATCACCGCATGGCGCCAAGCCACCGCCGACAATCCCGTCGGCGTCTGCGGACCCATCGGCCCCACCGAGCAGTTGCCCCTCGTCGCCCGCCTGGTCAACGAACTGGAACTCAACTTGAAGCACGCCCACTTCTGGGGCATGGACGAATGGGTCGCCGACGGCCGCGAAGTCCCCCCCTCGCACCCCCTCAGCTTCGAACGCGCCGACCGCCAACTGTGCTTCGACCGCATCGAAAAACGCCTCGCCATCCCCGAGCCCAACCTGCACTTCCCCAAAGCCGACACCGCCGCCTACATCCAAAGCTGGAACACCGTCCAATGCGCCGTCATGCAAGGCGGCCAGGGCGACGCGAAACATTGGGCCTTCAACGATCCCGTGCGGCGCGAGGGCGAGTACGCCGACGCGCCGCCGACGCCGGTTGAGTATCGGCGGCTGAATACTCGCGTCGTCGACCTGCATCCCGTGACCGTCATGCAGAATGCCCGCACCAGCGGCGGCGGGGTGGTTACGGGCGTGCCGACCCGGGCGATTACCGTCGGCCCCATCCAGACCTGGCAGGCCGAGAAGGTCTCGATATGGCAGGCCGGAACCCACGATAACCCGTTCGGCATGCGGCTCACCACGCTCATGATCGGCAAAAAAATGGCCGATGCATCAGTGCCGATGTCGCTGCTGGCCGACCACCCCAACGTACAGTTTAACTTCTACCGGGGCGGCATGGGCCGCTGCGACGTGGAAATGCACTGATCGACGAGTAAAGGAGTCGTTTTGCCGAAGGTTCTTGACATCCTGAAAACACGCTGGGCCGAGGTTCTGCTCCTCGTCGGCTTCCAGACGGGCGTGCTGTTTCTGCTCGAGCAGATCATGGCCATGAGCGACCGGCAGCGCGAAGGCACGCCGGTCCAAATGCCCGAACACGTAGCCTTCTTACTCGGCCTGGGCACCATGGCCTTCATCATCGTCTGGCAGATGCTCTATCTCGGCTTCCTCCGAACCGCCTACGTAGACGGCTGCGAACGCTGGGAGCCGCAACAACTCCTGCGCATCGGACGCTACTACTTCTGGCGCGTCGTACGCTTTCAACTGCTCCTGGTGATCGTTTACAGCATTCTGTCGATGATCGCGGTCTCGATCGTGAACTCAATCATAAAGCCCGCCGCGCCCGAAGACGTGCCGGTTTGGGCGACAATGCTTGCGCTGTTTGCAGTTTCGATGGTGCTGATTAAGCCGGCCGCGCTGTCGCTGCCGATCATGGTGGCGCACGACGTATTGGCGTTTCAGTCGATTGCCGCGCTGCGCCATTACCGTCTGCTGGAGCAATGGGCCATACCGGTGCTCTACGCCGCTGTGCTGATCTTCAGTGCCGCGGTATCGACGGCCGACGCAGCCTTCACCCCTGCCGGCACGCTGCATTATGCAATGATGGCCTTTCATAACGTGGTCCTCAGCGTCATGCTGCTCGCGGTGCACCTGGCGGCCCTGCGGCTGATCAAGTCCCACGAGCCGCCCGCCGCCATAGAAGTCGAAGAAGAGCCGGCCGATGATGACACAGGACCAGGCCAATGACAACACCGAATAGTCTTAACGGCAAATTCATCGTCCTCGACGGCCCCGACGGCTGCGGCAAGAGCACGCAGGCCCATCTCCTCGCCGAGTGGATCCGCGCACAGGGCCTCGACGCCGTCGGCTTCCGCGACCCCGGCGACACCGCCGTCGGCGAAAAAATCCGCGACATCCTGCTCGACCCCGAGCACATCGCCCTCGGCCCGCGCGCCGAACTGCTGCTCTACATGGCCGCCCGCGCCCAACTGTGGGAAGAAAAAATCGCTCCCGCCCTCGCCTCCGGCGCCTGCGTCGTCATGGACCGCTGGGTCTCGAGCACCTGCGCCTACCAGGGCTGCGCCGGCGGCCTCGGCATCCAAACCGTCCTCCGCATCGCCGCCGACTCCCTCGAACGCACATGGCCCGACCTCACGATCGTCCTCGACGTCGACGAAGCCGCCGCCGCCGCCCGCATGAACCGACAACTCGACCGCATGGAGCAGAAGGGCCGCCAATACCACCAAAAGGTCCGCCAGGGCTACCTCGAACTCGCACGCAATTACGACGCCGTGGTGCACCTGGACGCGACCGTCTCGATCGAAGCGCTGCACGACCAGGTGATCGCCGCAGTGCGAAGCCGCTTCGCCGCCGACAAAAGCTAAAGCCGCCCCTCGTCTGTCTCGCTTTCATCTGCTTTCTCCCGTGCGCGCCGCAAGCGCACCCCGCCGCTCTTCCCGGCCGAAAACTCCCCCGAAAAGTTCAGATAGGCGTACTCGCCGAAACGTTCCTTCGCCTTCTGATCATACGCCTTGGCGGCCGCGATCTCGTCTCTAAAGTACCCAAGATGAGTGCTCCGCCGGCGTTCTCGGCAAAAGATGGACGCCCGCCACAAGCCGGACGCTTTGTGCAGCGAGACGCCTTTATAGCGCGAGCTCTTGTTCGCCGCCGGCCCGATGTTGCTCATGTTCTGGGCATTGCTGCAGATACGCAGGTTGCGTTTGGTGTTGTTCATGCCGTCGCGGTCGATGTGGTCCACAACAAGCCCTGTGGGCGCGTCGGTCACAAGGCGATGCATGAAGATATCCCGCCCGTCGGCGATGGCGTAGCAGTTGCTCATGCTGTGGCGGGCGCACCACCGCCGCCTGGCCACCTTCTCGTAGTCCTCGGCGTCGATCCGGGCCGGCGGCCCGCCCTTGACGGCGATGAGGCATTCGACGCGGTTGCGGCGAAAGCTCTCGCACGTATCGCCGAGCCGCCGAACCGTATACGACCGCCGGCCCGACGCCGACCGCACGCACACCAGCAGCCCCGCAAGCCACCCCCGCAGCACACGCGCAAAACGGCAGAATTGACAAGTCTTCTTCAGTGTCATACCGTCTTTCCTCTCCATCACAACCCCTCCGTTTTCATCCCAAAACAGCCCGCATCCCCCGCGGGCCCGGCTCCGTTCACGAAATAGAAAATCGAAAATAGAAAATAGTAAATCAGTTGTCCCTCTACCCTTGCACGAACTTGCGCGTTTCATGCGAAAAATCCGGTTTTGTACCCGGGTCCACAATGCGTAAGTCCTTTAGCAGCAACGAGATAATTTTTTTTATTTTTCCGCCCCATAGCAAGATAGTGTTAGCGCGTTTCATGCTATCTGGAC
>JACZKQ010000132.1 GCA_014859965.1 Phycisphaerae bacterium
CGGCCCCCCGTCCCGCCCCGGCCGCATCCCGAAAACAGCTCCTCGAAGCCATCCGCCGCGCCGGCGTCTCCACGCTCGTCGTCGACGAAGCCCACCACCTCCGAAGCGAATGGTGGAAGTGCCTCATCGATCTCAAAAAACACCTCGACGAGTGCGTCGTCGTCGCCCTGACCGCCACGCCTCCGCTCGACGTAACCCCCCTCGAATGGCAGCGCTACACCGAACTCTGCGGCGCCGTCGACGCCGAAATCAGCGTCCCCGAACTCGTCCGCCGCCAGAACCTCTGCCCCCATCAGGACTACGTCTGCGTCTCCACCCCGCTCGCCGACGAAGAGGCCCAGCTCGCCGCATTCCGCGCCGAAGTCGATGCCGTCCTCAACAAGCTCTACGCCGCCCCGCAATTCACCGATCTGCTGCTGCGCCATCCCTGCGTCGACCGTCCCGCCGAGCACACCGAGCAGATCCTCACCGATCCCGCGTTCTACTCTGCAATCGCCGTGTACCTCCACCACGTCGGAAGCCGCGCCCCGCGCAGCCTCCTCCGACTCATCGGCGCCCCGCGTCGCCTCCCGAAGCTCAATCTCGAATGGATGGAAATCCTCCTCACCGGCTGCCTCTTCGAGCACCGAAAAACCTTCCAGACCGACGACCCCTTCTGCGACGCCCTCGCCGACGACCTCAAACGCATCGGCGCCGTCGAACGCCGCCGGGTCCTCCTGCGAAACACCACCGCCGTAACCCGCCTCCTCGTTTCGAGCCTCTCCAAACTCCGCAGCATCGCCGAAATCGTCCGCCTCGAACACAACGCCCTCGCCGCCGACCTGCGCATGGTCATCCTCACCGACTTCATCCGCCGCGCCGACCTGCCCCGCGGCCCCGACGACCTCAAACCCCTTACACGCATCGGCGTCATCCCCATCTTCGAGACCCTCCGCCGCGACCTCCCCGACGGCGCCAGACTCGGCATCCTCAGCGGCGCCATAGTCGTCGTCCCGCGCGACGCCGTCCCGCGCATGCGCGACATCGCCGCCGAAATGGGCATCGACGCCCGCAACCTCCGCTGCACGCCGATGCGCCAGGACCAGACATACTGCACCGTCGACGCCGTCGGCCAGGACCGCCAGCAGATCGTGCGCCTCATCACGCGACTCTTCAACGCCGGCGGCGTAACCGTCCTCGTCGGCACCAAGTCCCTCCTCGGCGAAGGCTGGGACGCCCCGTCCATCAACGCCCTCATCCTCGCCAGCTTCGTAGGCTCCTACATGCTCTCCAACCAGATGCGAGGCCGAGCCATCCGCACCCAGCAGGGCAATCCCGAAAAGACCGCCAACATCTGGCACCTCGTCTGCACGGAAACCGATTGCCCCGACCCCGGCGAAGACCTCCTCATGCTCACGCGGCGATTCAAATCATTCCTCGGCGTGTCCTTCAAGGCCCCCGTTATCGAAAACGGCATCGACCGCCTCGACATCGGCTCAGCCCCTTTCACCCGCCGGCAGATAGACCAGATCGCCGCCCGCATGACCGCCTGCGCCCTCGACCGCGACGATCTCCGCGACCGCTGGCGGCAGGCCCTCGGCGAAGATGAAGACATGGCGGTCGTCGAAGAGGTCGCTACCTCCCCCGAAGCCCTGCCCCGCACATTCATCAAGTCCAGCGCCGTCGCCGCCCTCCTCTGGCAGGCCCTCATGTGGGGCCTGTTCGCCGTCTTCCATGCCCTGCGTTCCCGCGGCATCGTCCAGGACCCGCCCGCCCGCATCGTGCTGCTCGTCCTCGCCGCCGCCTGCCTCGCCGCGTCCCTGGCGGCCCTGCCCGCCGCGCTGCGGGCCCTCTGGCTGTTCCTCCGTCACGCCACAAACCGTTCCAGCATCAGACAGGTCGCCAAAGCCGTCCTGCGATCCTGCCTCGACGCCGGCCTCTTCCAGACGCCCCCGCGCAAAATGCGCATCCACACCGCCCAACTCGAGCACGGCGGCGTCGCATGCTCCCTCGCCGGGGCCACCATGCACGAAAAATCGCTCTTCCTCGAAGCCGTGCAGGAACTCCTCGGCCCCCTCGACAACCCCCGCTACCTGCTCATCCGAAAATCGCGCCTCGGCAAACTGATGCCCAACTACTGCTGCGCCGTCCCCACCGTCCTCGGCCGCAACCGCGAATCCGCCGACCGCTTCATGGCCGTCTGGCGAAAACACGCAGGCCCCGCCCAGGTCGTCTACACCCGAACCCCCGAAGGCCGCCAAACCCTCCTGAAAGCCCGAGCCGCCGCCGCATCCGCCGCCGCCCGCCAACCCGCCGCAAGAATCAAATCCTGGCAATAACCCGTCCACGCACTCCACGCATAAAAACAGTACGCCAAGCGTGGCCGCTGCATTTAACGCGATAAAATCGCGCCTCCTGCCAGATCCACATCCCCTCCACGCCGCCGCCCACTCTCAACCCCAACCCATTCCGCCCGACCAGCGTATAAAACGAAGTAACAAAGGCACGGAAACTGCTTACAGAAGGAGAAAGATCATGACCGCTGAAGTGCAGCCCGTCCCGGAAGGATTTCACACCGTCACGCCAAGTCTGAACTTAAAGGACTCGCTGGCGGCCATTGAGTTCTATAAAAAAGCCTTTGGAGCCCAGGAACTGGGTGTCCTCCCATCGCCCGACGGCAAAGGCACGATGCACGCTGCAATACAGATCGGCGACTCCATCCTCATGATGGGCGACGAGCGGCCCGATATGTGCGACTCCCGCAGCGCTGAATCCCTCGGTGCCTCGCCCATCGGCCTCTACATCTACATGCCCAACGTCGACGCGGCCTTCAAGCAGGCGATCGACGCCGGCGGCGCCGAAATCATGCCGGTCGCCGACATGTTCTGGGGAGACCGTTGCGGCACGTTGAAAGACCCGTTCGGCTACACGTGGACGATCGCAACACACACCCGCGACCTCAGCCCTGAAGAGATGCACCAAGAGGCCCAGTCCTTTTTCGCGGCCGCAGCCAAAGGCTAAATCGGGCCCTAAGTTAACAAACGGCCTTAGCCCCCGCACGGAAGTGCGGCGGGTTGCACGCCAACGCATCCCCTCATTTGCCCCGCACAGAAGTGCGGCGGCTCGCACACCGACGCGTGCTTCCATCACCCCCACCC
>JACZKQ010000133.1 GCA_014859965.1 Phycisphaerae bacterium
CTCCAGACCAATCCCGCCCCTTCAACGCCCCGAAATGACCCCAAACAGACCCCAAAGGAATCCCAAAAAAAGTACGGCCTCCGGACCCTCACCTCGCAAATCCATCCAACCAGAGCCGCCCTGCTCCACGAAAATCACGGCGGCGAAATCACCATCAGCATCACCTCCACAGCGCCAGCAATTCTCACCCCTCACAGGACGCAAACGCCTGCCTTTCCAAACCCGTAAGAAGCTCCTGGCGTCGCCCTCACCAATGACTATTCAGGCCCACCCTGTGGCCTTCAACCGCTGCTCCTGTCTCCGCCTGCTCACCTCCCTCAACCGGGTAATCTCCTCCCGCAGATTCCTCGCCCTCAGATACAACCTGGCCAACTGCTGCATGTCCCAGTTGCGGATATCCTCAATCTCAACGAGCCCCTGCTTGACGTACTTGAGCACCTTGTACTTGGCTGTCGGAAGCCTCTCGCTGACAATGGCAAACATGATAAGCACATCCTTGAGTTTCTCCTTGAGCCTGTCCGCCTTATACCTGGCCCTGTCGAACTCCGGTTGTGTCCTGTCGAAATCAACGCTCGCAAACGCATTGTAGTCCACGTCAACCGACCAGTCCCACGCCGGATTGTACCGACCGTTCTTCGCCTTCGGCAAAAGCAAAACAGGTCCCCACTCTGCCGCTAACGCATACCGCTCCAGCTCGTCAGGACTTGCCAATTCGTCTTCATCCAGCCCCGCAACCGAACCGTACCGGTTCCCTGGCTTGTCCCATGCTGGTGGTGCGACCTCGACACCTTCCTCAACCCAAACATCTGCTTGATTCATCTTATGTACCTCCGTCTTTCGACACGATTTCGAAAGACGGAGTGCCCCTGCCGTTTCAGCTTTTGCGAATTTTCACCAAACAGCGAAACCGCTTTTATGGGTTTCGGTAAGCACTATCCAACGATGGCCCAGGCTTGGGCCACAATAATCTTACCGTAAGCCTTAAATTGGCGGTTGAGTGCGGTGAAAATTCCTCCTGCGGAGCCACGCAAGCCTCCGGGTTGCAACCGCTAAAACGCCGTGTCGACAAAAACCAACCGCCTCTGGCTGCACCTTTCGCTTGACACAATTCTTCACCCATAGCCCTAAAGCCGCCCGTAACAGTACATGCAACGCAACATATCCGTTGTTTTCGCCTCGGGAGCAATTACGCTGTGCAAGCACAGCTTACAGGTCTGTACGCCCACCATGCCGCACATCGTCTGTCCGAGTGGCTCATCAAAACGAACTATCTGCCAAGGCTGACTGACGTCACGAAACTCACGAAGCCGCAGGTCTACGAAGTACTGCTTGTCCTGATATCGCACGATAGGCAAGGCCGTTGGCCCTGTCCACGCCCCCCGTCCATTGTCGTTCATGGTTTCACCCCGACGATACCGCTCTTATGGCGGTTCGCCGATCAAACGAACCGCCAAAGGCCGCCCCTCCCACCTGTCTCTATCTTACCTCCCTATACCCCCTGATGCTCTCCCAGTTCGCATCCCACATATCGAGGTTCTCCTGGCGCCAACCGGACATCAGATTGCTGCCAACCGAGATGTATGTCCGGCACTCATCGCATGCCACATAATGGTCCCTGCCGATATTGAAGAGCCGTGTCCTGTGCCCATGAACACACCGGATATCTGCAAAACACTCGCCCAAACAGAAGTTGCCGGCCTGTACTTTTGTTGCCATTTCATTGACGTTTGCTGATGCCATCCTGACCCTTCCGAGCGGCGATTCGCCCGCGAATCGCCAGTCGAAACTATGCCCTCACGAAAAGCTCTGTTCTTATCTCTTTGGCCTCGCATACCGGCTTCCTGAAGACCACGCAGTATTCGTGCTTGATAGGCACATCTTCCATCCTGCCATAGCTCCTGCGGTCGCTCACGCAGTTGTGCTGCACCTTGATGATGATGCTCCGTATCTCGCCCTCCGGGAAGTTCAAAATGTCCCGGATAATCGCGGTGTACATCCCCTGCCGGCGGACATCGCCAATCAGTACCGCCAGCCTTCCTCCCGGCAGCAGCGCCTCATAGCACCTGTGCAGGCACCGCATCAGCAGCTCACGGAATGCCCCATAGTCCGGACAATCGCTCAGGTCAGTGTCTCCGCTGCCGTAACAGATGATGTTCCAGTACGGCGGATGCAGCCAGATAAAGTCGTGCCTGCCGGGAATCTCCTGCTGTGTCAAATCAAACCCCTGCCGCAGGTCGCCGCCCCAGTAATTTATGTCTTTCTTTTTGTAGCGATTGAGCCCTGAAACGAGGTCCCTCACCGTCCCCGAGCCCTCCATCGGGTCGCAGACCGCCCGCGCGTTGTACCGCAGAATCAAGTTCTTTGGCAGCCTGCCGTCGCAATTGCCGCGGTACCGATGGTCGCCCCAAGCCGAGCACCGGACAGGATAAGAGACAACCGAGGTCATCCCCTCCTCTTCCGCATAGATGTCATAGAATCCATTGCCAACACGGCTCAGGAATCCCTCTGAAACCGCCTCGGACAGGCGCGCCCGGATGGTATGCTCAGGGGTGCCGGGTTTCACCCTGAGTATCTCGATGTGCATCTGGCGAATGTGGCTTGCGCCATTGGTATCCACGAACTCCAACACCAGAGTCCTGATTGACGACCGTTGCATCTTCTCCACCTCCGTGCCATGGGGCACTGCTCAATCGTTCGCAGTGCCCCATGTATGCTCCAAGAGTCTGGACCGCCAGGATTAGCAGGAACCCATCCCCTGCAGCCCTCAGTATAGCACAAATGCCCCAGACAGCGGCAATCAGAAGACCCAAAATGAGGTACAACGGACTCGAACGAATTGCGAAGTTCGGCCGCTTCACACTCGCCGTCGCGCCTGCATGAACAGGCGGGTAATTCACATGCGCGGAGAGGCTTGTCTGGAGGAGAAGGACGTCTTGAAACAGCCCTCATGAAGGCAATGCCGCCCAGTCTGTCACTCCGCCAGCGATGCCACCTCGGCTGCGCTGAGCGCCCGATCGTAGATCCGCACCTCATCAATTGCGCCTTCGAAATACCGGCCTGCCGGCAGCCACACGCCGATCGCGAGGTCGGGTGAATCCACTGAGTCCACAATCGTATAGATCGCCCGATCACCTGCTGAACTCAGAGCCTCCAATGCCCCGTCCACGTATAGCCGTACCTCCTTCACATTCGGTGTGCCGTCATCTTCCAGCACAGCCGCCACGTGATGCCACTGCCCATCACATATGGACGTAGAGCCCACAATCGCTCCGCTGCCCACCTCCAGTCGCAATCGTCCGCCGGGCTCAGTGACCAGGTTCCATCTCGCGCCGGACCGCCTGCCTGCGAATCTGCAGTGACCTGTCCGTCAGCAAAGCAACTCCGCACGACCCCGTCTTCGACTTGCCCTATGATTCCACCAACGCGGCTTTCACCTGTAATGGTGGCCATAGCGCCTATCCTCGTCATGACGCCCGAATTGTAACCACATATCCCCCCAGTGTACCTCCGTCCGGTTACGGTACCATTCACGAAACAGTCTCTGATAGCTCCCTTGCTGTACCCGCAAATCCCCCCCACATAGTCGTTGTCCGGCGCACTGATATTGATGTTTCCGAGTCTCAAATAACGCACTTGTGCTCGCCCGTCCAAGAAGGAGAAGAAACCAACATATCCCGTCCCCGCCGGCCTGCATTCCCAGTTAAAGACCTTGTGCTGATTGCCGTCGAAAATCCCCTCAAACGGATGTTCTGCCGTACCGATCATGCTGTAATCAACACCCGAAAGGTCGATGTCGCTCACAAGCTTGAAATTGCGCGCCATCAAACGCGGATTGTGCATAATGTGGTTCAAATCTTCAGCACTGGAAACCAAATAAGGTTCTGCAGCCGTTCCCGATCCTCCCGAAAAACTCGGCAGATCCGGCCAGGGGTTCAACTGCCACCACAGGATGGGGTAACCTCCGCCTTCCGGCATCTCCCAAATATCGCTCGAATTCCCCTCATTCACAAAGTCCCAACCTTCCACCAAGAACGTGCTCTTAAGCTGCATGTCCTCAGTTTTCTTGCCGGTCCCCCCGGCACTCTTTGTACATTGTGTCGTGTCAGTGTCCCACACACATCCATGTATCACCCCTTGTGAACTGCCTGCGATGGCACCGGCAACATATCGGGTCTCATCGACGTGTCCGGTGACATAGCAATTCGAGATACGCCCCTTGTTCTGGCCGGCAATTCCGCCAAGATACTGAAAGCCGGTGACACTGATACTCGTGTAGCAATCTCCAATTGTCCCGCTGTTGATCCCTATCAGCCCGCCAACATACTGCCAGCCATCAATCTTACCGTCAACTGCGCAGCAGTTCACAATGACACCGAGGTTACAACCCGCCAGAATGCCCGCTTTATCGGCGCGACCCGTCACCTCAACAGCACTCAGGCCAAGATGCTTGATCATGGCATTGTAATCGAGATACCCAAATAGACCCGCATACCCTAACCCGCCGGCATTGTAGTAAAAGTTCCTGATATAATGGCCGTTGCCGTCAAAAGTCCCCGAGAATGGAACCGCCGCATTCACGCCAATGCAAGAGTACTCCCATGTGAGACCGGCAAAATCAATGTCCTCCATCATGATGAAATGCTTACTCCAGTCCCCTGGACTCGTGGTCAATTGATAAAAATGCTCTGCGGTGTGTAATTCGTAGGGTTCGTTTGCTGTACCACTGCCCCCGCCATAAGATGCGAAACAATCTCTTCCTTCCCACAGGAGATACGGGTGCCCCCGACCGTTACAAATGCTCCATGTTTCAGTGAAATCCCAACCCACAGCAACGTACGTACTCAGTTTAAGCATGTCCGCAAGATTCAGCCCCATTCCTGAAGCGCTCGAAGATACTCCGCTCATCTGTTTGTCCCAGAAGCAGCCTGTCGTCGTCCCATTACCCTCGCCAACAATTCCACCGGTTGTGCTGCTTCCCGTTACGGGCGCAATGGAATAGCAGTTAATGAGTTCACCCATATTGAATCCACTAATCCCCCCGACCCTCTCTTTACCCGCCACCGTAGCTGAAGAGTAGGTGTTTGAAATCACTCCTTCGTTATGCCCTGTTACGCCCCCAGCGTACTGTTTGCCGCTTCTGATGTTGCCCCAGCCCGCGCACTGGCTGATCTCGCCCGCATTGTGGCCGGTGATTGCGCCTGCGTAATCATGTTTTGCCTCGACGACGCTTTGGGAAATACATCGCTCGATCATGCCGCCGCTGTTGTACCCTGCAATGCCGCCGGCCTTTACTTCCGCGTCTGCCTGCCCCGTTGTATAACAGTTGCTTATAACGCCCGTATTCATCCCGGTGATGCAACCCGCCCTGTCTCTGCAGTTGACATCGGAAGTGGAACTGCTTTCCAGTATGGCTCCATAATTAACCCCTGCAATCCCGCCCGCGATCATACCAGTCACTTCCACTTGGCAGTCAGCGCTGCATCGAGTGATTACCTCATGGTTCATGCCAACGAGCCCGCCGCTCCACGATTCTGCTTGTACAGAGCCAGCCGCCGAACTACTCTCAATGCTCCCGTAGTTCTCCCTTGCAAGAATGCCTACAGAATCCATACCGCTGATCGTTCCCGTCACGTGAACACAACGAACTGTCCCGTAATTCACGCCCGCCAAAATACTGGTGAGTTGCCCGTCAGGGCAGTCAGATACAACGTCGTGCAAAGTAAGGTTCTGGACCCGTCCGTGTTCTCCAATCCAAGGGAACGTCCCTCCATATTTCTGGACAATCGCCGGAAGCATATAATTCCCAATTGACCTGTTCCCACCATCAAAACTGCCCTCGAACGGTCGCGCCCGACCGCCTATGGCTTTGAGAACGCTGCCTGACATATCGATGTCGTTCACGACCTCGAATGCCGCACTCATGAGACGACCGTTTTCCCCGATGTTGTTTAGATCCTCCTTTGTGGAGATCAAGTACGGGTCTTCCGGAGTTCCTCGCCCGCCGGAGAATTGTGGAAGTGCAGGCCATGATTCCAACTGCCACCACAGTATCGGATATCCCGTCTCCACCGGCATGGCCCAGATATCACTGCGATCATCGCCACCGTCAACGAAATCCCACCCCACATAAGTCGCCATATCCTGCATTTGTTCCGTGGTCCAAGCGTACATTCCCGGTCGTCCACTTGTCTGGTAATCCTGAAAACAGGCAGTAACAACCGAGCTGGAAGCAGACCCGACGAGTCCCTCTACTGATGTGCTCCCCGCAACGTGTCCCACAGAATAGCATCGTTGCACTTCGGCTTGCAGTGCCTTCCCTACAAGCCCTCCAACTGCTGCATGACCCAGAACCTCGACATTAGCGTAACAGTCAGAAACCACAGACATCGCCTGGCCCACCAGTCCGCCAACGAAGTCGTAACCTTCGACATGTCCAGTCGCATAGCATTCGCAGATTATTCCACCGCTATTGCCTACCAGCCCTCCAAGAGCAGAAGCCCCCGCTGCAACTACATTGATGTTCTCAAGCCCCACACGTCTGATGATTGCTGGAGATGCCGTCCCGCTGAACAAACCCACACCCCCGATATCAGCACCCGAATTTGCATAGGCAAAATTGAAAATAACATGGCCGCCTCCATCGAAAACACCGGTAAAGGGTTTTATCGTGCCGATACGTTGGAACTGAGTGGGCGGAATTGCAGCCATATCGATGTCTGCGACCATTCTGAAATGCTTGTCCCATTCACAGGGGAACAGCCCAATCAGACTCAGTTCTTCCGCCGTTCCGATTAGAAACGGCTCTTCGTACGTCCCAGCACCTGACCATCTAATTCCCTGGTACTGGAGTAAGGCACCGGGCGTTTCTTCCCATGCCAGTCGCGGATAATCGTTGCCCTCACCGATTTTCCATAATACGTTACAGTGCCCCCAGTATTGATATAACTGGGAACTCTGCATCTCACTGGTTGTTCGTCCTTCGCCGCCGTCACTGTGACCTATTCCACTCGTCTCGACATCCCAGTAACACTGAAAGACTGTGCTTGCCGAGCCGCTTCCCGCAAATCCGCCAGCGTCTTGTGCTCCCTGTACCTCTCCAGTTGAATAACAGTATGAAACATTTGAGCCGTAGCCAACGAATCCGCCCACCCTTGTCTGCCCTTCAACTCTACCGCGGGAATAACAGTTGGCAATGCCGGCGTTGTTTACGCCTACGAAACCTCCGACGTTTACCGTCCCTTGTACATCCACATTTGCATAGCTTTGAGTTATGCTGCAGCTCAAAGCCTTGCCGACAAAGCCACCCACGTTCCATGCGCCGCTAATGTGGCTGTTGCTTGCATAGCTTCCCGTGATGTCCCCCCATCGGCTGTACCCTGCAAGCCCTCCAACGTTATCAGAATTTGCCCCACCCCATACATCTCCCGTGGCAAAACAACTCTGGATTGAGCCGCCAGTTTCATACCCCATCTCAACGCCATTGATGCCAATCAATCCACCTAAATAGTCTGACTCGTCACCGCCTACGACAGTTACCGCAGAAAAGCAGTCTACGACCCGGCAATCTCCTGCTTCTTCGCCATAATTCCTGCCAATCAGTCCGCCGAGGTAGGAGGCGTCTATCAAACCAGACGGATTTCCGGGATTAAGTACAGCCTCCACCCGCCCGGTGCTCCAACTCTTAACTACGCTTCCATGATTTCTTCCCACTAAACCGCCCGCGCCATTTCGCGAGCGGACGATGACTGAGCACGACGACGAACAGTTCACGATTGTGCCGTAATTGGTCCCGACCAGCCCGCCTGCCGCGTCGCCGCTCTCTATACTCCCGGTCATATGACAGTTTTCTATATGGCCCTTGTTAACCCCGGCCAAACCTGCAACCCCCAGGCTTTGGACATCTTCAACACGCAGGTTTTTTATAACCCCTCCGGTCCCGACATAACCAAAGAGACCTTTTGTTCCGCTACCCCCTGGAACGGTGAGGCCCTGAATTACATGGCTGTTGCCATCAAACGTTCCGCTGAAAGCCAGATTCCTGGTTTCATCAAGTGTACTAACGTAGTAGCCGATCACATTGAAGGCAACCGGGAATTCTGTCATACTGACGTCCGCCCTCAGGACGAAGGTCTTGTCCCAATCCTCCTCGTGCAGCCCGATTTCGTTCAACTGTCCCGCCGTCCATATCTGGTACGGATCCTCCGGCGTTCCCGAACCCCCGCCATAATTGGCCGCGCAGGAGACGGCGGTTGATAGCAATATAGCATAACGAATCGCAAGGAGACTTGATCTCCGCATGGCATATTTCTCCAAAGGAAAGGGGCCTTCATCTACGTCTAGCTATCATTATAGACTCTGGCCACCCTAATTTCAAGCAAAATGATGGAGAATCAATGACGAGTTACATGCCAACTCCCTCCCGCAAGCACCTTGCCAAGCCCCTCTCTTCCCCGTACACTACCGCCCTGGAGACCATAAAATGGCCAAGAAAATCACCGACACCCAACTGAAAGAATACCTCGCCAAGGTCAGGAAGCCGCAGCTAATCACGTGGCTCCTGGAGCAGTGCGAGAACAATCCGGAACTGCGTGCGTCGCTTCTAGATTTCGCCACCCCAAAGGAGGACGCCCGAGTTCTGGCCCCCGAAATCCGCAGCCGAATCCGCCAGGCCTGGAAGCTGTCCGCCGGCCGAAATGGCTGGAAATCCGCCCTGCCGATTGGCCAGCAACTGGAGCAGGCCCTGATTTCAATTGAAGGCCTCATCGAAAAAGGCTGCACGGCCGAAGCCGAGCAGTTGCTGGCCGATTTCGTTGCAGCCGCTGAGAAGGGAATGGAACAGGTCGATGATTCATATGGGCATCTCTGGCCAGTCTGCCAGCACGGGGTAACACTCTGGGGGAACGTCTGGGCCAAGATCGTAGACCGAGACATCAACCAACTAGCTGAACTTGTCTATGAACACATCCGCGACAACGGGTATGCAATCAAGGATGACATGATAGCCAAGTTCGCTGATGCCCTCGGCCCGGACGGACTACACCTCCTGCAATGGCACCTTCGCCGCGACCTGGCAGCAATCCCGAAGGCCGACACCAACGACCGCGGCCACAGCATAGACCATGATCGCTTCGAGATCGTTTGCTGGCTCAAAGAGATCGCAGATATCCTCGGCGACGTCGACGATTACATCGCCATTGTCGAATCCGAGCAGGACATGGGCACCTATGCCCTGGCTGTCAGCCGGCGGCTGTTCGAGGCCGGCAGAGCAGAGGAAGCCTTCGTCTATCTGGAAAGAGCCAAATCCCGCCATCTCCAGAGCGAACCCTATGACTACCCGTCCTTGAAGAGCAAAATTCTGATCGCCTTAGGCAAATCCGGCCAAGCCAGAGAGGTGCTGTGGCAGGAATTTGCCAGGAATCTCAGCACGTATGCCCTCGAAGAGATACTCGAACTGACCCCAAAGGAAGAGAAAGCTGCGGCCCATCAAAGGGCAATCAAACTTGCCCAGACGCATCCCTCGCCTGTACAAGCCGCACACTTCCTGGTCGAGATCAAAGAACCAAAGCTCGCCGCGGAACTGATTGACAAGCACCAGGACGAGATCTCCGGTTCTTGCTACGATATACTCAAGACTGTCGCCAAGGCCCTTGCAGGCTCGTATCCAGCGCAGGCATGGATCATCTACAGAGCCCTGCTCCTGGACATCCTCGAAGAAGGCCGCTACAAGGCCTACGGTCATGCCGCCCGCTATTTCAACCAGATGCAGGATCTGGCCAAACAGGCGGACATTGCATCGCGGCATGCTGATTTCGAACAAACGCTCCGCCAGAACCACGGCCGCAAGAGTTCCTTTTGGGCAAAAATCGAGGCCAAGCGATGATCACCGATACCGCCGCAACATCTCCTCATGGTCAGTATACTCACCCTTCTCCATCTCCTCTCTGGCAAGCGCAAGCTGTCGCTTGCATTCGTCGCTGAGTTCACGCTCCTCGGCAATCCTGCACAGACGCCGAACTTCTGTTCGCAGTTGGTGGATCTCATCATGGATGCTTTCAAGTGTCACCACTTTCATCACCTCGAACCTGATTATCGCGACACGTATTTAAGTTTTTCTTTTCCTGCAAGACCGTCACTTATGGAATAAATGCGGGAGATCAGAGATGCGTTGTTCTATCCGAACTGGTCTGATGCATTCCATGCCATTTGAAAAGCTGTGTCACTCCTGATACAATTTATCATTGCTGCGGACGCGGAGGGCACGCATGTGGGCCAGCGATCAAGCATATCAATGTCGGGCGGATACGGCTGTATCAGAGGAGAGTTCTATGGACAGGATCAGAGTTGTGCTGCTAATCTTGCTGACGGCCATACTGGCTGAAGCGTATCAGGTGCAGGCGTTTGCCGAATTTCCTGAAGACGTCATACCCGTCTGGGATATGGACAAGGCTTGGCAGGAAGCAACGCCCACGCGCGAACGCATCGCCATCAATGGCTTGTGGCGGTGGCAGCCCGCAAACGCGAAGGACACGCAGATCCCTGAAGACGGCTGGAGTTATTTCAAGGTGCCCGGCTGCTGGCCCGGCATTACAGATTATATGCAGAAGGATTGCCAAGTTGTATACGCCCCCGAGAAGGGGCAAGATGTGAAAGTGGCGGACATTACAGCGGCCTGGTACCAGCGCGAGATCACCGTACCCGCCGGCTGGTCCGGCCAGAGCATCACTGTCAGCACCAAGTACTTGAACTCTTATGCCGTGGTGTACCTGGATGGCGAACTCATGGGTGAAATGCGGTTCCCGGCCGGGGAAGTTGACCTCACGCGGGCCTGTCGCCCCGGCCGCAAGCAAAACCTGAGCATGCTTGTTATTGCGCTGCCGCTGCAGGCCGTGATGCGATCCTACCACGACACCAACGTGGCGCGCGAGGTGAAAGGTTCGGTTGCACGGCGAGGCTTGTGCGGCGACGTCTATCTTGCGGCCGACCCTGTCGGCGCCCGCCTGGGCGATATCGAGGTCGAGACATCCGTGCGTAAATGGCAAATCCGCTTCGACTGCGCAGTGCTGAACCTTCCCATCAAAACGGAGTATAGCCTGCGTGCCCGGATCGACGCCGAGGGCAAGCACGTGTGCGAATTCACGAGCAAGCCGTTCGGCGCCATGGACGTTAGCAGCGGCCGGATGGCATTCACCGCAAATTGGCGGCCGGACCAACTCTGGGACATTGACACCCCGCAGAGCCGCTATAACGTAAGTGTGTCATTGCTCGACGCCAGCGGTCGCGTGCTGGACACCGCCCTGCCGGTGCCCTTTGGATTCCGTGAGTTCTGGATTGACGGCCGGGATTTCTTTTTGAACGGTACCCAAATCTTTCTGTCGGCCGTACCGTTCGACAACGCACAGGTTGGCGCGGCATGGGCCACGTACAACGGGGCGAAGGAAAGTCTCAGGCGTCTGCAAAGCTTTGGCATCAATTTCGTCTATACGCATAACTACGGGTGCGAGCCTGGCGCGCACCTGAGCTTCGAGGAGATCCTGCGAGCCGCCGACGATGTGGGCATGCTGGTGGCCTTGTCACAGCCGCATTTCTCACATTATGCCTGGACTGCCGCCGATGCCGACAGCACCAACGGTTACGCAAAGCATGCGGAGTTCTACGTGCGAGTCGCGCAGAATCATCCATCGGTAGTCATGTACGCGATGAGCCATAATGCGACCGGCTACAGCGAAGACATGAACCCGGACCTGATCGACGGCATTCACGCCCCGCGCAGCGAATGGTCCGAGCGTAATGCGCGACAGGCGCTTCGCGCCGAGGCCATCGTCCGGCGTCTCGACCCAACCCGCATCGTCTATCATCACGCAGGCGGCAATATCGGCGCGATGCATACGAGCAACTTCTACCCCAACTGGGTTCCCATCCAAGAGATGTCGGACTGGTTCGAACACTGGGCAACCGAAGGCGTCAAGCCCTTCTTTGCCTGCGAATATGGTGCGCCGTTTACGTGGGACTGGGCGATGTATCGCGGATGGTACAAAAGCAACCGCACTTTCGGCAGCGCGGTGGTACCGTGGGATTTCTGCCTGGCGGAATGGAACGCGCAATTCTTCGGCGATCAGGCCTTCCAAATCAGCGACCAGGAGAAGACCAACCTTCGGTGGGAGGCTGCGCAGTTCCGCAAAGGCAAACTGTGGCACCGGTGGGATTATCCGCATCAATTGGGTTCACGCGACTTTGACGAGCGGTATCCGGTTCTGGCCGCATACCTGACCGACAACTGGCGTGCGTTCCGAACATGGGGTGTCTCGGCAATCTCCCCGTGGGAGCACGGCGTATTCTGGAAGATGCGTCCCGGCTTGGACCGCAACCGCCGCATGGAACTGAAGACGGATTGGCAGAATCTGCAGCGGCCCGGCTTCAGTCCCGACTACATCGAAGAGCGGTATGAACGCATGGATCTGGCCTATGAGGCGGCCGACTGGGTCGCTACACCCGCCGCCGATGCCTTGTACCGGAACAATGGTTCGCTGCTCGCATACATCGCAGGCAAGCCGGCCAGTTTCACCAGCAAGGACCACAACTTCCTGCCCGGCGAGACGGTCGAGAAACAGTTCATCGTCATTAATAACGCCCGCGACATGGTGACGGCGGAGTGTGATTGGTCATTCGATCTCCCCAAGTCGGTGGCGGGCAGCAGACAAGTGACCGTTACGACCGGCAATCAGGAGCGTGTACCCCTGCATTTCAGCCTTCCTGCCGATCTGCAGCCTGGAGCGTACACACTCAACGCAACCTTCACATTCAGCACGGGCGAAGTACAGCAAGATCGGTTCATCATCGACGTCCTGCCTGCGCCAACCGCCGCCGGTGCTGCCGCAAAGATCGCGTTGTTCGACCCGAAGGGAGAAACTCGCCAGTTCCTTGCGGCAATGGGTGTTCACTGCCAGCTCATTTCGGTCGGTGCGGACCTGTCCGGGACCGACGTGCTGATCATCGGCAAGGCGGCTTTGACGGCCGAAGGGCCCGGGCCCGACCTGCGCCGCGTTCGGGACGGGCTCAAGGTGATCGTTTTCGAACAGACATCCGAAGCGCTGGAGAAGCGACTGGGCTTCCGCGTGCAGGAGTACGGTCTACGCAACGTCTTCTCGCGCGTGCCTGACCACCCGTATCTGACCGGACTGGACGACAAACACCTGCAAGACTGGCGAGGCGGGTCGACGATCCTTCCGCCGAAGCTGCAATACGAAACGAGCAGCAAGTACAATGAGGTGCCCGCGGTGCGATGGTGCGGCCTGGAGGTCCCGCGGTTGTGGCGATGCGGCAACCGCGGCAGTGTCGCGTCCGTGCTCATCGAGAAGCCCTCGATCGGCGACTTTCTGCCAATCGTCGACGGCGGCTTCAGTCTGCAGTACAGCCCTCTCTTGGAGTACCGTGAGGGCAAAGGAATGGTCCTGTTCTGCCAAATGGATGTGACCGGCCGAACGGAGCAGGACCCGGCCGCCGCCCGGCTCGTCCGCAACATTTTGTCATACGTCTGCAGGACCTCTTATCCGGTCTGTCCCGACCGCAAGGCTCTTTACGTCGGCGACCCGGTCGGCAGGCGGCACCTCGAACGCGCGGCCATTTTGGCCAGCCCCTGCCAGGGCGACGATCTCTCACCGAATGACGTCTTGGTCGTCGGGCCGCAAGGCGGCCGCACGCTCGCCCCACACAAATCGGCACTTGCCCGATGGCTCAATGCCGGCGGCCGCATGCTCGCAATCCAGCTCGATGCCGATGAGGCCAACGCGTTCTTACCCAAGGCCATCCGCACCACGATGCGTGAACACATTGCCGCCTGTTTTAACCCGCCCGACCTCGACTCGCCATTTGCCGGGGTCGGGCCGGCGGATGTCCACAACCGCGACCCGCAAGAAATACCGTTTGTCAGCGCAGGTGCAGAAAGCATCGCAAACGGCGTCCTGGCACAAGCGAACGGTGGGGCCATCGTGTTTTGCCAGCTTGCACCCTACAATTTCACAGGGTCGGCAGAGCAGCAGAACCTGACGAAGACATTCCGGCGATCTGCCTTCCTCTTGACGCGCATCCTCGCCAATATGGGCGTCCGTGGTGAAACGCCGCTGCTATCCCGTTTCGCAACGCCAGCAAGTGGAGCCCCCAAGCCATCCGTCGTCAAGAACGGCGATTTCCATCTTAACGCCGACAACGACGGCATGCCCGATCACTGGCAGTTCAGCAGCAGTTTCAAACAGGCAGCCTGTAAGCCTGAGCCGGGTCCAAACGAGACCGCAGGCCCCAGCCTCCGCATCACCTGCCCAAAGCCGGGACCCGGCGAAAAGGGCGACGTCATGCTGTCGCAGAGTAATGTCGCCGTGGAAGCCGGCCAATGGTACCGCATTTCGCTCTGGGCCAAGGCAACCGATATGGCCGAGGCCCGCATCGCCCTGGCCCTGCAGGACACGACCGCATGGCGCGGCCTGTTCGACTATCAGTACTTCGTGCCGCATGAAGAATGGAAGGAGTTCGTCTTCCTCGTCCAGGCAAACGCCGCCGCATCGAAGACACGCTTTCAGATCTGGCACAGCAATCCAAGCACGCTTTGGTTGTGCGACATTCGAATGACCCCGTGCGAGTCGCCCTCGCAAGGCAGATGGCTCAGCGGCTTGTACATGGACGTGCCGCAGGAGTGGGATGATCCCTACCGCTTCTTCCGATGGTGAACACTTTACAACATAACAGGAGCACAAGATGTCTGTCAAAGCGCTGCTAATTGCATGCCTTATTCTCGGTACGGCTTTGTCCACCCTGTCCACGGCCGCTGCGGTGCCAACTCGCTCGTGCCCCGATAGCCAGATACCCGAACAAATCGCCGCCTTCTTTGCGCCTCCGCCGGAGTTTGCCGGCAACTTTGGCAGCTTTAGGTCGCCGCTACTTTTAGAGGATGGTACGCGTGTTAAATCGGTGAACGACTGGCAAAAGCGTCGAACTGAAATACGCACAGCATGGCAGGCCGTCCTGGGCGACTGGCCTCCGCTCATTGCCGCACCGAAAATCGAATACAAGCAAAGAACGCACCTGGAGAATTTCACGCGGCACCGCGTCTCGGTCGAAATCGCCCCGGACAACCAGACTGTTGATGGTTATCTGTTTGTTCCTGATGGGCCGGGCCCATTCGCCGCTGTGCTGGTTGTTTACTACGATGCCGAGACTGGTGCGGGACTTGCCGGCGAGCTGCGCGATTTCGCGTACCAGTTGGCAAAGCGGGGATTCGTCACACTCTCAATTGGTACGCCGGCATTCTGCAGCCTCAGTCCGCCCTACAGGCCGCTCTCTCCTCAGAGCAAAGAAGATCCACCGCTTCAGCCCCTTTCAGCCCTGGCCTATGTCGCGGCGAATTGCCATACCGCCTTGGCCAACATGCCCCACGTGGACGCCACGCGTATCGGCGTTGTCGGGCACTCCTATGGGGGGAAATGGGCTATGTTCGCATCCTGTCTCTATGACCGATTTGCCTGTGCCGTCTGGTCTGATCCCGGCATAGTCTTCGACGAGAGCCGGGCCAATATCAACTATTGGGAACCTTGGTACCTGGGCTACGAAACGAACCACCAGCGCAAGGCCGGCATTCCGAGCAGTGAGAATCCGCGAACCGGGGCCTACGCAGTGCTTATGCGGCAGGAGCGTAATCTGCACGAACTCCACGCCCTGATGGCGCCAAGGCCCTTTCTCGTCTCCGGCGGTGCAGAGGACCCATCACACCGGTGGAAGGCTCTCAACCACACCGTCGCGGTTAACGCTATTTTGGGATACGTCGATCGCGTCGCCATGACCAATCGAAAGACTCACGGGCCAACCCCCGACTCGAACGAGCAGATTTACGCCTTTTTCGAACATTGTCTTGCAGGGGAATAAGGCATCAGTCTCCGTCTATGCCTCACACCACCAACTCATTACACTCCCCCTGCAGCAACTCCCGCGGCACAAACGCAAGCCATTGTGTTCCCATGATTGCTCGGCGCATCTCCTGGCCTTTCTCTGACCGGAAACCAATGCCCTCCGCCGGACCATGCAGCGGCCGAAACTGCCTGCTGCCAACGTCAACGACATAGTCGATACCGTCCACTTCCACGACAGGCAGCCAGTCCATCATTTCGTCCTCCATTTTCACACCTCCACACGAATCTGTCTGATGCCGATTCGCTCAAAACACTGCGAATCGGCATTGACTCACACCAGAAAACCGCGTATAGTTTCTCTGGCAAAATGAGGAGAGCCATTTTGGCAACGCAAGGATGCTCATAATAACCTTGCGGAGGATAGCCGATGATCGCTTCGAACGTAGATCCCCGAAAGCAGCTTCTCATCCAATTCTTCAAGCGGTTCCCAAACCACGAATTGCAGGCTGCCAGCAACAGCCTCCTGAGGTTGCTCGCGAGATTGGATCTTCCGATGAAGGGCAAGCAGGGAGGCTGGGCTGGCGGAATCGTCTACGCTGCCAGCAGTATCGGCGTAGGTGTGCCGGGAGTGTTCAATAGGGAACTGGAGGAAGCATTCCAGGTCTCGATGGGAACCATATACAAAAGAGCTTGGCAGATTCGCAGATTGCTGGCCGCCGTGCCGTGAAGAGGGCGACGATCCAGACAGAAAACGAAATGATGGGAACGTACATGAGAACAATGATCCTCTCGATATTCACCATATTGGTGGGCGGGCCCATGCTTTTTGCCGCGCCCGTAGATATACAGAGGTGGGACTTCGATTCGGATGTGGACCTGAAGCACTGGGTGCCAAATTCATATCTCGCAAGTGTATCCGTCCAGGATGGCATTGTAAGCGCCGATGCTGTTGACTGGGACCCGTTCTTCCTGTGCCGCGATGTTTCCATCGCTGCCAATCCATGGCAGTATGTAGTTATTCGGCTCAGGGCAAACCGGCCAGGAATCGGCGAACTGTTCTGGTCCGGGGAACTCACCGGCCAGTACGGCGGACTCACCGAAAAGAAAAAGGTGCGATTCTCAGTGGATGGCGATAACACCTGGCATGAAATCGTCCTCTTTCCGTTCTGGCATACCGAGAAAATAATCCGCCAGCTACGCCTTGATGTTTACGAAGGAGCCCACTTTGAGATCGACTGGATCCGGGTCTGCCACTGGGGGGCAGAGGCGTCCCCGATAGATACCTGCGCCTGGAGCTTTGGAGGCAGTGTCCGTGAATGGCAGATTCATTCCGGCGCATCGGAACTGTTTGCGCCGCCAGTGAAGATCAATGCAAAGGACAAACTGTGGATTACGGTTCAACTTGCCTCCGATCAGGAAGAGGTGGCAAGTATTCTTTGGGCGTGTGAACACACGGTCGGCCTGCAAACCGAAGAGTTTTCGCTCAAAGGCGATGGCAAGCCACATTCGTACAATCTCCAGATGGCAGGCAATCCTGCGTGGCGCGGCAACGTTATCGCATTTGGCATCCGCCTGCCTCAGGATAACGGTGTCCGTCTTGATTCGATCCGGTTCGGCACAGAGCCGTCCGGGCCTGGGGAACTGGAAGTCCGCTACTTGGGTTTTGAGAACGGCGTCAACCGATCCGGCCGGCCATGTAGACTTCTCGCACAAGTCCAGAACTCGGGCGGAGCGCCCCACGGCATTCGCAGTATCCACCTGCTTTTGCCAAAAGGACTGAAACTCGTAACCGAGCCCGAAAGGCCTTCCCACAGCGGTCTTGCACACAATGAGACAGCCACCTTCACTTGGGAGATAGTGGCAGAAAAACCCGGCGTCTTTCCTGTCCGGCTTGCGTTTAGCGGTAAAGGCAATCTTCCATCCGACCAGGACATTAACCTTGAGTTTACTGAACCTCCTTCAGTGCCTAAGGCGGACTATGTTCCGGTGCCCCGACCAGTCGAGACGGATATGGAGATCTGTGCATTCTACTTCCCCGGATGGAACACGGATGCCAAATGGGATTGCATACGCCAGACCGCTCCCAATCGCAAACCCTTGCTTGGCTACTATGATGAAGCCAACCCCGAATGTGTGGACTGGCAGATCAAGTGGGCTGTCGAAAACGGCATCTCGTGCTTTCTCGTGGACTGGTATTGGGTCCAGGGCCGTCAGCAACTGACGCACTGGTTCGAGGGATACCGAAAGGCGAGATATCGCGACTTTCTGAAGGTGGCGATTATGTGGGCCAATCACAATCCACCCAACACGCATTCAGTCGAAGACTGGCTTAACGTCACAAGAGAATGGATCGACCGGTACTTCACCTTGCCGCGTTACTATAACCTTGATAGCCAGCCAGCGGTTTTCATATGGAATCCTGGAGGTATCCGTAGTGATCTGGGCGGCTCCGATGCGGTCAAGAAGGTGCTTGACGCATCGCAGCAGATGGCTCGCGCAGCAGGCTTCAAAGGCATCACCTTCGTTGCCATGAATAGCAGCTTCGATACGACTCACATCCGAATGCTGCTTCACGAAGGCTACAGCGGTATCACGACCTATCATGAATGGGGGAGTGTGATTGACGGAGGCGTAGCACAGAGGCGTTTCAATTATGAAAGCGTGGTGCGCCAGAGTCCCGTATCATGGCGGGAAAAGGATGATGCATCGGGTTCGCTGACCTACTATCCGCTCGTGGATACAGGCTGGGACAGTCGGCCGTGGCACGGCAACAAGGCTATGGCCATCGAAGGCCGGACGCCGCAGGGTTTTGAGCAGTTGCTCCGCGAAGCAGAAGCTTTTTGCAGGGAGCGATGCAAGCCGATGCTGATTCTCGGCCCGGTCAATGAATGGGGCGAGGGCAGCTACATCGAGCCATGTACAGATTACGGATTTGACATGCTGGAAGCCATTCGCAGGATATTTGCCAAGGGAGATCCTCCAAGCTGGCCAACGAATATAGCACCCTCTGATATCGGCTTGGGGCCTTACGACTTCTCATCGGAATAATGCGACCAAAACTCTTTACCCCTGTGCCCACGCCCTCTCCCATCTTTTCCGATTCTTCGCCCGGTCACATTGGCAAACGACACCAGGCTGCCGCATTTGCGGCATCTGCCGTTCTCATCGAAATCGGAGTCATCCGAGCAGTCGGGCGTTGTTTCGTGCCGGAGCGTCTCCGCTGCCTGGCGGGCTTCCGAAGATGCGTTTGAGTCATCACAAAGAAATTGCTCAAATACGCCGACTGCCTGCCTGCTCAAATCACACATTCTGTCCAGCCACTGCTCCAGTAATACCGCCTGTGCATGATGCCCACCAAGGTTGTTCATATCATTGTAATGGATATCATTGGCATCCCTGATCAACTGCAAATCATCTTGGCTAAGCCGCACTCCGCTGCCGAGCATTTCCAGTATTCTGTGGTGCTTGCGGCTCAGCTCCCGATTCACCTGCTTTTGCTCCTCATCGAGATCGCCCCGCAAAGCAGCGGCCATCAGCTCATTGTCGTCCTCAAGGACAATTCGAATCTGCCTCTTGATCCAGTCATTCATTTTGCTCCACCTCCGAGAACCCAGAGAGCGGCTCTCACTTGCAGAGCCGCTCCTTGGACATTTTAGCCCGGATTTTCCAAGTAGCCCGCGACAAATGATCGACGTTTTGGTAGCATAGGGCCCATGAATCTGGCGATTGAAACCAATGGTTTGACTCGGTGTTTCGGCGACCTGGTGGCCGTGGATAACCTGGATCTCCGCGTGGAGGCGGGCAAGTTCTATGGTTTTCTCGGCCCCAACGGTGCGGGCAAGTCCACTACGATCAAGATGCTCACGGGCCTGCTCGGGCCGACGCGAGGGACGATGCGCATCTTGGGCGAACAGATCGACCGCCCGGAGAAGGCCAGAGAGGTCAAGCGCCGCATCGGGGTGGTGCCCGAAGAGATGGCCCTGTTTGACAATCTGACGGCGCGCGAATATCTGATCTTCATCGGTCGAATGTACGGCCTGCCTTTGGCGACGGTCCGCGAGCGAACTGATGAATTGCTGGAAATGATGACCCTGGCCGACGAGCACAAGAAGCTCACGCTCGAATTCTCGCACGGCATGAACAAAAAGTTGACACTGGCGGCGGCGCTGATTCCCAACCCCGACCTGCTGTTCCTCGATGAGCCTTTCGAGGGGGTCGACGCCGTCTCGTCCAGCATATTGCGCGACACGTTGAAGCAATGCGTCCAGCGGGGCGCAACGGTGTTCCTGACGTCGCACGTCCTGGAGATCGTTGAGAGGCTCTGCACGGACGTCGGCATCATCACCAAGGGCAAGCTGGTGTACCAGGGAACGATGGACGAGATAAGGCAAGCCGGGTCGCTGGAGGAGCGTTTTCTCAAAGCGGTGGGCAAGGACCATGTCGAGCGGCAAAGCCTGAGCTGGCTGGAGGGCTAAGTGGACACAAGTCAGCTGCGCACGATACTCTGGCTCAGGTGGCGTCTGACGCGAAACCAATGGCGTCGCAGCGGTCAGTTGAACGCGGTGATAATGATGCTCATCGCGGCTGCTGCATTTGTGATTGGGGCGGCGGGAGCCATCGTCGGCCTGCTTATCGGCGCCTTGCTGATGAAGAACACCACTCCTTGGGCTTTGCTCGGCATATGGGATGCCATTGTCATCGCTTTTCTGTTTTTCTGGATGATTGGCATCATCTCGGAGATTCAGCGATCGGAAACCATCGACATAAGCAAACTGCTGCACCTGCCGGTCTCGCTGCGAGAGATCTTCTTCGTTAATTACATCGCCTCACATTTCACCCTTTGCTTCATCGTGTTTGTACCGAGCATGCTGGGCCTTGCTTTGGGACTGGCGATCAGCAAGAGCGGCTTGATGCTGTTGATGCCCTTCCTGGTAGCCGGCTTTATCTTCATGATCTCCGCCTGGACTTACTGCCTGCGCGGATGGTTGGTCACGCTCATGGCCAACAAACGACGCCGGCGGGCCATCATTGCGGGAGTTACCTTTACCTTCATACTGCTAAGCCAACTGCCGAATCTGTTAGGCAACATTCTGCACGATCACAAGAGACACGGGCCCGGCGCCACCCAGTCAGCGCCCTCTGAGCAGACCGAAACACCTAACTCAGGAGGCCAAGTTGTCCCACGAGTCATCGTTGAGGCGCATAAATACGTGCCCTTTCTGTGGGTAGGCAACGGCGCCAGGGCACTGGCGGAGGGAAGTGTCTGGCCCGCTATCCTGGGTTCGGCCGGTATGTTCATTCTCGGCGCTCTGGGTCTCAGTCGCGCCTACCGCTCGACCGTGCGCTTCTATCTGGGACAGACGACGCGGAAGAGATCCACTCCAAGAGCCAAGGAAGCGAAAGTCTCCCGTGCACAGATAAGTTTCCTGGAGAAGCAATTGCCGGGTATCCCCGACGAGAGCGCCGCGATGGCGCTGGCTTTCTTTCGCTCCCTCATGCGGGCGCCTGAAGTGAAGATGATGTTGGGGACCAATTTCATGATGCTGCTGTTCTTCGGTTTCATGATCCTAATGCGGCGCAGGGCTGGCATAAGCGATGATTTCAGGCCGTTTATTGCCACCGGCGCCGTGGTCCTCACTTTCTTCGGCTTGACGCGGCTCATGTTGAATCAGTTCGGCCACGATAGAGAGGGATTTCGCGCGCTGGTGCTGTCGCCCGTACTGCGAAAGCACATCCTCCTGGGAAAGAACCTTGCCTTGCTGCCGATCACCGTGTGCCTTGGGGCCATCCTGTTGTTGCTCATCAAGTTCGTGATCGGTGTAACGGTTGCGGTGACGTTTGCAGCCTTTCTGCAGTTAATAGCCGCGTTCTTGCTGCTTAGCATGGCAGGCAATCTCATCTCCACCCTCGTGCCGTATCGAGTCGCACCGGGTTCGATGAAGCCGACCAAGATCCCGGCGATGACCGCCTTGCTGCTGTTCTTGTCGCATATGCTGTTCCCGGTAGCGATGGGCCCGATTTTTCTCCCTGCGATTGCTGGACTGCTGTTTGCCAAAGCGGGCTTGATGTCCGCCGGTGCCGTTAATCTGTTATTCTCGATCGTAATGCTGGCAACCACTGCCTTTTTCTACCGGCTCAGCCTTCCCGGCCTTGGCAATCTGCTCCAGCGACACGAAAAGAGAATTCTCGAGGTGGTCACAAGGGAAATAGAGTAGTCCAGCGGATCGTGTTTCAATCAAGAGCAACTACCGCCCTTCTCCAGTTCCGCCGCCCCAGACTGCCCGCCGAGCGACCCTGTCGCAAAACCCTTGAGCGAAAGAAACAAAAAAGAAAAGAAAACGGCCACCATGGCCGCCTATTCACATCACCACTTCCTCTTCCACGCCACTGCCGTCATCACTGCCACGCTGCTCCTCGATCATGAACTGGAAGCATTTGTTCAAACAATAGACCGCCAGAGGAATCTCATTGCGGTTGAACGAGTTGCTACTCTTCCAGGCACCGTCCCGATCCTTGAAGCGCTTCTGCAGTGTCGCTTTCAGCATCGTTGCTTGCTTGCCGTTGCCGGTGGATATCTCATTCTCCCACAGTGCCGCTGACACTTGTCCGGCCGTGTACTTGGCCACAGGTTTTTGTCCTGCCATTCTGTTTCACCCCGAGAGCTTCATCTGTCGTGAGGCCCTCTTCTCAAGATGGGGAAGAGGGCCATGGCACCGTCTCAACCGAGACGGACATGCACGCGATCTTCGCGGTAGCAACGTAAATGAATTCTGTCGTTCTTCTGAGTGGGTAGTCCGGATTCATGCAATTCCCCAATCCTCATATTCGGTATTCCTATACCTGCAACATTGCTTCTAGCCGCTCAGCAGCACTTCCTTGGTTTGGCGATTGCATACTACCAGCAAACTCCTTCACGTTCTTTCGGATTAGAGCTAGATCTTCAGCTGAAAAACCGACATCATTTGCGCACACTCGAATCATCCTGATCGACTTTCGGCGAACATGCTCCATACAAATCTTCCTGGCCTTCGGCTTCAGTTGTTCTGCAATAAGATCATGGCCTAACTCCCTACTAACAAGGCTGTAAGTGCCGATAATCCCAAGTCCCGCTTCCGTCGCAGGACATTTCAGCCATGCCCCAATTATGTCTCTGTAGTGACGCTTTCGAAGGATCCACCGAACACAATCTTCACTAGAATTTTGCCACACATGCCATAAGAACAGATCAAGATGATAAAAATCGACGGCATCCAGCCTTGAATTCAGTTCGTCTAGACGACGCTCAATTTCTCGGCACATCGCGCGCGCCACGTCAGGCTTTTGTACGCACTCATACCCGATCAACAATCCGGCAATCTCATCTATTTGTGCTTCCGCAACAGCCTTGCCGATAAACGCTTTGCTCAAAAACTGCTCCTGACCGGCTATCATCCTGTCCTCGCTCAGCCTTCCCGGCAGGCAGGAACATAGGAACGATACAACGTCGTTGTATGTTGCGTTTGCAAATACCTTCTTCAAGTCTATACTGGCTAGATAGCTCTCGGCTTGCTCTAGCATGTCATCGCGCACATCAGCAACGCCTAACCTAACAGCGAGATCTATTGCACTTAAACCATGTAAACTTCTTGTTAACTCTTCCAAGCATCGCAGCAACTCTTCTCTATCATCCTCAATCTGCAAATATAGGCCCAGAAAACATGCCAGATCCCATACTGGTAGTGAATGGCCTTGCGCGAGCATACTCTGGCAGCAGTCAGATCTCAGCAAACCCGCTTGCTTTATTCTCCAATGGAAATGAGGTAGAGAACAAAAGACACATGACGCCATGTGGCTCTGCTTGGCTAGATCGCCGAAACTCAACTGTCGAAGATAGTTCAGTAGTTCCGTTCTTACAACGCCTGTACGGCGAGAGATCAAGAAAAAGGTAAATATGCTGCTAAGTTCAGCCTCGCTCTTACGACTGACTTTTGTCGCCAGACGGAATTGACACCAAAAGGCCAATAGCTGCTCTCTAGGGACACGCAGATAAAATGCCGCAGATAAAAGCTCGCAAACACATTGCAGGTCGGTTCCATCATCGTTCGCCTTCCCGCCCAGTGTGCCAAAATCTAGTTGCCCGCAAAATGTCGCCAGCTTATTCGTAGGAATACCCACTTCATGTGCGAAGATAATAAACATTCGTATGATCAGAGGCTTTTCGCCTTCATCACGTGCACGCTTGCCCAGTTCCTCAACATTCACCTTTTCCCAGATGCGCAAATCAACCTCACAAGTATCCCCCATCTCTCGCAGCATCAAACACAAGAAACCAAGTCCGAATTGTGAAGCCATCATGCCGAGATTTAAGAAAGCTGTCTCTGCGAAGAACTTCGCCCAAACAGACCGCTTGGCCTTATTCCGTCCTACCCGTCTGAGGTGCTGGAATAATGCTCTTGCATACATTGCGTGAAGATAACCCGCTTCGTACCAAGATTCAAGTACATCCATTCTGAAACGTTGAACGTCTGAGGGATCTTGACTCCACCTAGGCACTTTCCTAACGAACTCTCGGACAGCATCGTGTCGGATATCTTTGTCCGCCCACAGGATGTTTTCCAAATGATAATCAGGAACGCACATAAACAGCTTCAAAAAATTAGCCGGTCGTATTTGCACATAATCGCGCACACATTTACATACATATTCATGTACACTGCTTATTCCTTGACGCCCACAATATGCAGCCGCCTTAATGAAATACTTTGCTATACTAGGATGATATACACGAAGCCAGGATACATACAGGCCGGGCTCAGTTTCTTCCGTACGCTTTTGAACTAGGCCAACCCTCAGCAAGGCACTTATGTCGTTTGTAATCCACTTTGAATCTACATCAATCTCATATTGCGACAGCGCGGATATTTGTAGCAATTCCTCGCAATTTGGCCGTTCCTTCAAGTATGTATGGTAAACGTCCTCTAAGACTTCATCTACTTCAATCGCAGATAAAACGACAACCTTTTTAGTTCTTTGCCATGCACGTACATACAGACGAATAATGTTCAGATCATTTCCACATTTATCCGTTACAATTCCAATGTCACCAATTTTTCGGGGCGATACCTCAAGAGACCTTATAATTTTAAGTATTGCCTTTGATGTGTATACAAGCTCAAGTACTGCATCTTGATGCCGCATGACATCTAAATAGCTAATAGCAGGTTCTCCGTCACCATGCCCACTCAAAGTGACGGTTCGGTCGACATTGCGTGAAGTCATCAATACGTGAATATCACCTCTCTTACCTGAGCAAAGCGACGCGTTGATCTTCCCTGACAGCATGTGCACATTGTCGACGATAACAAGGGCCGTTCGGTCTGAAAGAGTGAGCAACATCTCTGCTTCCGAAAAGGGGCTCTCCCCGGTAGCATCCCAATAGTACACGCTCCAACCCTGCTGATAGTATTCATATCCCACTGCAAGAGCAAAGGAGGTCTTTCCGCATCCCGGATTGCCAACAACTAGACATCGCCAGTTACGTTTTAGCGTCTTGGCAACAGCCTTATGCAAGTTTTCGTCACGATAATACTTCCCTTGTTCAAAATCCAATTGCGATGGATATCGCATAGGAAGTGGTTCCAGTCTCTTTAAAAGGCCGTGCTCGGGTACTTTGAGCTTGTGGCGATACGACTCAGCGTAACAGTTCTTTTCTGCTCTTTTTTTTGCATCATATAGCACCGCCCGCAGATCATCTAAGGAACTTGCATTTGGGTACGCAAAATGACCACCCAAGCTCCTATGAAAAATCAGCTGAATGTAGCGATTCATATCGCATTCTTTACTGAGATCCGCCAATGAACGGTTCAGCCGCTTCTTCGCTTCTGACAACTTCGTAGTTCTGATTCCGAGGTTGGCTGCGATTTCTTTCTGCCTCAGAAAAGAGCTCGCGAACTCTGCCGGTTTGAGCATGAATTCGAGCAGTCTCATTTGTTGGTTATCGTTTGGGCTGATATGTTTTTTCAGCAGGGTCTGAACGGCTGAATCCTGCAAGTAGCAGACAATTGCCTCGTTCTGCTCACGGATTACGCTAATATCCGACATTTTTAGGCTACCCTATTGTTGCCCTCCCAGTACACGTATTCTAAAAGCACGAGATCGATTGTCAAGGCAAGCCAGGGTTGTTTGACTTCGACGCTATTCGGCCACTCAGCTTAGCACTGTCCCAGTATAGCATCCTCCCTCTCCAGAAAAAAGAAACGAATTCTGTTCCTTTTTCGTTCCCACGACGTTCCCGAAGAGCCTCAAAAACGTGAGTTGCACCTCGCTTTGCCGGGAACAAAAAGGGAACGCAAGGAGAATGTAAGTGCTTGCAAATAAAGCACTTGCACTCATTTTGCTCTGGTGTATGTTATAGGTAGTCGTTTGATGTTACGGCGATGAAATTCTTTGCGAAGGAACCAGAGATTATGAGCAGGTCGAGCGACAATCTTGACGCACAAGCGTTGGGCTCACGGCAACCAGCCCGACGGCACGCGATCAAAGTGCACGCAAAAAGGCCGGCTCGGACATAGGATAACGTCCGGAAAGGAGACAAAAGAAATGCAGACCACGAAGAACAACGCCCAGGTACAGCAGCAGATCGGGAGTCCTGCCCAGTGCCACACGAGCCCCACATTCCCTCCCCTCGAATGCTACCACAACGGGCAGCTAGTCATTTGTACGTTTGACGAAGCCAGGGAGCGCATCAGACAGGCAACGCATTGGCAGGTCGTGCCTGCGGACATGTATGGATGGGACGTTGAAGATTTCAAAGGATGGAGCGATGTCTTAAAGATTGCGGGGAAGAAAGGTTTCCGATTGTCCTTCTATACGCACACCACCGACGGGGCGTATACGATCGACGAGGCGGAGCGAGATCTCAATGGCGGCAAAGAGCTGTTGCCAAACCTATTTCATGTATATGCAGCTCGCTTTAACCGTATTTTCAAAAACCCTGTCGATGGCCAAGCCTTGCGCGATCGCCGCCTGTGGCCCTTCTACTACCTCGATGTGCCTGATGGATCGGGGCTAAGAACAAGGCCGTCGTATCGGCTTAATCCTCGTTGGGATGTGTTTGTGGTGGCTTGCATCGACCCGAATGCCAAATACGCCGGCCGGCCGCTGCCTTGGTCTCAGCTCATTGCTTAAGCTCAAGGTAACCCAGTAGCTGTCGTCGCGCGACTATACGGGAAGTAGCATGTTATCTCCGTAAGTGATGCGAGTGTCCGGCAATGGAAAACATAGCAGAGAACAAAGAAGCAAGGTTATGAACATGTCGCAGAACCCAATAACGAACGCTACCACGCCACCGCCGCCGACGGTATCCTGGCCCAACGCCCTCCAGAAGATCGAGGACACCACCATCGTTTCCGACGAGGCCGGCCTGGATGATCTGCGGTATGCCGGCGGCAAACGCATCAGCATCGGCGACAGGACGTTCGAACTCGCCGAGAACGCATGGGAGACACTTGCCGGATACAGACTTCTCCCTCCGAACCTTCTCCCGCAGCTCGGTAGAGGCCTCGGCGGCATGGTGCTCAAGTGCATCACAGATTGTGATCGCAGATCCAAAAACGCTCCCGACCGCCTCCGCCTTTTCTCGAATGGAAAGAGCCGTATCCTGGCGATCGCGCCGGCCGACATGGTTTACCTGAGCAATGCCGAGACTGTTCAGGCCGTCAAGGAGGCCATGCCAGCCGGGATTTCATCTGAGAATCTATTTGTGAGTCTTACGCTTATCCCAACGGCATTCGAACTGCAATGCTACACGGAGCAGATTTCGGTGGCGCCACGGGTAGGCGACATTCTTTGCGGAGGCATTACCATCCGCCATTCGCAGGCAGGCGTGATACCGACGGCGGTACTTGGCTACATCTATTGGCTGGTGTGCAAGAACGGCATGACGCAGCGCGTATGCGTCGGCGGCAAGCCCGCCAGAACCAAACGTTGCAAGGCAAATAACTCCAAGGTTCCTATGCTGGATGCCGTTCTTACCCAGGTTAGCCAGGCCTGGCAACAGCTCGAGAATCGCCTGGCCGGCATTAAGGAACTAGCCGAGCACAGGCTCGAGTACTATGGCTTGCCGGAGGCTCTCAGAAGGCGATGGTCCATCAATCGGGCGACCGCCGACGAAATCGCCGCCGCCATGCACAATGACGAACTCGGCCGGCCCGAACACTTGACCGAATACGACCTGGTCAACGCCCTGTCCCGCGTCGCCACGCATAATAGTACCCTCGCCGCACGTTACCGCTGGCACCTTTCCATGGCGGCAGGCATGTTTGCCCAGAGGCGCGTCCACCAGTGCCCCACTTGCGGCAGTTGGTACAACGAGACGGCAAATTAGGCGCAAGCGATCTGTCATTTACAAATCGCTCAGTGATAACTCAAGCTCCAAGAAAGTGTGCTCTACTGTAGGTGCGATCGGTCTCCGGGCAGCGGGGACCTGGCAGGCATGAAAAACCTGTAATGGAGAAAGGCAATGGCACGACAGAAGAAAGACTTCATCACCATCACCGAACCGCCGCCCCTAAAACGCAGCAAACTCTACCCCGGCCGCATCCTGGCCATTACCCAGGAAAAGAAAGCCAAACTGATCCGAATTAGACTCGAAAACCTCGATCCTGTCCAGCTCGGCCGTATACACACGGCCCAGCTTTCCTTGGCGGTGTGGCCGGGGAATCGAACCAGCCAGTTCTTCGCCGCCGCCGGCATCGATACTACCCAACCCGGCGAAAAGATCTCTATCGATGATTGCATCGGGGAGACCGTCGGCATGCGGTTTACGGCGGAGGAGGACACCGTGGTTACGTTCGAGCCGTTCCAGAACAAACGTCCGCACAGCCACAACGATTCCCAGAAGGAGCAGGGGGACTAATCGCTGGGATTGATTTCCATATAGAAGGGAATGCTCGTGAAAATGTACGACAACAGCAACCGCCGCGAAATCGTTTTCAAATCACTGCTGCGGGGTTCCCGAACCGCTCTTCTCGTCGGCGCCGTCATCTTCGTCCTCGTGCTGATCATGCGGCTCATTCTCCCCTTTGTCGTATGGTTGCTGTCCGGATTTTTGACCGCTTTCGGTTCATAGGAGACTTGATCATGGCTAAGAATAGCTTTTCCCTTGATGACGAAGACAGGATTGACACCGTCATCTACAACGATCGTGGCCAGGAGGAATTACGTGTTGGGTTTCGCACACGAACAGAGAGGGATGATGACGGCAACGATGTAGACATCGAAGAGGCTGAGAATATCGAGACCGCCGATGGCTCCGTCTGGAATTCCACACTCCCTCGCGTACTCGGGAAAGACGGTTTGCTTAGAGTCTGTGATGATTGCGTAGCTCAATCACGCGGATTTTGGGGGCTGCTTTTCGGCCGCACACGGCCGCGGATGCGGTATGCGCTTGCGGCCAACATTCGCCGATGCAACTGCGGCAAGAACATCTGCTCACGCCATCTGAGGATTAGCCACATCGACAATCATGTCCGCTGCCGCTCGTGCCACCGGTGGCACTGGCTGCTGCACCGAGTTTTAATCCCCATCTTCTTCCGCAAGGCCCATTAGAGGTTTTTGGATGGATCAATATTCAGCACAACTTGAGCGAGCGATCCGGCAATACGTTTTGGATTGGCGGCATCCGGACGAGTTTAAGGGAACTATGCGAAGGCTGGAGCGAGGGACCCTTTCACCAAGGCAAGCTCGGCGGCGGCTCAAGAAGATCCAGCCCTGGATTGAACAACAAATCCGTGATGGTAATTACCTGCCCATGCCCGCCAGCATAGAGGATCTTGCGCTGGACATCAAGCCTTTCGATGTGGAACTGGGACATCTCTCGGAGCGTCCAGAAGTTCCGTTCGGCATCCGCTTATATGATGGCACACATCATATCCTGATTGCCGGCAAGCCCGGCGCCGGCAAGACAGTGGCACTGAAGGTCTATATGTCGCGGGTCGTTGCGTGGAACGAGACCCACCCTGGGGATCCTGTCCAATTCATAGTCCTTGATTTCAAACCGGACCTGCCCAACCCCGAGAAGATAATGGGCGACAACTGCGTTCATCTCTCCGTCCATCACCCCGACATATTCCGCTTCGCAATCAACGGCCCGCCGGGAGTCCCCCCGCGTGCATGGTCGGCCATGAGTTCGCTCATTCTCGCCAGCCGCTTGGGACTTGTTATCTCTCGCTCCGTATTGGCAACTGTGTACGACTGGCTCATGGGTGTCCTCAATCCCAATCCTTCCCCGGACAAACCGCTTGTCACACCGAGCCTGCGCCTTATCCTTAGTGTCCTGACACACAGTCCCATCGACTGTTGGGGCGCGAAGACCGACTATGTCAGGACGCTTATCCAGCAGCTTCATGCCCTGCTGCAGGATGCAGGGGATTCTATTGCCGCCGAACGCGGCATGGAGGTCAATGAGGATATTCTGAACAAGGGCAAGCACCTCGTCCTCGATATCTCCGACTACAACCCGCCCTACCTGCGATACATTCTCACGGATCTCATTCTCATGCAGATCCTGCTCTATCGTATTCACAACCACCTCAAGACAAGCCGCACACGAATCTGTGTGGTCATCGACGAAGCTGACTTCTTTGCCCAGCAGTCGGCTCAAATGGCCTACCCGGATGGCCTGTCTCCGATCATGATGTGGGCCCGGCTTGCCCGAGAGTACGGAATCCAATTCGTCATTTCTGTGAGCGCACCGCAGAACCTGGCGCCCTATCTGCTGACAGGAGCGACCTATCTGCTGGCCTTCAACACTGTGGACGGCGAGTCCATGTGGCATCTCAAGAACACACTCAGTCTGGAGCGGGGAACCGAACGGCTCTTCCCCCGGCTCAAGGCGGGCCAGTGCATCTATCGTGAAGCACAGGGCCCCTATCCTTTCCCGATGCTGGCCCAAATGGATTTCATCGAGCCGGACCATTCGTCAAAGAGCAAGCCCTATGATGCCATCCCGTTCCGGCTGGCCCGAGACCTTGATGATCTGCCCGAGGTACAGAAGGCACTTCAGGAGCGGATCGCGGAACAAAAGAAGACGACACTCCGGCAAACGCAACGGCGCCAGCAGCATACACTGACCGACAACGAGCGTACCTTCCTCGACCGCCTATCTATGAATGAATCAGACCCCGTTCACGTCCACATGGGCAAACTGTCACCGGCTACCCAGAAGAACATTCTCAAGAGGCTGGAAAGCCTGGAACTCATTAAGACTCAGCAGGTCCGAACGAGTCGTTCCCCAATACGGTTCGCCGGCCTCACTGATAAGGCGTGGGACCATGTCAACAAGCCTGTGCCAAAACACCGACTCCGTGGCGATCCCGCACACACCTGCATCACCCGCATCAAGCAGCGCTACGACCTCGATCATGGCGCAGAGGAATCCACGTGCGAAGCCCAGGTCCCGGGCTCTTCCGGCTTCACGGATGTCCTCAGCGGCCGCAATGGCAAATATTATTGTACCGAGATCGTGATCAGCTGTTTCACCAATGTCGTATCACACGCACGGTCCTGTTTCCTGGAATCCAACACCATTCACATGCTCACCTTTGTGACCTGCCTCAAGTCTGACCATGACAAGATCCGCGACGCCATCTGTGCAGATACCGAGCTCATGTTCTTCCTCAACCGCATCGACTTCATGACGGTCGATGAACTTCTTAGGGAGGTCTACAAGAAATGAAAGCAATCATGATCGTTGTCTTACTCGTCATCACGTGCGCCGTCATCAACTACATGCGTGCCGGCCACTACTCCGGTCCCCTGCCGCAGGTGCTGCCGTTTCTGGGCGGCGACAAGATCAGCTTCCACGACCTTAGCGGGCTCGTCTGCATCGGGATCGCAATATGGGGATTGACACGCCTCTTCCGCAACCATGACGAAGACTGAAAACGCTTTTTTGGAGGGCCCTGCTATGGCTAAACGTCAAATCGAACCTGAAACGAAGCAACCTGAAAATGAACCGCAGTCCCAGCCGCAACTCCAGCTGCGTCTCAATTGGATTCTCGTGCTGCTTGCACTGGCGGGAGTGTACTACCTGCTGACCCATGTCCAGGTCTCGTTACCCTGGGACCGCGTGATGGATTTCCTGGATGTGCAGGACCGTGAGCGATATTCCAAGCTCGGCATTTTTTGTGTGGTTTTGACAGCATTTGTCGCACTGACACGAATCCTGCGCAAGTGAAGGCCGCATCCAAATGCAATCGTCACGTTGGTCGAAAATCATCGTGATGTAAATCGCCGGAACTCTATAAGAGGTAAAATCAAAGTAACTGGAAACTACTTAATTGTGAAAGGGTTGATCATGAAAAAGATTGTATTCCTGCTGCTTTTCGTGCTGACGGTCGGCATCAGCAGCGCCGTAACTGAGCCGTTGGCTGTCACGGTAATCATCGACACTTCGTGGAGCACTGAGCATACGTCAATCGACGATTCGCGATCGTTGGCTCGACAGGTATTCACCGGCCTAAGACCTGGCGACTACATGGAAATTTTGACAGCCGAGTCAGGCAAACCCAAGCTACACTATGCATTGCCGATCCGGGCCAATCAACAGCAAGAACTAAAAGAGCTGAACCCTGTATTGGCTCGGATCAGCTGGAGTTTTTTGGCCGATGCTAAGATTGCCCCTGCCCTGGAAATGGCCTGTACTCGGCTTGCAAAGCAGGAGTGCACGCATGCCGCTGTAATCATCTTCAGCGACGGCAAACTTTCTGATAGTGATGCCCAGGAAGTGATAACGCTCGCTGCGAAGTACAAGGCTAAAGGCTGGCAGTTCTGGCTGACCGGAACCTCTGCAACCAACCGCAAACTCCTCGTCGCAGCGCATCGCGGGCTATTCAATTTCTCCCTGATCAGCGAGGCCAGTCCGATCGATTGGCTCAAGCGGCCTGAGCCAGAGAAGAGGGAGGAAACCGAAAGCCCCAAGCCCAGCCTGCCGGCAGTTCAACAGGTACCTATGGAAGCCGAAATGAAATCTTCCATGTCCGTCGAGACGTCTATAGACCACAAGGTGCAGATGGAGCGGAGTACCACGATCAAGCCGGCTATCCTCCCGCTGCCAAAGCCGGTCACCGAGCCCAATGCGGTGAGTGCAGCGCCGGTGATCAAGGAGCCTGCGCAGCCCAAAATCGCTCTTCCACCTGTTGCAAAGGAACCTGTCAAGCCGAAAGTCGCGCCCGCGCCGCCCAAGCCTCAGAAACCTCGGCGCAGCTGGAGCTGGCTCTGGTGGACACTCGGAGTGCTTGCCTTACTTGCCGCAGTCTTCGGCCTGCTGAAGGCGTGGGGTATAAGGAATGCCCGAAGCTGGAGCGCTGCTGTCAGGGAGCGGCTCCGCAAGACCAAATCTGATAAGGGCATTTTGATGGCCCGCGCCAACGGCAGGACGCAGCGCCTCGGTCCAGTCACGCGCTTCCATGCTGCCCATATCGGCCGCGGCGCCGGCAACACGATCCAAATCACCGACGCGGGCGTCGCCGACAAGCATGCGCGCATCTACCGCAAGGGCGCCGACATCATGCTGCAGAACCTTGCAGGCAAACCCATCAAGGTCAACGGCATCGAACTCAAACAGAAACGCACACGGCTGGTATTGCCCTCCACGATCGAATTGGGAGAAAGCGCCAAGGTGACACTGGAACTGCAACTGCCGCCGAGGCCGGCCAAAGAGGTGGACAATGAAAAGTCAGAAGAAGAAAAAGCCTGATTGGGCGAACGACACTTGTGTCGCCATGGACGCGATTTCCCGGGCGATCCAGACCTCGGCACGTATTACTCGCAATCACCGCGGCGCCATTGTCCTTGACTTCTCCCGACAGGCCCTTCCCAAAACAAGAGAGGTGAGATCATGAAGACGCCAGAGAAGATGAAACCCGATGCCAACCTTGTGCTCGATGTTAAGCTGGGCACGGCCGGCAAGCATATCGACGCCCGCTACAGATCGGTCTGCAAGGCCGGAGGGATAGAACTGGACCACAACCACCGAAGTGTAGTTCTCGATTACTCTGCCAAGGAAATCCACGATCAAGACGGCGGCATGGACCTGGAGTTGGAAGACGTTGCGCCCGATTCGTTCTTGCCGGCGGTGATTCCTACGGACCGCGAGGCGCTGACCGAGGCCGAAATAATGGGCCTTCTCTGGTCAGTCGATGCCAATTTCCACAGGGAGCCCGGCGCAATCCGCGAGAATACCGGGGCTGGCGGAAATCCTCGCCATGGCAATACCGTCACATGGCTCAACAAGACGGAACTGGAGCGAAAACTTGGCCAGATGATGCGGAAGCTCCGTAGCCATCGTATCACAGATGCTGGCAGGTCTACCTGCATGAACGTGCGAATCATCTTCTCCGCCGTCGGCGGCATGGGATCGGGCACTATGTATTGGTTCAGCCGCTATGGCGTTCGCAGGTGCGCCCACCAGGATAAGGTTGATTCCAAGATAGTCCTTTCAGTGTTGCTCAGGGGCAACCTGCCCGTAACGCATCCTGAGAAGGCCCGCATCAATGAAGCTCTGACGTTGATGTATTTGCGCGCGATCTCGACCCGTATGTACGTCTGCCCGGCTACGGGCACCGTCGTCAGACCGCCCGACCAGATCTACCTGTCGAGTAGTCTCAATAACCACGGCGGGATCGCCACGCTTGACGAATTACTCCTCCACGAGGCCGAGTGCCAGCACCGCTGGTACCACACCCCGGCGGGCGCCCTGTGTCGGGCACGCATGTGCGATATGGCCGCAGGTGAGTTCGATGCTTGGCAGGACCCGCTGGCAGGTTGCACCACATCAACAACAGACATCTCGCTGGACCGGCGGCGTATCCTCACTTTCTGCACCTATGAGGCCACATCGCTTCTCATAGGACAGATCGTAGCCGACGGTGACCCCGAGAACGCACTGAAGGCCTCCACGCGGCTCATCCGTACCGCCGGGCTTGTAGAGAATGAAAACGACAGCACGCTTACCGGCAGAATCCTCCACCCAGAGGGGATCGGACACGGGAACATCGAGGTTGCGGCTAAGGCCCGCGTCACCGACCAGACGGAAGGACTTCACAACTGGAGGCTGGCCGAGGCCCTTCTTGAAGCAGTCGACGGCGTTCGCAGCAACGACATTCTCACTAACGACGAGCCCCTGATGCGGGACGAAGCGAAAAGGCTTTACGCAGGTGCCGAGCGCGCCTTTGATGATTTCATTGACCACGCACTGAAGGGGCCCGGCAGACTGGATGAGGCCTACCGTACCTGCAGTCAGGTCAAGACGGCTGTGGAAGACAGCCAGGAAGCCCTTTCGACCAAGATCAACTACTTGCAGGACCTGTCTGTACCCCACGAGCAGACCCTTGGGGAGGCCCAGGAGCAGGTGGAGCAAACCCACGGTTTCTTCCGGCGGCTGCTCAACCATCCGCTGGCTCGCAGACTGGCCAGTTCTATTGAGGAATCGGGCAAAATCCTGATCAGCTACGACCTGCAGCAGCTGGCCTGCCGTATCGCCGAACAAGAAGTTCTCACCCCCCTGATAAACCACATTGTCAAACAACAGAACTGGCTTACATCCACATTTCACGAATTGCACGAGGTAGTAAATACCTGCCAGGGCCTGGCCGAGCAGACTGCCGACCGTGCAATCAGCCGAAGCCTCGGCCTGCCGCTGGTCAATCGATCCTACCTGGAGCAATTCTGGGCTGACCACATCGACGCGGCTGGCGGCAGGACGAAATTTGCCAGGACGCTTTGCGAGCTGTTCCTGAGGGATCACAAGACCTTTGCCGTTTTGACCCAGCAATCGGGTCAGGAAGGCAACGACCTGTTGCAGGCCTTCTGTATGGGCCTCTTCAGGCCGAAGGTCGACAAGCTCGAGGTGCTGGCTGAGTTTCTGCGGCTCTATCCGGGCGAGCAGAATGTGAAACGGGTCCTTCAACAGCTCGTCAATCAGTCTGAGGGCCGTGTCCTCACCGAAGGAGAGGTCGACCGGTCGATTGTATGGCTCAAGGCCGCCAATGTGCCCTCTGTCGAATATGTAGCATGGGCCAAGACTATTCTTGAGCAGATCGACCGCAAGGCGGGCAAATGGGAGGTAGCGGTCAACCCGGACCCCGAACGTTTTACACTTATCCAAATGCGTTCGCAGATCTCCGTCACACCATTGATCAAGCGTCTCGGCTTTCGCGACACCCCGGCGGATTGGAAGCTGCTTATCGAACACGCCGTCGATCCTTTTAGTGCCATCGGCGTCGGCCCCAGGCCCAACCAGCGCCAAGTAAAACGGGTCTTCGCCAAGGGCATCGCCGCCGGTCTCATCCGCGAGGAAAACGGCGGCGCCTATCTCACTTTGTCCGGCGGCGAGTCCGCGCTTTTGGGCTCCAAGCCGGATGCGGTCTTGCAGGCCCTCAGAGCGAACTTTAGATGGCTCGTGTATATCGAGTCCACTTTCGGTCACGAGCTTGTGGTACATGAAGAGAAACTTCTTGCTGCCTTGCAAGACATGGCCACAACAGTGGCCGCTGAAAACGGCTCTGAGCACTTCTACGCCTTGGTTGACAGCAAAGCCATCGAAGAATGCGTTACACAGTGCGGTCTGCTCATCCCTCGCAGCCGCAGAATCAAATATGCCTTGGATCATGGAGTCTTCCCTGATGACCTGGAACAGATTGCCTAATGGCAGGATTATCCGCCAACGTCCGGACCGTCTGAAACTGCGGTTGCAGGACGTCCCGATTATTCCACTGGAGCATGCGCCGGTTAGTAATAGCCGAAAGCCGCAAGGCGCTTCGCCCGAGGTCGATTACAGCACCCCGGATTCCGATCCCCGTCGCTTGTATGGCCGCACCGTAACCCTGTTTGGCGCCGGCTCGGTCGGCGGTGGCCTGCTGGAACGGCTGGCCTCGGCCCCGCTGCGGATTAACCTGATCGACGACAAGAAAGTCGAAAAGAAGCACCTCCAAGGCGCCCGTACCATCTATGAACCAGGCCATGTTGGCATGTACAAGGTTCATGCGGCTAAGTTGAGGATGCAGCGGGATCACCCTGCCGCCACTGTGATCCCCATGGTCTACAATGTCCGCGAGATACTCACATCCAAACTCCAGGCTCTCATTGACGAATCGGTCATGGTGGCCATCGCCATCGATGACCCCGAGCAGATCCTGCGGATCAGCGACTTGGCCTACGAACAGGTGGAACTCATCCAGCCTGGCGTGCATCGCCAAGCCCGCAGCGGTCACGTTGCCATTTCCATGCCCCGTGTGACTGCCTGCCTGCGTTGTACGCTGGGCGTTACCGATTCCGAGCCGATAAGGCGGCTGGACAGCGAAGCCGGCAACAGTGTCGACATCGGCACGGTGACCCAGCATGCTAGCGGTATCGCCATGGAGATCATCTACAGCAAGGTCATGGGGCGCAGGATCACCCGTTGGGACACATCCAAGAACCTGCTGTTTATCACCAACCAACGGGACGACGCATACAGCCCGGATGGTCCGGGACTGAGTTGGGACAGCGGCCGGAAACGGTCCGGCTGCACTATCTGCAACCCCTGATAGCTCACGAAAGGAGGTGAATCATGTCTACAGCAAGTATCGTTACCGTCCGAAGGAGGGATCGCTTTCAAAGCACTGGACTGATGCAACGAAACGCCCCGGCATCCGGACTGGCGCTCCAGGCGCTCGTGCAGGCCATCGTCCAGCTGAACCAGAAAGTCGATTCCCTGGCTCAGACTCATTCCTTGCCGACGCTGTTTCAACAGCCACAAGAGTTCGCACCGACGAGTCTGAGTCAACTGTCAGCAGCTGTACATCCTCAGGAGCAAATCACGCCGCCGGCTAACCCGCCGCAACGGCAGGCTCGCGTCAATCGCAGTAAGCTGCTGGACTTCTTTGACTGAGGACCAATTCTGGGAGGAGCCATCTGGCTCCTCCCTCTTTTACCTTAAACAGGAGAGTCAACAATGCACAGAAACACATTAAGCCCATTCTTCATGCGCAATCTGTTTGTAGCGACTGCATGCATTTTCTTGCTGACAGGTGCAGTTTTGAAGCCGCAGGTCTTCTTGTTCTTCCTGTCGCGAGCCGACTCGATCCGTATGGGGATCATGGTGATCTTGGCATTCTTCTCAGCCATTCAACTCAATATAGCTTTTGGGCACTTGAGTGACGGCCCGGGCAGACCGTGGTACATTTCGTTGAACGGTATAACAGCCGCTGCGCTTGGGGCCTGGGTCTTCATATCGATGTTCTATTTCATCGATTGTGCCACGCATTACATCCTGGATGTTCCGGAACTTTTCACGCATAAGGCAGATCTCCTCCTGCTTCTCGGCGCCACACTCTTGTTCACGTTCCGTCTCAATTGGCTTTCCAAACGACCTTGAATTCAATTACCCAAATAGGAGATTTTCTCATGGCAACCAACACCAAACCCATCAAATCGTTCCGCAGCGGCAACATCGAAGCGAGCATCTGGAAGGATGAGCAGCGCCAGCAAGGCGGCAATTCCCGCACCAGATACTCGGTACGAATCCACAAGCAGTTCAAAAACAAGCGGGACCAGTACGAGACCACGGATTACTTCTGGCCGGACGAACTGCCGAGGCTTTGCCTCGTTGCCAAGAAGGCCTACGAGTTCATCGCGCTGAAGGAGAGCAGGGAAGAGGCCGTTCCTGTCTGACGGCCACATCCGACCTTGATGGCAAAAGCCCGCCCCACCGGCGGGCTTTTTTATGCCGCTGTCGCGACAAGCGGCTGCTCTTCCTTCCGCTCGGCGGTGATGGCATCCAGTATCTCCGCCGCCGTACCTTGTATCCTGCCCAGCGACTTCATAAGATGCTCCTTTTCGCCATCATACAACTGGATGTAGTCGCTGCTGGCGGTGTTCATCTCCAGCCCAATGCCGGCACAGACAACGAACGCGACGGCCTCAGCCTCAATCTCGCGGATCGTTCTATTTGCTGCTGCCGAGTCGTCTCTGTGCAACAATTCGTGGGCCATTTCATGGACTAAAGTCGAGAACGCCTCCGCACCCTGAAGCTGAGAGTTCAGGACAATCCGCCCGCCAGCCGAATACCCGTGGCAAGTCCTAAGCTTTTCGCTGTACGACAATTCGATACCCTTTTGCGCAACCAGCTGCTTCAATCGATCCATATACAGACCCGGATCGCCCGCTGCTTGTGCGCACTCGGCCAGCGGGCGTCCACTGGTTTGGCTGACGTCGAACACATATACCGTCCTGTAGCCGAAAACCTCTTCATCCTCGTTCTCATCCGGCCCCTCTTCCTGGTGTTTTTTGGATCGTCGATAGAGAACGGGTGCCATTATGGCAATTCCCTTCATTCCCTTTTTCACATGTCGGCCCAGCTTCCGCCAAGTCCCAAATCCTGCCACATGCGTCGCCTCCGGCTTCTGCCAGAATATCAACATGCTGTTGGCCAGGCTGTAACGGTGGAACATCCCCATGGCTCTGAGATACCGCAGAAGCTGCGGGCTTCTGCCTTGCTCCAAAGCCTCGGCAAGCTGATCAAAGGCCTGCCCACAGATTCTCTTGACCTCGGCTGATTTCACTGGACCTCACCCTGGAGATCCATGAGCGCATTGCCAATGAGCTTATCGCAACGACCGCAGTAGATATCCACTGCCGTTTCGAGCCTTGTCCCGCAGTGTTTGCAATTCATTTTTACACCTCCGACTGGCTTTTGGCCAGCTCACGCCAATCCCTGCGTGAGCTGGCCCACTCCGCTGATAACCGTCGCATCATTCAAAACCCACACAGTTATGCATGGATCTGTCATTACCAAAGAAGCCTGTTCCGAGAAAGAGCTCTTATACTGTATGTAGAGCGACATACGAAATGCTCGCAGGAGCAGACGAAATGAACGATTCGAATAGAATGAAAACAGATCGGCCGGCGATGAGCCTGGCCCAGCGGATACTCGAAGCACGGTACCTGCTAAAAGACGGCAACGGCCGTGTTATCGAAACACCTGAGCAGCTCTACCGCCGCGTAGCCTATGCAGTCGCCTCCGCAGAATACAATTACGATTGGGATCAGACCTGCGTAGAGGCGCTTTCCAGGAAGTTTGAAGAGATGATGAGCACAGGTGTTTTCCTGCCCAACAGTCCAACGCTGATGAACGCCGGCCGTGAACAGGGAGTGTTGAATGGCTGCTTTGTCCTTCCCATCGAGGACAGCATTGATGCGATCTTCGATACGGTCAAGAACACCGCCTTAATCCAGAAGGCAGGCGGCGGCACAGGCTTCTGCTTCGACAAGCTCCGCCCCACCGGTGACATTGTCAGCAGCAGCGGCGGCAGGACATCAGGCCCGATCAGCTTCTGGCGCGTCATCGCCGAGACCACGAATGCCATCCAGCAGGGCGCCTTTCGCAGGGGCGCCAACATGGGCATGATGAGCCTCGATCATCCTGATATCCTGAAGTTCATCCATGCCAAGCAAGATCCGGCGGCCTTCACTAACTTCAACATCTCCGTCAAGGTCACCGATGCATTCATGAAGCGGCTGCAGGAGAAGCCGACTGCTCCACATGTTGTCGTCAACCCCCGTACCAAGATAAAGTATTGGCTGCCCCGAACTATGGATGTGAGTAGCTATACCATAGGCGACCTTGTGCCGGTCGAACAGCCGAGCGCAGGATGTTACACCATCGCCGACATGTGGGACACGATCGTCAGAAACGCTCACGCCACAGGTGAGCCCGGCGTCTGCTTTATCGACCGCGTAAACAAAACCAATCCCACGCCGCACTTGAGCCCTATCGAGGCCACCAATCCGTGCGGCGAACAACCGTTACTGCCCTACGAATGCTGTAATCTCGGCTCGCTGGATATCTCCAAGTTCGTCAACGAAGACCGAATGGATGTCAATTGGGGTAGACTCGCGAAAGTGATCCCGTTTTCCGTTCGGTTCCTGGACAATGTCATTGACGTGAACTACTATCCGGTGCCCCAGATCAAAGGGATCACCCTGGCAAATCGGAAGATCGGCCTTGGCATCATGGGCTTTGCCGACACTTTGCTCTTGCTCGGCATCGGATACGACAGCGAAGAGGCTGTCGAATTTGCTAAGAAGCTCAGCCGTTTCATTCGCGAGCATGCCCACCGAGCCAGCGAGAAACTGGCTGGAATCCGGGGCGTCTTTATCAACTGGGAGCAGAGCACATGGAAAGACCGCAGGCCCATGCGAAACGCTGCTGTAACCACCATCGCCCCCACGGGTACAATCAGCCTGATTGCCGGTTGCAGCAGCGGTATAGAGCCGATCTTCAGCATCGCCGGCAAACGCAGGGCTCTCGATGGTCAGGAATTCGTGCAGGTACACGGGCTCCTTGAGAGGCTCGGCAACGAAGAAGGTTGGCTGACCGACAAGGTTCGTGACCTGCTTGTCCAGGGCACTTCGCCGCGGGACATTCCTGAGATCCCCCGTAGGCTGGCCAACGCCGTGGCGACTGCACATGAGATCGCACCGGAATGGCATGTCCGCGTCCAGGCGGCCTTCCAGGAGAATACGGACAATGCCGTCAGCAAGACCGTGAACTTGCCGTCCAACGCCACGCCAGCGGACGTCGATAAGACATTCCGCCTGGCTTACGAGATGGGCTGCAAAGGCATCACCGTGTACCGGGATGGGTGCCGGCAAGACCAGGTGCTCAGTTCGGCCGCACAGTCGAGTATATTTCTATTTTCTCCGCGGCCCCGGCCCCGCAAGACCGAAGGCCAAACGTTCAAGTACCGCATGGGCTGCGGCACTCTATTCGTCACCGTAAACAGAGACGGCTCCGGCCTCGCCGAGGTGTTCGGGAATCTGGGACGCGCAGGCGGCTGCCCTGCTCAGTCCGAAGCCACGTGCCGGGCTGTCTCTGTTGCCCTGCGTTCCGGCGTTGATCCGCACGTCCTAGTGGAGCAGCTCAAAGGAATCCGGTGTCTGTCCACTATCGCCGCCCGCAAGATAAATGGAGATGTAGATGTGCTGTCCTGCCCGGATGCGATTGCCAGGGCCATCGAGGAAAGCCTGGGACAGAATTCAACGCCGCCCGAGCGATCGAAGCACGAATGTTGCGAATGCGGACATCCTCTCCGCAGAGAGGCGGGCTGCAACGTGTGTGATCAATGCGGATTCAGCAAATGCGGATAGACGAGCCTACAGATAAGGATGAGGTAGCAGGCCAGAAGCCCAAGGCTGGTGAGCAGTTGCTCACCCCCGACGACGTCGCTGCCCAGTTGCAGGTAACATCCGAACAGGTGCGCAGTCTGATACGAAGACGGCAACTTGCCGCCATCAACATTAGTGTCGGCAAGAAACGGCCGCTATACCGAATCACGCCAAAAGCACTGGCGGGCTTCCTGGACCAAAGATGCCAACCCTCCGGTTCGGCCCAGTCCCGGCACTTCAGGCGACCTGATCCGACTCCCGATTTCTTTCCTGACCTGAGGTAATGCTACTCTGTCCCAGGAGTTTCTCCTTGGCCTTCAGAACTGCCTTATCCACTTCCGCATCCGGCACGTGAGTGTACGTTACCTGCTGCTGCAACTGGCTGTGCCGCATGAATCTCCGCTGCACATGTGGACTGGCAACCATCGACATGGCTGTCGCAGCACAATGTCGAAGTCGGTAAAAGCCATAGCACGGCACATTGGCAAGGGCACAGAGTCTCCTAAACTGTGTAGCGATCGCATCCTTGGACCAAGGCTTCCAGAAGTAGGTTACAAAGACATGGCCCCTGTCGCTCCGAAGTCGGTTTCGCTTTAGAAGCCTTTCCATTTTGTCTGCCCGTTCAGACTTCAGATGCTCAATCGCTTTTTCTGTCTCCGGCCACAATCGATAAGTCTGACATATGCCAGTTTTACTTCTCGGCAAGGTTATTCGATCCTCACCGATGTCATCCCAAGTCACGTCGTGCAAATCCTTCGGGCCAAACCCGCAGTTCAACGCCAACAAAATCATGGTTCGCATTTGAGTATCTGCGTGTTGGAGAAGTGCACGTACCTGTGATTCCGTGTAGATCATCTTCTCTTTGGATCCAATCCCAGTCGTCTGCTCATTCTTTACTCTCCGCAGCTTTGGAGATTTGTCGACCAAGCCTGTATCCTCTGCAAATCGAAATATAGCTCTCACCGCCGAGAGATAATGATTGATTGACTCCGCTGCAAACCTCCGCTTCTTCAGCGAAAGCTTCCACTGCGCGAAACGTTCAACCGTGAACTCCGAAACATACATGCCCCGGTGATCTCGTAAAAAGCGATGTAGCCAGCCTTGGTAACACTTAAGAGTTGTCTCGGGATTCCTCCAATTTGCCTGCTGAGCCGTCAAAAACCTATTAGCGAGATCCTTTAGCGAGATCAGTGAAGTTGCTGGCTGTGCTGCGGAACCGGTGGCGGGCAAGATGCCCAACCCTAACTCATGATATCGACGAATAGCCTCCTCTTTGTCAGTTCCCAAGTACACCCGGCGCCCGGCCCGGGTCACATAGTATTGTCCTGTGTACCTGTGGTAGGAAACGGGATTGGATGAAGATCTGCTTCTTGCCATTTTTCACCTCACAAAAGCAATCAAAAGTGTAGTCATAAGTGTAGCATTGCTTTTGCCGAGGTGAGTGACACAGAAATGATTTCTCGCAAACCCTTGGATTTCAAGGGTTTGCAAATGGGCGGTACAGGACTTGAACCTGTGGCCTCCTGCGTGTCGAGCAGGCGCTCTAGCCAACTGAGCTAACCGCCCCCATCCATATCGGCGACATAATAGCCGCTCGGCAAATCAAACGCAACCCTGAAAAGGCAAAAAAAATTCGCAAGCCAAACTCGCCCTGTATCCGCATCCACACCTGCCGCCGGGTCACAGAACTCAGAAACGCAACGCGAGCTTTGTTCCCAGGGCGTGAATGGTGTCCGTGCCGCCGTTTGCCACTGTCGATTGCCACAAATAGTAGATGTCGAGTTTAAGGCTCCGGGTCAGGTTCAGCAACCCGCCCGCAGAGAAGCGGTTCCTGCTGTAACCGCTTCCGTCCAGATTGATATAAACCTCATCGGCCACATAGGGTTTTAGTTTCAGGGCCGTCAATTCCCAAGGCAGTTCGAGCGTCGTCTTATTCCGGTATCGCCAAAAGTTGTGCCGGCTTTCAATGTCCCGAAATTCAACCCGGGAGCGATTGCTCCATTTGATGCCGCTAAAGGTGTCCTTGACGGTCAGATTGACATGCGGACGATTTTCCTGCCGCCAGTCGCCGGCATCATCTTGCTGGTACACTTTGCGAAAATTCAGGCCCACGTCGAGCCATTCCGCAAGGCCCTTATAGGTCAGCCCGATATCTGATTGGTGATAGTAGACCTTGCCGCGGTCCGCATCAATCCGGAATTCCTCCTCGAATGCCGTGGACCAGTCCGTGTTAAGGTCTGTCTTGAGTTCGACGGTGCTCCACCATTGGAACCCGCTGGCATTATCAGCAAGGCACGGCCCCGGCCCCAAAACCGCCCATACCGCCGCCACCGCAAACAAACCCGCCTTGATTAGATTACCGTATCGGATACACAAGCTCCCACAAATGGATGATCTTTTTTGTGCCAACGCACTTGTATTCTACCTGTCTGTCGTCTGCCAGGCAACCTGAATTTGTACTATTCTGGCAAACGCCGGCATCCTGTCCGCCTGGCACCGGCAATCCGTCACGCACGCCCAAGCTTTCCAGATTGTCCTCCGGCAAAAACACCTTGACCGTTCAGGATAAGGCTGGTAGCATTGTTAATTTCATAGGCACATTTATCCTTTCAGGCGGCAACACATGAAAAAACGCACGGACATCTGGAATAATCTCAAGTGCAGCGGGACCTGCGACGTTCTTATTCTCGGCGGCGGCATCAACGGTGCGGGCCTGATCCGCGACCTCGCCCTGCAGGGCGTCTCCTGCATCCTCGTCGATAAGGACGACTTCACCGCCGGCGCCAGCTCCAAATCCTCCCGTATGATCCACGGGGGCCTCCGCTACCTTGAAAATGCCGAATTCAAGCTCGTCCGCGAGGCTGTCACCGAGCGCAACGGCCTCCTCCGCACCGCCCCGCATTTCGTCCGGCCGCTCAAGACCAGCATCCCCATCGACTCGTGGTTCGCGGGCCTCGTCAAATCACCGCTGATCTTCCTCGGTCTGCCCGTTTCCGTAGGCGGCCGAGGCGCCTTCGTCGTCAAGATGGGGCTGACCTTTTACGATCTCATCACCCGCAAACGCCGCCAGACCCCGCGGCATTACCTGCTCTCCAAAGGCAAATCCCTCACGGAGATCCCCGGCCTCCGCACCAACATCACCTGCACAGCCACCTACTGGGACGCCTGGATCAGCCAGGCCGAACGCCTTTGTATCGAGATGATCGAAGAGGCCGGGCGCCTCAACCCCGCGTGCCGCGCAATCAACTACGTCACCGCCGCCAGGACCGCCCCCGACGCAGTCCGGCTCACCGACCAGGCCACGGGCGAACAGATCACTATCCGCCCCAAATGCGTCGTCAACGCCACCGGCGCCTGGGTCGACCTGGCAAACAAGTCTCTCGGCATCGACTCGCGCTTTATGGGCGGCACCAAGGGCTCCCACCTCGTCATCGACAACAAGCAGCTCTACGACGCCCTCGGCGACCGCATGGTTTTCTACGAGCACACCGACGGCCGCGTCTGCATCGTCTTCCGCTTCATGGACAAGATCATCATGGGCTCCACCGACATCCGCATCGAAAACCCCGACGACGCCGAATGCGACGAGGCCGAGGTCGACTACATGATGACCACGCTTCGCGGCGTCTTCCCCGGCCTCACTCTCTCTAAGGACGACATTGTTTTCCGCTTCTGCGGCGTCCGCCCGCTTCTGGCCTCCGGCCTCGACTACACCAGCCGCGTCTCGCGCGCCCACCGGCTCGAAGTCACGCCGCCAAATGCTGACCGCAGCTTCACCGTCTACAGCATGATCGGCGGCAAACTAACCACCTTCCGCGCATTCGCCGAGCAGACAGCCGACAAAATCCTTACCCAAATCGGCAAGACCCGCACCGCGTCCACAGAAGAGCGCCCCTACATAGGCGCAGCAGGCTACCCAACCGATGATGCGGCCAAACAAGCATGGATCGACCGCGTCGCCGCCGCCAACAAGCTCACCCACCAGCGTGTCGCCGACCTCCTCGACCGTTACGGCACAATCGCCGAAACAATAGCCGCCCGCCCCGCCGCCGACCACAAACCGCTAACCACCCTCCCCGACTACTCCACAGGCGAAATCAAACACATAGCAGAAAACGAATGCATCCAGCACCTGACCGACCTCACCCGCCGCCGAAGCATCATTACCCTCACAGGCAAAGCCCACCCCCAGGCTTTAAAAGAACTCGCCCAAATCACCGCTGACGTACTGAACTGGCCCGAAAACCGTCAACAACAGGAAATCCAGCAAGCAGAAGAAGAAGCCACCGACGGCCGCTAATGAAAACGATGTTCGAGCAATTGGAGCAAATCAACGCCCGTCCTGAACCGTTCGAGTTCTATACGGCCGCCGACCTCTGGACGGACGAACATACATCGAAGCAAATGCTCGCTTTTCACCTGAACGCGCACGTCGACGTCGCATCCCGTAACGCCGCGTTTATCGATCGGTCCGTCGAATGGATCGTCTCGCGCTGCGATGTCACGGCCGGCACGAAGATCGCCGACTTCGGCTGCGGCCCGGGCCTCTACACAACGCCTTTGGCACAAAAGCAGGCCCGCGTGACTGGCATCGACTTCTCAAAACGGTCGATTCAGTACGCAAAGAATACGGCCGCCCGCGAAGGGTTGGTGATCACGTACGTTTGTCAGAACTACCTCGAATTCGAGACGGACGACCGCTTCGATCTCATCCTTATGATCATGTGCGACTTTTGTGCCCTCGGGCCCGACCAGAGAAAGACCATGCTCCGCAAGTTCCACACCCTGCTCGAACCCGGCGGCCTCATGCTGCTGGACGTATATTCACTGGCCGCCTTTTACAAGCGGCAGGAAACGGCCCGCTATGAACTCAACCTGCTCGACGGCTTCTGGTCGCCGAACAGATATTACGGATTCCTCAACACTTACAAGTACGAGCCTCAGAAAGTCGTTCTCGACAAGTACGCCATCATCGAAGCCGCACGCACACGCACCGTCTGCAACTGGCTCCAGTACTTCACCCCGGAATCGTTGGCCCAGGAGCTTGCAGAATCCGGCTTTGAGATTTGTGAGTTCTGTGCGGATGTCGCAGGCGCCCCGTTCGAGCCGAAGTCAGACGAATTCGCTGTTCTCGCAAAGAAGCCATAGCAATCGCCTGACATAATACAAGAGAATGACTGGCTTGCACAAATCACAGCAGCGACAAACGGTCCCGCCTGAAAACGCCGTCACACATCCAGAGAAAGGGCAGACCTCGCTTCTGTGAGGAACGCCTGCAATTCGCGGAGGAGTTTCGGTTTGTCGCCAAGGTTCTGTTCGATGATCTTCACGAGTCTCGAACCTATGATGATTCCGTCTGCGCCGGCGGCGGCTATTTCTTTGGCGTGCTGTGGCGTGCTTATTCCGAAGCCCACGCAGACGGGGGTGTCCGTCATGCCTTTAAGCCGCTTAATGAGGGGCTTAACGGTTTCGGAGAGGCTTTGGCGCTCCCCTGTTACGCCCAGTGTCGATACGGTGTAAATGAAGCCGGTGGACTTGCGCGCGATGCGTTCCGCTCGCTCCGCTTCGGTGTTGGGAGTGACCATGAAGACGGTTTCGAGGCCGGCGGCTTCAGCAAGCGGGGTGATTTCAGCTTCGTCGTCGATGCTGAGGTCGGCGACAAGGACAGAGGAACCGCCGGCGGCTTTGAAATCGTTGAAGAATTTCTGCGGACCGTAACGGTAGACGATATTGTAGTAGACAAGCAGCCCGACAGGCAGCGGCTTGTAATCGGTGACGGCCTTAATGAAGCGCAGGGCCTTGGCAGTCGTCATGCTCGCAGCAAGGGCGCGGATGTCGGCCTTCTGGATGGTCGGGCCGTCGGCAATGGGGTCGGAGAACGGAATGCCGAGTTCCAGCACGTCGGCCCCGGCGTCAATAGCAGCCTTGATAATCTCCAGGCTCGTGTCGTAGTCGGGGTCACCGATGACGAAGAAGGGAATGAGGGCGGCATGTTTGAGCTTGGCAAAGGTTTGTCTGTAAGTTGTCATGTTAACGCCTTAATGTTCAGCATGTTTACCGCCCTGTCAATTGCCTGGCGGGCCCCAGGCAAAAGCAAGGGTTAATCGTTGGCGCCCCTTCGGGCCTGCATTCGATCCTCTACGATTGAGACGTCTTTGTCCCCCCTGCCGGAGAGATTCACTACGGCGATGGTCTCCGGCGGGAGTTTTCCTTTTTGCGAGGCGAGCCACGCGAGCGCATGGGAGCTTTCCAGCGCAGGGATGATGCCCTCGGTGCGCGTGAACAGATGGAACACATCGAGCACACTTTCGTCATCGGCGGTTACATACTGGGCCCGGCCGGAGTCTTTCAGCCAGGCGTGTTCGGGGCCGACGCCGGGGTAATCGAGTCCCGCGGAGATGCATTCTGTTTCATGGATCTGACCGTTTTCGTCCTGCAGGACATAGGTCTGTGCGCCATGAAGCACGCCGACGGAGCCCTTGGCAAGGGTGGCGCAGTGTTCATGGGTGTCAAGGCCGCGGCCGGCCCCTTCGACACCGACGAGCCTGACGTCTCTGTCATCGATGAAGCCGGAGAAGATGCCGATAGCATTGGAGCCGCCGCCGACGCAGGCGCAGACGAGGTCCGGCAGTCGTCCGAGGGCATCGAGACACTGCCGCCGGGCTTCGCGCCCGATGGGTGTCTGAAAGTGCCGGACGATACTCGGGTACGGGTGCGGCCCCCCTGCCGTGCCGAAGAGATAAAACGTATCCTGCACATGCGAGATCCAGTAGCGCAGCGCGTCGTTGATGGCGTCTTTAAGCGTCCCCGTGCCGCCGGAAACGGGCACAACCTCGGCGCCGCAGAGCTTCATCTTGTGCACGTTGACGTTCTGGCGGGCGACATCGGTGGCGCCCATAAAAATCTTCGTTTCCATGCCGAAGAGCGCGCCGATCATTGCGGTGGCCAGGCCGTGCTGGCCGGCGCCGGTCTCGGCGATGAGTTTCGTCTTGCCCATATACTTGGCGAGGAGGCCCTGACCCAGCGTATTGTTGACCTTGTGAGCGCCGCCATGCAGGAGGTCTTCTCGCTTGACATAGACCTTGAAGCCAACTTGTGCGCTGAAGCGTCTGGCGAAGTAAAGCGGCGTCGGACGGCCGGCATAGTTGCTGTACAGATCATTCAGATCAGCAAGGAACTGCGGATCGGCGACGTATGTGTCAAATGCGGCTTCGATTTCTTCCAGCGCCGGGATGAGAACCTCGGGGACATAAAAGCCGCCGAAAGAGCCGAATCTTCCTTTGTGTTTCATGGGTTCATCCTACAGGTGTCTCAGGTTATCGAAGAGCTTTTTCATTTTTTCGTGGTCCTTCCTGCCCGGAGCGGATTCGATGCCGCTGCAGATGTCGATGCCGAAGACCCCAAGCCGCGCGGCGTCGGCCGCGTTTTCCGGTGTGATGCCGCCGGCGACAAAAATCCGCCGGCTGTTGATATCGCTGATGAGACTCCAGTCGAAGACCTCACCGGTTCCGCCGTAGAATTTGGAATTGAATGCATCCAGCAGAATGGCGTCCGTGTGATAGTCCTCAATGCGGTCGAGGTCGGCGGCGGACTGGACGCGAATGGCCTTGATCGTCCGGACGTGAAACCAGTTGAGCGTGTCGCAGAATTTGGGAGTTTCGTCGCCATGCAGTTGGATCCAATTGAGGAAGCCGTAGCCGGTAATCTCCTTGATCTGTTCGGCGGTGGGGTTGACGAACACGCCCACGGTGTCGACGAAAGTGGGGATCTCGTCGAGAATCGCCAAAGCCTGCTGGACCGTGAGGCACCGGGGGCTCTTGGGATAAAAATTGAAGCCGAGCATATCGGCGCCGGCTTCAACCGCGGCCCGCGCGTCTTCGAGATTGGTAATCCCGCAGATTTTTACCTTTACCATACGCATGTGTGCAGCGAATCCTTTTCAGTTGTTCGATATCTCTATGAGTCTTTCCAGGGCTTCGGCGGCCCTTCCGTGGGCGACGGTTTCAACGGCAAGTGAGATCGCCTGCGCAAAGTCGTCAGCCAGGCCCGCAACGATAATCGCGGCGGCGGCATTGAGGACGACAATGTCCCGGCGGGGACCGCTGTCTTTCCCGTCGATGATCGCGCGGATGATGGCGGCGTTTGTCTGGGCGTCCCCGCCGCGGAGGTCTTCGAAATCGGCAGCCATGTCGTAGTCGGCGGGATCGAGCACGGCGGGGGTAATTCGGCCGGCAATGAGGTGAAGGATCTGTGTAGGGCCGAGCGTGCTGATTTCATCGAGGCCGTCACTGTGGACGACCATCGCCCGCTGAACACCCAGTCGGGCGAGCGTTTCTGCGATGGGCTGCATGAGAGAGGCGTCGGGCACGCCCATGACCTGGGCGGAGGCCTCGGCGGGGTTGGCCAGCGGGCCGAGAATGTTGAACACCGTCCTGAAGGGCAGTTCCTTGCGGACAGGCTGAACGTATCTCATCGCAGGGTGATACTTCGGGGCGAACATGAAGCCGATTCCCGCCGTGCGGATGCACTCGGCAACGCAGTCCGGGCCGGGATCGATGTTGACGCCGAGGGCCGTCAATACATCCGCCGACCCGCAGAGGCTGGTGATGCCGCGGTTGCCGTGCTTGGCGATGCGGGCGCCGGCGCCGGCGGCGACCAGCGCAGCGGCGGTCGAGATGTTGAATGTCTTGAGGCGGGCGCCGCCGGTGCCGCACGTGTCGATTAGATTGTCGACTCCGGGCGCGACGCGGACCGCATGATGCCGCAGTGATGCAGCAAGGCCCGCCAGTTCGGCCGGGACGGCGCACTTGACATGCATGGCGGTAAGGAACGCGGCGATCTGACCCGTGGGGACATCGCCTTGGAAAACACCGTCAAGAAGGTCGCGGGCCTGCTCGAAGGTGAGATCCCTGCCCTGCATAAGCAGCTCGAGGTATTCAGGCATTTTTGTCATAGTTTTTCTCTTGCAAACGTCGCATATCCCGCACGCTGGCAGACATCACCAGTCAGGCGGTCAACAACTGCGGCGTTTCGGTTGCTATCTTTAACATATTTTCGATCAGTTTTCCACCCGTGGGTGTAAGAATACTTTCGGGATGGAACTGGACGCCATAGACCGGCAGGGTTTTGTGCTGAACGCCCATGACGATGCCCTCGAATTCGGCCGTCAATTCGAGGCAATCGGGCAAACTGGCGGCGCAGAGGCTGTGATATCGGCCGGCCTGCAACGGGTTTTCAAGGCCGCCAAAAATGCCCTTGGCGGTGTGGGTGATCCGAGAAGGCTTCCCGTGCATCACGGCCGGGGCGTGGGCGACGCGCCCGCCGAAGTACTGGACGATCGCCTGATGACCCAGGCAGACGCCCAAAATGGGCAGTTTGTCCTTAAAATGGTCGATCGCCCGCAGAGTCACGCCCGCGCTATCGGGGTTGCCCGGGCCGGGAGATATCACCAGCAGGTGCGGCCGCCATTGAGCGCCGACCTCGGCCAGCGTCTCCAGCGGCGTGTCCGCACGGTAGACGCGGGTCTCGCAGTGGCGCTTGCCAAACTCATCCACAAGGTTGTACGTGAACGAGTCGAAATTATCAACAAAGAGGACTTTTGTTTTCTCAGGTTTCATTTTCACCTCTGATCTTGTCATTCATTCGCTCCGACGCCCATCAGGTCCCTCGGATGGCGCGGAGGCAGGAGTTCGCCTTGTGCTGCGTCTCCTCGAATTCAGTTTTTGGTACGCTGTCGTGAACAATCCCCGCGCCGGCGCGGACGTAGGCGGTCTGATCCTTTATCTGGATGCTTCGAATAGTAATGCAGCTGTCGAATCGGCCGTCGACGGTCAGATACATCACCGCCCCGCCGTAATAGCCGCGTTTATTCTTCTCCAGCTTCCGGATGATCTTCATCGCCTCGATCTTGGGGGCCCCGGTGAGAGTCCCCATGTTCATAGTCGCCAGATACGCGCTGAGCGCATCCAGATCGGGCCGCAGGACACCGCGAACATTGCTGACGAGGTGCATCACGGATTCGTATTTTTCGGTAATGAGCATTTCATTAACGACGCGCGAACCGGGGTCCGCGACACGGGCAATATCGTTTCGGGCCAGGTCCACGAGCATCATATGTTCGGCTAATTCCTTATGGTCGAGTTTGAGTTCGGCCTCGTAACGGACGTCCGTGTCAAGATCGATTTGGCCGTTGAGACGGCCGCGCGGCTTCGTCCCCGCGATGGGCCGAATCTCCACAACGCGCTTGTCCGTGCCGCCGACCCGAAGGTTCAGTTCAGGGCTGGCGCCTGTGAGAATCGTGTTGCGGGTGTTCAAATAGAACATATAGGGCGACGGGTTCAGCACGCGCAGGCGGCGGTAAATGTCGAGCGGCTCTTCAGGGCAGTGCTGGGTGAGAGTGCGGCTGAGGACAACCTGAAAGATGTCGCCGTCCAGAATGTGCTGCTTGGCGCTGCGGACCATGGTCTCGTACTCGTCCTGCGTGGTGTCGCTGACGGCCTGCGGAAACCCTCCGTCGAACGGTCTCGGCCGCGGGTCGTCCATATTGGCCATGTTGAAGTAGTAGTCGAAGCACTGCCGGGCGTCCGCGACAATCTCATCACGGTCGTCGTCGGTGACCATGACGTTAACGACGACGTACCCGCGATGGGCCGCGTGGTCCATCAGGAAGATGTTGTCGGCGAAGTAGAGTTCGTAGTCGGGATTGCCGAGGATGTCGCTTTCATTGGCGGGCAGTTTCTCAAACTGGTCGACAAAGTCGTAGCTGATCGCGCCGAGCAGTCCGCACGTGACACGAAACGGCTTGCTGGCCAGTTCGAACGCAAACGCCACCGCCCGGATGACGTCCATCTGGTTGGTGCTCTTGAGGCGGGTTTCCTCGTCCAGGGTGCGTTCCGGCTTGTCGAGGGTGCCGGTGATCGCGTCGGCGGTGACCTTAAGCGACTTGCAGAAGGCAAATCGATCTTTCTCGGCCGCAAGGTAGCGGATCATCCGCCGCCCCGTGGCGGTCAGAGCCGCAATCGTGAATTCCACGCCCTTCCCGGTCAGGTAGAGGGCGGGGTTGGCTGTGCCGAAGGTGAGTTCGCCCTCCTGTGAACCGGACAAATGCTCTCGCGATTCGAAAAGGCAGCAGTCCTTCTTGCGGCCGTAATCGCTGAGGCGGGCGAAAAATTGCACGGGACAGTCCATGTCCACTTCGCGGACAATGGGCACGATGCGGCCAGGCTCGGCATCTCGAATGAACTGTTTATAGTTGTCCATTGCGTGTCCTTTGGTCTATTGTCATCTCGCCATGTCTTTTTGTGGAAACAAACGAAAAAAAAGCAGCCCCTCTTTCGACAGGCTGCTTTTCAAGCATTACGGTTTCTAATTACAGCAGGATACCGCTTACCTGTCGAAAAGTTCGACAGGCCACCACCAGTTGATCAGGTTGTATGCGATATTCTGCTTCATTTGGAAATACAATACCACAACAGGCGCCGATTGTCAACGGCTATTTTGCTCAATATTTCGCATCCACGCACGGATACCGTCCGCAACGATGGTTTATTTCGGCACGACATCGACAGTCCTTTATTCCAATTGTGAGATGCACACCCCGTCCGCGGGTATTGCATTGCAGTCGATGAGCCAGTTCTCGGCGATCACGGCGAGGTCATCGAAGTCGACTCGACAGTCCTTGTTTACGTCGCCCGCCAGGAGGTAATGGCAGGCGCGTCGAAGCGCCAGGCTGTAGCCCTCTCCGGCGGCAATGGCGGTAAAATCCATGCCGGCAGGCGCCGTGGCCTGCCCGGCCCAGTCGGATCCCCATGCAGCAATCTGACCATTGGCTTTGAGGGCCAGACTGTGGCTGCTTCCGGCGGCGATGGCGATGTAGTCATTGCCTGCCGGCGGCGTGGCCTGACCGCCCCAGTCATCGCCCCATCCCACGATGCTGCCGTCGGCCTTAAGGGCAAGGCTGTGCCAGCCGCCGGCCGCGATGGCAATGTAATCGTCACCGGCGGGCGCATCGGTTTGGCCGTAGTTGTTGCCGCCCCAGGCCCTGATTGAACCGTCGGCCGCCAGTGCGATGCTGTGAAGACATCCACCGGAGACAGCACGAAAGCCGTTGCCGGCCGGGACGTCGGCCAACCCGAAATTGCTGTCGCCCCAGGATATGATCGTCCCATCAGCCGTGAGGGCAAGGCTGTGGTACCAGCCGGCGGCAATGGCGGCAAAGCCGCTGCCCGCAGGCGGCGTGGCCTGCCCGATGAAATTGCCGTCGCGGTCCAGATTGCTGCCCCAGCCTGCGATGGCGCCGTCCGATGTGAGCGCCAGACTGTGATAGAGCCCGGCGGCGATGGCGGCAAAGTCGTTGTACGCGGGCGCCTCGGCCTGGCCTGCATAATTGGCGTCGTAGTCGTAGTTGCTGCCCCACGCCGTGATCACGCCGCTGCTGCCAAGCGCCAGGGCGTGCGAATTGCCTGCGGCGATACGGTTCACTTGGCCGGGCGGCGGATCGGGCAGGGTCACGTCGCCCCAGCCGACGACCTCGTCGGCGCGAGCCGACACCAACAGCAAAAGGCAGGCAAATACGGGCAGGAGCACACGGGCAAAGGCGGTCTTGTGATGATTCATGATAGTCGATCCGTCAATTTAACTCTATTCAATTGCTGTGCATGGACGACAGAGACACGCGATAGTCACCCTACTGAATTCCCGCCCGGCGGCAACGGCAAGGCACATAGAGAGAGAGTGTGAGGCAATCAGAGCGTACCTTTTTACGGGCCTAAGTCAAAACGCCTTTTGCTTGGAATGACTATCAATGTTTACCTGCGCAATGCAGCCGATTGCTCGCACCAATAGAGCAAAGTGCCCGTAAGCGTATCAGCCTCAGGATCGGCGGCCAGGTGTCGCACCGCCATTCGTTGAGAGCTTTCCGCGCGCACGCTTTCTTTTAAAGCCGAATTCGGCCGATAAGGCGAATAACCGGTTGTCAAATCGCCTGCGGGCCGCTATATTCGGGCGATTGGACGGAAAATAACTATGATAACTGAGTTTGTTATCCTGAATTTTTCGCTTTCGTGGCGATGACGTGTCATGGACTGGAATTCCGAAAGCGAATGAGTTGAAACGTTAATGTGAGAGGAATCAGTGCGATGCAGACAGCAGAAGCAGCGGGCAAGGGAGTCGTCAAGGTGGACGGGACGCTGAAATACAAGGTCGCCGACATGGCGCTGGCTGAATGGGGACGGCTGGAGATGCAGTTGGCTGAAAATGAAATGCCCGGGCTTATGGCGGTCCGCGAGAAGTACGGCAAAGAGAAGCCGCTGCGGGGCCTCAAGGTGATGGGCAGCCTGCACATGACGATCCAGACGGCAATGCTGATCGAAACGCTCGAGATACTGGGCGCCGACGTACGGTGGGCCTCGTGCAACATCTTTTCGACTCAGGATCATGCCGCCGCGGCCATCGCCAAGGCAGGTCGCACGGCCGTCTTCGCCTGGAAGGGTGAAACGCTGGAGGAGTACTGGTGGTGTACCGAGCAGGCGCTGACATGGCCGGACGGCTCGGGGCCCGACATGATCGTCGACGACGGCGGAGACGCAACGCTGATGGTCGTGCACGGGGCAAAAGTTGAAAAGGAGCCCGCACTTCTGGACAAGAAGTACGACAACAAGGAAATGTGCATCATTGTCGATCGCCTCCGCGCGAGCGTAAAGGACCATCCGAAGAAGTGGACGAAGATCGCCGCCGCGATTAAGGGCGTCAGCGAGGAAACGACAACCGGCGTGCATCGGCTCTACCAGATGGCCGAAGCAGGCGATCTGCCCTTTGCGGCTATCAACGTGAACGATTCCGTGACGAAGTCGAAGTTTGACAACCTCTACGGCTGCCGTGAATCCCTGGCCGACGGCATCAAGCGGGCGACCGACGTGATGATGGCCGGCAAGGTCGTGGTGGTTTGTGGTTACGGCGACGTGGGCAAAGGGTGTGCCCAGTCGATGCGCGGGCTCGGCTCGCGGGTGCTGATCACGGAGATCGATCCGATCTGTGCGCTGCAGGCCGTGATGGAGGGCTACGAGGTAACGACTATGGACGCAGCGGCGGCCGTCGGCGACATCTTCATCACGGCGACGGGGTGCTGCAACGTGATCACCGGTGCGCACATGGAGCAGATGAAGAATGAGGCGATCGTGTGCAATATCGGCCACTTCGACAGCGAAATCGAAACGAGCTATCTGCACGATACCCCGCAGTGCGCAATGGAAAACATCAAACCGCAGGTCGACAAGTGGACGCTCAAGAGCGGCCGCTCGATCATTCTGCTCGCCGAAGGGCGACTGGTCAATCTGGGCTGTGCGACCGGCCACCCGAGTTTCGTTATGAGCAACAGCTTTACCAACCAGTGCCTGGCCCAAATCATGCTGGCGAAGGAAAAGCTCGAAAAGAGGGTCTACACGCTGCCCAAGCAGCTCGACGAAGAGGTCGCAAGGCTCCACCTCGGCCGCCTTAACGCCAGGCTGACAAAGCTGACAAAGACTCAGGCCGATTACCTCGGCATCTCAGTCGACGGCCCCTTCAAACCGGAACACTACCGCTACTAATGCCGTTTCGACGACGATCATTGGCGAATCAACGGGGCCGGGCCGCATGCGTCCGGCCCTTATCTTGTCATAGACTCCGGCTTACCAATGCTCGGCAGTTCCCGATATACAAAGCCCCGCCCGCGGTACGCACCCACGCTGACTAATCTACGAGAACCCCGCGAATAATCGCCCCCGTCTGGTTCCGCCCAATGTATGACCTGCCGTCCCCCGCCACGTAGCACTCGTCCAGCCACACCCCATCCGGCGCCGCCGCGTTCGGCCACCTCAGAAACAGCGTATTACCCTCCAGCGCCCACGTCGCCTCGCCGACTGCGTTCTCGATTCTCCCCCCCGCACGCAGCGAAATCTCCCGCTCCCCCTGGTAATCCACGGTATGCTTCCACGTCCCCACAAGTTCCCGGGCCTCAACTGCCCTCTTCTCCGGCATCGCCCCAACGATCGGCTCCCCCGCTAACGGCCACCCGTGCCCCGTCCAAACCACCGGCCGTATCTGCAAGTTCCGCCCGCCGTTCTTCTCTTTGGCGTCATACGTATGATGCACGATGTAATCGCCCTCCGGCGTCTGAAGAACGTCATTATGCCCCGGCCCGCGCCAGTTCTCATGGCTCGCCAGAACCAGCGTCCCCCCGCCCTCGCTCATCCGCTTGCCATTAATATCCACGTAAGGCCCCGTCACCTTCTCCGCCCGCCCGACCTTCACGTGATACGTGCTGTCCACGCCGTCGCAGCACGAATCGTAAGACGCAAAGAGATAGTACCACCCCTGGCGATAGATGATGAACGCCGCCTCGATCACCTTCCGCTCCGCATTCCGCGCAAGATCGTACCGCCGGCTGTCGTCCGGATCCGGCATTCCCGTCTTCGGATCCAGATGCGCCATCTTGAGCCCGTCCCAGTACGAACCCCACGCCAGATAAACCGATCCGTCATTATCCACGAACGCCGTCGGATCGATCGCGTTGAAATTCGTCTTCCCCGCAGCCGACTCAATCACCTTGCCATGGTCCACCCACTTGTACGCAGGGTCGGCCGGATCAAGGGTGACATTCGTCGCCAGCCCGATACACGACCGCTGACTGCCGAATGTCGACACGGAATAGTACAGGTGATATCGGCCGTTGAAGAAAGAAATATCCGGAGCCCAGATCGCGGTCGTCCCCGGCACCTCCTTTACCGCCCACGCCGGAACGCGGGTGTCAAAAACGCGCCCCATCCCTTCCCACTGCACCAGGTCCTTCGACCGCCGAATCGGCAGCCCCCTGCCCGTCGAGAAGATATAATACAGCCCGTCCGTATGCGACTTGATGATCGTCGGGTCCGGGCAGCCCTTCGTAAGATCCTGCTGCCCAACCGCGCTCGCAACGACAAGAGCGAGAACACAGAACACACCGAAAAACAGGCTCACCTTCATCACATTCTCCTTAATACAGAGTTGGCCGCACGGCAATCGCCGCATATAATTATTGTCAACAAGTCTACCGGATGCGGGTCGATAAATCAATTGTGATTGCCGCCGGCCTCTATGCGTATATAATGGCCTGCCGTTCTGGAGCAGCGGCTATGTGGGAACATTTTCATCATCAGGCGGACATCGGCGTCCGCGGCATCGGCGAAACGCTGGACGAAGCGTTTGCAGAGGCGGCTCGTGCGCTCACAGCGGTAATATGCTCCCCCGACAAGGTCGACCCCCGCCAGGCCGTAGAGATACGCCGCCAATGCGACGACATGGAACTCCTCCTGGTCGACTGGCTCAACGCCCTCATCTACGAGATGGCCGTTCGCGGCATGATCTTCAGCCGCTTCGAGGTGCACATCAAAGGCGACGCCCTCACCGCGACGGCCTGGGGCGACAAGGCCGATCCCGAACTCCACGAAACCGCCGTCGAAGTCAAAGGAGCGACCTACACCCAGTTGAAAGTCGCACAAAAAGAGGACAAATGGATCGCCCAATGCGTCGTCGACGTGTGACATGGAACGTAGGGGCAAGGCATGCCTTGTCCTCCGCACATGCAGCCTGGTTCGTATAGATAGTAGTGATTGACGTGAACGACGAGGAACCTGACATGGACAGAAAACTTGTCAAACAACGAGGCGATACCACCTGGCTCATCGAGCGATCCGGCAAAATGCGCGTCGACGGAGTAATCTACGCCTCCGCCGACCTCATGGCCGGCATGGACGACAAGGTCGCCGAGCAGGTCCGCAATGTCGCGACGCTCCCCGGCATCGTCAAAGGCTCGTTCGCCATGCCCGACGCCCACTGGGGCTATGGCTTCGCCATCGGCGGCGTCGCGGCCTTCGATCCGGAGGAAGGCGTCATCTCCGCCGGCGGCGTCGGCTTCGACATTTCCTGCGGCGTCAGGACCCTCCGAACCGCCCTGGTCGCCGATGACATCGCCCACATGAAGGGCGACATCGCCGAGGCGCTCTTCGAGTGCATCCCCGCCGGCGTCGGCAGCACCGGCAAGGTGCGACTACAGAAGACCGGCCTCGACGACTTGTTAGCGGGCGGTGCCGTATGGGCGGTCGACGAAGGCTACGGCCTCCGCGAGGACCTCCGCTTCACCGAAGAAGACGGCCGCATGGCCGGAGCCGATCCCTCGCAGGTATCCGACCACGCCAAGGAACGCCAGAAGAACGAGATGGGAACATTGGGCTCCGGCAACCACTACCTCGAAGTGCAGCAGGTGCTGGAAGTCTACGACGCCGCCGCCGCAGAGGCGTTCGGAATACATGAAGGCGACATCCTGATCTCCATCCATTGCGGCTCGCGCGGACTGGGCCATCAGATCGGCACCGAGTTCCTGAAACGCATGGTGCAGACCGCACCCCAGTACGGGCTCGAACTGCCGGACCGCGAACTTGCCTGTTCGCCGATCAAATCCCCTGTCGGCCAGAGCTACCTCGGCGCAATGCGCAGCGGCATCAATTGTGCCCTCGCCAACCGCCAGATCTTGACGCACCTGCTGCGGGAGGCCTTCGAAACCCTGCACCGCAAAGCCGACATCCGGTTGCTCTACGACGTCTCGCACAACACATGCAAGGTCGAGGAGCACGCAGTCGACGGCCGCAGCAAGCGCCTGTTCGTGCATCGCAAAGGCGCCACGCGCGCCTGGGGCCCCGGCCACCCGGGACTGCCGAAAGAATACCGCGCCGTCGGCCAGCCGGTGCTGATCGGCGGCACGATGGGCACAGGGTCGTTTATCCTGGCGGGCAGCGAAACAAGCGAAGCACTCGCCTTCAGCTCCGCCTGTCACGGCGCCGGCCGGAACATGTCCCGCCGCGAAGCAACAAAGCACTGGCGCGGCCGAGACGTCGTCAAGAGCCTCGAACACAAAGGCATCCTCATCCGAAGCCGCTCCATGCGAGGCATAGCAGAAGAAGCCCCCGGCGCATACAAAGACGTCGCCGCAGTCGCAGAAGCAACAGAAAACGCAGGCCTCGCCCGACGAGTAGCACGCCTCGCCCCCCTCATTTGCGTAAAAGGCTAACGTGGCACGGCCATCTTGGCCGTGTGCCCGTGTTCTCCGTAGCACGGGCCATCCTGCCCGGGATCACCCGCGGTTCGCCGACCGCATATGTCGGCCGCGGCTGCTTCACGGCGGGTTCACGTGGACGCCGAACTTATGCCCCAAAATCTAAAACTCAATAGGTTAACTGCACCTCGAAACATCGGGAGAAAAACCGCTCAACGACAAACCCGAAACCCGCAGCGCTGATTGCCGCTGCAAAAAACGGGCGAGAGGTAGTCGCGCTGTGCGACGCCGCACACATTGGCCCTGCTGATCCAACTGCCGCCGCGAAGGACACGATCGCTGCCTTGTGCGGGTCCTGTGGGATCAGTCGGCAAACTGGAACCATAGTAGCTGCTCGAATACCAGTCATTGCACCACTCGTGGGCGTTCCCCGCCATGTCATACAATCCATAGCCGTTAGGTGGAAAACTGCCCACAGGCGAGGTATATGGGGCAGTGCCGTCGTTCCATGCAGGATGACAGGTCCCCCAGGTCGAGGACGGACCCGTATCGTACGCAAAAGCACTGCCAACGGCTCTGTAATTCGCGTGATCATGGTTGATCATATCTCCCCACGGAAACCGTCTGCCGGACAGCCCGCCGCGTGCCGCATACTCCCATTGTGCCTCCGTTGGAAGGCGATACCCGTTCTTCGTGAAGTCACAGTCCCATGTGGAAAGATCATAGCACGGCTCCAGGCCTTCCTGCTCGCTTCGCCAGTTGCAGTAAGCAGCCGCCCCGTACCAGCTTACCTGCGTCATCGGATCATTGCTCATGTCCCGGCCGCCCTTGGTCCTGACGCTGAAGACACCGTCCGAATAATTGATCTGACTGTCTGTTGACGCAGACGTATCACAGTAAGGATAGTTCATCTGCGACTTGTACACCACCCCATTGCTTACCGCGATAAGCCCCTGAGACCAGGCCGAACTTAGGAACTCACAATACTGACCGTTCGTAGTCTCATACTTGCTCATGCAGAACGACGTTAATGTGACAGTATGGACGGGCGGTGCCAACGAAATGTCATCTAAATTGTCACCCATCTCGAAAGTCCCGCCGGGAATGAGGACCATATCATCATCCGTCCCCCCTCTCCACCTCTCCGCCATCAGCCCGAAGTCCCCCATATCCACCCGCCTGTCGCCGTTCCCGTCCGCCGCACCGACCGCCTCAACATCCGCCGCAAGCCACCGCTCCGCCAAATACCGTAAGTCCTCCAATCCCACACCATCCGGACAGTCAAAATCCCCGCCGCGCGAGTACTCCCAACTCAGCCGAGGATAAGAAACTCCATTTGAACACATCCGCCACACATCTTCCGTTCCGTTAGCCGCTTCCCCCACAAAGTCCCACCGCGAATCGGCAAAGTCGGTGAAGGTCGAAACTTGCTGCATCTCGGCTGTAGTTTTTGGGGTTCCGCCGTCGCTGGCGGTCGTGCCGCTGGTCTGTGTATCCCAGAAACAGTTGCTGATGACTCCGGGGGCCAGATTCTGCCGGCAAAGGCCCCCTTTGTGCAGGCTGCCGGGCATGGGGCCTGCGGAGTAGGAGTCGCTAATCGTGCCGTAGTTTGTTTCGCAGAGGCCCCCTGCCAAGTATACACCGGATAGGGAAGCTGCGGCATAGCAGTTGCTGATTGTGCCCCTGTTCACTGCACACAGGCCGCCGACTTTAGTCAAGTAAGGGCCGCCGGTAACCTCACCCGCGGCGGAGCAGTTGCTGATCGTGCCGTTGTTCTTTCCGCACAGGCCGGCGGCATACATTGATTCCCGGCCGCCTTTAACCCGCCCGGCGGCCCGGCACTTGTAGATTGTGCCGGACGCATTGTATCCGCACAGGCCGCCGAGATACTGTGATTCACCTGCACCGGTCACCTGAGCCGTGGAGCAGGAGTTGCTGATGCTGCCGATACCATTTTCTCCGCACAGCCCGCCCAGATACCTCGAGTCTCCTCCACCGTCAACTTGACCGCCGGCGCTGGAGGTGCGGATCGTGCCGCCATTCCATCCGCACAGGCCGCCGACAGCCCTGTCGCCGGACACAGAACCGCTCGCGATGCAATTGCTGATCGAGCCGTATTCATTCGATCCGCACAAGCCGCCGATATTCTGATTCCCGGACACAGAACCTGTAGCGGAGCAGTCGCTGATGATTCCGTCGCAGTTATTTCCGCACAGACCGCCGAGATCTTCATCCCCCGAGACAGAAACGGCGGCGGAGCAGCCGCTGATCGTTCCGTAAAGGTTCTTTCCACAAAGGCCGCCGACATTGTTTGTTCCCCTGACGGCGCCTGTTGCACGGCACTCGTTGATCGTACCGCCGTCATTGAAGCCGCACAGTCCGCCAACACTCTGTATGCCGGTCACATCGCCGCTTGCATGACAGTCGCTGATCACCCACGTGTTCCAGCCGCACAGGCCCCCGATTTCTTCGCCGCCGCTCACCGACACCGCCGCCCCGCTGCTGCAAATCTCGCCGTTGCTGCATCCTGCGAGTCCGCCCACTTTCCCCACGCCATGGACAGTCCCCGTGACCTGGCAGTTCGTGATACGTCCGTTGCTCAACCCCGCCAGTCCGCCCACACTAAAGCCACCCCGAACGTCGATCTCTTCTGCCCGGACGTTGCGCAATTGCCCCTCGAATCCGATCGTCGCCCATATCCCCACGTCTGTGCTCCCCGCCCGATGAATCGTCGCATTACGCAGCACGTACCCGCGACCGTCGAACACCCCCTTAAATGCCCCCAACTCGCCGATTGGCCGCAGTGCCACACCCGCCAGGTCCACGTCATTCATCAGTACGAAATGCCCGTCCAGCGCCATCCAGTACTGACTCAGCGACGCAAACTCCTCCCCCGTGTAAATCCTGTACGGGTCGGCCTCCGTACCGTTGCCCGCCAGCGGCAGCGCTCCGGGCTCGTCAACCGCTGCTCCCTCCGTGCCCTCCCACGCCAGGCGCGGGTAGTCCACGCTACGATTAATAACCCATCCTTTGCCAGCCCAGCCCGCATCCTGATAGAGCCGCATCGACTTCATCTGCTCCGTTGTCGCGCCCTTGCCGCAGGCACTGTCCGTCTGCCCCGAAGTCTCCACGTCCCACACGCACCGGTCGACGGGCCCCCAGCTCTCGCCGATCAGTCCGCCGACGGAGCCGCCCGTGCCGCTGACCGCGCCGGCAGCATAGCAGTCCTCAATGGTTCCCCAGCCAAACAATCCTCCCAGCCCTTCGCCGGTCCAGCTCAGGCTGACACTGTAGTTGTGACTGCTCCCGCATAGCCCCCCCACACCGTGCCCCCCCGACACGGCCCCTGTGGCGTAACTCCGGCTGATCGTGCCTCCATCATTGTACCCGCAAAGGCCGCCGGCCCCACTGCCTGATACCGCACCTGAAACAGCACTGGTCGAGTAACTCTCGCTGATCCTGCCGCAGTAATTGAGCCCGCACAACCCGCCCACACTCCAACTGCCCCCTGCCTCCCCCGTGGCGAAGCTCCTCGTGATCACGCCCCCCGAAATTGACCCGCAAAGCCCGCCCACAAACCTGTCCCC
>JACZKQ010000134.1 GCA_014859965.1 Phycisphaerae bacterium
GTACTATACCGATTCCCGGTGGGAATGGTGAAATACCAGTTCCCGGCGGTGGCGGTGATCCGGTTCCGGAACCCGCGACGATTGCACTTCTGGGACTGGGAGCGGTCCTGTTTCTGCGGCGGCGACCGCAATAAGACAATCGAGTGAGGGCGGCTGGGGCGGATCAGCCCTTTCTGAAGACGGCGACGACGTTTTCAACTTCGACCACGAAGAGTCGGTTGTCGCCTTCAAAATCAACGGGAATGGCGCCTTTGGGGTTAAAGAGCACCTTGTCATACTGACGCAGCGGCAGGTCTTCTGAAGAGGCGACTTCGGCGCTGACCGAGACGATCCGGCCGGTGATTGTCGGTATTTCTATGTTGTCGGGCAGTTGAATCCCGCCCTTGGTCTGTTTCTTGTCTTCGTCTTTGCGGATCAGAACTCTTGCGCCGATAGGCTCCACGGTTTCGAAGACCTCGTTTTTGGGGTCGTTCTTCTGATGCTTCATATCACGGTCCTCTACAGATGGCTTCGGGCCGCTGTCATTCTTCGGCCGATTTCTTCTTGCCGGTCGCCTTCTTGGTTTTCTTGGCGGTCTTGGTCTTAGTCCTGCCGAGCAGAATGTCGGCCTGCTCCTTGTCCGCGGGCGGCCACTTGCCCTCCGCCTGGAGTTCCTTGAGCTGGTCAAGCTGCTTGATGGAAACGATGGTGCGGCACCGCGGGAACTTGTTGCACCCCAGGAACGGTCCTTTCTTGCTTTGCCGGATGACGAGTTCGCCGGCCTTGCACTTGTAGCACTTGACCCCGGAGGGTTCGGCCGGCGGCTTGGGCGGCAGAACATTGCCTTCCTTGTCGATGCGCATGATGGTCTTACAATTGGGGTAGTCGGAACAGCCGAGGAAGGGTCCGAATCGGCCTGATTTCTGGAGCATGGGTTTGCCGCAGTTCGGGCATTTGTGCTCTGTGACTTGCTCGGCGATCATTTTTCCCTCACTGTCGCAGGGGGATGCAAATTTACACTCAGGGTACGCGGAGCAACTGAGAAAGCGGCCGTTTTTTCCGAAGCGATAGACCAGCGGAGCGCTGCAGTCGGGACATGTGTATTCGCTCGGCTTTGTTTCGGCACGGGCGTGCTTCATCTCCTCGGTGGCTTTCTCAAGGGTTTCCTTGAATGGGCCGTAGAATTCACGAAGCACGCCGAGCCAATCGAGGTGCTGCTCTTCAATCTGATCGAGTTGGTCCTCCATATGTCGGGTAAAGGCAATGTCCATGATGTGGGGAAAGAACTCGCAGAGCTTGTCGGTTACCACTTCGCCTATGGCGGTGGGCTGAAAGGTACGTTCGATCTTCTCGACGTATTTGCGATCCTGAATCGTACTGATAATCGAGGCGTACGTACTGGGTCTGCCGATGCCTTCCTTTTCCAGAGCCTTGACGAGGCTGGCCTCCGTATAGCGCGCCGGCGGTTTGGTGAAATGCTGCAGGGGCTTGACGTCAACGGTCTTGACGGCATCGCCGATTTTCATGGCCGGCAGGAACTGATCGTCGGAGGAAGTGGACCAGATTCGGGTGAACCCGTCAAAGACGAGTACACGGCCGGTTGCGCGGTACGTGCAGCAGCCGATGGGTGTCGCCGCATCGAGTTCGACAGAGGTGGTGTCCCACTGGGCGGCGGTCATTTGACATGCGACGAAACGGCGCCAGATGAGATCATAAAGCTTGTACTGGTCGTCCGTGAGAAACTGCCGGATCTCATTGGGGCTCAGGTCGCAGTCGGTGGGGCGAATGGCTTCGTGGGCCTGCTGTGCGCCCTTGCCGGACGCATAGAAGATCGGTTTTTGGGGCAGGTACTCGGCGCCCAATTGCCGGGCGATGTAGTCGCGAGCGCTGCTGACGGCCTCCTGGGACAAATGGGTGCTGTCGGTTCGCATGTAGGTGATAAGGCCCAAGGCGCCCATGGAGCCCATGTCGACGCCCTCATAGAGGTCCTGTGCGACGCGCATGGTTCTTTTGGCGGCGAAGCCGAGGCGATTGGCCGCGGCCTGCTGCAGGGTCGATGTAATAAAGGGCGGCGACGGACGCGATGCAATGCGTTTGACGTTAAGCCGCGCGACCTTGAAATCGGCGTCTTTAAGAGCGGCGAAGATTGCGGTGGCGGTCTTTTCGTCGGGGGCCTGAAATTTCTTACCGTCGACGGCATACATGTCGGCCCTGAAGGCGTTGTGTTTCGTCAGCCATGCGTTTTGTTCGGCGAGGGTCCTTCCCTTCTTTGGGTCGCTGGCCGAGTCCAGAAAGTGCTGCCATTCGGCGGAATAATCGCCGTTGAGATCGATGGTGAATACGCCGGGGATGAGCCAGTATTCGGTGGGGTTAAAGGCGCGGATTTCGCGTTCCTTGTCGACAATCATTCGTACTGCCACGGACTGGACGCGGCCGGCACTGAGACCCTTGGCCACTTTTTTCCACAGGAGCGGACTGATCTGATAACCCACAATCCGGTCCAGGATACGCCGGGCCTGCTGGGCCATGACCCTGTCCATGTTCAGTTTGGTGGGGCTGCTGAAGGCTTCCTGAATCGCATTCTTGGTGATGGCGTTGAAGACCACCCGGTAGATTCGGTCTTCGGGGACTCCGAGGACTTCGGCAAGGTGCCAGGCGATCGCTTCGCCCTCGCGGTCAAGGTCGGTTGCCAGGTAGAGGTTGTGGCATGTCTTTGCGCTGGCTTTCAGCGTGGTGACGGTTTTCTTTCGGCCGGGAGTAATATCATACGTGGGCGCGAAGTCGTTTTCAATGTCGACGTTCAGGCCCTTGGAAGGAAGGTCCCGTACATGTCCCATCGACGCTTTTACGTCAAAATTGGCGCCGAGATATTTATTTATGGTTTTTGCCTTCGCGGGCGATTCCACGATGACCAGCGATTTATGCCCGGTTTTTGCCATTGCGAATTACACCAAATTTAAGCCTTTGAAGATTAAGCGAGCCAAACTCATGCTGCCGACACGCGGCTTTGGCGTCGCCTGAGAGGCAGATAGATAACACTTCCGCCGTCGGCGTGTCAAGGAAAAAGCCGGCGCGGGCCAATGGGCATGTCGGCAAAAAGGCGCTCCAGCGTAAAGAAATCACCTGGCGCGACCGAAAAGCGCACGTTTGCGTATAAATAGTGTTATGAAAGCGAAAGCCGGGTATGTAAGGAGCCTTATCATGTATGAAACGCAACAAAAAGGTCATGCGGGCCATATAGATGCGCACGGGCTGGGGTCCAAAGCTCAGCACCTGTTGCATGACGAACGATTTTGGGCGATTTTCGCGATCGTGGTAATTCTCGCCTTGTTGATTACGCTGGCGATAATTGCAGGCCAGGGAACCGGCGGAGCCCCGGATTATACGCCCATGTACCCTTACTATCCGTAGCTGGAATGACAGCAGGGCTATGGAACTTCCGGGCCAGCGTGAAGGACAGAGATCAAAAGGGGGCGAAGGTTAGCTAGAGCGGCTCCCCGATGCGACACTGCATTCTTTTGTTGGGCGGTTAATTCTGCCACGGTGCAGTTGCGGCCGGGAAGAAAAAAAATCGGATCGTAGCCAAATCCGTTGGTGCCTGACTCACGGTGTGTTATCCGGCCGGGCAGTGAGCCCTCTGCCTCTGCAAGAACCCGGTCTGGCGAGGCGAGGCAAATATTACAAACAAAGCACGCGGTACGTTTTTCGTCCGGTACATTTTCCATCAACGACAACACTTTAGCCATGTTGCGATGGTCGAGGAGTTGGCGGGTGTCGGGTTTCTTGACCGGCCCGGAAAACCTGGCGCTGCGAACGCCGGGATCGCCGCCGAGCGCGTCGATTACAAGGCCGGAGTCGTCGGCAAGGGTCCACAGTCCTGTAGCGGCCGCATACCCGCAGGCTTTCTTGCGGGCGTTCTCCGCAAACGACTGACCGTCCTCGGGCACCTCGGGGACGTCGGGAAAATGTGCGAGGGTGAGCCACCGAACGTCTACATCCAAGGCGCCCAGCATGACAGTAAGCTCAGCGGCCTTGCCGCTGTTCGTCGTCGCAATCAGGATCTCTCTGCTCATCGTTTCAACGCGTCTGTTTATGCCAGAAGTTTCTTCAGCAGGGCTCGCTGGAAGTGGAGCCGGTTTTCAGCCTGATCGAAGATAACTGAGTTGGGTGATTCGGCGACTTCGTCGGTGATTTCGAGACCGCGATAAGCGGGCAGACAGTGCATGATTTTGGCTTTTGTCGGCGCGGCCTTGAGCAAATCGGCGTTTACCTGGAACCCTTCGAAATCCCTGACGCGTTTTTCTTTTTCTTCTTCCTGGCCCATACTGACCCACGTGTCCGTGTAAATGACGTCGGCGCCGTTTACCGCGGCGACCGGGTCATGTGTCTGAACGGCTGTGCCGGGGGTGATCGCGTTGGCCTGGTCGATGGTTGCGGCGTCGAGTTCGTAACCGGGCGGGGTGGCGCAGGCGTATTTCAAGCCGAATTTCGCGCAGGCGAAGGCCAGCGAGCGCGCGACGTTGTTGCCGTCGCCAATGAAAGTGAGCTTGAGGCCCTCCAGTGGGCCGCAATGTTCGCGGATGGTGAGCATGTCGGCCATGGCCTGGCATGGGTGCGACCAGTCGCTCAGTGCATTGATGACCGGCACGCTGGCGAAGCGGGCCAGTTCGACAATGGTGTCGTGCGCGAAGGTGCGCGCCATAATGCCGTGAACGTAGCGGCTGAAGACGCGGGCCATGTCTCGGGCGGGTTCGCGTTTGCCGATGATGCCGATGTCTTCGGGCTTGAGATAAATAGCGTCGCCGCCGAGGTCGACCATCGCCACATGAAAACTGACGCGGGTGCGAAGGCTGGTCTTTTCGAAGAGCATGGCCAGCGTCTTGCCGGCCAGGCAAAGGTCACGGCCGCCGCCGGCGTAGAGATTCTTCAACTCCGCGCTGAGGTCCAGCAGCTCGTGGAGCTGATCGCTGGATAACTCGTTAAGTGCCAGGAAATGCTGCATGTTTCTATCCTTCCTGTGCGAGTGCACTGTCAAGAATGGTCATGGCCTCGTCGATCTGCTCGGGCGTGACGGTCATCGAAGGCATGAACCGCAGGACGTTGCCCTGGGTGCAGTTAATGCGGAGACCCTTTTCGAGACAGTTGTCCACAATGCCGGCGCCGGGTGCGTTCAGTTGGATTCCGATCATCAGGCCCGTGCCGCGGATCTGGGTGATAACGGGGTACTTGTCCTTGAGGGCGGTCAGTCTTTCGACGGCGTACTTGCCCATGGCGGCGGCATTCGCCAGGAGATCGTCGGCCTTAATGGCCTCCAGTACGGCGATGCCGGCGGCACAGGCCAGCGGGTTTCCGCCGAAAGTGGATGCGTGGGTTCCTGGAACAAGACAAGCGGCCATGTGCTCTGTCGTCATCATTGCGCCGATGGCGACGCCGCCGCCGAGGGCCTTGGCCATGGTGATCACGTCGGGCTGAACGTCATAGTGCTGATAACCGAACCATTTTCCGGTCCTGCCGAGTCCGGTCTGAACCTCGTCGAGGATCATGACGGCGCCATTGGCGTCGCAGAGATGGCGAATGGTCTGCATGTATTCTTCGGTGGCCATATTGATGCCGCCTTCGCCCTGAATGGGCTCGATCATGACGCCGGCGACCTCGTCGGTGAACGCGGCCTGCAGGGCATCGACGTCGTTGAAAGGCACGTATTCGAAGCCCGGCAGCATGGGCAGGAAGCCCTCGTGGTACTTGGGTTGAGCGGTGGCGGTCACGGTGGCGAAGGTGCGGCCGTGAAAGCTGCCTTCGGCGGTGATGAACTTGTATTTTTCGCGAGGGGTGAACCTGCGAGCGAGTTTCAGCGCGGCCTCGTTGGCCTCGGCGCCGCTGTTGCAGAAAAAGCACTTGCCGCCGAAAGCCCGCTGCGAGAGCATTTTCGCTAACTGGCCCTGCTGGGGGATGTAGAAGGTATTGTCGATGTGCAGAAGCTCACCGGCCTGTTTTCGGATGGCCTCGACGACCATGGGATGGCAGTGGCCGATGCCGCTGACCGCCCAGCCCGGAAACATGTCCAGGATCTTGTTGCCCTCGGCGTCGTAGAGGTAGTTGCCCTCGCCCTTAACGATGGCGCGGGGCAGACGCTTGTAGTTGGCGACGACATACTTGTCGAACATGTCCATGACTTCAGTGGTGTTCATGTGAAAACCTTCCAAAGCAGTTACTGCATTCAATGTTACCCTGTTCGGGTTACAAACAACACCCCTTCGGCGTTCAAGGGAAATGAACTGTCGACACGGGGCCAGGGACGCTGCAAAACGCAGTAACGTAATGACGGCTGCTTCCGTTGTCAAGCAAAAACCGCTCCCGGCGGCTCGCCGATTTTACCTGCCGTCGCAAAGCCGAATCAGGAATTCGGGCCGGGATCACGGCATTCCGGCGATTCGTTGCGGGTTGGGCGCCGAGCCTTCGGGATTGGCCGGATCGTAGGTAAAGATATCCCAGTAAGCGCGATCGGCTTTGTAGGGGTCGACCTGGTCGGGGGTTGTGCCTTGCGGCAGGATGCCGAAACGGACCATTTCGCGGACGTACTGGTGGTTGACCTGGAAGTTGGGGGCGCCGAAGCGGCGGGCCTTGAGCCATTCGGTCTGCCAATTCTTTGCAGCCTTGGCCATGGTCTGATAGTCCGGATCGTCAGTCGACTTGAATACGTCAGGGCAGGCGCCCCAGCCGCCCGCGGCCTTATCCAGCGGGGCCAACAGCACCGCGGATTTGTCGGGGCGGGTGGCGTTGAGCAGAACGTTCCAACTATAATGCCGCAATGGATCGTCTTTGATGACCATGCGTTCATAGGAGCCCGTGGGCCGGTTAAAGAGCGGACGCCGGGCGTCGTTGTCATAGCCTTCGCCGAGCTTGTTCCGGGGGCCCTTGCCGTTTGGATTGTGGCAACTGTAACAGCGTTTGCCAAGAATGCCGCCGCCGCCGGCAAACGCGCCGAACTTCACGTCCTGCTGAACTGCGTTTCGCAGGCCGCCGTTGGTGCCGCAGAAGGGGGCCGCCGCTTCTGTCCACGCCCAGACCTTCAGCCAGTCGGCACGATCGGCTTTGATGTCGTGGTGGCCGCCTTCGAGCTTGCGAAGGATGGGTGAAGCGCTCGAGCCCAACGACCGCGCGGGCTGATTGCCGTGTCCGTTTCGGCCGTCGGCGACCTGCTCCCGCATGATCAGCGACCAATAGCTGATAGAAAATGTGGAGCCCATGTCGTCCTCCAGCGAGAGCCGGCCTTTGTAGTCGTTGACGTTGTGGCAGCCGACACAGTATTTGTCGAGAACCGGCTGGACATCGCGTATAAAGTCGGGCACGTCGGGGGCGCCGGCGACCGGCGTGATTTTCGACGGAGCTCGCTGCATGGCCAATACCCGGCTGGTGTCGCCGTAGTTGGTGCGGGAATGCTGCCGGTTTTCGTGGCAGCCGAGGCACGTCATGGTCTCGCCGGGCATGACGCTGGTGAAGCTCTGCATACGCTTGACGGAAAGGTCGTTTTCATCGAGCGCCACGTAGAAGATCGGCCGATTGGCGGGCAATTCGAAATTAGCCGATCCATCGGCCTCAACCGGGACGGTGCCGAGGATGCGTTCGAGGTTGAAGGAGCCTAACCAACTGAGCGTGTCCGGGCCGCCGGAGAAGTTCACGGCCTTCGGGAGGGTTTCAAGGATAAGAAGCTTCTTTATCTCGCCGCGTTTGACGCCTTCCATATTCTGCGAATTATAGACGTCCATCAGGATGTGCGTACCGGTCTCTTTGCGGGGATCAGTGCGGCTGGCAATAAGGCTTTCGCGCGGGCGCGCAAGGATGGGCTGCGGGTCCTGTGTAAGCCATTTGCGGTCGTTGTTCTGGATCTCGTAGAGAATGCGAAAGCCGTACTTCTCGCCCTGCTTTTCGACGACAAGGAGCCGGGACTTGTACCTGTCGGCGGCGAGGATTGTGTTGGCGCTGAGCGGCCAGGGGTCGCCCAGGTTCAGCCGTCCGCCACGAACATAATCGATGTGCTGGACGCCGCGGGGGTCGTCGGGACCATAGCGGCTGGAGAAGAAGGCGAGTTGGCCATAATGGTCGTTTTGGCCGTGGCCGGGCGAAAAGACGCCGAGGACGCGGTCGTCGCCCGGGACGGGGCGGCAGCTCAGGAACACGCCCCACGGTCTCTGATTGCCGTAGTAGATGATCTGGTTGGTTCCGTCGGGGTTCATCGTCCAGAGGTGGTGGAACTCGACCTGTGAGCGGTCGACGTATTCCCATCGCATATAGAGTATCTGACCGTTGGGCAGCACGGCGGGTGTGTTGTCGTGTTCAATGTTGCAGGACAGGGCGCGGATGTTTCGGCCGTTGGCGTCGCAGCGGTGGATGGTGCCGACCTGGGTCATCCAGCAGCCCACCCAGCGGCGAGCGCGGGTGGAGACGAAAACAATGTCGCCGTCGGGGAGGTATTCCGCTTCGTAATCGTCGAAGGGGCCGGAGGTGATCTGGCGGAGATTGCCGCCGTCGATATCGATCTCATGCAGATGGTAATAGGGTGAGCCGTCCGTGCGGTATGAGAAGAGGATTTTGCCGCCGTCGTAATGCACCTTGGGGTCGCGGATGCAGCCGTTTTCAGTCTCCAGCAGGATCGAGATTTTGCCCGTTTTGAGGTTCAGCCTGCACAGTTGCGCACCGGTGGTATAGGCCAGGTTGTTCTCGTCGTCGCAAAAATAGGCGATATTTGCGTACCAGTGGGGGTCTTCGTAACCGCCCCGCTGGAGGAAGATAATTTCTTCGCATGCCGCAAGTTCTGCGGGCAGATCTTTCAAGGCGTCGTGCATCACGCCGCTATTGACGGTTTCCAGTGTCGGCAGAGCCGCCGAGGCAATGGCTGCCTGAAGCATCAGAACAAAAGCTGCAATTCTACACCGCATCATGGCTACCTCCTAAGCAGGAATATCTGTTTCCGATTACTGCACTATAGTATCGGATACGGCCGCAGGAATCAAGTCTTGCTGGATTGCGTCCATTTCGCAGAACTCTCAAGAAAAGGATGCAGCCGTAACACATTGGTAACATCGACCCGCTACAAATTCTGTTGTGGGAACGAGAAAAATCATGTTAACCTGTTACGGAAAGGAGTTTGAAATGAAAGACTGGACAATGAGGCTGGTTGTGCTGCTCTTGATGGTGCCGGCGGTGTGCGTGAATGGCGCGGCGCCCAAGGTGGTCGGGACGGTGCCGCAGAACGGGGACCAGACCGTGTGGCCGGGCTTGCAGCGAATACGGATCGTCTTCGACCAGGACATGGAGGCCGGTGGGTACTCGCTGTGTACAACGGACGCCCAGTTCCCGGAAATTTCCGGCGAGCCCAGGTGGGCTGACAAACGAACCTTAATATTGGCTGCAAAGCTGAAGCCAGGGACCGAGTACGGCATGAGCATCAACTCACTGGACCACAAGAACTTCAAGAACGTACTTGGAGAGCCCGCGGAGGTTCATGTCGTGACATTCAAGACGGCTGCCGCTGGGGGCGCGGTCGCTGCGGCGTCAATCGCGCGATCGCCGGCCATGCTGCTGCAGCAGGGGCGCTACGCCGAGGAGACCGAGGGCGACCTGGACAAGGCGATCGAACTCTATGAGCAGGCTATCGAGCGAGCCGACCGGATTCAACGAATTGCCGCAGAGGCGACGTTTCAACTCGGCATGTGCCACTTGAAGAAGGGCGACAAGGCGGCGGCCGGGCACTATTTCGGGAAGGTCGTGAAGGACTTTGCCGACCAGACCTCGGTTGTTGAGAAGGCGCGGCAGCAGCTTGGCAAGATCGAGCCGGAGAAGGTGGACTCTGTGTTTGAGCAGATGTCCGATCAGGTGCTCACGTTCGTTGCGCAGACGTACGGGATACTGGTCGCCCGGGCAATGGCGGAAAGTCTGCCCTGCAACGCCCACCTCTATTGTGTCGATGCGGACTTCAATGGCTATTCGGGCGGACTGGGGTATCATTACAACTGGACCGGGCGTTCGCTGACGGGCAGGGTCCATCTCTCGGGGACGAGTGTTCCAGATCAGACGCTCTACGATGCCACAGGGGAGAAGCTCGACATCGAAATCGTCGCCGACCAGGAGAGGGCCAACTTCTATCACATCTACTGGATACCGAAGGAGCCGCTCAAACCGCAGGAAGCCCTCTATTTCGGTTGGAGCAACAACAAGAAAAGGGCTCTCAATCGTCTGCCGGACAGCGGCGGCGCCATGTTAACAATGCACAATGAGTACGGCCCCAAGGTGCTGGAGACGTTCTTCCTCGTGCTGCCGGCCGGGCTTGAGATCGCCGGCGAGGCAAAACCGACGGAAACTCGCGACTTCGGCGACTATAAAGTCCTCTGGTGGACCAAAGAAGTGCCCGAGAAGACGAGCCATACTGAGAACGTACTCATACGGACTCGGGCCGGCGTTACGGATGCCACGGTGGTTGCCAATACAGTCGGCGAAGTGGTTCTGACCATATCGACCTGCGCCGAGACGGATCCTCGCGTGGCGGCGTCGCTGGTGAAATTGAAACCTCTGGATGCGAAGAAGGCCGTTACGGAGGTCGCCAGGTATCTCGATTCAGACAAGGCGACGGTGCGGCGTTCGGCGATCTTTGTACTCTGGCGGGGCGGTTTTGACAGCATTGGGCCGGTCGAGAAAAAGCTTGTCACGCTTTGCTCGCATTCGGAGAACTTGACGCGGGGCATGGCGGCCTTGGCGCTGGGTGCGGCCAAGGCTGAGGCCTCATACGATGCGCTCGTAAAGATGACGCTTGACGACGCAGACGGGTATGCACGGCGGTGTGCGGCATACGCATTAGGATGTTACGGCGACGCCAAGGCCCTGGATGTCCTGCAAAAGGCGGTTCAGGACAAGGACCCGCTGGTCGGGCAGAATGCCCAGGCAGCGATCAACATGCTGACCGAAAAGAAGGACAAGTAAACTGAAGATGCAAGGTTCGACAAATCCGTTACGGTGGGTGATATTGCTGCTGGTGGCGGCGGTGATATTGCCCACCGTATGCCTGCTGTGGTTCATGACGCAGGCGGTGGAAAACGCACAACTGGCTGTAAAGACGAAGTTGGAGGACGTTTATACCCGCCAGTGTCAATCCGCCGCGCAGAACGGGCTGAGGGCGGATTGGGTGTTATTGTGCACCAGTTTACCCGGCGCCGACGGCATACTTGTATATGGCACCGCTGGCGTTCTCACGTTTCCCGTACCTGATAACATGAATGTCTCTGCCTCCGATGATTTTGAGGCGCCCTTCCGATTCGAATATGAGCACGAGTCCTATGACCAGGCTCTACAGGCATATCGCCAAATCGCCGAACGTTCGACAGATAATGCCATCCGGATCAAGGCCGAAGTTTCAGAGGCACGCTGCCTGCATAAGCTCGATAGAACGACGGAGGCGATCGCGAAACTAAATGACGTTTTGACCCGTTACGGTGACAGCGACATTGGGGTTAGAATTGAAAAGTGTCGTGCACATCTGCTGCTTCTGGACCTGTCCATGGAGGTCGACGGACCGGTATTTGAGAAGATATGGCTTGGCGCATACGATTACGCGGCGCGAGGGGTGACCCGCGATGAACTGGCGGTTGTTGGAAGGCCCGATTTCCTACAGATTGCGCTTCCGTCCGCCCTTCAGGCATTTGCCCTGACGCGACTGCTTGAGTGTGCAGACAAGGTGGCAATGAGTGCGGATGCCAAAGCGAGAATTAAGTATGCGCAGAGGCTTGTCCCAACTCTTGAACTGTCGCTATCCGTTGCTGATCAAAGACTTGCGCCCGATTCCGATGATTGGGGGCTTTGCCGAAGGCTGGACGCCGAAGGGCAGTTATATGGCCGCTATGTGCAAATGCGGTCGCATGGCTATCTCCTGGTTTTTACGAGGGAAAGCATGGCGTCCATGTTGGTTCCCTATGTGGACGATCTGCAGAAACTGCCCTCGTTTTGCCGTGTGTACGACGAAAGAGGGGACTACATCGCCGGGGCGGATGTTCCCGCAGGGCGAAAGCCCTTTGTCGTGGCGCCGGTGGCATGTGAATGGCCTTTTTCAGAACTCGGAACGACTTACCGATTTGATCCGGGCTGGTCGGCGCAGTTGTTTGTCGACGACGTGACCTTCGACAATGTTGCGAACAGGCAGGCAGCCGTTTACCTCTGGTCGACAATCCTGATGGTGACGTTGCTCGTCTTTTGCAGCGGAGCCGCAGCGCATCTGGTAATGAGGCAGCAGCGTACAAATCGGCTGAAAAACGATTTTATTGCGACGGTGACGCATGAACTGAAGACGCCGCTGTCCTCGATGCGGGTGCTGGTGGATACGCTGCTGGAAGGGCGGTACGAGGACCGTGTGCAGGCCGTCGAGTACCTTCAATTGATTTCGAAGGAGAACCTGCGGCTCAGCCGGCTGATCGACAACTTCCTGACGTTTTCGCGAATGGATCGCAACAAGCAGGCCTTCGAGATCGTGAAGACTTCGGCCAACGGGATTGCGGAGGCGGCTGTGGAGGCCATGCAGACAAAGCTCAACGGCGGACGCTGCCAATTCAGCGTGTCGATGCAGGAGCATTTGCCGACAGTGCTTGCGGACAAGGATGCGATGGTGACAGTATTGGTGAACCTGCTGGACAATGCGTGCAAATACACGCGCGACGACAAACGCATCGAATTGAAGGTCTGCACCGAAGATAACATGGTACGCTTTTCCGTCACCGACGACGGTATCGGCATGACAGGCCGACAGGTGAAACGGATATTTGACCGGTTCTATCAAGCGGATACTTCGCTCTCTCGGCGGGCCGAGGGCGCGGGCCTGGGCCTTGCAATCGTCAAGTTCATCTGCGAAGCCCATCATGCAAAGATAACAGTCAACAGCCAGCCCGGCGAGGGAAGCACCTTTACCATAGGACTCCCGGGTGCCGAGAGTAACGGATAATGCGATGGAAACGGTTCTGATCATTGAAGACGATGCGACGATGCTGCGGGGGCTGAAGGACAACTTTGGCTATGCGGGTTACAATGTCCTTGCGGCGGCCGACGGCGAGACGGGGCTGAACACCGCGCTCGACGCCAAACCCGACCTGATCATCCTCGATATCATGCTGCCGGAGATTAACGGCTATGAGGTTTGCCGCCTCATCCGCAAGGAAAAGCTCGATATGCCGATCATTATGCTCACTGCAAAGGGAGAAGAGTCGGACATCATTCTTGGCCTTAACCTCGGCGCTGACGACTACGTCACTAAGCCGTTCAGCATCAAGGAATTGCTCGCCCGCGCGGCCGCCTTCCTGCGGCGGAGGCGGCAGGAGGAACAGGACGCATACACGTTCGGGGATTTCGTCTACGACGTGCCCGCGCGAAAGCTCATGCGTAAGAAACGTGAGATAGAGCTTTCGCCCAAGGAATACAAGCTGCTCGAACTGTTCGTCAAGCGGCAGGGCAAAGCATTGACCCGGGATGAAATCCTCAACACCGTCTGGGGCTACAACAGTTTCGCCGGCCACCGCAGCGTCGACCGATTTGTCACCACCCTGCGAGGCAAGATAGAACCCGACTCGCACAACCCCACCTTTATCCACACCCTGAGAGAAATAGGCTACAAGTTCGAACCTTGCTGACGCTTGCCGGTGCGGTGAATTACTTGACGATCTGGGTGCCGATGCCTTTGTCGGTATAGATCTCCAGGAGCAGCGAGTGCGGAATTCGGCCGTCGATGATGTGGGCCTTTTTGGCTCCGCCATCCAGCGCAGTGATGCAGGCCTCGACCTTGGGCTTCATGCCGGAGGTGATCACGCCGTCGGCGATCATCTTTTCGATCTCGGCTTCGCTTGCGGAAGATATCTGGGTTGCGGGGTCGTTAATGTCAGTGAAAATGCCGTGCGTGTCGCTGAGGACGACGAGCTTTTCGGCCTCGACGGCGGCCGCGACCTTTCCCGCGACGCTGTCGGCATTGATGTTCAGTTTGCCGCCGGTCTTGGTGCAGCCGATGGTGGCGATGACGGGAATCACGCCGGCGTTGCAGACGGTGGTGAGCAGGCCGGCGTTGACGTGGATGACCTTGCCCACCAGACCCAGGTCGAGCTTGCGGCCGTCCTCGCCCTGCATCTGCAGCGGTTCGGCAAAGACCACGCAACTGCTGAGACTGTGCAGGCCCATGGCCTTGCAGCCCAACTCTTCGATCATTTCGCAGATGGGAGTGTTGATCTTGTGGATGAGCGTGTGCTCGGCGATCGCCAGCGTCCGCTGGTCGGTGTATCGCCGGCCGTGCACCCAGACCGGCTCCAGGCCAGCGTCGGCCATCGCTTTGGTGATGGCCTTGCCGCCGCCGTGAATGATGATTGAGCGGATGCCGACTGTGGCCATAAACACGATATCAGTAAGCAGCTTTTTCTGCAGATCGAGGTCTTCGAGGATGCTGCCGCCGAGTTTGACCACAACGATGCGGCCATGAAAGCGGCGGATATACGCCATCGCCTCGATGAGTGCCTTTGCCTTTTCAATCGCTTTTTCCATGGATGATCCTGCTAAAACCACGTTTCATGCTGAAAAGCCAACGGAGGGAATCGAACCCTCAACCGCTGGTTTACAAAACCAGTGCTCTACCGTTGAGCTACGTTGGCGACGGCCTGCGGCATCACGCTTCTTTCTGCCGGCACAAACGGGGTATACTACGTATGGGGGCCCGCGGTTGCAAGACATTTCTATGCAATCTTACGCTGCTGCGACTGGGGGGTTGAGTTGTTGGAGAAAGTGTCTATACTGTGGGGTCTTTGCCGGTGCAGAGTCATTCGATGGCGCGGGCGCCATTGTGACGCTATGGCGCGGCATTTTTAGGATTTAAGGTGTTTTATGGCTAAGATTACAAAACTGGATGACATTGTGTCGCTTTGCAAGCGGCGTGGTTTTATTTTTCAGTCGAGCGAGATATACGGTGGGCTGGCGAGCTGTTACGACTACGGCCCCTTGGGTGTGGAGCTCAAGAGGAACGTTCGGAACGCCTGGTGGAAGCGGGTCGTGCAGATGCGGGACGATATTGTCGGCTTGGATTGCAGTATTCTGATGCATCCGATGGTGTGGAAGGCGTCCGGACATGCCGACAAGTTCGCGGACCTGGTGACGGTATGCCGCAAGTGCAATACCCGCTCGCGGGTGGACCATCTGGCCGACGACGGCGAGGAGCATACGGCGCACGTGCGGGTGGAGGCGGCGATGGCCGAGGCGGGGGAACTGGCGAGGAAGAAGTGCCCGGCCTGCGGGGCGGTGGGTCAGTTTGCCGAGCCCATGGCGTTTCGGTTGATGTTCGAGACGGAAATGGGGGCGAACGTTGACGACACGATGACGCTGTTTCTCCGGCCCGAGACGGCGCAGGGCATTTTTGTCAACTTCCGCAACGTTATGGACTCGACCCGCGTGAAGGTTCCGTTCGGCATCGCCCAGATCGGCAAGAGCTTTCGCAATGAAGTGACGACGAAGGCGTTTATCTTCCGGACGCGGGAGTTCGAGCAGGCGGAGCTGGAGTTTTTCTGTGCACCCGGGACGGACGACCAGTGGTACGAATACTGGAAAGCGGAGCGGTTCAGGTGGTATACCGACCTCGGGATTCAAGGCGAGAACCTGCGGCTGCGCGAGCATGATCCGGACGAGTTGGCGCATTATGCAAAGGGGTGCGTGGATGTGGAGTATCGGTTCCCGTTCGGGTCAGGCGACTGGCAGGAGTTGGAGGGGATCGCCAACCGGACGGACTTCGACCTGCGGCAGCACCAGCGAGGCATGCGGACGATGAACGACTGGTATGAGGCGGGGCGCGATTTGACAAAGATTACGCTCAAGGAGGAGGATGCCGATTACATCAAAGGGCCGCTGTCGTACTTCAACGAGGAGACGAAGGAGCGGTTTGTGCCCTATGTGATCGAGCCGAGCGCGGGGATCGACCGGAGCACGTTAGCGTTTCTGGTGGACGCGTATGACGAGGAGGAGGTCAAGGGCGAGACACGAAATGTGCTGCGGTTTCATCCGGATTTGGCGCCGGTGAAGGCAGCGATCTTTCCGCTGGTGAAGAAGGATGGAATGCCGGAGATTGCGCGGAAGATATATGACGACCTGAAGGCGCGGTTTACATGCTTCTACGATGAGAAGGGGGCGGTGGGGCGGCGCTATCGGCGGCAGGACGAGGCGGGGACGCCGTTCTGTATTACCGTGGATGGTCAATCGAAAGAGGACAATACCGTGACGGTTCGCGACCGGGATTCGATGGAGCAGATCCGCGTGGGCGCCGATCAGATTCGTGGATATCTGATGGAGCGGCTCGGGATGTAGACAAGTCTTGGCCGCTGAAAAGGGCCGTATCATGGCTGATAATGCTGCCGACAAGAGGCGCAGCAGGATTGTGGCGATCCTGGGATGGGCGTATGCCGTCGAGCGGTGTATTGCGGCGGCGGTGTTGGCGGCGGTGCTGATGGCAGCCCTGGTGGTGCGGGCGCCGTGGCGGATCAATATGGTGATTGGTCTCCTTTTGGCCAATGTGGTGCTGTCACCGCGGCATCTGCGGTTCGTATTCGACATAGTTACAATCGTTGTATTTGCCGGGGTGGCGGCCTGGGTTTTCAGTCCTAATAATGATGTAGGCCGATGGGAACCTTACATCTACGAGCGGGACATTGCGCAAGCGGAGGCCGCGCGGGCGATCAGGCCGGAAGAGAATGCGGCAGCCCTCTATGCGAAGCTGTTCACAGCGCACCATCCCGATCTTTTTGATTCGGAGTTGTACGAGGGGGATATCGACCGGGAGACACTCACGCGGGCGTGGCGCGATGTGGATTTTCCGGAGGTCAAACTTTGGCTGCAAAGCCATGCCGACGCGTTCGCCTTGCTGGCTGAGGCGGCGAAACTGCCGCAATGCCGATTTCCGCTTGTGACAACTCAGCTCCAGCAGGATGCGCAGATGCTGCGGAATAACCTGTTGAAGCGGTGGGCACTGGCTTTGGAGCGTGCGGCGAACAACGATTTCGGCGAGGGGCGAGACGCCGAGGCGATGGATAAGATTCGCATCCTGCGGCGCATGGCCGAGCACCTGTACCAGCAAAAGATGCTTCTCGATATGCCGCGCGGGCTGGAATTGGAGCGGATGGCCTGCACTGTCATGAGCCGTTTGATTGTGGAATGTGAGCCTGCCGAGGAGGTGCTGGGGGAGATGGAGCATTGGTTCCTGGACCTCGAAGAGACGCTGGATGAGGACTGGGCAAAGGTATTCGACCACGAGAAGCTGAAAATCAAGCATATTGCCGGACTAATGTACGAGGTCAACGAGGCGGGCAAGGTGCGATGCGGTCGCCATTCGATTGATGCTTTCAATCGTCAGTTCAAGATGGGTTTGCACGCGGTGCGGCGCTGGGAGCATGCGCCCCGCCTGACGGCGCTGTTTCTATGGTTCACGATTCCGCATCGGCCGGAGTATGCAGGGAGGGTGATCGACCGGATATTTGAACGCTACTTTACGACAATGGCGGCGCCCGGGGGCCATGACGCGCTGCTCAGGGCTGTGGAGGACCTGCAACTCAACTACAAAGGGATCATCGAATTAGCGGCGTGGCGAACGGTGAACTGGGTGCATCCGCATCGGCAGCAATGGTCCAAGCGGTTGACGTGTCGTAACGCAACGCTGGTCCTCATCGCGCTGAAGCGGCATCAGCGCCGTCACGGGGATTGGCCGAAGACACTGGAAGCGGTTGCCGAGGCGGGAGATTTTCCTATTATCGTCGACCCCATCAACGGCGGGCGTTTTGCCTATCACCGGAGCGGGGACAGCTTTCTGCTCTACAGTATGGGAAAAAACGGTATCGATGAGGACGGTCGGAACGATCCGCGAGAGGGCAGCGACGACCTGTGGATCTGGCCGGCCCGGGTTTCTATGTTGGGGGGAGCCGGGCCTGATGTAGAGTGATAAGCTGCGTGCATCTCGTCGCTTAATATTCGATCCTTGGACTGTCCAGCGCGTGTCTGATAAGCTTGCCGCACAGTCCTGTCTGTACCGCGGGCAGGGGCATACCGAGGAGGCGGGGGCAATAAACTCTCCGTTCCGTGCGTCTGTGCTGTGAGAGCGTCGACACGGACGTCAAGAAGCGGCAAATTCCTGGATTTCAGACGGCGGTAAATTGCGCGCTAAAATTGTGTCAAGGCCGCTTGAATCTGTCGATAGAAACAAATGCCGGGGTGCTAATGAAAAGAGGAATGTGTCAGATGTTGAGATACGCGTGCATTTATTCGGACGGATCGAAACGATTTAATGCATGATTTCTCGAATAAGTCGGTGTATTTGCTTGACGTGGTGGAATCCCTGCATATAATAAGGTCACCGGCACGGCCGGTCGGGGGCCCCAAGGGGATCTGTTGTTCAGGACCTTATCGGACGGAGTTGGCGTGCGGAACGTAAACCTCATAATCTGCATTTTCCTGCTTTGGACAATCCGTCTCAGTTCGCGGGTTGCAGCCGAAGAGGCGTCTGCCGTTGTGGGGCCGGTCACGGCAGCGGACCGGGAGCAGGATGCATCACGTCAGCTTCGGATTTATGAGGAGGCACTCCTTCGCGGTTCGACCGATCAGAGCCGGACGGATGCGGCGATTGAGCTTCTGCGTCGGGGAGACGATGGGGCGTGGGAGGTGCTGATGAAGGCGCTCCTGAACGGGGAACACGCGGCCGGCCGTCAGGCGGTTTGCCGAGGCCTCATCGCAAGCCGTTCATGGCCTGACAACCTGCGGAGCCGCAAACCATTCCTTGAACCTCTGCTGGGCATTCTGATTGACACTTCGGGCGCCGACGCACGTCTGGCGGCCGAGGCGTTGCTGGTGTTTCGCTATGCCGAGGTGGGCGAGCGTTTGGGGCGGCTGGCCCGCATGTCAGAACTTAATCGGCAGGTTCGGCTGAACGTTGTTTACACGCTGCGCTTGTGGCCGGACAAAGACGCCGTACTGGAGCTGGTCAATCTTCTGGATGACGCCGACCCGGAGGTTGCATCGGCGGCATCGGCGGCGCTTCCATACTGGATCGGCACGGCGGCGGACAAGCAGACGATTCTCAAGGAACTGCAGCGCAAGACCCCGGACGAGATTATCAAGGCCCGGCTGGAGGGTCTTCAGCAGCAGATGACCAGACTGGAGGGCGAGCGGGACTCGTGGAAGAAACTGTATCTTGGAGCACTCGATCGCGAGTACGAGAAATCCGACGAGGACGGCAAGGGGAAGATGCTCGTCGAAAAGATGGCGGCCGAGCATGCGCCGGTGCGGCAGTGGGCGGTTCATAAGACGGCGGCGTTTACGGGGTCGCGGCCGAAGGGGTTCCGTGATAACCTGCTGTCGCTGATTTCGGACAAAGATCGCGAGATTCGGCTGACCGCAGCGCGCGTGTTAGCCAATATGAGCGCGTTGGACCCGGCGGCCAAACTCCTGGCTCAACTGAAGGTCGAGCCCTATTCGGATGTGAGTCTGGCAATATTCGATGCGCTGGGTGAGGCGTGTTTCTTTGCGTCTTCTCCAGGATCGCCGATTGCTCTGGAGGAAGCGATCCGGGCCGAGACCCTTGCGATCGCGGGCAAGTACCTGCAGAACGCAGAGGTGCGGGTGGCGATGCAGGGGGCGGCGGTGCTGGGCAAACTCCTGGAGTTGAACAACCTTGAGGGAGACGGCGCAGAGTCGTACCTGGGCCTTCTGGCAGAGCGTTATCAGCAGACCAAAGGAACGGTGCCAGCGCTTCGGGGGGAAATCCTGGCGGTGATGTCGCGCTTATGTGTCAACGGGAGCCATCGACAGCAGGCGGGTGTGCTTTTCCGGCCATTCTTTCTGGAGGGACTTGGGGCGGGCGACGATAATATTGTCCGTGAGGCGTCCGCGACGGGGCTAATGAACATCGACAAGTCGGCCGCGTTTCGTTACTTCAAGGAGAACGGGCTGGCCAATGATCCGAGCGTGATCGTTCGTCGAACGGTAGTGCGCCTTGCCGGTGAACTGGGTGGAGCCGCAGACGTGGCGTGGCTTGCCGAACGGATCAACGGCAACGGCGAGGCGGAAGCGGCGTGGCAGGGGATGCGTGATATTCTGCTGCGGCAGGACGCAAAGGCGGTCTACGGGTGGGCACAGAAGGTAGCGGCGGGCGAAGACAAGTATAGTCATGCGCGGGAACTTCTGGAGATGGCGGAGAAGAAGGCCGAAGCCTCGCCGGATGCGGACTTGCTCCGTGCCGTGCGAACGGACCTTTGCGACTGGTACGGGCAAAGGGGCGATTACGCCAAAGTCATCGCTTACGCCGATCAACTGTTGCGGGCGGCCAGTGGTGCAGAAAAAGAGAATTTGCAGTTGCGACTCCTTGAGGCCTATCTGCAGACGGCCGACGCGGCCAAGGCGGCGGTACTGATGGGCGAGCGGTTGACTGCAAAGGACACTGCGGCGGACGATGCGTTTGCAGCGCGGATCGGGACATTTCTGGGGCTCCGCGACATCAATCCGGGCACGAAGACAGCGGTCGTTGAGGCCCTTGGGGCCATTAAAGCGCCCGCCGCACGGCCGCGATGGACGGCTCAACTCAACACGTGGCGAAACATAGTGGCGGCCAAGCCGGCACAGCCCGTAACGGCCGCCTCTGTGCCGCCGACGGCCGACAAGTAAGCTTCTTGAAGATACCAACCCGTCACCCGCCATTTCAATTGCCGTTGGATCGATGGTGCTGCGGTTATCTTGCCTGTCTTCACAGTCAAATTTCCTAATTTAAACGAGAACTGTACCTGCATATCCATCTTAAAAGATTTCCGGGAAAATCTGTAATATTCGCACATCTGAAGGACTCTTAGAGGTATCGGGAAGAGAAAAGTCTGCTTTTTGCGGGGTACCTATGATGGCTGCCAAACATACGAACACCGCGTTAACTGTTTTCCTGTCCCTTTTTTTTTGGGTGGGCGCGTAAAACCCGCAATTATTTATGTCGATGCCTGTGCGTCGCCCGGCGGGGACGGCGTGAGCTGGGAGCAGGCGTTTGATGCACTGCAGGAGGCATTGCGCGCGGCCCAGTTTAAACGGGGACTGCGTTGTGAATCTGGCCGACTTTGCGCTGATGGCGGCGCATTGGCTGGAAGACGGCAGGTAGCTGTTAGCTGAGACGCTTTCAAACTGAGGGAGAAGAGAGATGTATATGCAAAGAGCAGCGTTTGCGGTGGTTGTGACCATGCTTGCCGGATCTGTCGCGGGGGCGGCGGTCATTTACTTGGACGGCCGTGCGACGGGCGCGTATGAGTTTGGGGCGGGCGAGCGATGCCCCGTGATGTGGTATGTTCAGGCGGACGCCAATTCGCCGGACAGCGACGGCAAGAGCTGGGAGACGGCGCTGCCGTTTTTGCAGGATGCGCTGATGTTGGCCGGGGTTGGCGACGAAGTGCGGGTGGCGCAGGGTGTGTACAGGCCGGGCGATTTCGCGTTGAGCGATCGCCCGGGCCTGGGCCGCGCGGAGACTTTTGCACTGGCGACGGGGGTGACGATCAAGGGCGGCTACGCGGGGCTGGGTGCGCCGGACCCCGACGCGCGCGACGTGCGGCGGTACGAAACGATTCTCAGCGGCGACCTGGCGGGAACGCTGCCGGTGCTGACGCGCGACAACTGTGAGGCGGTGCTGACGGTTCGCGGAAGGGAGGAATACGCCAACTGTTACCATGTTGTGTCGGCGGTTGGCGTCGACGGTTCCGCAGTTCTTGAGGGCGTCACGATCACCGGCGGCACGGCGAACGGCCCGGCCTATGGGGAGCCCGCGGAAGCGAAGTTCTTTCACGGCGGCGGCGTGTACGTTGAGGATGCCGCGCCGGTGTTTGTTGATTGTACCATCACGGGCAATATCGCGTTTGTGTACGGCGGTCCTGCGGCAAAGGGGGGAGGCATGTACTGCACAGGGAGCCAGCCGACACTGGTTCGCTGCCGGTTTGTGTTCAACTGGGTGGACGACTATGATTCTGACGCGTACGGGGCGGGCATGGCCAATGACGACAGCAGTCCGATCCTCACCGACTGCACGTTTGAAAGCAACGGCACATGGAACTGGGGTGGGGCGATGGCAAACATGGGCGCGTCGTCTGTGAAACTGGCCGGCTGTGCCTTCCTGAACAACCGGGCGCAATACGGCGGCGGGGCGATATACCACGCGCCCAACAATGAGCAGGTCCTGACGGCGACAAATTGTCTACTTGCGGGCAATCGGTCGGGATGGGAAGGCGGCGCGGTGAAGATTCCCAACGGGCGCGGCGTACTGACAAACTGCACATTCACCGAGAATCGGGTGAGAGACTCTGAATACGGTCGTGCGGTGGCCTGCGACAACTGGGACGAGGCCATAGTCAGAGCGGTCAATTGCATTTTCCGCGATGGCGGTGGGGAGTTTGTGAGTGCAGACCCCAGCTGGGGGGCAATCACGTTCAGCAATGTCGAGGGTGGCTGGGAAGGCCAGGGCAATATCGACGTCGATCCGCTGTTCGTCAATCCGGGCGTTTGGTACTCGACCGGTACACCCAGTCCTTTGCACGATACGTGGACGGCAGGCGATTATCATCTGAAGTCGCAGGCGGGGCGGTGGGATGCTGCACGGCAGGAGTGGGTGCGTGACAGCGTGACGAGCCCTTGCATTGATGCGGGTGACCCGCGGGTTTCGGTTATGTACGAGCCGTTCCCGAACGGCGGAGTCATTAACATGGGCGCGCATGGCGGTACGGCTGAGGCGAGCAAGACGTACTTTGGCGAATTCATCTGTGAGGTGGTAACGATGGGCGATTTGAATGGGGATTGTGTGGTGAATCTTACCGATCTGGCGTTGCTGGCAGGGCACTGGATGGAGGATAACCGCATCGGCATGAGCAGCCAGGGATTGGAAGGTCCGCGGCCGTAGACGGGTTTTCGGCTATGGCCCTTGGTGATTGTAAACCAAAAGCGATTAGAGATTCTTTTGGGGAGTGCAGAAATATGGACTGGAATGCATGGGTAAGAACGGGGACTCTGGTGGTCGGCGATCATCTATATTGATTCCGGGGCAACGGGCGCCAACAACGGGACGTGCTGGGCGGATGCATACATGGATTTGCAGAACGCTCTTGGACGCGACAACGACCCTTGCGAGATCAGGGTGGCCCAGGGCGTCTACAAACCCGGGAGGAACCGCCAAGCTGAACATGGGCGCCTACGGCGGCACGGCCGAGGCGAGCAAGGCGTGGTTCGGCGGGCCCATTTGCGAGACCATTTTGCCGGCGAATCAACGGTGACTGCGCGGTGGACCTTGCGGATCTTTCCATTCTGGCATTGCACTGGCTCGGGCCCATGTAAGACAGTGGTGCGCTTCAATCGTATTCTTGGAGAGATCAACGATTACATCAAAATGTCCATGCTGGGCGCAATCGCTCGACTCGAATGGCATTACTGAAACATGCCGTATTATCGGCCCCGGTTCTTGTGTAGAAATCCTCTTGTAAATCCAGTTAAGCGGAGGAGCGGATTGTTCGACAACAAGTTTATCCGCGGATACGATAGTGTGATGCCCCTGATCTGGAGAAGAAATGATATTTTCCGACACAAAGACGCTGGTTTCCGAAGGCCACTCTCTGAGCGGCAAACCGCACCTTGTTGAGGCGTTGTTCGAGAACAACCCGTGCCAGACAATCGTCGTGGATAGTGAGGGGCGGATCGTTACCTTCAACAGGGCCAAGAGAGACTCCGGCGACCGAATGCCGGCGCCCGGCGACCTTATCTTCAGGGATTACGCGGGGGGATACGAGCACGACATGTATTCCGAACTTATGGAATGCATCCGGACAACGCAAACCCGACGTTTTCCAGATCAGAAGTACGGGGGCAAGATATTGTCGACGACGATCTCGGCTTTTCCGGGCGGTGCGACGATCATTACCGAAGATGTGACCGAGCAAAAGAAAGCCGAGGCGGAGCTGCGCCAAAGTGAAGCATTTAACCGGGCGCTGTTCGACTACAATCCCTGCCAGACGATCATCGTGGATAAGAGCGGCAGAATCGTCACCTTCAACAAGGCCAAACGGGAAAGCGGCGACCGCCTGCCCAAAGAAGGAGATATTATTTTCAAGGATTACGCCGGACGGTACGAACACGACATGTATTCGGAACTGATGGAATGCATTCGTAAGGAGCAGACGCGCCGCTTTCCGGATCAGAAGTACGCCGACAAGATTCTTTCGACAACGATTTCGCCGTTTCCGGGCGGTGCGACGATTATTACTGAGGACGTTACGCAGCGCGTCGAGGCAGAGCGGAAGCTTGCGTCGGCCAACGAAGTGCTCAAGGAAAAAGACCGGCTGAAAACGGCGTTTGTATCGACGATCGCCCATGAATTACGCACGTCGCTGTGTATTTTTCAGAATGCCGTTTCGAACATGAATTCGGGCGCTATGGGCAAGGTCAATGGCAAACTGCGGGAAACGTTCGAGATGGCTGGGGAGAGTGTCCGGCGGCTGGCGCATGTCATCGACGATTTTGTCGAACTGTCGGAGGTGGAGTTGGGCCAGGGGGCGCTGGCGCGGGAACAACTGGACATGACGGTGGTGTGTCGCGAAGCGATCGAGGCGGCCCGGCCGCGGCTGAAGGACAGGAATATCCATTTCAAGACACTGCTGCCGGAAGGCGGCTGCCTGGTGACGGCCGATCGGTCCAAGATGGTCCGGGTTCTTCGGCATCTTTTTGACAATGCGTCGAAATATGCGCCGGAGGGCGGCGAGGTTGAATTCTGCCTCCAGGATCGGGGACGCGATATTGCATTTTACGTCAAGGACAACGGGCCGGGCATCGCCGAAGAGAATCTGGAGAAGATATTTGATTGTTTTACGAGCATCGATGTGGCGGGGCAATCGCGCCGCGCGGGCATCGGCCTGGGCCTGACGCTTGTTCGGGAAATCGTCAAAATGCACGGCGGCGAGGTGCTTGCGGTCAGTAAACCCGGCAAGGCGACGACGTTTCGCGTGGTGATTCCCAAATAATTGGGGTGTACTACCGGCCGAAATCTAATGCGGCCGCATCGGCTGTTTGTCGGCATGGCAGCGACATTGAGGTTGAGCTGAATACAAGGGGGCTTGCAGGAAGGCTACCATCTTTTTTCGGATGTGAACCGGTGTTTCCAACTTTCGTAAGAAAGAATGACGGTTTATGACGAAAGGGGGTGTCTCATGGAGATCACCGACAAACTGGACGAGGAAGAGGTGCCGTATAAAGTGTCGACGCATCGGCCGGCCTTTACGGCGCAGGAAGTGGCGCAGGAGGAGCATGTAAGGGGCATGAACGTCGCCAAGTGTGTCGTGGTAACTGCCGACGGACGCGATTACCTCTGTGTTCTGTCGGCCTGCTGTATGATCGATTTTGACGCTTTGAAGAGCGCTTTGGCGGCTTCGGAGGTCCATTTGGCGAGTGAGGCGCATGTCGCCGAACTGTTCGAAGACTGCGAGGTTGGGGCGGAGCCGCCATTTGGCAGTTTTTACGGGTTGCCCACGCTTATGGACGACCGTATGGAGCGCGAGGATTTTATCATGTTCCAAGGCGGACGGCATGACCGGGCTATTCAAATGGACATGCAGACTTATCTGCGAATCGAAAGGCCGCGGGTATTCAGCTTCAGCAGCCGGTTGCATTAGAATGAGGGTATATTATCGAGGCAGGAGGCGATTTTTTTATCGGACGTTATCAGTGAAATAAGAAAGAGCCAGCCGGTGATGACTGGCCCCTTCTTTTGGAGGAGGAGAAAAGCTTATTTTACCTCAAGGAGAAAACCCTTTTTTCAGTTCTTTCCAACCTTTGTCAGGTCTGTTATTATTACTCGCCTGAGCCGAAGTGGTTCGCGCGAAGTCCAAAAATTTTTTGACCAGCCCACGAATATCTTATCTGGGCGTCGGACAGCGGCCACGACCGGCGACCATGGTTTCTTATCGGCTTTTTTTAACACAAGGACGAGATTATGGCACCTTTTTTTTGTGCGGCAGTGAGTTTTTTGATGCTTCTAAGCCCAACCGAGATGATGGGGGCGGTCGACCCTGATGGGGCGGTGGGTAACAAACCGGAGATTCGGGTGGTCGCTCGCATATGGGACACCGGGGGGCACAATGCATTTACGGACCTGCTGCGTTTCGACGGCCGGTGGCTCTGTGTATTTCGCGAGGCCGAAGCACATGTTTACGGTCGCGACGGGCAGATCCGGGTGATTTGCAGTAAAGACGGCGAGACCTGGGAATCGGCGGCAATCCTGGGTGAGAAGGGTGTGGATCTTCGCGATCCGAAAATTAGCCTCGCGCCGGATGGGCGATTGATGATCGTAATGGGAGGCAGCGTTTATGACGGCCGGACGCTGGTGACACGGCAGAGCCGGGTTGCGTTTTCGTCGGACGGGCGGTCGTGGTCACAACCGCAAAAGGTGCTTTCGGCCGGTGAGTGGCTGTGGCGGGTGACCTGGCGGGGGAACGAGGGCTTTGGCGTTGCCTATGGGGGCCCATCCGGCTCGGGCGAGTCACCGTTGAGACTTTACCGGACGGAAAACGGCAGCGGTTACGAACTGGTGACGCCGCTGGAGGTGCAGGGCGCGCCTAACGAGACGACGCTGCGGTTCGCGGCGGATGGACAAATGATCGCGCTGGTGCGGCGGGAGGCGGGCGATACCCGTGCATGGATCGGGTCCAGTTCGCCGCCATTTACGCGCTGGCAGTGGCGGCAGACACAGCATCAGATCGGCGGGCCGAACTTTGTCGTGCTGCCCGACGGGCAAATGTGGGCGGCGGGGCGAAGCTATACCGGCGGGGCAAAAACGGCGGTGGGACGATTGACAAAGGGCGGTTACGAGCCGATGCTGACCGTGCCGAGCGGGGGCGACACAAGCTATCCCGGGCTGGCCTGGCACGATGGCCTGCTTTGGATGAGTTATTACTCATCGCACGAGGGCAAGGCGGCGATATACCTTGCGAAGATTGCGCTGGCGGCAGATTAGGCTTGAATGGAAGGAGCGGATGATGGCCAAACGCGTGTTAGTCACAATTGCCGACGGCATCGAAGAGATCGAGGCCGTGTGCATTATCGATACGCTGCGGCGAGCCGGCGCACAGGTGACGGTTGCCTCGGCGAACGGTTTGCAGGTGAAGGCCTCGCGCGGAGTCAAGCTGGTCGCGGACAAGTTGATCGGCGAATGTGCGGGTGAAACATTTGACCTGATCGTGCTGCCGGGGGGTATGCCGGGTGCGGAGCATCTGCGGGACTCTGAGACGCTGGGCGACATGCTCAAAAAGCAAAAGGGGGCGGGGCGGATGTACGGGGCGATCTGTGCATCGCCGACGGTTGTGCTGAGCCATTACGGCTTGCTGGACGACAAGCGGGCGACATGCCATCCGGCGCTGACGGACAAACTCGTCTGTGCGGAGAAGGCGGACGAGCGCGTGGTGGCGGACGGTAACTGTGTGACCAGCCGCGGACCGGGGACGGCGATTGAGTTCGCGCTGGAACTGGTGCAGCAGTTGTTTGGGGCCGATTGTGCTGAGGCGGTGGCCGGGCCCATGCTGGCGGAACGCTGATTCGGTTCTTCTTGTTTCATATATTAAGGGGTGGCGCAATGAGAACGCACTGGGTTTTAGCCGGATGTATGGCTCTGGTTATTTGCGGTTTTCGGCTGCCGTCGGCGTTCGGAACGGCGCTGGATGATTATGTTCACCGGCCGGACGCGGCGTTTAAGTATGAGGTCGTTCGGACGATGGAGAGCCCGGAGGGGACGGGGTACATTCTCGATATGGTATCGCAGTCGTGGCGCAGCGCCGATGAGGTCAATCGGACCGAGTGGCGGCACTGGGTGCACGTCGCGGTGCCCAAAGCGTTGCGGCATAAGACGGCGATGATGATCGTTGATGGAGGTCGAGTGGGCGAACCCATGCCCGAACGCGTTGATGGGGCGGTGGCGTCGATTGCCGTGCGGACACAGTCGGTTGTGGCGCGGGTCCGTATGGTGCCGAATCAGCCGTTACGGTTTGCCGGCGAGGATTCCGAGCGGTGGGAGGATGCGATTATCGCCTACTCATGGGACCGCTTTATTGAAACGGGGGATTCGGACTGGCCGGTGCAGTTGCCGATGGTCAAGTCGGTGGTTCGGGCGATGGATGCGGTACAGGAACTCGTGAGTCAGCGGCACCAGGCGGCAGTCAAGGCGTTTGTGGTGACCGGGGCGTCGAAGCGGGGTTGGACGACCTGGCTGACCGCGGCCGTGGATGCGCGTGTCGCGGCGATCGCGCCGATTGTGATCGACATGCTCAATGCCCGTGAGTCGTTCGATCATCACCGGGCAGTATACGGGTTTTATGCTCCGGCGGTGCGGGACTACGAGCAAATGGATGTCTTTGCGAGAATCGGGTCGCCGGAAGCGGAAAAGCTGCTGGCGATTGTGGACCCTTACGCTTACCGGGACAGACTGACGATGCCGAAGTTTATTCTTAATTCGGCGCAGGATCAGTTCTTTCTGCCGGATTCATGGCAGTTCTATTATGACGGGCTGAAAGGCGATAAGTACCTGCGGTACGTGCCGAACACGGGGCACGGCTTGGAGGATTCCGATGCGATGGAGACGGTCGTAATGTTCTACCAGGGGGTCCTGGAGGGGTGGAAACTGCCGCGTTTCAAAGTGTCGTATCCGAATGAAGGGATGATCAGCGTGCGGCCGGTGGATGCACCGGCGGCGGTGAGGCTTTGGCAGGCGACCAACCCCAATGCGCGGGACTTTCGCATCGATGTGCTGGGCAGGTTGTGGAGCAGCGTGGTGCTGCAGCCTGACGGCGAGGGTCGCTACGTGGCGCAGGTGGAGAAGCCCGCACAAGGGTTTACGGCATTTTTCATGGAGTTGATGTTTGACAATCCGCGAGGGCATCCGTTGAAGTTTACGACCGGCACGCGGGTGATTCCGGATGTGAAGCCGTTTGCGGAAAAACCCGCAGCCGCCGTCAAGAAAAAACCGGATTAGCTCAGTTTTTCATACTCTTCAGGATGTGCCAGTACGCGCCTCGGGCGCCCTCGGCGATGGCGTTTGCCAGTTCGGTATTGTCGTTGTAGTTGTGGTCGGAGGCGGGCTGAGCGGCGTCGGCGAGGTCGGGCATGGGTGCAAAAAAGCGGGTATCCCCGGCGATTAGGCCGCGGACGAGATTGGCGGGGGTATCGCCGAGTGCATGGGCGATGTAGAAGGTGGGCTGGAAAAGGTCGACAGTGCCTTCGTAACGGCGGCGAATGTTGGGGTTGGTTTCGAGTGGCCCTTCGGCGGCTGCGATTCGGGCGATTTCCGTGTGTGGATAGATGCGTATGCCAAGGGCCGTGCCGGCGCAGTCCGGGTCGATTTGTTTGACAAAGCCGATGGTTCGGGCGACGGTTTCAGGAGTTTCGCCGGGGCCGCCGATCATCAGGTCGATCATAACCTCGATACCATGTTTCCTGCAGGCCGTAACGGTGCGGGCGAGGTCTTCGGGCGTGTGCCGCTGGCGGTAGGTTTTGAGCATGGCGGGCGAGCCGGAATCCCCGGTGAAATTAATACCCGCGCAGCCAGCGGCTTTCATCGCGGCGGCAAGCGCATCATCGAACGGGGTTGTTGTGAGATAGGCGTACCATCGAAGTCTGTCGGCGAGTTTGCGGCGGATGAATGCGTCGCAGACTGCCGCGGCGTGATCGCGCGGAATGTTGAATTCGCTGTCGCAGAGATGGAGCACGTCGACACCCTTTTTCAGCAGGTACTCGGCTTCGTCAGCCACTTCTGCAGGATTGCGCCGGCGAAGCATCTTACCTTTCGCGAGGTGCTCGGCGCAGTAGATGCAATCACGATTGCAGCCGCGTTTGGTTTCGAGGCCGGCCTGGCCGCCGAGGCGAAAATAGGTGCGGTTGTCGAGGGCGTCGCGGCGCGTGGCCAACGTCAGCGTGTCGGGCCATGCGGGGGGATTGGCGAGGATTGTATCGCCATCCCGCCATAGCAGGCCGGCTATGCCCTGGTAATTCTGCCTGCCTTCGACTGCGCGGTAAAGTTGGATCAGGGCCTGTTCGCCATCCCCGCGGATGCCCAAATCGGCCCCGGTATACCGGAGGATATGCTCTGGGAAGATCGCGTATCCGACGCCGCCCAGGACGATGGGCGCGTCGGTGAGTCGGCGGAGGTCGTCGACAATCTTCCTGTGGTCGGGGACGAACCATTGGGCGTTAGGCCAGAAGCAGTCGTCTACGTTGCGAAGCGTCACACCGACGAGCGTTGGGCTGTGTGCCCCGAAGTAGTCAGCCATTGCTTTCTGGGGGTCATCGACCAGGCAGAGGTCCAGCACCTCGGTTTGAATGCCCGCTGCCTCGGCCGCGGCGGCCAGATAGTCCAGGCCAATAGGGGCAATCGGCGGCCGCATGCGGTTGGGATTGACAAGGGTAAGCATACGTTTTCTCCGGGCGGTAAGCACTTATATTATGCTGCCGCGGGCCTGCACACAACATCCTGTGACGGTCCTCTGAATCTGTAACCTTTTGAGAGACAGTAATATACGTCGACTGGCCGAGCAAATGCAAGGATGGGGTTGAAATCGGCGCGGCCGGCGGATAGACTACGGCCTTTTTGGAGATCAATGCAATGGGTCGAAAGGTGCGAATTACGGCGGGTCAGGTGACGGTGTCGGCGGAACTTTCGGAGACGCCGACGGCGGAGGCGATCCATGCAGTCCTGCCCATACAGGGGCTGGCGCAGCGGTGGGGCGGTGAAATCTATTTTTCGACGCCCGTAACGGTCGGAACCGAAGCAGATGCTCGGGAAGAGTTACAAGCAGGCGAGTTGGCGTATTGGGCGCCGGGCAAGGCATTCTGCGTTTTCTTCGGTCCTACGCCGGCCTCTAACAACGCCGAACCGAAGGCTGCGTCCGCGGTGAACGTGTTCGGGAAGATCACGGGTGACACGGAGAGCCTTTGGGAGGTCGCTGACGGAGAAGCGGTTGTCGTTGAGTCACTCGAAGGAGAGCGTGCATGATCATCACCAAGTCGGTTTTAAACATGGTGGCCTATTCAATCGTGTTGGTCCTGATTCTCTTGATGGGCCTGGCGCTGCTGAAAGCCAAGGGGGATAACGCGGACTCTTTGGTCTCGGCGGAGAAGCTTGCGCAGACGAACAAGATCAGGTTGGATGAGATCGAGAATGCCGTCGAAGAGAAGGTCGATACGGCGGTATCGGCAAAGATGGCTCAACTGAATAGATCTTTTGAGGAGAAGTTGAGTCTGCTTCGGGCTCAGGACATCAAGCACCAGCAGCAGTTGATCGATTTGCAGCGCAAGATCGATGCGCCGGCCCAGAGCCAGAAAGGGCTGACTTGGGTCGTCAACCCCGAGACCCGGCATTCTTATGCACTGATCCCGTTTGCGCTGCCGTGGCATGCGGCCAAGGCGTTTGCCGAGTCCGAGAAGGGGCATCTGGTGGTGATCAACGACAAGGGAGAAAACGAGTGGCTGGTCCAAACGTTCGGTGCCGACACGGAGTACTGGGCGGGGCTGACCGACGAGGCGGAGGAAGGAAAGTGGAAGGCCGTCAACGGTGAACCGGTGGAGTATTTCAACTGGGCGCCGGGGGAGCCGGACAACTACCGCAAGAATCAGCACTACGTGATGATCAACGCCAAGGCCCCGCACCTGAATCATACAGCGGCGGGGCGCTGGAACGACGTGCCGGCCAATGAGCCGCGCATCGGCATTATCGAGCGGCCGTTCTAAAAAGCATGTCATCAACCGTTGTGGAATCGCTCGGTTTTTCTTCGGGCCGGATTCCGCTGCCAGTAAACAGCTTGTCATCCGGCGCCTTGTGCATGCCGATGATCTCATAAAAGACCGTCCTGATTCATATGGCGGGCGAGGTTGTCGAGGCATGTGGATAAAAATATTTTTTATTGCGTTGTTGGCATTTACGTTTGCCGCTCCATCTTCCGGGCGCGACCTGACCTTTTTCGTCTGGTCGGATACGCATTTCGGGGCGTATGACGATGCCGACATAACGCGTCTGAAGATAATCGAGCAGATGAACCGCCTGCCGGGCACAGAATACCCCGCCGAAATTTTCGCGGATGCGACGGTCGGCAGGCCGGAGTTTCTGCTCCATCTTGGCGATATCAGCGAGCATGGGTTTGCGAGCGAGTGGAACGATCCGAATCTCGCCGATCAACGGAGTTACATTCAGACGATCAAACATCTGACCGCGACCGACCAGACTTACGAAGTGCTCGGCAATCACGACAGCCGCGGGCGACCCGGCATTCGGCGGCGGATTGCCCGCAAACAGGGCGACACGTTTTATTCGTTTGACGCGCAAGGCGTGCATTTTGTTGTACTCGATCTTTACAGACATCTCAATACGCAGGTTCCCAGCCTCGACGAGGAGCAACTTGACTGGCTCCAGAGCGATCTGGACCGGATCGACGACACCGTGCCGGTGATTATCGCGATGCACGCAGTGCCGCCGCGATGGACGGCCGCCGCCGATGTCCCGCGGGCGGTCTGCAACAGTTTCGACCGTCTCTGGAATATCGTCGCAGACAAAAATATTCTGGCATTTCTCCACGGGCACGTGCATGTGGCCCGGTCCGGAAGATGGTATGAATTCGACACGCTCGCGCCGGCCGGGTTCGCTTACATGCGGCGCCGCTGTCCGCAGGGCGAGCCGGTGTTTGCGGTGGTGCGAATTACGGACGACCGAATGACTGTCTGTGGATGGGACTGGGAGAAGGAGCGGTTCTTTAAGGCGCTGGTTTTTGACAAGTCTTTTTCGCCGGCGCCGGAGGACGGATCGCCGTGTACTCTGCCCGGGCCGTAAGCGGCCTCGGCGATTCGTTGTAATACGCTCTGGCGGAGTGTCAATCCCGGGGAGCCGTCGTTTGGCTTTCAGGCGGTGGACGGGCAGTGACGATCCTGGTATAATCCCTGTATGTGAGCGGCGCGCAGGTTTCTTATGCGGAGGATATACATGAAAACCATGAGCGGCAAAACAGCGGCAATGAGCCGGCGGGCGTTTTTGAGAGCGGCGGCCGGCGGGGCGCTGGCAGCGCCTTATATTGTCAGTGCCCGGGCCCTGGGCAAGGACGGCGTGCCCGCGGCGAGCGAACGGATCACAATGGCGGCCATCGGCGTGGGCGGGCAGGGGATGCATGATACGCGGTCGCTGCTGAACGACGCGCGGGTGCAGTATGTGGCGGTCTGCGACGTTCAAAAGAAGAACGCCGAGCGGGCCCGCCAGATCGTTGCGGAGCATTACGGGGGTGATGGTGCATACCCGGGTTGCCAGGTGTACAGCGATTTCAGACAAATCCTTCAGCGCCCGGATATCGATGCGGTCAACATCGCCGCACCGGACCACTGGCACGCGATCATTGCCATCCAGGCGGCTCAGGCGGGTAAGGACATTTACTGTCAGAAGCCGCTGTCGCTGACGGTCGAGCAGGGGCGCAAGATGGCGCAAGCGGCCAAACGCTACGGGGTGGTCTTCCAGACGGGCACGCAGCAGCGGTCCGAGGAGCGTTTTCGGCGGGCGTGCGAACTGGTGCGTAACGGGCGGATCGGCAAGGTGCGCAGTGTGGAGGTGGAGGTGCCCGGCAGCCAGGCGGCCGACGGATTCTATGAGGACCCCATGCCGGAGGGTTTCGATTACGACATGTGGCTGGGTCCGGCCCCTGCGGCGCCGTTTGCGTACAAGCGCATAGACCCGTTCGGGTGGCGGTGGATATTCGATTATGCGGGCGGTTGCGTAACGGATTGGGGGGCGCACCATATAGACATTGCGCAGTGGGGCTTGGGGACAACCCTTACCGGGCCGGTGGAGGTCGAAGGCGAGGCGGTATATCCGGCCAAGGGCATGTATAATACGGCGCTGCACTGGCGGTATCAGTGCCGCTATAAGAACGGCGTGACGCTGACATGCTTTGCGAAAGATGAGCTGCGGCTGCCGAATTTCCCCAACGGCGTGAAGTTCATCGGCGACAGCGGGTGGCTGTACGTAAACCGGGGCGGTATGGACGCTGAGCCGAAGTCGATCCTGCAGGAGAAGATCGGGCCGGACGAGACCCACTTATATGTGTCGAAGGATCACTATCGCAACTTCATCGACTGCGTGATTTCCCGACAGACGCCGGCAGCGTGCGTGGAGGAGGCGCATCGGTCGGTGACGATCTGCCACCTGGCGAACATCGCGATGCGGCTGCAATGCCTGGTGCGATGGAACCCGGACACTGAGCAGATCCTCGGCGATGAAGCGGCGTCTCGCATGCTTTCGCGGCCCATGCGGCCGCCGTGGCGGTTATAATATGGAGCCCATGACCGGCATTATCATTGTACTGGCTGGCGTTGCGGCCTGCGTGATGTTCGGCTGTTGGCGGATCAAGTCCCGGCACACGCGCCGCCGCGAACTTATGGCGGCGCCGTTTCCCGATGAATGGCAGGAGATTTGCCGCCGCACTGTGGGGCTTTACAATCGGCTGCCAAACGATCTGCAAAAGCAACTGCACGGGCTCGTGAACGTATTTCTGGACGAGAAGCGGTTCTACGGGTGCAAGGGGCTGGAGATCACCGATGAAATTCGGGTGACGATTGCCGCGCAGGCCTGCATGCTGCTGCTGAATAGGCCGACGGGCTTTTTCCGCAGACTCAAGACCATCTACGTATATCCTCAGACCTATGTGGCCAAAGAGACGATACGCGACGGCATTATCGAGATCGAGGGCCACAGCGTTCGCCTTGGCGAGTCGTGGCAGCGCGGACCGGTTGTCCTGGCGTGGGACAGCGTTCGAGGCGGAGCGAGGAACATAGAAGACGGTGCAAACGTGGTCCTGCACGAGTTTGCGCATCAACTGGACCAGGAAGACGGCGAGGCCGACGGCGCGCCCGTGCTCGACGGGCGGTCCGGTTATGCCGCCTGGTCGCGGGTGCTGGGCGGTGAGTACAAGGAGTTGTGCGACAAGGCGAAGCGGGGGCGCTATTCGGACATCAACGCGTACGGGGCGACGCATCCGGCCGAGTTTTTCGCGGTAACCACGGAGGCTTTTTTTGAAAAACCGAAGCAGATGCAGCGGAAACATCCGGAGTTGTACGAGCAACTGAAAAATTACTATAAGCTCGACCCGGCGGCGTGGCCGGAGAAATGAAGGGGTTGCGGTGAGAGACAAAGTAGTATGCATCGTGTTTGTCAGTGTGATGGCGTGGGCGACCTGTGCCCCATGCGCAGCCGCAACGGCGGCGCCGGAGGTGCTGGAGGTTATGGATGTATCCCCCGTGTGGTCGGCGCATCCGGTGGGTTTCTGCCTGCTTAGCGCGGGACAGCACCAATACGTTGCGTATTACGATGCCCAGCGGCGGATGACCGTGGCGAGCCGCACGCTTAACGAGCAGAAATGGCATTACGAAATACTGGACTCAAGTCTGGGTTGGGACAGTCACAACTATATCACCATGGCGATAGACGAGGCGGGTTGCTTGCATGTGGCGGGGAATATGCACTGCGTGCCGCTGGTTTATTTTCGAAGCGAACGGCCGCACGATCTTTCCACGTTGCGGCGGGTAAAGCAGATGACCGGGCAATTGGAGCAGCGCTGTACGTATCCTGTTTTCATCGACGCAGACGGGGCTCTGATCTTCCGCTATCGCGACGGCGGCAGCGGCAACGGCAATGAGATTTACAATGTGTACGATGCGGCGACACAGACGTGGCGGCGCTTGCTGGATACACCGCTGACCGACGGCCGCGGCCGAATGAACGCCTATCCGAAGGGCCCGGTGAAAGGGCCGGACGGGTGGTTTCACCTGACGTGGATATGGCGGGATACGCCGGACTGCGCGACAAATCACGATCTGTCGTATGCCAGGAGCACGGACCTGGTCCAATGGTGTACTGCCGACGGGCGCAAGATTGATCCGCCCATGACAACGGATACGCGGGGTGTAGTGGTCGATCCGATTCCATCCCATGCCGGCCTGATCAACGGCACGGGCAGCGTGGGTTTCGATTCTCAAAATCGGGTGCTGATCGCCTACCATAAGTTCGACGCCAACGGGCATACGCAGGCGTACGTCGCGCGATGGCAGAACGGGGCGTGGGTGATCCGGCAGGTGAGTGACTGGACCTGGCGGTGGGATTTCAGCGGGGGCGGCTCCATTAATTTCGATATCGTTCTGGGTGCGGTGACGTGCGAGCCGGACGGCACGCTGGGGCTTTCGTATCGACATAAGGAATACGGCAGCGGTATCTGGCGGCTTGATGAAGAGACGCTCAAGCCCATCGGCCGCATCGCACGACGCGCGACGATTCCATCGCACCTCGGCAAGCCCGAGAGCGATTTTGCAGGCATGCAGGTGCGATGGGCGCACGACAAAGGCGGCGCCGCGGACGGTGCAGCCTACGTACTGCGTTGGGAGACGCTGGATCGAAACCGCGACCGTCCGCGTTCCGGGCCTCTGCCGGATCCCTCTGAATTGCGGCTGTACAAATTGTCGAAGCCGAACTGACACGGGCCGACGTTGGGACAGCGGCGCAGGTTTTGATGTTTCTGCTTGCACAATTCGCAATTGTGAGGCAAGATGACAAGTGGCTGCACGTGAGGACTTGGCATGGAAGTGGATACCAGCACATTGATTTTTGCTTTCTCGTTGACGCTTTTCGCGGGGCTGGCGACGGGCATCGGCAGTTGTCTTGCCTTCTTTGCCAAGCGGACTAATACACGGTTTCTGTCGATCGCGCTGGGGTTTTCGGCGGGGGTCATGATCTATGTGTCCTTCATAGAAATCTTCCAGAAAGCCAAAGACACCCTCGTCGACGCATTGGGCGTATACGCCGGTTACTGGACGACAATTTTAGCGTTTTTCGGCGGGATGGGTTTAATCGCGCTAATTGACAAATGTGTACCGTCGTTTGAGAATCCACATGAGATCCACAAAACCGAGGAGATGGATGACCCGGGACTTGCGGCCCGGTTCAACCGGCTCTACCGGATGGGGCTGTTGACCGCGCTGGCGATCGCGATACACAATTTTCCGGAGGGGCTGGCGACCTTTACCATCGCCCTGCAAGACCCTCACTTGGGGATTGCCATCGCCATTGCCATTGCCATTCACAATATCCCGGAAGGGGTGGCGGTATCAATTCCTATCTACTACGCCACGGGCAGCCGCCGTAAGGCGTTTGTGTGGTCGTTTTTATCGGGCCTTTCTGAGCCCTTGGGCGCTGTAGTAGGTTACATGCTGTTAGCGGCGTTTTTCAACGAGGTTGTGTTCGGCATTCTCTTTGCAGGGGTGGCGGGTATCATGGTTTTTATTTCGTTCGACGAACTGCTGCCGGCGGCCCAGGAGTATCATCAGCACCACCTTCCACTCTATGGTCTGATCATAGGGATGATCGTCATGGCGATGAGCCTGGTGCTCTTGTCATGATATCGCGGTTTTGGATCGGATGCTCCGGTGTTTCTTTTGTGGTCACGGAAACGGGATGAAGCCGGAGAATTTTAGGTTTTCGGCGTATACCCGGTTGCATTTCGGCCGCCTTTGCCATATAAGCACCCAAAGGAACAAGTCATAAACCAGATTATTCTGAGAGGGATTTCAAATGAATTCGAAAACCTGTAAGAACATGAGTATCGGCCTGCTTATCGTATGTCTCTCGCTGATGGGGTGCAGAAAAAAAACGGCCGAGCCTGTCGAAGAAAATGGCGGCCAGCCGGTCATCGAATCCCGGGTTATTCAGCAGGAACCCGTCCGTGAAACGCCGCCAATCATGACGCCGTCGGCAAACATAGAGCCGGTAACCCCGCCGCCGGCCATTGTGACGTCGCAGCTTGCGCCGCAGGAACTTAAGGCGGTTCAGATCTCTTTGCAGACGAGCAAGGGCGAAATCGTTGTCGAGCTGAATCAGAAGGCCGCGCCGGTTACGGTGGCCAACTTCCTGCGCTATGTCAACGCGGGTTTTTATGATGGTACGGTTTTTCACCGGGTCATCGCCGGATTCATGATCCAGGGCGGGCGGTTCACGTCGAACATGGTTGAGAAAAAGACCCATACGGCCATCATCAACGAGGCGTCCAACGGCCTCAAGAACGAACGCGGGACAATCGCGATGGCCCGAACGCCGCTGCCGCACAGCGCGACAAGCCAGTTCTACATCAATCACAAGGACAACGCGATGCTGGACTACGGCACCTGCGATGATGGTTACGGATATACGGTGTTCGGAAAAGTCATCAAAGGCATGGAAGTCGTCGATGCCATCGCTGTCTCGCCGACAAAGATGTTCGAGGACGAAAAGAGTTTTCCCGTTCAGTCGATCACAATCAGTAAGGCTGCGGTGGTCGGCGGCGGTGTCTAAATCTCTTTTCCGAGGCCCATCGGGGCACCCGTGAACAGTAGACCAGTGAAAATTCGGTGTTTGCCGGATATTGAATAAGGAGACAGCATGAAGGATGCCGTAAAACTTGAGACAAGCGCCGGCGACATTGTAATCGAACTGAACCGCGAGAAGGCTCCGCTTACGGTCGCCAATTTCATGACGTATGCCGAGGATGGCTTTTTTGACGGGACGATCTTTCATCGTGTCATACCGGATTTCATGATCCAGGGCGGCGGGATGACGGCGGATATGTCGCAGAGGAAGACGCGGGCGGCCATCAAGAACGAGGCCTCCAACGGACTCAAGAACGATCGCGGCACGCTGGCCATGGCCCGGACCAATGACCCCGACAGCGCGACGGCACAATTCTTCATCAACTTGAAGGACAATGATTTTTTGAATTACAAGGGACCTTCCAATCCCGGCTATGCCGTCTTTGGCAAAGTGGTCGAGGGTATGGACGTGGTCGACGCCATCGCGGCCGTGAAGACGACATCAAAGGGCCACCACGACGACGTGCCGGCAGAGCCCGTGGTAATCAAGTCGGCGACCGTAGTCGAAGAATAAGCGATCTGCAAGCATAAGCGACGGTCGCCTGCTGTCGAGGCTGAACGTCGGCGGAATCGCACTTAAGTACGTCACCGGTCTCGTGCTTGCGTTGATTGTCCAAATCTGCCCCATGCTCTTTGCGATGGCAGTCGGCATCATGTCTGGTGAAGTCAAGCTGAAAGCGGCGCGATTCACGCTGCCGACCATAGTTCTGCTTCCGGTTCTGCTCTCTGTTATGACGTACAGCCTGTGCTTTGCGTGCAATGTCGTCGTGCGCAAGACGGCACGATCCTGGCTGATCGGTATGGGCGCGGCGTGCCTGCTGCTGCTCGTCCCGTTCGTGCTGCCGTTGGGGTATAAGGATATAGTCAGCGACGTGGCGCTATGGGCGTCCGGGTTCTATCTTGCGATCATGCTCGTCGCGGCAGCGGGCGCGTTTGTGCTTGCGATCCTGGCGGCGCAATACGATTGGCGACTGAAGACAAACCTCAAAGGCCTCCTCTGGGCGGGCGCGGCCATGGTTTTCGGACGGATGCTGTTTGCAAGCAGTCAGGTCGCCAACCTCAAAGTGCTGGCGGAATTTGTTGCATCAGCTTCATACCAGTGGCATGGCGGCGAACTCGAAAACGTTGGCGGGCAGATCGTATTGCTCCATGCCGGGTACGTTGATGTCGATGACGCTACCTTATCCCTGCAGCTCGGCGTCGAAGCCGATCGTATCCCATTCCGGCCTCCTTTCATCGCTGGAAAAGAGGATGGTTACTCCGAGCCGGGGGGTGACAGTCTTCTTTTCGAGCCATTTGCTCTATGAGATCGAGCCCGTGGCCGACCATGTTGCGATCCTCGACAATGGCGTTATTGTCAAGACCGGCAGGACCGAGGAACTCAGGGACAGCGTGCGAAGGTTCATTTTCACGCCCGCATCCGAGGCAGATGTCGAGCGTATTCCGGGCGTTCTGGATGTAATCCGGTCAAGCAATAGTGTTTCGGTGACGGTTGAAGACTGTGCCGATGAGAAGAGACACAGGATAAAGGCGCTATCCGCCAACAGCCTTACGACGGAAGCGGCTCTGAATCTGGACGAAATATTCGAGGCGTATGTCATAGGCAACCGGGGGCGAGCGCCCGCCATGTGAAGCTTTATCATGACTTACGAGCGGATAACAGTTTTTTACATGTGACTTATCAAAAAAGTGCCATTCTGCGGCGGCTGTAATTCGCTTTTGCACGGCCCGAATCCGTTTCCCGCCGAGACGTGCCCGCCTTCATAGCCTCTGGCGCAACCAAAACCTGTCCTTCTATCTCAGACACCGCTGTGTCCATGGTTCAACTCGGGCTTTTTTAGTCCGATAACCACGTTTGCCGGGATATTCGGGGCTGGTGCGTGCCGCGGCGTGGCGAAAGGAAGTTTGTTCGTAATCCCCGTCCGCAGGGCTGTATTGTTGCGCCGGGCCTCGATTTTGCCGACTATAGACACGGGGAGCGCCAATGGCGGCAGTGTCCGGGTGCGAGGCCGGCGGGTTGGGAGGCGTTAACCGATTGAACTTGACTGGTTTTGAGGAGGGCCACTTTGAAATTTTGGGTTCACATCCGCAGTATTTGACGTATAATAGAAGGCAAACTATAGTTTGACCGGGAGAAGCGTTCCGGCGTCCTGAAAGGATGTCCAGACCGAAAGATGAATCCATTGTTAGAAAAATATACCGATGCAGAGTTGCTAAAGCGATACCGAGAGGGCGATGAGAGGGCATTTCGTGAGATCGTCGAGCGGTACAAAAACTCGTTATACTCGTTCCTAAGGCGGTTTTTGAACCGGCAGGACCTTGTCGAGGACGTCTTTCAGGAAACGTTTTTGCAGCTTTTTGCCAGCCGGGACAGCTTTGATGTCGATCGCCCGCTGCGGCCGTGGCTCTTCACTATTGCGGCAAACAAAGCCAAGGATGCCCTGCGTAAGATGCAGCGGCATTCCTCGATGTCGCTGGGTGCTATTGCGGACTCAGGGGATGTTTCGGTTGACGATGTGGTAAATATTCTTGCTTCTTACAAAGTCACCCCGTCGGATGAAGTGACCAAAGACGAGACCGCTCGTCGGGTACGTCAGATCATAGCGGAAATGCCGGAAAACCTGCGGGGTATCCTTATCCTGGCCTACTTCGAGCAATTTTCTTACAAACATATGGCTGAGATCCTCAGTATACCAATCGGAACCGTTAAGAGCCGCCTCCACACGGCGGTCATGCACTTTACTAAGAAGTGGAACGCCGCAAACCGGGAGCCCCGATGACATGTGTAGCCTAAGCAAAGAAGATAAGGACATTATACTCGATTTTTATTTTCGATGCGGAGATGAGGAGACAATCAATCGGGGGCGCGATTTGGTGGCAGCCAGTTCGGAAGCCGCCATTCTTTATGCGCATTTGGAGGAGACGCTTACCCAGCTTGACAGCATCAAATACGAGCCATGCCCGGATAATCTTGTAGAACTGACCATTGCGCGCCTGACGCTTGCGGCGTCGTCCGGTCAGACTCAGTTGGAGAAACTCCTTGAACTGGAGGGGCAAAAGGCCGGGGATAATGCGCCGCAGCAGGAACCTGTGGGGCGGGTGCTGACTTCGCCGAAATGGTGCTTCCGCGAGAGCCTGCTGAAAATGAGCAGTATGGCGGCGGTGTTGCTGATCACTGCCGGGATTGCATGGCCTACGCTGCAAAACATGCGGCAGACCGCACGGCGTATAACCTGCACAGGCCATCTTGGCAATCTGGGTTCGGGCCTTGCCAGATACGCCAGCGAGAGCGACGACTACATCCCGTACGCGGCGGGGATGGGTGCTTCGCAGTGGTCGCGCATCGGCGAGGCCGGTTCGCATACCAGCAACCCGTTTATGCTGCTTAAGAATCAGTATGCCGGAGCCGAAGATTTTATTTGCCCGGGCCACGCGAATGCGACCCCTCTGAAGGTCCGGCCCGAGGACCTGGCCTCACTGCAGGACTTTGCGTGTCGAAACAACCTCAGCTACAGTTTTCGTGTGTTGGGTCCGATGTCGGACAAGCGCCTTTCGCAGTTGCGCGGGCCTATCCTGGTGGATATGAGTCCCGTTTTCAAGAGTTTTTGCACACAGTCCCAATCGGGACCCGTTGAACTGGACGACGAACTGCTCAAGAGCCTCAGCAATAATCACGGACGCAGGGGGCAAAACATTTTGTCGACCGACGGCAGCGTGCAGTTCGTGCGGATGCGGCTTGTGGGCAACGATGATATTTTTACCATCCGCGGTGTCACGGTTTATTACGGTAACGAGCTGCCTGTCGATCCCGGCGACATCTTTCTGGCGCCGTGACTCTTACACATAATCGGCGTTTGCCAGGCATATCCTGGCGTTGCGCTGTAATCGTTCCAGGCCCAGGCGTTCTACGGGCGAATCTGCAAAGCATCTCCTGAAGTTTTCTTCATTCCACGTGAGCACCTCGCGAAGCGGCAGTCGGCCCGGTCGGCGGAGCGGCAGTTGGCGGCAGGGGCGACAAGGGGCATGATACGTACACGGACACGCCAACACGCATTCATCGCAGCCGAACAAACGGTCGCCGATCAGAGGCGCCAGCGCCGGGTCGATCGGCCCGCTATGCTCGATGGTCAGATAGCTGATGCAGCGGGCCGAATCGAAACCGCCGTCCGGGCGCAATGCACCTGTGGGACAGGCTTTTGTGCAGCGGTTGCAGTCTCCGCAGGCCGTCGGTACGGGCCCATCCGCGTCAAGCACCAGGTCGGTAACAATTTCCCCCAACAGCATCTGTGATCCCAACCGCTCGTTGGTGAGCATGTGATTTCTGCCGACGAAACCCAGGCCTGCGCGACGGGCAAGCGACCGCTCGGCCAGCGGTGCCGAATCGACGCATATCTTAAAACGTGGGCACTTGCCGCCGGCCAGACCGGCTGCGGCGTCGGCGAGGGCGAATAGCCTGTCCTTCAGGAAAACGTGGTAATCGTCCAGTCGGGCATAATCGGCGATCCGGCCATGCGGCCCGGCGCCAGGCGGCTCCGGAGTTTCAGTAGGACTCAATGGTCCGTAGACGGTCGCGGTGCAGATGACCGAGCGGGCGCCGTTCAGCAGGGCCGCCGGATGCATTCGTTTGGCGATATTGCGGTGCATCCAGGACATGCCCGCGGCACAGTCCATGCTGAGCCATTTTTCGAAACAGGCTTGTTCGTCGGCGGAGATCGGCTCGGCCGTGGTGACGCCTACGAGATCAAAGCCAAGTGCAAGGGCCGCTTCCTTTATCGATTGGGTCAGGTTCATTGACTTCATTATAGCGTCGTGACCGAATGTTTTCGACCCCTTACTCGGCTCATAGGGCAGACGCATTCTCCTCATCGCTCGCAGCGCAGGTGTCGCCGGAGGACAGAGCAAAACCGTCCGGGGTCCCAGAGGCCAAAATCCCCCCCGGCGAACAGATGCTCCCATTTTGGCCTCTGCCCAAACGGTTTTGCTCTCCAAGGTCGCCGCAGGCCGTGTTTGGGATGAGGACGTCCGGAGAATGCGACAACCCTGCTTGGCTCGTTTGGTTCTTGAAATCGGGGTCCGATGGCGTTAGCATGGCTGTTGGATGTCATTTTTGGAGATTCCACGGCATGAAGGAAGAAATGATTGGTATTATTGGCGGGACGGGCGTTGGGGACGCTGTCCTGAAAATGATCGACGGTGTGGAGCACCGCCAGGTCGATACGCCATTCGGCAGACCCAGCGCCCCGGTTGCGGTTGGACGGCTCGGGACAAAAAAGGTTGCTTTTCTCAGCCGTCACGGCAGCGATCACACGATGTCGCCGAGCGAGGTCCCATACGCCGCCAACGTCTTCGCGCTCAAGCAGCTCGGTGTGACGACGCTGATTGCAAGCGGGGCGGTGGGCTCGCTGCGTGAGGGCATTGCCCCGCGCGAGCTGGTAGTGGTCGACCAGTTCATAGACAAAACGTACCGGCGGCAGAGCAGTTTTTTCGGCGGCCTGGGCGCGGTCCACTGTGAGCTTTCGCACCCGTGCTGCGGGCGATTGCGGACTTTGATCATAAGCGCCGCGGCCGACGTTGATGCGGTCACGCACCACCAGGGCACCTATGTCTGCATGGAAGGTCCGCAGTTCAGTACGCGGGCCGAGTCGCTCATGCATCGGCAGTGGGGCGGCGACCTGATCGGCATGACGGCCATGCCGGAGGCGAAGCTGGCCCGCGAGGCCCAGATGTGCTACGCACTGATTGCGCTGGCCAGTGATTACGACTGCTGGAAGGAACACGATCCCGCCAAGGGCAAGAAGGCGCTGCTGGAGGAGATTCTGGGGCACGTGCAGGCGGCGACGGCCAATGCGGCAAAACTGCTGACGGCCGTATTGTCGGCTGACGGCAGCCTCTGCGACGAAACATGCGCGTGCAGGAAATCGCTCGAACTGGCCGTCTGGACCCGGCCGGATGCCATCGATGCGGATAAGAGAAAGTCACTCGGCGTACTGTTCGAATAGAGGCTGCGATGGTAGATTTGCTTAACAAGGAATATGTTGTCATCGTTCAGTGCGACATCGTCAAGCAGCGGTGTCCGGGATATTTCTGTGAGAAAGCGTATTACGAACGGACGGGCGGGTTTTCCGAGTACCCAAAGGACAAGGCGTACCGGGTGCTGCATATTAGCTGCGGCGGCTGCTGCGGGCGGGCAGTGCATCGCAAGCTGACGCTGCTGAAACGCCGGCTCAAGAAGAAGGAGGACATCGGAAAGGACAAGATTGTCGTGCAGCTTTCTTCGTGTATGACGAAGGACAACTACCACGCGCCGCCGTGTCCGCACCTCGACTACATCAAGACGCTCATCGGCCGCATCGGCATCGATATGTTGGAGGATACGGAGATCAGCGAGGTGGCGGAAAAACGTCGAGGCGAAGGCGTGTACGACGACTGAGTCCGCGGCGGACAGAGATGAAGAAGGATCGCACGAAAAGCCTGTTCGATAACGAAGACCCCGTCGAAGTCGGCGCTCATATTGTGCGTATCGCGTTCGACACAGGGGTGGATACGGAGTTTGACTATTCGGCTCCCGAGCGGCTGTGGCCCATAGCGGTGGGCCAGCGGATCGAGGCGCCGTTCGGACGGGGCAACAAGCCGACGATGGGGTTCTGCGTGGCGGTGATCGAGTCCGATTCCTCACGAGAAAAACGCGCCGGCACGCGGCAATTCAAACTCAAGACAATCAACAAAGTGCTGGACGCCGAGCCGTTGATTGATGGTCCGCTCATGGAGCTGGCGCGGTGGATCAGCGCCTATTACGTGTGTCCGTTGGGGCAGGTGCTTGCGGCCGTCGTGCCGGCGGCGGTTAAAAAAGGGATGGGCGTCAAGAAGGAGATATACGTCTATCTTGCAGGCGGTGAAGAGGACTGCGTGCAAAACACAGTGGGGGGCAAACAACGGGCGATTCTCGACGTTCTGCGACAGGCCGGGGCTGTGGACGCCGACAGTGCGATGGCCAGGAAGGGTCTGTTGGAGACGGCGCAGTGTACGGATGCCCCGCTTAAACAACTTGTGAGAAAATCGCTGATTCGCACATATCAGAAGGAGCATGTGCGAACTTCGCCTGCCGTGCCGTGCGGGCTGCAATCGTCCGACGTATCCATTCAACTCAACGCCGATCAACATTATGCGGCGCAGCATATTGCCGATCAACTCAACCTGCGGCAATTCGGCGTCAGTCTCCTGTACGGCGTTACCGATAGCGGCAAGACCGAGGTCTACATACGTGCGATCCAGTGCGCAATCGAGCAGGGCCGCAAGGCGATAGTGCTGTTGCCGGAGATCGCCCTGACGGCGCAGACGGTGGAGCGGTTTCGGTCACGGTTCAGCCGCCTGGCGGTGCTTCACTCGCAACTGACCGGCCCGCAGCGCAATGCCGAATGGCAGCGCATCAAGGCGGGCCAGGCGGATGTAATTGTCGGGGCGCGTTCGGCGGTTTTTGCGCCGGTACCGGACCTCGGACTGATCGTCGTGGACGAAGAGCACGACGCCGGGTACAAGCAGGACACGACGCCCCGCTATCACGGACGCGATGTGGCGATTATGCGGGCCCATTTCGCTCGCGCGCATTGCCTTCTGGGGTCCGCGACGCCTTCGCTGGAGACGCTGCACAACTGCCGCACAAAAAAGCATTATACGCTGTTGCGTCTGCCGCATCGCGTGATGGATCTGCCCATGCCCGAGATAAAGCTGGTGGACATGTCGACGGCATTCAATGGCGGCAGCGGGCAGGGGGTCCAGCTAATCAGTCCGCTGCTTGAACAGCATCTTGCGGAGGTGCTGGCGCGCGGAGAGCAGGCAATCCTGCTGCTCAATCGCCGCGGCTACAGCAATTTTGTTTTCTGTGCGAGTTGTCGGCATACGCTTCATTGTCATAACTGCGACGTGACACTGACGTTCCATAAGAAACCGGGCGTTCAGAAACGCGAAACCTTTCTCGGCAAGCACATGGCCTCGGGATATGCGATGTGCCATTACTGCCTGTCCAAGACGCTCGTGCCCGAAACGTGCCCGCTGTGCGGCAAGCGCATGGCGATGATCGGCGTGGGTTCTCAGCGGCTGGCGGAGGAACTGGCTGTGAAGTTTCCCGCGGCGCGTGTCCTGCGCGTGGACACCGACAGCATGCAGGGAGGCGATCCCGAGCGATATTACCAGTTGCTGAGCGACTTTGCGCAGGGCCAGATTGATATTCTCGCCGGCACCCAGATGTTGGCAAAGGGCCTGCATTTTGCCAACGTGACGTTGGTGGGCGTCATCAGCGCCGATACCGCCCTGGCGCTTCCGGATTTCCGCGCCAACGAGCGGACGTTCCAGCTTATTTCGCAGGTGGCGGGGCGTGCCGGCCGTTCGGAAAAGGGGGGTGCGGTGATCGTGCAGACCCTCATGCCGGACCAGCCGGCCATCCGGTTGGCGATGGCTAACGATTTCGAGGCCTTCGTGAAAGCCGAACTGCCGCACCGCCAGAGGTGCAATCTGCCGCCGTTTGGACGAATGGCGATGATTCGGGCGAAAGACGCCAGTTTTGAACGGCTGGAGGCGGCCTGCCAAGCGATCCGGCGACAGGTCGACGCCGTTATCGGCCGTGAAGGGCTCAATATCACCGTTCGCGGGCCTGTACCTGCCGCAATCAGTCGAATTCACAGCTTTCACCGCATGCAAATCATCCTTCAAGCCCCATCTGTCGAGCCCTTAAGCCGGTTTTTTGTCTGTTTCAGGGCCTTGCCGCCCGTTCGCCCGGCGGTGCACTCGGCTTACGATATTGATCCAATTAATTTATTGTGATTTATTGTGGCTTGCAATCGCGCCGAAACTTCTGTATATTGCCGGTTTCGATGCCGGGGAGTAGCTCAGCTTGGCTAGAGCGCTGCGTTCGGGACGCAGAGGTCGCAGGTTCAAATCCTGTCTCCCCGACTTTTTTTGTAAGTCGGCGTCAGCAATCCGGGCGCCGACCCACACCGCCCTTATTATCGGCCACTTTAATCCTTTTTTTTATGGGCATGCATAAATCACTTCTGCCTCCTTAAGTGCCACTTTCTTTGTGACGAAACATGATGTGCCGACTCCGTTGACAGGCGACGGGCGGTACATTTCTATTTCAAGACATCGGAGGTAGTGTGATGGGTGCAAGAAAGAGGGAGTTCGTACGAGGGGTCATCAGTCTTTGGCTGATTTTCACGTTGCTGTTGTCAGGGTGCGCCGACCGTTACGGTCGGGTTATTAAGCCCTCTCCTGAACGTCTGGAAATCAGCAGGGCGCATTCGGAGTTTTCCACTCTGGCCAACAATTCCGATCTGCCGATCATGTACGTGAGCGAAGGCAAAATCGGCGTTTCGAAAGTCGAGGCGGCCATGGAAGAAGCAGATGCTTATGACGCGCAGGCCCGTGCCGAACTGAGCAAGCAAATGGCCGACTTCAATGCGCGACGTACGGAGTTGGCAGCACAGGTCAACAAGAACCTGAAAGACACCGACGCGTTTCGCGAGAAGTACCGCAAAGAATACGGTAAGGCGATGGCGCAGATCGAGGCCCGTGAAGCAGAGCTGAATGCGCTGCTGGAACGCAAGGAGACGACGGTCGGGGCGCTTATTAAAGAAAACGACAGCAAACGCAACGATATCGTAGCCGACGCACGCGAAAAGTTCGAGAGCCAAACGGCTCGCATCGAACAGGTTAAAGAGATTCACAATGCGATCGAGGTCGAGAGCAATGCGAAGATTCTTGAAATGACCGAAGCCGCAAAGGCGACTCGGGAACGCGCCGCAGCGACTGTCATGGAGCTTGAGGCGCAGGCCAAGTCGGTGCAACTGGCGACGGCAGCGCGTGTGGACGAACTCGAAGAAGAACTCAGATCGACAAAGGTCCAGACGAAGGCGGAAGCCGACCGGCTGATCGGTCTTCGTGAGGCCATTCTTAAAGATTCAGCGGCACGCGTAAGGGAACTGCGGGCCAGGGCCGCCACGATCGAGGCGAACCTTGCCGGCGAAGCGTATCAGTTGAAACTCACCGAAGCGGCATCCGTCAAGGCTGCAGCCCGGGCAAAAACGCAGGAGAAGTCCGCCAATGCGCCGACCCGCTTCGATCGGGCGATGGCCGAGATTGATCGTCTGCGGGCGGAGATCCACCATCATGAAAACAGCGCCGCGGCCGACTACGCCTCGCACCTTGCTGAAGTGCAGGCCCGGCTCAGCGACGAAATGAACGAGATCAGCAAGATACGGGCCGGTGCGGACCGCGCCGAGCAGATCGCCCGCGCCGAATTCGTCAAGGCCGAAGCCGCCGCGCGTGCCGAGGCCGTGCGTCAGACGGCAGCCCATGCCGAAGCTCTTGCCGAAGCGCAAAAGCGCCAGATCATTGCCGAGGCCGAGGCCGAAGCGGCGCGCATCAAGCAGGAAGTGCTCGAAGAAATCGCCGCCAAGAAAGCCGCCAGCAAAGTAGAGATCGACAAGAACACCACCTGCATCGTGCAGCATACCGATGCCCTTCACCGTGTGCCGGCGACACCGCAGGTTGTGCCGACAGCGCCCCGGATCGAGCCGGACCACATCGCCCAGTACCGCATTGGCTTTGCCGAGGTGATGCGGGCCAGGTCCCAGGCGGACGCCCGTGAGCTGGTGTGCAATGCCACATACACTGAAGCCCAGACAAACCTGCTGGCCGTCAAGACGCAAGAAGATGCGGTTGCCGCCGAACAGTTGGCCATTGCCGACGCCCTTGAGGCCCAGGCTCGTGCACGGTTCACCGAAATTGAGAGCAAGACTGCCAAGGAGATGGACGTCCTCGAATCGAAATATCGCGAGCACCTGGTCCAAGCCGAATCTTTCCGCAAGGAAAAAGAAGCCGAGGTCCTGGACCACCAGAGCCAGGCCAACGCCCTGGAGCAGATCGCCACAGCGCGTGGCGAGCAGCTCGCGGCAGAAGCCCAGGCGGTTACTGTGCGCGGCGCCAATGATGTGAAAGAGCTGAATGTGACGCTGTGGGCGGTGCAGCAGCGGGGCGAGGCCGAGTATTCCAAGCTGATGGCCGAATCTCAGAGCGTATTTGAATCTCAGGAAGCCCTTGCTCTGCAGATCGACGCTCAGATTGATGCGGCCCGCAGATCGCTCGATGCGGAACTGGCGAAAATTGAGAACACAATCAAGTCCGCCGAGCGGATCGCGCAAGCGGATTATCAGGAGGCCTTGACGCGGGCGACGGTTCTCCAGCAGAGGACCGACGCAGAAATCAGCCGTCTGAACGCCCAGTTCGCGATGGAGCATGCAGTGGCCAAGGCCCAGATCGAACGCGACCGGGAACTGGCACTGAGCCAGAGCCTTCGAGGCGAAGCGGCTTGCGACCGGATGACGGCCGATGCGAATACGACGAAACTGTGCGGAAACGCGGACATCGACGCCAGATATGCCACTGCACAGGCCGACATGAACATCATTGTGGCGGCCAACAGCGCCAAGCGTCAGGCGGCGGAGGTTTATCTCAATGCCGTCAAGGCCCGCTTCAATGCACGCATCCAGCAAGTCAAGGCTGAGCGTATTATCGAGCAGGCCGGCGAGGAAAACGCGATGGCGATGAAACGGACCGACCTGGCCGGCGCACTCGCGCAGGCTACGGCCGCCCGCGAGAACTCGGCCCGCAAGCTGGCCGAATTGAAGAAGCGCCAGACAGAGCTTCAGACGGCGTCTCTGATTAACTGGTCTGATAAGCTGGCTATGGTGAAAAACAGCACCGTCGAATTCCAGCCCGTTGACTACATTGCACCTTCGCGGCCGCCGGTGGAAACGCCCGAGCCGCAGGTGATGCGCACCGCCGACTGGCGCGTTGACTAAATCCGGATCGTACCGGAGAATCGCAGTATTGCAAGCAGGACGGATACATGGTGTCCGTCCTGCTTCTTCATTATGGGGGCCCGCGGCGACACCTCGCCATTTTATTATTGTCGAGGCTTCCCATCCCGGCAGTGTTTGTGTAGAATGACCCGCCGAGCCGCCCGAACGTTTGGCGCGGCCCGACGTATCCAAAACTATTTACGGGTAAGACCATGGGAAACGACAAGGGACACGGCCGCGATAAATCGAAGTATCTCTGCGGCAAACGAATACTTCCGAAGCCAATCACAAAGGCGATGGACATTGTACAGCTCATCGACGGCATGGATGCCTATAATGCGGGACGGCTGAGAGCGGCCTGCCACCTGCTTCGGGACAAGTATTCCCAGCCCGACGTGACGATCGGCATGAGCATCGCCGGGGCGCTCACGCCAGCGGGTTTAGGTCCTTCGGCGATCATACCGCTGATGAATCACGGCTTCATCGACTGGCTCAGCGCCACGGGCGCCAACATGTACCACGATCTGCATTTCGCGTTCAACCTGCCGATGCATCGCGGCAGCCACCTGGTGGACGATGTGGATCTGCGGGACAAGGGGATTACGCGCATTTACGACATCCTGTTCGATTATGAGGATGTCCTCATGGAATCAGATCGCCGGCTGCGGCATATTATGCTCCGGCCGGAATTCCAGAAGGAGATGGGCACGCGGGAATTCTATCATCATCTCGGCAAGGTGCTTAACGAACACGAGCAGAAAAACGGTCTCGGCCAGGTCAGTGTTCTGGCGGCGGCCTACCGCAACGGTATTCCCGTGTTCACCTCGTCGCCGGGCGATTCGACCATCGGCATGAATGTGGCGGGTCTGGAACTGCTCGCCGAGGCAAAGGGCCTGGGTGACCGTTTCAAACTGAAGATTAACCCGAGCATCGACGTCAATGAGTCCACCGCCATTATTCTGAACGCCAAGCGATATGAAAAGGGCAAAACAGCCGTCATGCTGATCGGCGGCGGAAGCCCCAAGAATTTCATGCTCCAAACTGAGCCGCAGATACAGGAAGTCTTGATGATCCCGGAGGTGGGGCAGGATTACGACATCAACGTGACCGATGCCCGGCCGGATACGGGCGGACTCTCCGGTGCACCGCCCAGCGAAGCGGCAAGCTGGGGCAAGATCGACCCGTCGAAGCTTGACGAGGCCGTGACGGCCTATCTCGATGTGACGGTCGCTCTGCCGATGATGGCTGCCTACGTCATTCAAACGACCGAGCCCAAACAGCTCAAACGGCTCTATGACCGTCGCGACGAGCTGCATAAGAAGCTCATCGCATCGTATCTGGAAAACAACACGGAAGTCGACATGCTCAAGAAGGCCATCGAGAAGCTCACGGCCTGATACGAAACGAAGGTGATATGAAGGAAACATCTCTCAAACTGGCCCGGGAGCACGGTACGCCCTTGTTCATCATCGACCATCAGCGGATAAGGGACAACTACCGCGCATTCAAGAAGCACCTGCCTCGCGTACAGGCTTATTACGCGGTGAAAGCCAACTCCCATCCGGAAATCATCCGGACGCTGTTCGACGAAGGGGCCAGTTTCGATGTGGCGTCGTATAACGAGTTTATGCAGGTTTACGATTACATCAGCCATTTCGAGGAGAAGGACAAGGAATTTTACATCTGGGACAAGATCATCTTCTCCAATACAATCAAGGACACCGCCACACTGAGCAAAATACGGCGATATAAACCGCTAGTGACTTTTGACAATGCTGACGAGCTAAAGAAGATCAAGGCACATTGCGACACGGCGGGGGTGGTCCTGCGGCTGCGGGTGCCGGACGTTGGCTCGCAGGTGGAAATGGGCTCCAAGTTCGGCGCCGAGCCCGGCGATGCCCGGCAGTTGATCGATCAGGCACTGGACCTTGGGCTCGTGGTTGAGGGGCTCAGCTTCCATGTGGGCAGCCAGTGCACCACGTTCGACAATTACGCGGTTGCACTGAGTATCGTCCATAACGTAGTCTGCGATACAGAGAAGCGCGGGCATAAGATCAATATTGTGGATATAGGCGGCGGTTTTCCGGTGCCGTATGATTCGCGCGTCCCGCAGTTTGCCAGACTGGCCGCGGTGATAAACGCCGAGTGCGAACGCCTCTTTGAAGATGACGTGGAGATTATCGCCGAGCCGGGGCGATTCATGGTTGCCACCGCCGCGGTGCTCGTGTCCGAGATCATCGGAAAGGCCCGGCGGGACGGCAAAATTTTCTATCATATTAACGACGGCGTGTATCACACGTTTTCCGGCGTGGTCTTCGACCACTGGGTTCCCGAGTTTGAGGCATACAGGACGGGCGCTGCGGAGGTCTGTGCCGTTGTCGGGCCAACGTGCGACAGCTTTGACAAGGTGACGCTTTCGGCGCAGTTGCCGGCGGATCTGGAGATCGGCGACTGCCTCTATACAGAGAACATCGGCGCCTACAGTATCGCCTCCTCGACCCGCTTCAATGGCTTCGACGGCGCTCGGATCGTGCACCTCAACAACTGATTCGCGGCGGGCGCAGCATCAGGGCTTCCAGGGAAGTTCGCCAAGTTTGGAGCCCTGCCGTGCGAAGTAGGCAGCCAGGGTTATGACGTCAAAGACTACCTGCAACTTCTCAAAGTGGCTTATGCCGCCGTAAAGCAGGCTGCCCCGCAGGCTTTCGTGATCGCCGGCAGTCCAGACAGGTGCGGCGTCAGGCGACCGTGATCGAACTGTCGAGGTAGACGTCCTGAATCAGGTTCAGCAGTTCGACGCCTTCTTTCATCGTGCGCTGGAACGCCTTCCTCCCGCTGATGAGTCCCAGTCCGCCGGCCCGTTTATTGATTACCGCCGTTCGGATCGCCTGGGCCAGGTCGTTCTTGCCGGACGAACCGCCGGAGTTGATCAGCGGACACCGCCCCATGTAGCAGCAGGCCACCTGGAAGCGGGTCATCTCGATCGGATTGTCATCGGGGATGAGATTGTCGTATACTCGCGGGTCGGTCTTTCCGAACTTCAACACCTCAAAACCGCGGTTGGATACCGGCAGTTTTTGCTTTATAATATCCGCCTGAATCGTTACACCCAGGTGATTGGCTTGTCCCGTCATGTCGGCCGCCACGTTATAATCCGCCTCGCTCGTTTTGAAAGCGTTGTTTCGGAGGTAGCACCATAGAATCGTGACCATGCCCAGGTCGTGTGCTATTTCGAACGCCTCAGAGACCTCCTCAATCTGTCGGTTCGACTCTTCGGAGCCGAAGTAGATGGTTGCGCCGACGGCTGCGGCCCCAAGATCGAAGGCCTGTTCGACGGAGCCGAAGAAGATCTGATCGTACTTGTTGGGATAGGTCAGCAGCTCGTTGTGGTTGAGCTTGACGATGAATGGTATACGGTGCGCGTACTTGCGCGAAACCGCGCCCAGTACGCCTAACGTCGAGGCGACGGCGTTGCAGCCGCCTTCGATGGCGAGTTTGACAATGTTGGCCGGATCGAAGTATTGCGGGTTGGGCGCGAAGCTTGCACCCGCGGTATGCTCGATTCCCTGATCGACCGGCAATATCGAAACATGCCCCGTACCGGCTAAGCGTCCATGATTCAGTATCGCCTGAAAGTTTCGCAGCGTACCGGGCTTTCGGTCCGTCCCCGCCACGACGCGTTCCACGAAATCCGGCCCGCAGGGATGCAGCAGCTCCTTGCTGAAACCCCGTGCCTTATAGTTAAGAAGTGCGTCCGCCTCGTCCCCCAGCAGTTCGTAAATTCTTTGGTTCGCCATCGTCTGCCCCCTTTCCCTGAAAATACGTTAGCCCCTTAGCGCTCCACTCTATTTATTCGGCGATATGCCCGACGTCGTCAAGCAATTTTTGGCTTCGGTGTTTACATCTCAACGTCTGCGTCCGGTACACTTCTAATCCGGTTTCTTCAGTTCCTCCACCTTGGGCAGGTCTTTGAGGGAACTGAGCCCGAAGATATCGAGAAATCGTCGGGTTGTGCCGTAAAGCATGGGCCGTCCGATGACTTCCGCCCGCCCCACGATTTTCACGAGCCCCTTGTACATCAGATTGCGGATGACCTCCCCACTGGCGACGCCGCGAATGGCTTCGATGTCGGCACGGATGAGCGGCTGCTTGTAAGCGATGATCGCCAGTGTTTCAAGGGCAGCCTGAGTGAGTTTGTTGTCCGTCCGGACCCGCAGCAGTTTTCGCAGCCACGGATTATACGCCGGCAGCGTCATCATCTGGTAACCGCCGGCGATCTCCTCGATGCGAAACGCACAATTGGAGCGGGCGTATTTCTTGTTGAGCTCCTTGACACTGCGGCGAACCTGCTTGACCGACCCGGCCTCGAGCACGCTGACCAGCCGCGCAGGCGTCAGCGGCTCATCGCTGGCGAACAAGATCGCCTCGATCACCGAGTCCATGTCGCTCATGATCTCGCCGTCGGGCTCGTCGTCTTCGTCGTCCTCCTCGCTGTCCGTCCCGTCCTCCATGCCGTCGCTGTCGTCCGCTCCATCAGTAGGCGAATCGTCGTCAAGCGAGGGTTCGTCGTCAGCTTCGTTTGCGGGTGTCTGGTCTTCCACGAGACCGTCAACGAGCTGATCGTCACATATCTGTTCGTCTATATCGTTATCTTCCACCGGAGTCGGCTCACCGCCCCCGTCGACCGCTTGCCGGTCTGTCGCCGGTGCGTCATCAGGCGTCTGTGCCGCGTCCATGCCGGTTTCCTGCTGCTGTGTCATATTGTCTTCCAAACAAACGGATCCCTGTCTTTGGTGCTCTGCTTTATTGTGACGCCGCTGAGCCCTTTTTTCAACTGTTTTGCAAGATTTTTCAGGGCAAAACGCTCGGAGACTGTGTGCGACAGACAGATGCAGGTCAAGCCCGCCTCCTGGGCCATCAACGCCTGATGGTGCTTCAGTTCGCCGGTAAGATACAAGTCGCATTGGCGGTCGATAACATTGCTTATGAGCTTGCCGCACGAGCCCGCGCAGACGGCGGCGGTCTTGACGGTGCGTTTCTGATCGCCGATGATGCCCGCCGCGGCGGCGCCCGTGACCTCCTTGATGCGTGCCAGGAGATCGTCGACGCGGCGGGGCTCGGCGAGCCGGCCGATCCGCCCAAGGCCGAAGGTCTTTTCGACATCCCAGTGACGAACAACATCAAAAGCGGGGGTTTCGTAGGGATGGGCCTTGCGAAGGGCGGCGACCACTGCGGTGACCTTTGCGGCCGCGACTACTGTCTCCAGACGTACTTCTTCGACTTTTTCGAATTTGCCCTGGCGTCCGATGGCAGGGCTTGCACCTTCGAGCGGCAGAAACGTACCGGTGCCTTCGGTGCGGAACGCGCATTTTGCATAGTTGCCGACCTGCCCGGCGCCGGCGGCATGCACCGCCTCGGCGACCTTGTCCACATCCGGCGCCGGCACGAAGGTGATCAGCTTGTAGAGCGGCCCAGCGGGATCATCCACATAATCGCCTATAGGTCCGCATTCGACCAGACCGAGGATGTCGGCCAATGCATCGTTGACGCCCCCGGCGGCCACGTCCAGCGAAGTGTGAATCGAATACACGCCGATTCCGGCCCGGATCAGATTGTAAATTACGCCGCTGGGCCCCGCGGCGGTGATCTTCTTGAGCCCATCCCAGATTGCCGGATGGTAACTTACGATCAGGTCCGCTTTGTACGCCTTGGCCTCGGCGACAACGTCCCGCGTGATATCGATCGTCACGAGTATGCGGTCGATCTCGCGATCAGGATCACCTATGAGAAATCCGACATTGTCCCAGTCCTGAGCCAGCTTCAGCGGTGCGATCTTTTCGATTTCGGCGGCGATCCGGTCTATCTTCATTGCAGGTCCCTTATAGCTCAATGTGTTGCAATGTACTCGTTAAACAGGCTGAGCAAACGCTTCGTCACCGGCCCGGGTTTGCCTGAGCCCACAGTATGAGCTTCCACGGCGACCACCGGCAGCGTCAGCATCACCACGTTAGTGACAAATACTTCATCGGCCCCTAACAGGTCATGAATTGTAAGATCCTTCTCCTCCAAGGCGATGCCCGCGGCAGCGGCCAGTTCGCACACGGTTTTGCGGGCGATGCCCGGCAGTATACCGGCCGACAGATCAGGCGTGACAATGGCGCCGTTCTTAACGAGGAACACGTTGCTCATGCAGCCTTCCGCCAGCCGGTTGTCCATCGTAAACCACAGTGCCTCGGCGGCGAGTTTGCGATGCGCAGCGCTCAGCACCAGCAGCCGCGAGGCGTAACAGGTGCTCTTGTGGCCGCTCAGCGGGTCCGTCGGGTTCTGCCGCGCCTCGGTCAGCACCACCCGTACGCCGCTGTCATAGTACTCCGCAGGATACGGAGCAAAATCCGTCGCTGTAATCAAGAGCGTCGGATGTGTTTCGTTCTCCGCCCGCGGCGGGCCGTTGGTCAGCGTCAGGCGCAGCCGGGCATCCGACAGGCCGTTGGCTTCCAGCAGGGCGGTTACTGCCTCGGTGATGTATGCTCTATCCCAGGCGTGATTTATAGACAGTGCCTCAGCGCTGGCGAAAAGCCGCTGCAGGTGATCGCCCAGCCCGAAGACCTTTCCGCCCCGGCTGCGCATTGTCTCAAACAGCCCCATGCCGTAGAGAAACCCGCTGTCGTTGTACGCAATTGCGGCTTCAGCCGCCTTTACCAGCCTGTCGTTTAAGAATACCTTCGCCATCGTATCCCGTCCAATTCTTATGACTGTTGCACCGCAGCGATTCCGGCAAGCAGCGCCCTGGCCTTGGTGATCGTCTCTTCCCACTCGGCTTCGGGTTCCGAGTCCGCGACAATGCCGCCCCCGGTCTGCGCATACGCCGTGCCGCCGGCAATGATAACCGTGCGAATAGCGATATTCAAGCATACGCTGCCGTCGAGACCGATATAGCCGATGCTGCCGGTGTATACGCCCCGTCGGGTCGGTTCGAGCTCGTCGATGATCTCCATCGCGCGAATCTTCGGTGCACCCGTGATCGACCCGCCCGGAAAGACCGCCCGCAGGATATCCGTGAAGCTGCATGCAGGCCTCAGCCTTCCCTCGACGGTTGCCACGGCATGGAAGACCGTCGGGTAAGTTTCGATCGTCCGCGGCTGCGAGACAAAGCGGCTGCCCGGTACGCAGATGCGGGCCAGGTCGTTCCGCTCCAGATCAATGATCATGTTGAGTTCGGCCTGTTCCTTCTCGCTGCGCACAAGTTCGAGAAAATTCGCCTCATTGAGCACCGCCGCCTCCGGGTGCCAAACGAGCCGCCGGCGCGTGCCCTTGATCGGCTGGGTCGAAACCCGCCCGTCCCGCACGGTCAAAAACATCTCCGGCGACGCGCTGATGATTGAAAACCGCCCCGCATCGATGTATGCGGCGTACGGGCTGGCGTTGTAGCGGTTCTGCCAGTGATACAGTGCGATCGGTGAACGATCATAGGCACATTCGAAACGCTGTGAAAAATTGATCTGGTAAACGTCGCCGTCGCAAATGTACTGCCGGATTCGCTTCAGTGCGTCGAAGTAGGCGCCGCGGCTCATATTGCAGCCGGTCCGCGACACATCCACGGCCCCAAGATCCCCCTCGCCGACGGCCGGAACAATCGCGTTCTGTGCCTCTCTCAACAAATGGAGCAATCCATCTAATTTTGCCCGGGGCAATTGAACGTCTTCTTCCATCTCCAGCGCCACGAGCCACCACCGCTGCTCCAGGCGGTCATAACAGACGGCACGGTCGTAAAAGCAAAGGCGTATGAGCGGCAGGTGCAGATCGTCCACTGCCACGGCGGGCGTCTTTTCGATAAACCGTCCGAGATCGTAACTGAAGTACCCGATCCATCCGCCGCAAAACATGCCCGCGGGCAAGTCCGTGGCGCCGGGGGCATCCAGAGCGTATCGACTCACCTCCTGCTGTAATCGTTCCAAAGGCCGCTGCTCGTCGGCGCTGCACTCAAAAACCTCTCTCGGTTCCGCGGCCCACACGCCGAAACGGTTGGCTTGGCAGTCTGCCTCATTGCCGCCCAAAATTGCAGGCAGGGGCCGCTGTGCGAACAACTGGGTGAGGGCGTCCGGCCGGATTTGCATCGCGAGGCTCTTGCAGTGCAGGCGGACGGTCCGGTGAGAGGCTGCCGAACACGACGTGTCCGAACGCGCGGTCATGATGGACCGACCTCATTGTCGAAATTTTCCATGATCTGAACGGATGCCGAAGTGCCGATGCGACTTGCCCCGGCCGCCAGCATCTGCAATGCCTGTTGCGCTGTCCGGATACCGCCTGCCGCCTTGATCCGGCAGTTCGGAGCGCTTTCGGCCATGAGTTTAACGGCTTCAGCGGTGGCCCCACCCTCCGGCCGCAGCCCTGTGCTGGTCTTAACAAAATCAATGCCCACCTGCTCCGCGGTCCGGCAGGCAAAGAGGATCTGCTCGTCCGTCAAGGCCGCTGATTCAATAATGACTTTCAGCAGCACCGGCGGGCGCATTCTGTGACATTCCCTGTAAACCGCTTTCATATCCCCCGCTAAACGCTCCACATCGGCCTCCATAATGGCCGACACGTCCGTCACCATATCAATTTCATCCGCACCCGCCATGATCGCCTCGCGAGCCTGTCGGGCCTTAATCGCCGGCGAATCCTCTCCGGACGGAAAGCCGGCCAAACCGACGACCTCCACCGGTTGGTCGCGCAGGAGATCCGCCGCCGCTGCGGTCCATTGAGGCGGCACACACACCGCATGGAACCCGTAAGCAACGGCCTCGCGGCAGTGCCGTTCAATGGCTGTTTTTGTGGCCAACGGGTTGAGCACCGTATGATCGATGCAGGCGGCCAATTGTTCCTTCGTCGTCGGCACGCCGGGACAGCTTGCGCCGTCGAACGATTCAGCCATATCGCCTGCCTCTGTCCGGTCGGTGTCCATGTCACATCTCCGCCAGTGCGTATTCTGTCTTGAAGAATGCGACGGCTTCGTCCATGCCGGAAAAAACCTTCGTCGCCGTCTGCGTAACGAACACCGACGGTCCCGCCGGCGCCGTCCACACCACATACGCGTCCTTGCCCGCCTCATGGGCATGCTGGAGTTCGCGCTCCACGCCGCTGGAAATCGCCGCACGCCCGTCGGACAGGCCGGGCACACAGCTTATGATCATGTCCGACTGATCGATCAGGGCGAAATCGCGTGCGTAGATCTGGCTGTTGATGTCGCCGCGAATCTGCAGCACCTCCCTGGCGTCGAAGCGGATGCGCCGCCCCAATGCGGTCACCTCGATCTGCTGTTTGCCAGCTGCTATTGCCTCGGCGGCATAGCACGGCAGATACGCCTCTTCGAGATCCGCCGGATCAAAACACGTGAACATCTCCTTCATCTGCGTCCGAAACGCACCGATTTCCGCGACAACCCCCGGCTGATCCATGACGTGCGTCATCGGAAAGCTCAGATAGGCCTTCTTCCGATGCGGCTCGAACGCGAGCCGGTAGAATGTCTCTGTCGTGGGGCTCTCGACCCCGCGGGCCACGCAATAAAACGGCGCGGCCTCATTGGTGCCTCGCTGCATCATCTCCGTCGCCAGCAATTCCTCCTCGCGCCAGACGAGCAAATCTTTGAGCGAGTGCCGTATCGGATGCTCCTCGGTGAGCCTTACGTGCAGCGCCTCGACCCCGTCGACCATGCAGACGTACATGTCCGCCGCAAGCTGCCGGATCTGGTCGAAATCGAACGCCGGAAACAGGCCGTGCCGCCAGCGAAATGTGGCGTGCGTGTTCACGATGAGATGCTCCACGGTCCGCGATCGCGCGATGATGTCCTTCATGACGCTGCGCCGCAGATTGTGAAGCCGCTTGAGAGGAATATCCAGGATACGCCCCGCAGCCAGATCCGGCGCCTCCGCATACATCATATCGCCGATACTGCACACCAGAATGTCGATCCCCTGGGTTGCGGCCAGCGCACGGACCTCCTCCAGATAGCGCTTCTTGTCAATACCCACCGTTCCCGTGACGACAATGATCATCTTCTATCCTGCGCTCCCGCAAGGCGGTATGCCCGCCGTTGTATGCACCCCTTGGTCCGGGCGCCATATCAGTCCCCCATGTCGGCTCAAAGATTCTGCAAGCGTTGCTGCTTATCGAAATCCTGCAGGGCTACAATCAATTCGTCCATCTCGCCTAAGATTATCCGTTCGAGGCTGTAGAGCGACAAGTTTATTCTGTGATCCGTCAGCCGATTCTGCGGAAAATTGTACGTGCGAATCCGCTGCGAGCGGTCGCCCGAGCCGATCATGATGCGCCGCTTGTCCTCGCGGTCCTTATCGAGGAGGCTCTGGTAATGTTCGTACACGCGGCTCCGCAGGATGCGCCACGCCTTTGCGCGGTTTTTATGCTGGCTCTTTTCCTCCCGCATACTGACGGTAATGCCCGTAGGCACGTGCTCGAGCTTGATCGCGCTGTTGAGCTTGTTGACGCTCTGGCCCCCCGGGCCCCCGGCGCGGCTGACGTGCTCAAGGACGTCGCTGGGTTCGATGTGAACGTCCACTTCCTCCGGCTCCGGCAGAACCGCCACCGTGGCCGCCGACGTATGAACACGACCCTGCGACTCCGTTTCGGGTACCCGCTGCACGCGGTGGCCGCCCCCTTCGTAACCGAGTTCCGCCCACACGCCCGGACCCTTGATATTCATGATAGCCTCGCGAAGCCCGCCCATTTCCGCGGGGCTGAAATCGAGGATTTCCACCTTCCAGTGTCGCCGATCCGCATATCTGACGTACATTTGCTGCAGATCGCGGGCAAAGAGCGCCGCCTCCTCGCCGCCGGTGCCGGGCCGAATCTCCATAATGATCGAATCGATCGCCGCGTCGTCGGCCATCACCAGTGTGTCTTTGATCTCCTCCAGCAGCGTGGACTTCTGCTCGGTGAGCTGCGAGATTTCCTCCTGCGCCATCTGCCGAAAATCGGGTTCGATAGCCGCGTCGGCCAGCATGGTCTCGGCATCCTGAATCCCACTGCTAAGCTCTTTAAACTTCCGATATCGTGTGACCAGCGGTCTGAGCTTGCCCTGCTCCTTGCTCAGCGAAATGAGCTTCTCATGATTAGCGGCCACTCCCGGGTCGCTGAGCTGCCGCTCGATTTCCGCATAGCGGTTGTCGAGTTCGTCGAGCTTGGTCAGTAAATTATGGTCCTGCTGCTGAGCCATTTTCCAAGGAACCTTAACGCTTTACGGCAATTCAAGAGCCGGATCGCTACACAAACCCGCACGCTGTGCTCTCTGCGGCTTCACGGCCCGGCCTCCGAGTTCTACGGCGCACCGCGGGGTAAGTACAAAAAAATTACGCTGCCAATACATAATCTGTTTAATCATGACCGACAGCGCAAGTTGTAGATGGTATACAGCTACTTCTTTTTCTTGAAGTACTCGGACCCGAACTTCTTTTGGAACCGCTCGATGCGTCCCGCCGTGTCCACGAATTTCTGCTTGCCTGTATAGAACGGATGGCACATAGAGCAGATTTCCGCATGAATTTCCTTCGCCGTGCTGCGGGTCTCGAACGAATTGCCGCACCCGCAACGTACTTTCACGACCTGGTATTCCGGATGTATCTTTTCTTTCATTTTGTTTATCTCCGTGTCTTAGTTCTTGCAACAGGTAAAACACGGTATTATATCGAGAAGCGTTCGCAGTTCAAACCATTTTTTCCAAAATTTCCGCATTCTGCCGGCCGGACACGAAAATGCTCCGCCACTGGACTATAAGAGTAAACTATGCGTGCGACCCGGCAGCCATAGCCGCATCCGCATGGGTAAAGCTCTCCCGGAGCGCATCGGCGGAGGCTGCCAGTGCCTCCTGTTCGCTCTGCGACAGGCGTGCCTGAATAATCGAACTGATGCCGCTGGTGCCCACCACGCAGGGCACACTCAGGCATGTATCCCGCAAACCGTATTCTCCCACCATGAGTGCCGAAACTGTTAAGACGCTGTTTTCGTTCCGCAGGATCGCCTCCGAAATCCGCCGCAGCGCCAGGCCGATCGCCCAGTAAGTCGCTCCCTTATAATCGATAATATGGTACGCCGAGTTGCGAACCGCTTGTTCAATCCGCTGGTGCTCCGTCTGGAACTCGCACCGCCCGCACGTCTTGCAGTACTCTGTGACCTTCAGCCCGCCGACATGGGCCATGCTCCATGCGGCGAATTCCGTATCGCCGTGCTCTCCCAGGACATAGGCATGAATACTCCGCGGATCCATGCCGCAATGATCGCTGAGCATATAACGAAACCGGCTGGTGTCCAGCACCGTCCCGGAGCCCATCACCCGCCCGCGCTGCCACCCCAGTTTGCGGATGGCGACATACGTCAGAACGTCTACCGGGTTGGTCACGACCAGCAAAACACTTTCGCGGCAATACGTGGCGATCTCGTCGCATATTGAGCAAATGATTTCTGTGTTCTTTCGGACCAGGTCCAGCCGCGACTGGCCCTGCTTCTGCTTGGCGCCTGCCGTCAAAACAATCAGATTGGCGTCTGCACAGTCCGGATAGGCCCCCGTTCGAATCAGCACCGGCGGCACAAACGCAAGCCCGTGGCACAGGTCCATCACCTCACCTTCGGCTCGCTGCTGGTCGACATCTATGAGCACGATCTCATTGGCCAGACCCGTCTGCATCATGACGTAACAGTAGGTCGCACCGACCGAACCGGCCCCGATCACCACCACTTTCCTTGACTGAAACTCCTGCATTTCCACACCCCCGATCTAATGGTTTTACCCCTGTGTCATCGGCACTCGTGTGAATCGAATTGATCGATGCCGGTCCCTGGCGTGTCGTCCCAGCCTTTTTCAGCCAAAAACCGCATTTACATGCACGCCCGGACGTGGTATATTGACCAGTCAGGCTCCGAAACCCCAAGGTGAGCCAGGAAGAGGTCCGAAATGAAAAGCATGCCCATTAAAGGCGGCCGTCTGCCGGAAAGGACGAAACTCATGAACCATCGTCAAAAAATCACATGCCTCGTCGGCATTTGTCTCACAATTTCAGCGGTTTGCGCCGCAGCACAGGGCCCCGCACAGCTCCAGCGTGACTACAACGTCAAACCGGTGCCGTTCAACCATGTGCACGTCACTGACGGCTTGTGGACGCCGCGACTGGAGACCAACCGCACCGTAACGATCCCCTACGCCTTCGAAAAATGCGAAGAAACCGACCGCATCAGCAACTTTGAAAAAGCCGCCGGCCTCCGGGACGGCAAATTTGAAGGCACCTATTTCAACGACTCCGACGTCTACAAAATCATGGAAGGGGCTGCCTACTCGCTCCAGGTCAACCCCGACCGCATGATGCGCCTTTATCTCGACCAGCTTATCCGCGTCATGGCCGCGGCGCAATGGGAAGACGGCTATCTCTTTACCTTCTATTCCGTTCCTGATCGCCAGTTGGACAAGCTATGGACCAATATCGGAGGGATGCACGAGCAGTACTGTGCCGGCCACATGTACGAGGCGGCGGTCGCCCATTTCCAGGTCACGGGCGAAAAGACGTTTCTCGACGTCGCCATCCGCAATGCCGACCTGATGTGCAAAGTCTTCAATCCGAACGCCCGCACCGATCCGCCCGGCCACCAGGAAATCGAGATTGCCCTCTGTAAGCTCTACCGCGCAACGGGCGACGAAAAGTATCTCGACCAGGCCAAGTTCTTCCTCGATCAGCGTGGGCGCAAAGGCCGTCGCGGTCCTGATGGCAAAGGCGGCCTCTACGGCCAGTACTCCCAGGACCACATCCCCGTGACCGAGCAGACCACCGCCGTAGGCCATTCCGTACGGGCGGCCTATCTCTACACAGGCATGGCGGACGTCGCGGCGCTCACCGGCAATATGGAATACATCCGGGCCATCGACGCCATTTGGAGAGATGTCGTCGGCACCAAACTTTACCTCACCGGCGGCATCGGCGCCGCCGGCGGCCACGAAGGCTTCGGCGGCCACTATGAACTGCCCAACATGACCGCCTACTGTGAGACTTGTGCCTCCATCGCCAACGTTCTCTGGAACCATCGCATGTTCCTCATGACGGGCGAAGGTAAGTATATCGATGTTCTCGAACGCACCTTATACAACGCGGCGCTTTCCGGCATTTCCATGAGCGGCGACCTGTTCTTCTACCCATGCGTCCTCGAATCCATCGGCCAGCACGCGCGAAGCCCCTGGTTTGGCTGTGCGTGCTGCCCCTCCAATGTCGCTCGCTTCATCCCCTCCGTGCCGGGTATGGTCTACGCCTCCAAAGACAGCGACCTGTACGTCAATCTCTACATGGGCACAAGCGCAACCATCGAAGTCGCCGATACGTCGGTTGTCCTGACCCAGCAGACGCAGTACCCGTGGCACAGCGATATCCGCATCGGCATCGAGCCGCAAAAAGAGGCCGCCTTCGCGGTTATGCTTCGCATCCCAGGCTGGGCCCGCAACGAACCCGTCCCGAGCGATCTGTACACGTATGCCGGAAAAATGCATGAAAAGGTAATATTGAAGATCAACGGCAGGGCGACCGCAGTGAACGTCGACAAAGGCTACGTGCGGATCGAACGCCGCTGGAAGCAGGGCGATACCATCGAACTGAATCTCCCCATGCCCGTCCGCCGCGTCCTTTCGCATCCCGAAGTCGTGACCAACAAGGGCAAAGTTGCCCTTGAGCGCGGCCCCATCGTCTACTGCCTCGAAGGCCCCGACAACGGTGGCGAGGTGCTGGACATCTACATCCCGGACGAAGCCAAACTAAGCACCGAGTTCCGGCCCGACCTGCTCAACGGCGTCATGATCGTAAACGGCGTCGGCCGCACCGCCAAACGCATGCTCGACGGCAGCGTCGTCCCCCATACCGAAAAGGCCTTCACGGCGATTCCCTACTACGCCTGGGCCCATCGCGGGCGCGCCCACATGACCGTCTGGCCCGCCCGCACGCCCGAAGCGGCACGTCCCAGACCGGCCGACACGCTCGCATTTACGAGCAAGACCACCGCCTCCTACGTGCACGTCTCGCTTGACGCCATCAAGGACCAGATCGTGCCGGTAAATTCCGCCGACTCGTCCGGCCTGCAACTGGACTTCTGGCCGCACAAGGGCACGACAGAATGGGTGCAGTTCGAATGGGACGGCACGCGCGACATCTCGTGCGTCAAGGTCTACTGGTTCGACGACACCGGCCGCGGCGAATGCCATCTCCCCGCCTCCTGGCGCATCCTCTATCGCGACGCCGACGGCAAATGGCAGCCTGCCAAGAACAAGGGCCCGTACACCGCTGAAAAAGACGCCTTCAATCAGGTCAACATTGAACCCGTGAAGACTTCGGCCATCAAACTCGAAGTCGTGCTTCAGGATAACTGGTCCGCCGGCATTCACGAAGTTATAATCGAATAACTCCCGACAACGAGACCTGGTATGGGCGCTCTTGTCAATCGAACGTGTTGCGTGGTCATGATCGTCTGCCTGGAGGCGGCCGCCGCCTGCGGAGCGGACTGGCCCATGCTGGCTCGCGACCTGCAGCGCACGGGCGGCACTCCCGAAGAAGTGTCCCCTCCGGTGCGGCGGGCGTGGGTCCGCTACTTCCATGAGGAGGGCCTCATGCCGACCGTTCAGCCCGTGGTCGTCGGCGGGCGCCTGTACATCGGCACGCTGACCGGTCGCTTGTATGCAGTCGACGCGGCAACCGGGCGGGACCTCTGGATCGGCGAAACCGGCAGCCCCATTCTGCATACCGCATGCGTCACACCGGAAGGTCTGGTAGCGGTTGGCTGTGCAGACGGCACCGTACAGGCCTTTGCGGCGAACCCGCCCGATGGCCGCCCTGCAAGACAATGGAGATTCGCCACCGGCGCCGCTGTCTGGAACAGTCCGCTGCCGTGGCAAGGCGCCGTCATGATCGGCTCGCGGGACGGCACATTGTACGCGATCGACGCCGCCACCGGCCGCCCGCGGTGGACGTACGACGCGGGCGCGCCCGTCTGCCAGTCGCCGGCCATCGACCCGCAGCGCAATGCCCTGTATGTCATGCCCGAGGATATGCGGGTCCATTGCATCGATGCGGAGACAGGCCTGGCCCGCTGGATATCCGAAAGGCTGCCCGGAGTCACCGCACGCGGCTTTCACCCGGTCGTTGCCCCTGACGGCTCCATCCTCGTGGCTACGATTCCTTTCTTCAACTGGTGGCGCGCCCACCAACCTTGGGACCGCGCCGAGATGACGCTTTTCGGAGCGGACGAATTGTCCCAGCCGGACACGAGATACCCCGGCACCTACTCTAAAGTGACCAACTGGCGATTCTCCAAAGAAGCGAACGACCGCTTCGATCGTCACACCAGGGAAATTTTTCTGCGTTCCGACTACTTCGACCATGCCCAGGACGAGGTGCTCAAGGAACTGGCCGCCGATCCGTTGTCGTGCGCCAGATTTGTCCTGTCGCCCCACGATGGCTCGCAGAAGTACACCGTACCGGCCCTGTACAGCGCCCAGGCCCAAAGCCAATTCATGCCAGCCGTCGTCACACCCGACGGCAAAGTCGTCGTGAAAATATGGGCGCTCCTGCCGAGCCGCTATCACGGGTATCAGCGAGAAACAAACGTGGCCTATCTGGACACGGCGAACGGCCGACTGCAGCCGTTCTTCGACGAGTCGGTCGTCAATTGCGGCAACGGGCTCAACATGATCGGCGACGAAAGCTGCGCTTTGACAGCCTCCGGCAAATACCTGTTGAACCTCGCCAATCACCACGGCGAATTGCTCTGCTACGCCGATCGCACGCGGCCGGGCAACGGCGCCGGACTGTACTACTCGACCCACAGCCACTCCTATGGCGTGGGAATTATCCACCGGCTCGTTCGGGGCCAAATCGAGCAGATCGACCCCGGCCAGGAAGACCTGCCGCGCGGGTTCGGCCGCGGCGTGCCGGGTGAGCACTGCACCGGCAATCACAACGCCGCGAACATGCCCGCAATCGTCGCCGATGGTCGCATCTTCTACGCTGGCGGCGGCAAACTGATGGCACTTGAACCCACCGACCAGGCGCCTCGGCTTGAGAACAAGCGTTCCCTCGCCGCCTGGGGCATCGATCCCTTCACCGCCGCCGAGGCCCGTGCTGTCGCCGATTCGTTCCCCATAGAGTGGGATTACGTCGCCGAGCGAGACCAGGAAGACGCGGTGCAGTACTACCCGGCGGACCTGCCGTTTCCGCCCGGTACGCGACAGAGGCCGATGGAAATCAATGCGCCGGCGCTCACGGTCGAGGAGTGCGATACGATCATCTTCGCCCCTCATTCCGCCGCCGCGACGCCGGACCTTGCGGCGGCAGCCGACCTGTTCAGGCGGCTTACTGCCGCAGTCGAGGAGTTCGTTTCGCAGCCCCGCTGGATGCCGTACCGCCAGATGGGCGGCAAGCACCCGGTGGACCACATGGAGTTCTTCACCGACCCCGCCGACGATCTCGAGGCGCTGGCCTGGGCCTATGCTTATCTCCCCCTCGATGTGCAGCAGAAAGTCGTCGCCTGGGTGCAGGCGGGATGGCGGCAGCGCAACCCCGTCGTCGATCTGGCCCGCCATGAATCCGGCCAGGGCGCGCCTCGCGAGCGTTTCCTCCTCGGCAAACACGAAGAGCGTGTTTTCTCCATGAGCCGCAGAGCGGGTGTGGAGCGTGCCTACGCCGCCTGGCTCTGGGCCGACCGCACGGGCCGGTGGGATGACATCCGCGAGATATGGCCGCGCCTGCGCGAGGGACAGAGCTACGGCGAGTCGACCAAAGACACCGTTGACTGGGGCAACGCCCGACTCGCCGGCCACATTGCACTCTGCCGCATTGCCCGGCGCCTCGGCGATGACCAGGCCTTGGCGCGCCTCTTGCCCGCCACGCGGCAACTGCTCCAGAAGCGGCTCGACCAGGCCCGGCGCTACCCGCGCGGCAACGTATCGAGCAACCAGCTTTCGCTTTGGCGGGGGATGCCGAGGTGGACTTGGCTGACGACGGAAATCGGCCAGCTCATCCGCCGGCACGCCCCGGAATCCGCCGAGCCACTGGTAGAAAAATATCTGGACGACCACCGGCCCTACTGGTTCCTCGCATGGGGTCCTCTAAGCCCCGCCTCCCACGAAAACTGCATGCAACTGCCCCAACTCACCATGCAAGGCTTTGCTGCCCAAGCGTTCGTCGCCGCCCGCCACGGCCGCCGCCTCCGCCCCTTTATTGACATCCCCCACAGCCCGGCTGATCCTTACTACATCCAGAAACTGGCCATAACCATAAAGTCATATGCCCTCCCATGATAGCCGCCGCACCCGCCGCATCTGCATCGCAACCTGCTGCCGACCAACTCCACATTCGTACCAGGTTCTTGAATTCGTGATGAGCAGAAGCGTTCGCAGAGTATGGATGAAAAAAAAAGCCCGCCACCTGAAGTGCGGGCAGGGTTCGTTGCCAGCGCAACCAAACACGGGCTGGACAAATAGTATACATGAAGGGTTGAAATGCGCAAGCTTGCCTGAGAACGAGCACATTAAGTCGTTCACCGTTTCCGGAGGATACGCAAAAGTGTCATCACATCCACGGAAGAACATTAAATAGACTGGAGGCGGGGGGATTCGAAACCCCCGCTGTAGGCGGGTTATAGCTGCAAAAATCTATAATTAGCACATTGCTTGGCACATTTAATCGTTGATTTTGCTCCGAGAGTGAGGTATTCTTCGCGGGAGGCGTAATATGGCTTACTGATAACTCCCTGAGGAGCTAAAGCAATGGGAAAAAAGACAGGCAGAAGAGCGACATACATCACTTTCGGAGGAGCGGAAGTTAAAGATGTTATTAATGGCAAGGAAATAGGCGTTTCAGTTGCCGAATACAACAAAACCCATTACGTGATGCTCCCCCAGCAAGCAAGTAGAACTAAACGACAATGGTTAGGTAGAGATGCCGCAAAAGCAGTGGCAAAATTTCGAGCCCTTGCAGCCAAGCTCAAAGGAGAGCAGGAAAAAGAAGTAGCAACGTTAGCTACTGTCATGGTCTCAAGGACAGGTTGGAAAAGGAACGGTCGTTTAGTTACTGGTCTGCTTCCAGTTCCCGTGGAGCAGAAAGTATCTGCTGGTGAAGCTCAATATATTGATTGGCTCAAAAAGGAATTGCTAAACCCTTCTGAGCTCGCACGAAAAACAGGGATCGACGCTTTTAACCATTTCTATGATTGGATGCTAGAAGTTCCAATTACGCTGCCTCAACTCATTGATAATTTTTTTACGATGAGAAAACAGCCTATTTCCGCAAAGGAACAGCAAAAAACAAGAAAGGCATGGAAGGTATTCTGCGACTTGATACGCAAGAAAACAGTCCAAGAGGTATGTTTGGCAGATATTCAGAACTATGAGAACCATATACACAGTAAAGGTTTTGCTCCTAAAACAGTGCAGCATTACCTCAACAGGGTGGGCAAAATATTTTCTTATAATGTTGGCAAATTTGAGGATAACGGTAGAATCATCAAAATCGCTAAATGGTGTGAGGAAATGGAGAGATTGGAGGATACCAGTTCAGAAGAGCCTGTATCAATTTCGTACAATGACTTCAGTGTCATGTGCGAGCACGCGGATATAGAAATGAAGGCAATGCTGATATATGGCTTAAATACTGCTTCTACCCTTATCGATATTTCCAGAATAACGAAACAGGAAATAGACTTAGAGTTGCAAACACTCAGCACAAGAAGAGAAAAAACTGGGAAGGTCAAAAAAGTAGCTTACCTTTGGGACAGGACAATACAGACGTTACGTGAGTACGTATCGACAAGGACAGATAGCTCGCAATATCTATTTAAAAGTCGAACAGGGACAGCATACACTGACTCGGGGCTTCGGAAAAAGTTCAAGCGATTCAGGAGAAGGCTTGAGCAGGACGGTAAATTGTCAGAAGGCGTAGAATTCAAGCATCTCAGGGATACCTTTTCTACTATTGCCAAGGATGTAGATATAGACCCGTTTAAAATTAACTGTGTGATGGGACATAGTAACAAAGGTATGGTAGATAAATATTCAAAAAGACAGATTACAAATAATCTGAAAGAGGCATGCTTAATGGTGGAGCGAGAATTCTTTGGCACAGCCTGAAACAAAGTAAGAGATTGCTAGGGTATGCGTCTATAACCGCAGTTACAAATGTTCTCGAAGGGTTTAAAAAGCTCAATTGCTCCATTTCGGTTTTCCCGTGTTCCGATCATCATTATGTCAGGTAGAATTCGCCACCGCGTGACTTTGAAATATAAACCCTTAAAATGAGTAAAGCCAATAATCATCCTCTTTCGAGCAATACGCCTAAGTGTGTTCGCCAAATAAATAGGCATGTCGCCACGTTCGCAGTAACGGGGAACCAACCTTATGTGATTGTGTGGACTAATAGCATACAGCACCCCCAGCGAGCTGTCGACTCCGATATAGAATAAGGGCAGGTTATTTTTGCTTGCAAACTCCCTCAGAGGTAAGTCCTCGGTCTCCTTGCAAGACGCGCTGAACATGTCAATGTCACAGGCATTTGGAATGTGCCATTCGGCAAATAGCTGTTTCACTAAATATGGCGATGCATGCCTGTTGCACTCGTGGGCAATCCATTCACTGATCGTGCCAAGAGTCCAAAAAAAAGATCTCTCAGGTAAGGATTGCCCGATTACCGATCTCAACTGACGACTTTCACCCTCGCTGAGCCTTAGTCTGTTCCTGTCTGTTTTTTTTTCACCAAAGCCAACGCCCTGGTTACGTCCACAAATCCACTTGTGAACCAATTGCCACGAGATGCCGAATTCGCTGGCAAGTTTAGTCTTGCTCTTAACCGTTTTAAAGGCGCAGCAAACACTTTCTCGCAATTCTGCACGTTCAGCCCTGCTAATGTGCCTCAAATCTCTCTTTTGCATTGTCTTATTATGCCATACAAACCGCCGCGTGTCATCTGTATATTTGCTGCTCGCGAGATAAGATGCATCGTCTTATGAGCCTAAAGCCTTAGAAAACAAGTCTTTAGGGATGAATATCGAATTGCAGCCAGCGCCGCTGTTTTTCTTTACTGTACCTCTACGGGAAGTACGGTGCTTCCCGAGACAATTATTCCGAGGAAAGGAAACAGCGAAATGAAAGCAGAATCGACAAACACCAAGACATTCAGTTCCATCAAGAGAGTCATTATCATGGATAAGGATTTTGAGGAGGCGGCAATCTCCTGCACCTCAAAGGAACAAGTGGATAAAGAGACCCGCGCCCTTGAGCATAAGATGCTGATGGATGGTCGTCTCATAGATCCAATTATCATCTGGAAGAACAGAAAATGTCTGGTTTGGGGATACTCGGCGTTGGAAATTGCCAAGAAATACGACCTTGCTTATGAAATGACGGAAGTGGAGTTTGAATCCAAAGCAGACTGTTTGGCGTGGATTGCTGAAAGACGTATTGCTGCCCCCTCTTTGAATCTGTTCCAAAGAATCGAAATTGCTCTGCCTTTCGGGGACTATTGGAAAGATAAAGCCAAGGCGAATATGGGCAAGAGAACCGATCTCTGTGCTACAGCCCTTGAGAGTTATGAATCTATCGACGTGCTCGCGTTAGTTGCCACAAAGGCATCCACGAGCAAAAACACGGTGGCAAAAGTCAAAAGAATTTTAGCAGGAGGAAAAGCCACCTTAATAAACAAGTGCAGAAAGGGAGATATATCAATCAGTGCTGCTGTAGCCGTTGTAGATATTAGTTCCAAACGAGCACCGCGACAAAGGAATTCCAGCAGTCTGAAGTGTATCATCAGCAGTGAGGGTGTCGGCAGCCTTGAAAAGCTTATTGCTGATGGGAAGGGTGGCTCCATGACAAGAATAGTCACCACGATATCCGAACGTGTTTCCGACGATGCCAGTGCTGTTGAGCTGCTTGCCACTTTTGTAACCCATGCTACAAAGGTGCTGCAAACGGGTGGGTTGCTAGTCATCAAAAAGTGCGATTAACCACACGGTAATGCATGTGAAAGCGGGAGTGGCAGACACGTCTGCCCTCCTGGCTTTCTACAAATAACTTTACATCTAAAGGATGCAACTATGAAATTTACAACCAACATAAGGCATATCGTAGAAACCATGTATTCTGCTGTCACTATAGCGGGCAGTACCTATCTAACAAACATCAAGCCAAAATATGAATGTATCGGCTCGGAATTTATTACCGATGTTAGCTCACTTGCATGTAATTACATTTGCGATGCGCTTGCTAACGGTGGCATCCCAGTTGAGGCTGCGATTGTCAAAACATCCGTCTCGGCAGCAGTGAGCAAAGTGCAGAACCGAATGGAAGACTACCTTGAACGCGTCGGCAAGATCACCTTAGATGCCAAAAAGGCATGTTTAACCATTACAGCCTACAACCAAAGCGCATCCATCGTGTCGCTAATGACTTGCCAAGACCTCGATAAGACAGTCTACACGTGCAAAGAGGAAGGCTATGCTACGGTATCCGCTGAGGCAATAATGGCTTCTCTGAAATCCTTTCCGCCTGAAAATATTATCGAGATATCCTCAGATGCAGAGGAATTGAGCATGTGGTCTGACGGCAACTGCGGCGGGCTTCAGACTATTCCAGTCTATGATAATTGTATTGTCATTCCTTCTACTCACCAGAGGCTCGGCGCAGATGTTGCAATAAACAGAACCGCTCTTATTGACGGACTGAAACCCCTCGCCCGTTCAAGGCAGGCTATGGATGCATGTCAGGGAGTCGCTATCACAGTAAGCCGTCACCATATACAGTTCGTTACATCAATGAATGGAGTAGCCACACTGACACGCGTCAATGCGGATGGCATTGCGGATGCCAAACAGCCAGTCGTATTCCAGATTCCCGCCCAATACATTAGGACCATTGTAAGAGTGTTGTCCGCTTCATTGTGCGGTGACGTAAAAATCGGAAGAACAAGCAAGGAGTGCACTGATATCCTCTTCATGCAAGTTGGCGATCACAAGATGTATTGGACGACGTCTGACGTGTACTCCGAAACTCCTTCCTTTGAAAATATGTTGGATTACCAGTTTGCCCATGAAATTTCCTCATGTGTGACGGATTGGGCTCGTGCCGTCACATATATTGCATCTTTAGATCGACGAGAAGAGAGCAAATCCTTCATAAGAGTGATTACTGACCATGTAAAAGGTTGCTTTTTCTTAGAGCCTTTCCCGTCAAATGAAACAAAACCTTGCAAAATTCCGTTTTGCTACACTTCACGCTTCAAGTATCTACCCAATTTGCAGGAGGACACTTGTGATGCGTACTTCGTCTCCGAAACGTCGCATCTCATGCACATGATCAGAGGCTCTAAGAAGGCGTGTAATCTTACCATGTTCTTCGATACTTCCGATAGCAATAGTAAGACGGGGTGCAGGAAGGTATTGGTGCGATACCCTGCCACAAAAAAGAGAGCAACAAACGCAACAGAAACGTGTGTTCTGCTGTTCCCAATACATGTGGAGTAAAAACGTGCTGAAGAACAATAAATAGCAAAGGGGCGATGGCGTGAGGTGTCGAACATAATGTGCGACTATAGATTACATCGATAAGCAACAAGAGCGTATTACCAAAAGAAGAAAATTGCAAAACATATATTGTGAGAAAGCAAATGAGTAAACCAAAAACGCAATACGGAAAAGAGATTGAAGCAGCGTGGTATACAGTGAGCAAATTCATTTCACCCTGGGACTACGTAGTGCAATACAGAAATGAGATGTGCAACTCATGTATTGTAACTGCCAACCCGAACTGTGTAGTTGCTGCAAACGCGTCAAAAATAAATCTTTTTAAGCCGTCGGCAATCAGCAAGGCAATGTTTCAGGCTCATTTTAATAGAGGACAAATTCTTTATTACAAATGTGCTCGCAATGCAAAGCTCACCACGGGTTATGGAAGATATGATACGGACGCCCTCAATCTTCCATTTGCTGCGGAATTGGGAGTGGAGACAAAGAAGAAAACACATGGCAGCTACTGCGTATTGTTGATTGGTATCGATATCGATTGCCATAACAATGAAAAGCATGTCAGTGAGGTAGAATGCCTTATTCAGGCATACCTTCCAAACACCTACTGGGAAGCATCTACAGGCGGAAAAGGCAGGCACGGGTACATCAAAATACAATATACCAACTCATTTGGCGTTGTTGAAGCAATATCTAAAACTCTTAAGAGGCTGTTTGGCAAGCTGGATGACCTCAGGAAGTTGTATGGATTCGAGGCGAAAATTGATGAGCCTGCTGGATTGCCGTACAAGATGGAACTGGTTGATCACAATCCCTACGAAGCGAACTGGTCAACGCTGTACGTGACAACTGGCAAGGAAGATAAATTCTTAGGAGGGTATGTAAATCGCGAAGCGGCACTGTGGAAAGACTATGTGGCGTACTTAAAGGCATGCAATATGCATTATATTACTGCCGAATGTGAAGGGCAGCCAAGACAGTTGAACACGGTCCTTTCCCCAAAAGACATCAAAACGACTTTTGCCCAGTTTTTGTGTAGCAACGGTATTGTATTTGCTCCACCTTCCAAGAATGGCAAATATTTTAAGATTACTTATCAGCGAGCATTTAAGCTTCCCATGTTTGGTGCTACTGTGTCAGCCTATAAGGATGCTACTCCCAGAATGGATTGTATCCAACAATTGCATCATCTACCATATTATTCCTCTGCGGAGTTGCAAGTAGCGTACAAGCGCATTGTAAAGCAAATTGAAGCTGTAAACAGTACGACTGATTACGATAATAGTAAACTGTTGCCCATATTGGATGTGTCAAACTGCACTGTGATTGCGAAGGCGGATTGTGGTGATGTATCTGTCACATCTGAAGTAGACCCATATGCTATCGCTATTCCCGTCAAAGAGGGATACGTGAAGCCTTCCATGCTCTTATCTGATATGATAATGACAGAATGTAAGCCTGCGCACTTTAATACTGTGGAATGCCCTTCAAAAGGAAAGGAGGGAGAAGGAATATGTAACAACTGTGCGTGTACTAATGCGCAATCTGGTGGCAAAGGGATGAGTGTAGACACAGATGCAATGGCGAATGAGGTGAAGTTTGCACAAAGTGTTGATTGGGCAGCAGTTAGTGATGGCAAGAAGGAATTGGATATAAGCGAATTCTGGTCTAACTATAAAAAGGAGACTGGTGGAAAAAAATGGGTAGATTACGAAGAGGTAGTAGCAAATTTAAAATATGAAACTGATACAATGAGAAAGACCGCACTGTTCATCCCCGCATATATGAAAAAATTAGGAAGAGCACCGACTGTTGAAGAAGCGGAACAAGAGTATGTAAGCCGTTGTTTGAATTCTAATAGTGCAGCTAGCACTGTAAATCGACAAAATCGACTGAGAGGGTGTATTGAGTTTTACAAAGCCACGTATGATGTAACTAAGGTGGGGTGCACTGTGAAGTGGGCAGAGGACAAGGTGAAAGTATTAGAGGCGATAGAGTGCTATCTACCTGATAAAGTAGGGTATAAACAAGGAAAGAACCTAAAGAGCATAGACATGGATGAGCTTGGATTCGTGTATTACATAATTAAGAGGATGGGAGAGGCAGAGCAGAACTGCATTCTGGCAAACAGTTTGACATACGGCAGAGCAGATGAGTGTTTTCTCAATGAATATGGCAAAAAATGTGGCAGACACAAATTTTCGGGTATTATCAAAGTATTGCTAAAGAGTGGGTTGATAGAAAAGGTGGGTAGCTACAAAGTTGGGCTTCGTGGGAACTGCTATCGGGTCACCGTGATCTAATAGGCATTAGAATGTCGGAGAACCAAGTAGGGCTCCCCTAGCGGAGCACGTAGCCGTATCCCTGTCATAGCAACCTAAGATGAATTGGACTTCTTACGGGCAATCCTGAGCTGTTCTGGAGCAGTGCGGAATTGTGAATCATGTGGTTACTTGCAATTGTGCATCGTGGGCTGGCAGGGTGCGTGTGTATTCTGTCCGTAGGACTATGCCTCACAAGGGTAGAAACAGGCGATAAAGGCGAGGATAAGCGAATGGGAAGTGCGGGTTGTGCAGGTGTTGTCGAAAAGCCGTTTGCTTTCTATCCAGTTTGCGTCGAGTGCCACAGTGCTGCGCGACGTGCGGTCAATTGAAGAAGATGCGAATAGGCATGCGGCAATTCCGAACCTGAAATCCATCCAGACGGCTCATTACGGTTCGGATGCATGTTCAGGTGGCGGCATAGAAGTCTGCTGCCAGACTCGATAGTTTTTGTTGCTATCGCATGTCATTCGGGCAAAGTAGGCAAATATCATTTGTACGGAGAAGACAATGGAACTCATCACAGCAAGAGATAAGCTGCCTACACTATACGGGCAGGAAAATGTTGCTGACCCGATTGTCCATGCAAGGCTATTTGATCCGTGTGGAAGCTTCACGTGGTTCGTGTTGGAATTCGATGGAAATGACCTGATGTTCACGTTTGTGACAAGCAATCTGTGTCCTGAGGGCGAATTCGGATACACGTCCCTGAGCGAACTAAAATCCGTGAGGAACCGTTTCGGGCTGGGTATAGAACGCGACATTCATTTCGACCAGAAGCCTCTCTCTAAGTGCAAATAGATCATGGAGGGAACCCGACTCTCTCTCCTCTTTGGGGGGAGAGTCATTATTTCTAAAGGAACAGGCATGAAGATCGGCATTGACCTCGACAACACAATCACAGCTTCGTCCGAGAGCGTGAGGTTTTTCCGTGTTCTCGCGCATTTGCTACGCTCTGAAGCTGAGATTCATATCGTCACCGCCAGAGAACCTGGAACTGATGAAGCAGTCAAGGCTGAGCTTCGGGAAATGGGCATTGAATTCGACTTCATTGCGATTACCGCCAACAAAAAGCGGTATGTTGAAGATAACGGAATCACCATTTTCTTCGAGAACACTGACGAATACCTGCTTAATGTGCCTGAGGCGGTCCTGGTCATGAAGGTACGGGAGCCAGGGAATTTTGATTTTGCGGCGAAAAAATGGATTGGCTCGTCGAAGACGACGCGCATGATTGAGTAGCTCCATGAATGAGGAAGAATACCCTGTGCTGAAGAAGACACAACAGAAACATCGCTTCGATGAGTTTGATCAGCATGTATCGCTGTGGAATGTCGTGCCTGCTGGCAAGGGGCATTCTCTCGTCGTACTCCGAAAGATAGCCGATGGCATACACAATGGCACTTTCAAGAAAAGTCCTTCTGTCCTTATTGCTGGCGAAGGCGCAAGGACACTTGGCATGGCTCTCGCAAATACCTTGTGTTCGGAGGACGTCAGGCAATGCGATGCAAAATACCTCAATAATACCAGAAGTCAAATCGAGCATTTTGCAGAAAGTCTGTTTGACACAGTGCACATAATCAGCAATGTCAACACTATTGGCATGGGTGAGGGCGTGCTGTGGCATTTTCTGCGTAATGGCAACTACAAATTCCAGAGCTTTGACGGCGCATATTGCCAATACGTCTATGTGCATGGTATTCTTTGTTTATGCTGCAATGACATGAAATCTGTTTCTCCTTCCCTCTTGGCGATAGTGGATCACAAGATCACGGTAGAACCGTATACGCACCAGCAACTGGAATTGATGGTTCATCAGCGGCTCGCTTTTTGCGGTGTTGATTATGAAGATGACGAAGGGGTCTTGGTAACCATCGTTAAGCATGGCGATGCCCAGATGAATCAGATCATAGACGTCCTGCGAATGTGCGTCCTTTTAGTTCAAGCAGAAGGCAGGAGTGTTTTGGATGTGAGCGTGGTGGAAAGAGCAGTGAGACTCTTATGACCTGTTCACGTTCACTGTTCTCCACCTACTTGAAATCGAGATGTTTGCCCCTTCCACCTCGACCAAGAAGAGGTTTTAGCCAATCCCTGCTTGACTTGTGGAGCTATATGCTCTATTAAGAGCAGCATGGGAATTGATAAAACAAGCTATGAGTGGCTGTTTCTCAAACGACATCCGTCGTGGTTGCGAGGACGTCCTTTTCGGAGCAAGTTCTATCGAGAGTTGATAGGAACAGAAAATGACGCCCGTGCCGATTTTTCTCAAAAACTCAGAGTTTTGGCTTTGGAGCTTTTACAGGTAGAAGACGATATTGGTGAGTTGCAGAGGGCTCTGTGCGTCCTGTCTGTGGTGGGAAAGACAGAAGATATTCCTGCGGTAGAGAAACTTCATCAACTGGACAACGCGGATTTATCAACTGATGTGGGGACTTGCATTTACGAAATCAGGCAAGGCAAAAACGTCTGAACATCCCCACAGCGACGGGCAAAACGATCCCACTAAAAGGTGTCTCAGTAGGTCAATCGATCTGCTGCATCTGCCAACTGCTGCACAGAATTCTTAGTGTAGATAGCAGTCGTATTCAGCGATTCATGCCCAAGCAATGAAGCCAATTGGACCAGATTTCCCTCTGCGCCTCCATCTGTCGCTTTAGCCAAAAACGAATGTGAAAACGTATGCCTCAGCACATGGCAATGCAAATTCTCAATGCCCGTCAATGCACTATATTTCTCAAATACCGCCTGTATGCCCCTCCTATTCAAGTCTCCTCGTTCGCCGATGAAGACTCTTTGTGACTCAACAGGAGGACGACGTTGCAGGTAATCAACCAAGGCTTTTCGTCCCTGTAGGGGAAGAGGGACGATCCGTTGCTTGCTTCCCTTGCCGTGGCGGTAAAAGACCGTTCCAGCCCGTTCGGTTATCGAGAGGTCTGCCAACTCCAAGTATGTCACATCTGAGAGCCGTGCTCCAGTGTACAGAACGAGCGAAAAGATCGCTTTTGCTCGGATGTCATGCCGAAGCTCTACCTCTCGAAGCACTTTGCGAACCTCTGCTCTGGACAATCCCTGTGGTGCGAGCGGTTGTCGCCGCAGCTCCTTGACACCGACAGTTGGATTCACAGCAACGTGATCCTTCTGGCACAACCATTTGAAATACTTTCGAAGAGAAGCAAGACACCTGTTCACAGTCGAGGTCGCCTGCCTCTTCTCTTTGTTTAGGTACTCTCGAAAATCAGTCACGTCCCGCACCGTCACTCTTCCCACGTCCCACGGTTCGGAGTTGGCGGTCGAGAACCATTTGGCGAACTTCCTAACGTCCATGATCAATGCTTCGGCGGTGTGCCGACTGACATCCTGCTCACCCAAGAATTCAGAGAAGAGAACATCCTGTTTTGGGCGGATAGAGATGCATCGAAAAACATTATGTTCGAGGTTTTTGCCGTCTTCGGAACACGAATTGGAAATCATTTGAACACTCCTGACCTTGAATTCTGCACATAATGTTCATTATGTTCGTGGCTTATGTTCGGGGTTCTGACACTGTAACTGTCGAAATACCTCACGAAGTATCTCATCCTCGCCGATGTTTTCTGCTCCGTCTGGAAAGCATTTCCGAATAGCCGAATCGATTTGTGCCACTTTGATGTTCTCTATTCCGAGTGCTTCCAACGCTTCGATCAGTTCCATATGCCTTTCGACCTGGGGCGATCTTGTTTCTTTCTCCCGCATTTTTTCGACTGGAGAAGGCTTGGATCTGGCGACTGGAGAATCATTTCGGCGGGAGGTATAAAACATGATCACCTGTCCATTGACCCCGACATTCTGCTCTTTGACGCGGAGATTACACAACGCCATTTCTCTTGTGAAAACTGGACGCCTATTGGCAATGAGGTAGACAGGTTGTAGAATCACGCCTTCGGTGATCAACTGATACAGCCGACTCCTCGAAAGCCCTAAGAGTTTTGACATTACTGAAACATTCATATAGGGAGGGATGTCAAAATGATTGCTACTCATGAGTTTTCTCCGCGTCCAAATGACACCTTCGAAAATGTTCCAACCCGAATTGGGTCAACACTCTGATGCTGTTGTTTTTTGTTACCAATCCTTCCCGAATCAAGAATTGCTCAACAATTGTGCTTACGTGTTTACAATGCAAGCCCAGCCGAGAGGCAAGAACATTGAGCCTGGCTGTCCCATCATTCTCATAGATCATTCTCAAATATTTAATCTCATTGGTGGTGAGACCGATCTTGTCGATGCCCTCCAATTCACACGTTTTCACGAAATGCTCGCTCGCAATGACATCGCAGTTTTGCGAAGCTGCCGTCATTCGTGTTGATTCTAATAGACGGAGTGCAATTCGCGGCGTGCCTTTACCTCGCTCAGAAATCATCCGCAGAACCGAACCGTCTACCTGCCAACCAAGTTGTTTGACGCGATTGGAGAGAAGGGCTTCGAGTTCTTGCTCCCTGTAGAATTCGTAGTCCAAAACCAATTTGAACCTGTCCCTGAGCGGCTGAAGCAATTTTTGAGGATCAGTCGTTGCTCCCAGTATCGTAAAATTGGCGATACGAATTGGACGGCTCTTCTTGCCTCTCTTCGTTTCGAGAAATATCTGTTGATTTTCCATCGCTCGATACAACGTCGTCTGGCTAATGCAAGGCAACTCATGAATTTCATCAAGTAGCACTACCTCCCGATCTTTCGGAGTTAATAGGAACGCGTGCAGATCGGTAGGGCTCTTAATATTTTGAGCAAGTTGCTCATGAAGTTCGCAGCCCATTTCCTTCGCAAGGATATGGCTCAACTCTGTTTTGCCCAAGCCTGGACCTCCCTGCATGAGCATATGCGGCAGTTTCGTGCCCTGGTTCCACGCTGCTTCCATCGCGACTTTGCATCGCTGAACAATTTGTTCTTGCCCGACGAATTGTTCGATGACCTGGGGTCGGCAATCGTTTACTTCTTTGAATGTGTCTTCATGCATATTTGTCATGCTCCTTTCCTGTTGCAAGGAGACGTTTTTCTCGACTCTGGCAGCAATAGAGCAATAGAAGGACGCAAAACACCATAGAAATCAAGGGAATTCGATGGGGGATGCCTGGAAGGCTATGCAAAACACATAAACATTAAGGATACGCCTTAACGGAAACTTAATATTTTCCTTGTACTCTTCGTTTTTGGCTTAAAAACCGAGCTGGAGTATCGAAGCCGTGCACGACAACACTCTTGCTGCGGCAAAAAAAATAAGATTTATTTTTATCGACGGAGGTGTTTTAACTGGGCGATTTATGGAGAGGTATTCTCTATCTCTACGAAAGTACAAAGAGGCTATCTTGTTTTTCGACCAACATTTGTCACTGTCGTTACAATAGTTAGACCAATACGTTTTATTGGCTTACCCCCCGCCACACCCCTCAATTCTTTTTGTGACTCCTGTTTGGATTAGGGGATACCTTACGCAGCGTCTTTTCTGCATGGACAAGTTTCTGTGCAAAACAAAGTGACCATCTTGAGTTAACAAAAGCTGCCAGAGTTGAATTTGTTTAATGCAATGAGGTGATCACGACTATCACGGTGAACTGCTTGACACAGAAGGCACAATGGAACACGACGAACCAGATTGGCTGAAGGAATTTGAAGTACGGTTTGACGAAGCAATGGCACAGTCAGATGCTTTAGGCGACGGAGTTCATGAGGGCAAGATATTCGCTGTTCGAGTGCCTGATGGATGTGCCTATTATCAGGTTGTCAGAGTGAATAAAAAAACTGCGAGGATAACATGGCGGAAGGATTTGACTTTGGATGCCTATAAAGATGCCGTGTTGCAGGATGGAGGAAGTTTTGACATCGGTCGCATTCGGGCGATTGTGCGATTGGGTGAGTACTGGCGGCGGCTTCGACGAGAAAAAAGGTAATGTGGCAAAAGATGAAGAGTTGTTTTTAGACAGGAAAGGAACAGAAAATGCAAGTTTATGTCTATCTATGCAGTAACGGACAGTGCAGATACGTTGAAAGACGCGCTGGGGTTCGGAGTCAGATTCGTTGCTCGAAATGTGGTCACCTTATGAGGTATATAGCTGAGTAAGGCAAATCAGGCACACTGTGCTGGGGCATGAGGCATGTTGCTCATGCCCCATACTGCTTCTATTCTGACCATCAGGGCATGCTGCAACTGTCACATGTGGGGCAGTTCTCCTTGAACGGACTTGTAATGCCATTCTTGGCACATCTGAAGACGATTGAGTCGGATGAGAGACTGTTGTGCCGTTGCTAAGAGATATTGTGCAAGGTGGGGG
>JACZKQ010000135.1 GCA_014859965.1 Phycisphaerae bacterium
CATCAACGCAATGTAAATTACCGCTATCAGGAGATAGATCCCCGCCCTCTTCGCATAAAACCAGCCCCTCCGCCTCTCCGCCTCCACCCTCACAGCACCAAGCGATTGCATCGCCGCATCCAGTTCCCGAAAAGCTCTGCAGGCATAGTCCAAATCCGCCGCGATGCACACGTTTCCAAAACCAATCCAGGCCGCCATCAGCCACACCGAAACATCCGCCGCCACAAACAGGATCACCGGCGCATATACAAAGAAAAACATGAACCAGAGCGGCGGCATGAGCCTCACATAAATACGCGTCTCGCACCCACCAGCCGACTCCCTGCAGAACCCCTCCATCTGTGGAACGCCGTGCAAATACCACGGCGGCTGTATCACAAACCGCCCGCTCCCCCTCCAAAAACCGCGCAAACCCTGTGCCTCCAGCGCATCCAAAAACGCCGCAGCCGACATCCCAACAACAAAATGCCGCGTGGTCTTACACCCACACATACCTGAAAGCTCACAGAACAACGCCATATTCGCGCCACACAACAGCCCGTGCCGGCAACTAAACCTTCTCCTGCACCGTCTCCGACGTTGCCCGGGTAACCTTTGCCAACGGGTAGATACGGCTTTATAGCGCCGGCCAAGGCCGCCGATGTAGGGGCGACTCTTGCGGTCGCACGCTCCCGGCGTTACTCCGAAGCCCACCGCTCCGCAAACACCGCCAGATCTCCGAGTCCCACGATCCCATCGCGATCCAGATCAGCGACCCAAGGCGGCCCGTCCGCACCGGAAGCGGCCTGTGCCGTGATGCCGTTGTGCCATTCTGAGGCGATTATCCCAAAGTCTCCGAAGCCGACCTGGGCATCACAATCCACATCCGCGATATCGCCGAAGGTGGACAACGACATGCTCGCCTGCCGCGTCCCGCCGTAAGCACCCATATTGATCCGCCCGCCGTGCGGCCACAACTCCCCGCACCACTCGGAAGCCGGATCGCCTGCATCGATGCAGGGACTCGTGATGTCGTCGTGTACCCATAGGCCGGTCGCCGCATGCCACCGCCCGGCCGCACTCTTCAGATGATAATCCCCCTCCACCCAGACATCATCGGCCCAATCCTCGGGGGTGCCGCCATCATCCCAACGACCGGGCCTGGCGAAAAGCGGGTAAGCAGCCATATTATTCGCCCCCGAAGTCTGCGCATCATACGCCGTTTCCTGCTGCACCCCTCCCGGAAAGTGAGTATACTCAATGCGGAGATGCCCGTTGCTAAAGGCTGTTAGCGAAGTCCCGGACGCATCCTGGCAGACATTGTCGCGGACAATGCAGTTGACAATGCGCCCGTCCAGGTACGCGCCGCTTCCAGACCGCTTGGAACGGTTCCCAACAAGCGTGCAGTTGATCAGTGCTCCGGTTCCTCCGACACCGCCCGCAGCCCACCCTAGGGCGCTGTTACCGCTGATAACGCAGTTGGCCATCACGGCGTCTTCCTCGCGTCCCGACTGCACTTCGAGGTGCACGCCTCCCGCGGAATGCTTGGACACATTGCCGCTTACGATGCTATTGTCTACGCGCACGACAGCGCAGTTGCTTGTGCATAGGCCTCCGCCCTGACCGCTAATGTTGTTGCTGATCGTACATGCATCGATCAGCAGTGTGCAGTTGTTCTCGCACCAAATACCCCCGCCCAGGTCGCCAGTGTTGTTGCTGATGGTACATGTATTGATCACCAGTGTGCCGTTGTTCTCGCACCAAATACCCCCGCCTCGTCTCTCTGCCGTATTCTCAGTGATCACCGAATCAAATATGTTCAGCGTACCTGCCGCGATGTAAATGCCTCCACCCCCCGAATCGGACCGAGCAGTGGAATTTCCGCTGATCGTGCAGTTCCTGATCTCACCGTTGCCGCAGTTTATCCCACCTCCCCGCCAGCCGGAATTTCCGGTTATTACGCTGTCGCTCAGTTCGAAGCGCACTTGCCGCGCACTAATACCCCCGCCCCTGTTTCCGCGGATCAAACAGTTCGACACCTTCGTCGTCCCGTCGCCGGACACGTGGATGCCCGCGCACCAGTTATCTGCGATGGTGCAGTGGGTTACCTCCATCACCCCAGTGTCGCTTATATCTACCCCGCCCGTTGGAAAATCTGATGGTCCGGCATTATGCTCAATTGTGCACCCCCGGAGTGTCAGGTCACCTCCACTGGAACGTATGCCATTCATGTTGTACTCAATCGTGCACCCTTCGAACGCCACGCGCGAGCCGTTACTTGTTACTGTACGACCGGATCCCATGGCGTTGCATCGCATCCTGCAATTAGCAATCGTCAACGAACTTGCCGTGATACTTACGGCATTCCCACTACTGTATGAATATCCGGTGACAGTGAAACCCTCTAACCTGGCGCCTTCGCCGGCATTCTCGACGGTGATGTTCTTAGTGTGCCCGACGCTGATTCTGCAGTGCTCAGGACCCGTCGCGCTCTTGAGGACCACCGGCCGCTCCGGGAAAACAATGCCTCCGCCGTACTCGCCGTCGGCGACGGTGACCGTCTCGCCCTCGGGGCACGCATCCAGCGCGGCCTGGATTGTTGAGTAATGGAACGGCACCCAGTACCCCTCTTCCTCAACGACGTAAAGCACGACCATTACCGTCTCGGACCCGTTCAGCGCCTCCGCTGCCGAAACCGTCACCTCCCCGGTATACACCCCAGGCGCCAGTCCGGCGGTATCCACTGTCAGCGCGACATCGGCGCCATTCACATCGGCAGTACCTTCTGAAAGATCCGTATTCAGCCACCCGCAATTGTTTGCGATCGTAAACGCCAGTTCGCCTCCTTCAGCCTTGACTCGCACGTTCTGCGCGACGCTGTCCAATACCCCGCCGACCTGTGTAAAGTAGACGCGCTCGGCCGACGCCCGGATGACCTTCTTCCCTGCCGGCACCAGCTCATAGGCGCCGATGTCGACAATCGCCTCCCCGTCCCCGTCTCCATCAAGCACGCGCTCCTGCCCGGCAATATCCTGCGTCAAACGCTCTCCCCCAAACTCATTTGACCCCGCATCGATGCACGGCGAGTCCGGCAGCAGCCGATAGTCGCCGCCGGCCGCATCGACAAAGCCCGGGTCAATATCGCGAACTCCCTCGCCCAGGACAATCGCCCCCTGCATTCTGGTGTACAGACCCGGCGCCGCTACGGGCATGATGCAGTGATCCGCCTTAAGGCGGGCCTCGCTATAAATTTGACTTCCGTCCGACGACTGATTGCCATAAACCACACTGTTCTTCAGATGCGCAATCGATGATCCAAGATACATTGCCCCTCCCCAGTTGTCCGCCTGATTGTCGGCCACAACGCTGTTCGTCAGAAGCAAGAGGCCGTCTCGGCAGTGAATGCCGCCGCCCCGTCCGGTGGCCTTGTTTTTAACAATCAGCGAATCATTGATCTGGCATACCCCCCCATATCCAACACCACCGCCGGAGCCGTAAGCGCTGTTGCCCCTGATAATGCAGCGCGATATCCGCGTACTGCCGCCTGCGTTAATTCCTCCAGCCATGCCTCCCCAATTGCCTTCGATCACGCATTCGACGACGTGCAGATTGCGTGAAGACGAGGATATGCCCCCTTCGTACCCATTGTTCCGAATGACGCAGCCGCTTATCGTCACCGGGTCAAGCCCACAGGTAATCCCGCCATGCTGATTATCTTCTATAACACAGTCTGCTATCGTTGCCCGGCCCTCTGCGCACCGTATGCCTGGAAAGCAGTTCCTGACGGACAGTCCCTCAATCGCGACGTGCTTGCCCGCCGCTCGGATAATCAAGCCGGGGGGTAAATATGGAAATGCTGGAATGTGCTCAATACTGCACACGTCCCGCCCGCCGGCGCTCTTGATCGTCAACGACTTGGCAACCGTGACGCCACAGTTCCCCTCGCCGCTGTAGACCCCGTCCGCAAGGACGATCACATCCCCGTCCGCGGCCGCATCCACTGCCGCCTGAATCGTTGGATACTCGCCCGACCCGTCCGGCGAAACATTAATTGTCCGCCCAAAAGAAGAGGCCCCCAGCAAAAAGAAAATTCCCGAAATGATCGCTGCGTTCCGCATGATTCTTTCCTCCCTCAAAAAAAAGAGTGCCATTCGATCTGCCTCGGCAGACGCCCGGACCACAATCTACCTCCCAATCTCACTCCATTATAGCCCCCGCCCCAAAAAGGTAAACAAAAATCTGTATTACTTCTTGTCTAAAAAATAACCATGCCTCTCATGGACGCACCCTCCCCCGGCAAAGCATCCACAACTTAGTGTGGACTTTGGGCGAAAACGTGACGCGAAAAATACAAATAGAGCGCAGAAATCCGGAAAATGCCATTAAATCCGCTGTTCATTGCCGCCGCGCCTCTCTTCTGGTAAGATCGATAACAAGTTGAAGGCTACAAAAGCTCTTCCGCTAAAAAGTACGCCCAGGCCGGCCATTGCAAAAACGCTATGCAATAGCGCACTTTTTTGAAATCCTGTGCATCCTGTAAATCCCTGTTAATAATCCTAATCACACCTTGTATATCTTCCTGCCCTCTTTCTTCATGTTCTTTTTAGAGTCCTATTTGTAGATCTTGCCAATCCTGTACATCCCCCGAATAATGCACCCAACTATCCCAGATTATTTGTAATATCCTGTTCATCCTGTGCATCCCTGTGAATGAGGTTTTAATCTGCGTTAATCTGCGTAATCTGCGGATCGCCTAATGCCCTCTAACAGCTAACCCGAATTGTTTACTCCCTTTTTCACGCGTACCGGATTTTGCAAATCCACGTCGTTTCCACCCCCCTTTTTGCTCAAAAAGCGCTCTCACGCGTACCCAAACTAAC
>JACZKQ010000136.1 GCA_014859965.1 Phycisphaerae bacterium
CATTGGGCCGGGCGTTTTGGATGCGCGGCGGAATGGAATCTATGGGGCGGTATACGCGGCGGGGGAAGCTGGTTTGCTGCATGTGAGTCACTGACGGCGGGGGGATTCAGCGCGGGCAAGGTTTTCAGGCCGCGATCCACCCTAAACGTCTTCCAAGTGCCCCATCGCGTTGGCCGGTGTTTCGGGAGAGTCAAAGGATATGAGTATCTTACGGAAGGGCGTGCGCCTAATTCCCAGAACGGCATATCACCTGTGCATCGATGTTGCTCATTGCAACCTGAGGTGCTGCATGTGTCCGCAGGGCGGCATTGGCAGGTTGGAGGGCCCGGGCGAGGGGTTGATGGGTTTCGCGTTGTTTCAGGCGATTGTGGAAAAGTTCGTGAAGGATGGGGTGCGGATCGACGGTATGTCGGCGGGCCATTGGGGGGAGCCCTTGTTGAACGGCGATTTGCCGAGGATGATTCGCTATGTGCGATCACATCCGGCCGCCATGAAGCGGGGAAGTCATGTGCGGGTGAATACGACCCTGAACGCGTTGCCGCATCCTGAAGAACTCATGCAGTCGGGGGTTGATTCCGTCGTCGTATCCATGTCGGGAATGAGGCAAGACGTTTATTCGCGCAATCACAGAGGCGGGAATGCGGGCCGTGTTCTGGAGCACATCGGGAAGCTTGCAGAGATTCGGAAGCGTGAAAAACTTGCGGACGTCCAGCTCAGAATGGCTTTTCACGACTATGTGTACAACAGAGAGGATGCAGATGCGGCCAGGGCATTCTGCGAGAAGCACGGAGTGCGTTTTACCCTTATCCGGCCTATGGTCATCGGCGTGGAAGGCGCTGCTGCTTTTGCGAAAGAGAATGAACGACTGGGCCAGCGGTACCGCGCGTTTATGGATTTAGACAGGGAACTTGCCGGCATGCGGACATTCGATAACGGCCGCATCAAAGACTGCCGTTTACGCAAGAAGCGCGTCACGGTGAATTTTGACGGTCAGGTGATGCGCTGCGTCAACGTTTTTGAGAGGAAGCACTTCATGGGGTCCGTCTTTGATTTCGACATTAAAGAAATCCCTCACGTTGACAGTGCTATTTGCAGGACATGTGCCGACACGCCGATTAGCTGGCGGTAAATCGCGGGCGACCGATGCATCGGGCGGAAAGAGGTTTTTGACACAGGGGAAGACATGACGGGAGGAACGCAATGGGCAATGTCAACGACCTGATCTTCATTGAAGGCCACCGTGATCGGTTCCGCGGCCCGTATCTTGAAGTCGGAGCCAAGGACTACGGAAACACGCAGGATCTCAGGCATCTTTTCTCCGGGGCGGCGACATACATTGGCACGGATATGGAGGGGGGCAAAGGGGTCGACGTTGTGGCGGACGTCGCGGAGGACATCTCCGTGTTAAGGGAAGCGTTTGGGATGGAGGCATTTGGAACGATTTTCTGCCTGAGTGTTCTGGAGCACTGCAAGGACCCTTTTGGCGTGGCACGCAACCTCACCTCGCTTCTTGAACCCGGCGGCGTGATCTGCATTTCTGTTCCGTTCGCTCTCGGTTTGCATGCCTATCCCGCTGATTATTGGCGGTTCACGCACGAGGGCATTCAGCAACTCTTCCCGGACTTGTCTTTCGATATGGAACTTGCCTGTGCGGCAACTACCAGACGGAACGATTTCACGGCAGTGGGCAAAGACCTGGGCAGGATTCCTTTCAGTTCCACTTACCACTTCAGGAAAGGGCAGACGGCAAGGGGTGTTTCAGTGAGAATATTGCGAACGTTGAGCCGGATGGGAGTTTTGAGGTGGCTGAGCGACTACAAATATATCATGCCTCCCACGCACATTTACATGGTAGGCGAATTGAAAAAACACGACGCGCGAGGCGGCACTGGGAGGATAGCATGACGGCAAGACTATCTATCATCATCGTTTCCTGGAACGTCAAGGACGACCTGTTGCGGTGCGTTGCATCGCTGCGTGACAACCCGCCTCCCGATCCTGTTGAGCAGATCGTTGTTGACAACGCCAGCGCCGACGCCACTGTGGAGGCCTTAAGACGGCAGTATCCCGAGGTTGCGGTCATTGCAAACGCGGAGAATGTCGGCTTTGCCGCAGCTTGCAACCAGGGAATCGCACGTGCGCAGGGTGATTACATACTGCTTCTTAATCCTGACACAATAGTTCATCCGCATGCACTGGACGAGATGGCTGCCTTTCTCGACGCCAACCCCGGCGTCGGCGCCTGCGGGCCCAAGCTGCTCAACGAAGACGGCTCCGTGCAAGGATCGGTGCGGCGATTTCCCACGTTCGGCGCCGTGTTGTACAGCCACACGGTCTGCCGGGTGCTCGGCCTTTTCCGCCGGCAGCACCGTCGATGGATGATGAAGGACTTTACGTTTGATCAACAGGCGGACGTCGATCAGCTCATGGGGGCCGCGATGATGGTAAGACGCTCTGTCATTGATGAGGTGGGGCCGCTGGATGTTGACTTTTTTATGTATTTCGAAGACGTGGACTGGTGCTACCGCATAAAGGAAGCCGGCTGGCGTATTGTGTTCGTACCCGAGGCCGTCATCACACACCTCGGCGGCCGATCATCCGTACAGGCTCCATTCAGGCGCATTATGATGCTCAGAAGCCTGCTCGCCTTCTTCCGCAAGCATCGCCGCCGCCTGCCGATGTTCCTGTTCACCGCTGCATTCAAATTCGCTCTGGTCGTGCGCAATGTCTGTCATCTGGTAATCGGCTTTCTGGCATATGTTTTTGCCTGCCTCGTGCCGGACCGCAACCGGAAATCGAGTGCGCGCAAGAAGATTATTCTGCACGCGCAGCTCTTGTCCAGGCACCTCTGGCACGTCCTTTCAATGTAAATGTGGGTGCGGGAATCGAGCACTGGCTTAGCCGGCGCAGGTGATGGGAGGGAAGAGAATGGAAGGTAAGATGGGAAGACGGGTTGGGCCTATATAAAAGAAAACATCAGGCAACTTTGAGTTGCCCGATGTTTTCCGGAGGGGAGAAAACTCTTTCACTATATAGAGTCGGCTGGGGTGGTTGAAAATCTTTAATCGTTTTTGCACCAGGGGGGGTGGTAAGTTGCTATCTGGGGCGATCTCAGGGTGGAAAAACGTGTTTTTACCGGCGTGGAGGGGGGTGGTTATCCCTAAGATCGCAGCGGGAGATTACCGATTTTTCATTTTTTGTGGGCATTGCGGCTGTGTCGTTACTATGCCCTGTGAGGTTCGGGCGGCCTCGGGGCGAGCGGAGAGCAACCGCATTCTCCTGAAACTGACCGCAGGCGGAGCAAGGGCCGAGCAAAACCGTTCGGGGCCCCAGCGGCCAAAATTCCCCCCCCGGCGAAAAGATGCTCCCAATTTTGGCCTCTGCCCAAACGGTTTTGCTCTCCATGGTCGCCGCGGGCGGGGTTTTGGATGTGGACGAGCGGAGAATACGACAGTCCTGAAGACAGACGGCGTTACTGGTCGGTGAATGCCTTGGCGAGGGCGTTTACGGTTGGGCTATTGGGGAGCCGCTGGCCGGCGAGTCGGATGGCCTCGGCGGCGCGTGCGGGCTGGCCCTGCTGGCGGTAGACCCAGGCGAGGAGCATGGCGATTTCGCCGCTGCCGCTTTCCTGCTGCCATTTGGATCCGTCGATGAGGCGGTTGTCGACGACGTCTTTGTTGGGGAGGATTGCGGGCAGGTTGGCGTTTTCGGTTATGTAGGCCGGGTTGAGTGTGACGGCGCGTTCGAGGAAGAGGGCTGCGCTGATGAATTCGCCGGCGCCGAAGTGGGCGACTGCACGATGGAGATTGAGCGGGGCGTTGCGGCTGTCCCAGACGGCGGCGAGTGCGTAGGCGTCTATGGCCTTGTAGTAGCTGCCTTTCTTCATCAGGGCGTCGCCGGTGCGGGTGAATTCTTTGACCTTTGCGGCGGCAAGTTCTTCAAAGTTCTTGTGGTCTCCGAGGATGCCGCGGACCTGTCGCTGTTCGGCCGGGTCGATTGCGGGCCAGTCGATGCCGGATCGGTCGGTGTCGGCGGGCTTAGGCGTCTTAGTTTCGGGGTCGGCGGGGGTTTCGAGGCCGGCGGCCTGGGTGCTGGCGGTCTTGTCGTCCGTGCGGGCGGGTTTGGTCTGTGTGGGCCAATCGTCCTGCTCGTCCGGTTCGGCGATGGCGTCGGTCAGGCGTTCCTTTTCGACGGCGGCGAGGTCCATTTCGAGGAGGGCGCTTAGCTCCCGTGCGTCGAGGCTGGAGAGCGATTGCGCAGGCTGGACGGGTGCGCCCGGGACGAGCGATGGGTCGCGGGGTTGGCCGGCGTATTTTTCGTCGAGCGGAAGGTCGCGGGCGGGGCGCAAGGACGGCGTAGTCGACACGGTTCCCGGCGGATCTATTGTGGTGGTGCTCTGCAGGAGCAGGTCGGTGGGCAGTCTGTTGGCATTGAGCACATCGTCGATGCCGGAGAGGCGTTCCAATTCGGCGGCGCTCATCGAGAGCATGCTCCGGGGTCGGTAGATGCCGGAGTCTATGGTGGAATTCGAGATGCCGCGTGTGCTGTCGAAATGGGTCAGCGGTGAGAGGCCGCCGTCGCGGGCGAGGGAGGGGTTTGTGCGCGGGTTGTAGTACGGCTGGATGCGGCCCGGATCGCGGTCGATGTAGGGCTGTCCGGCGGATCTGCGAATGAGGGAATCGGCGGGTGAATACGCGCTGACACTGGAACCGCCGCCGAGCGGGGAGCTGTAGGGCATGGGGCCGCGGAAATGGCGTCCGCCGGGGACATTGCCGGTGTTGACGAGGTTCTGATCGTAGGCCGAGAGGTCGCGGCGGCTTGGGGTCAGGGTGTTCTGGTAGGTGCTGGGAGGCGTCAGCGGTGAGATGCCCTGGCCACTTACGGGGGTGGTGGCGGAGTTGGTCTGGATCTGGGCGAGGCCGACGGCGGCGAGCATGACGAGGATGCAGCCTGTGTACGTTAGACGATACGTATTCATTTTGGCACCTTATGCCTTAACAGCGTGACTCTTTTACGATCTTTCCATTGGTCCCGGCGATCAGTGATCGGCGGAGGTTCGATACCTGGGCGATCCCGCCCAGTTTAACTTGCCCGCCAGGGTGTCCCACTGGGTCCTTAACGGGTTGTTCACTACCAGGAAGTGGCAGTTATGGCGTTTCACGATGACTTTGTCATCGGCGTTGAACTTGCGGGAGACCTGGCCGTCGAGTGTGACGGTGGTTCCCTCGTTGACCCGCATGGCGTGAATCTCGACGATGCTTTCGGCGTTTATGACGATGGGGCGAAAGCTGAGTGAGTGGGGGCAGACGGGGGTGATGACGATGGCGGCGAGATTGGCCGACAGGATTGGCCCGCCCGCGGAGAGGTTGTAGGCCGTCGATCCGGTGGGCGTCGAGATGATGATGCCGTCACCGGGGCAACTGGCCAGGGGCTGGCCCTGGACGCTCATTTTGAGTTCGATCATGCGGAAGGGCTCGCCGGCGGTGATCACGACGTCGTTGACGGCTCTTGAGGTGAACGCGTCATTGCCCGGGCTCTCCACCCGGCAATCGAGAATCATTCGCTTTTCAATGAGCGATTTATCAGTACTGATACGGTCGAAGAGCTTCTGGAGTTCTCCGGGGGCGAATTCCGCCAGAAAGCCCAGTTTGCCTACATTGACACCGATAACGGGGACTCTGGTTTCGCAAAGCTCGCGTGCGGCGGACAGAATGGTGCCGTCGCCTCCGAAAACAACTGCAAAGTCGGCCTCTTTGAGGACATTGATGGGGCAGCTTTCGCCGTGGCAGGTAGCGAGGATTTCGGCACGGTCTTCGGCGAATTGGACGAAACTGTCCATGGCCTGCATGGCGTGCTGCCGCTGCGGGTCTCCAAAGATGATGATTTTTGGTTTGGCCATTACTGTATTCCAGGTCAAAACAGGGCGTCCGGGCGGTTTTTGGGGCCCTGGGCGCGAATTTCCCGTTAAAGGGCTATCGACTATTTTGGAGCGCTTGATTATTTATTGCCGCGGTGAGTTTTTCGACGACGGCGGCGATTTTTTCGGCACTGATGCCGATTTCGTTCAGTTGTGCGGGGCGGGAGTCGGCGTCGATGAAATGGTCGGGTCCCCCGAGGGTGATGATGCTGCCTCTGGCGGCGGTCGGGTCCTGCTGAAGGGCTGTTGCGGCGGCGGCTTCGAGAACTGCCGAGCCGAATCCGGCGGCGATGCCGTGGTCTTCGACGGTGATGAGGTGGCTGCCCCGGCGGACCATGTCGATGAGCGCGGGGTCGACGGGCTTGGCGAATCGTGCGTTTACAACAGTGATATCGATGTTTTTGTCGGCGAGCTGCTCGGCGGCCAGGAGGGCTTCAGAGAGGATACTGCCCAGGGCGGCGATGACGACAGGGTCGCGGCCCTGGCGGATGGTTACGCTCTTTGCCAGTTCGAAGGGTTTGCCGGAGGTGGCGGCTTCGATCTGTCCGTTTGGGACGGTGTCGCGGGGGTAGCGGATCGCTACGGGCGACGAGGAAGCGGCTGCAAATGCGAGGGCCTCCTTGATTTCGTATTCGCTTGCCGGGGAGATCAGGACCATGTTGGGGAGCATTCTGAGGAAGCCGATGTCCATGAGGCCGTGGTGTGTGGCGCCGTCGTCGCCTACGAGTCCGCCGCGGTCGATGCAGAAGACGATGGGCAGATTCTGGAGTGCGACTTCCTGGAAGATCTGGTCGAAGCTTCGCTGCAGGAAGGTCGAGTAGATGCAGACGACGGGCTTAAAGCCCTGTTTGGCGAGTCCGGCGGCGGTGTCGACGGCTGCGCTTTCGGCGATGCCGACGTCGTAGAAGCGGTCGGGGAACTTTTCGCGGAACCTGGCGAGCCCGGTGCCGTCGGACATCGCGGCGGTGATGGCGACGATTCGGCTGTCGGCCTCGGCGGTTTCCACGAGGGCTTCGGCGAACGCTTCGGTATAGGTGCGGCGGCCTTTTTTGGTGCTGGCGGCGCCGTTGATTTCGAAGGGGCCGGTAGAGTGATACTTGCGGGGGTTGTCGTCGGCGGGCGTGTAGCCTTTGCCTTTTCGGGTATAGACGTGGAGGATGCCGGGCCATTCCAGGTTGCTCATGCCCTTGAACAGCTTGATGAGTGAGCCGATGTCGTGGCCGTCGACCGGGCCGAAGTAGGGGATGTTGAGGCTTTCGAACAAGCGGCTCGGGGAGATGGCCATGCGAACGGCCTTCTTGAAGTTTTCGAGCGCGCCTTCCATTGGCCGGCCGATGACGGGCAGGTGTTCGAGAATAGTGTTGGTCGTTCGTCGGAGGTCGTCGTAGGTGTGGCTGAGGCGCACCTTGGAGAAGAACTTTGCGAGGGCGCCCTGCGTGACGTCGATGGCCATGGAGTTGTCGTTGAGGACGATGAGCATCTGCCGCTTGACGAGGCCGAGGTTGTTGAGGGCCTCGAAGGAAAGGCCGTTGACGATGCTGGCGTCACCGACGACGGCGACGATCTTTTCGGAGGAGTTGTTGCTCTGGGCGCCGAGCGCCATGCCAAGGGCGGTCGCGATCGAAGTGCCGGCATGGCCGACGGTGAAGACGTCGTAATCGCTCTCGGCGGGGTTGGGGAAGCCGCTGATGCCGTCGCGGCTGCGGAGTTTTGCGAACCGGTCTTTTCTGCCGGTGATGATCTTGTGGGCATAGCACTGGTGTCCGACGTCCCAGAGCAGGCGGTCGGTCTGAAAATCGAAGACGTAATGCAGCGCAATGGAGAGCTCCACCATGCCGAGATTGCTGGCGAGGTGGCCGCCTGTCCGGCTTACGGATTGGGTGATTAATTCGCGGATTTCCTCCGCAAGGACCTTGAGCTGCTCTACTGAAAGCCGCCGCAGGTCCTCGGGTCGGTTTACCTGATCAAGAAGTTTTGCCATGAACTTTCATAACGCAAACAGTGCCCCGTTTTTACCCATCCGTGCCGTACTTATTTTTCGAGCGGCAGGGTCAGCCGCGGGACTTTTCCCGTGCCTTCGATGCTGATCCTGTCTTTTCGGACGGTGACGATCGCGCAGCCCTTGTCATAGGCGTCCTCGACCATGCCGTCGATTGTGACGTAGTATTTTCCGTTTTTGTAGTGATACTCGCAGTGGTGCTTATGGCCGTTGAACCAGGCGACGACGCAATCGTGCGATTCGAGGAGCGCGATCATTTCGGCGTCGTTCCAGAGGTTGTGCCGGTCGCCTGCGGGCATCAGCGGGTGATGTGCGAAGATGACGACCTTCTGTTTCTGTTCGGCGGCGTCCTTGAGGATGTATTCGAGCCACTGTTTCTGTGCCGGTCCGATGCCGCCGTTCCAATCCACGGCGTTGGGCGCGCCGGCCTTGGCGCGCTCGTCGAGCATTTTCTTGCCGAGCTCCACGTTGAGGCTGTCGGGGCTCCACCCGCCCTGGACGGCGAGGTCCATGGTGTCCAGAACGATGAATCGCCAGCCCTTATGGGAGAAATCGTAGAAGGCCCGGTCCATTTCGAGCGTGTCGAGTACGGCCTTGCGGCTGAGACCTGAGAAATCGTGATTGCCGAGGACGTGGTATTTGGGCGCCTCGATGCCGTTGTAGACGTCGACCGCGGCACGGAGGTCCTGCTGGGCGGTGTCTCCACCATCGATCATATCGCCGAGCTGGACGACAAAGGCCACGTTTTCGTCGTTGAACCGCTCGACGGCGCGGGCGAGTTTGTCTTTGCCGGCGCGGTATTCTCGTGTGCCGGCCTTGTCTTTTTGTGCATACTGGACGTCGGCGACGATGCCGAAGGCAAAGTCGCCGGAGCCGGCACAACCTGTCGTCATAAGCGCTCCCACGATAACCGCCAGACAAAGCACTTGGCCAAATACGGATTCTAACAGTGTATTGTGGTTCATCATAACAGTTCCAGGTCAGCGGGTTCTTTCCAGTAATGCCGTGGCGAGATGCCGAAGGATATCGGCTTCGGGTCCGAACGCGTCGAGTGCGTCCACGGCCTCGGCGGTCAGGGCGGCGGCGACTCGCCGGGACTCTTTCATGCCCACGACTTTCGGGTATGTGATCTTGCCCTGCTGGGCGTCTTTACCCGCGGTCTTGCCCAAATGTTCGGTGGTTCCGGACACGTCGAGGAGGTCGTCGGCGACCTGGAAGACGAGCCCGAGTTTGAGGCCATAGGCAAGGAGTGCTTCGATCTGCACCGGGTGGGCGCCGCCGGCGAGAGCGCCCATGGCGGCGGCGCCGGCAAACATCTTAGCTGTTTTGTTGAGATGAATGGTCCTCAGTTGAGAGGCGCTGCCCTTGAGGTGTTCGCCTTCGAGGTCGGCCATCTGGCCGGCGATCATACCGGCGGGGCCTGCGACTTCGGCTAACGTTCGGATGAGCCCGACGGCGGTCGCGGGGTTGTCGATTTCCTTGGCGAGAATTTCGAAGGCGAGCGTGAGCAGGGCGTCGCCGGCGAGGATGGCGGTGGCTTCGTCAAAGGCTTTGTGGCAGCTCGGTTGTCCCCTTCGCATGTCGTCGTTGTCCATCGCGGGCAGGTCGTCATGGATCAACGAATAAGTGTGGATCATTTCCATGGCGGCCGCGGCGACTTTGGCGGCGGGTGTTATCTCGCCGCGGATCAGCTCGCAGGACCAGAGCACCAGGGCCGAGCGGATGCGCTTGCCGGGTGTGTTCAGTGTATAGAGCATCGCCTTGCGGATCGACGTCTGGATTTGCGGACGGTCTTCAATCAGCGCATTGAGCGATTCGTTGACGATCTGAGCCTTCTGGGCCAGCGCCGCGGCGAAATCAAGCCCACAGGCCGGGAAGTCCTGCATAATTGTTTCCAATTAACAAAAGCACTTTCATTCCTGTTGTAATGTGGTATTATACTGCCCCAGCGGCGTTACTGACAGCAAAAAAGAGATTTAGCTTAGATCACGGTCGATCATGATTTTGATACTGGGGGTTACGGCATCGGGCAAAGGGGCCGTCGCATTCGAACTGGCCCGGAAAATCGGCGGCGAGATCATCAGCATCGATTCGATGAAGGTGTATCGGCGGATGGATATCGGAACAGCCAAGCCGTCTCGCGAGCGGCGGCAGGCGATTCGGCACCACATTCTGGATGTGATCGAGCCTCAGGAATCGTTCAGCCTGGATCAGTTCCTGCGGCATGCGGATGAGGCGATCGGGCAGATCACGGCGGCAGGCAAGCAGGTGGTGGCCGTGGGGGGCACGGCGCTCTATATCAAGGCGCTGCTGTACGGGATTTTTGACGGGCCGCCGGCGGATTTTGCGATTCGCAAGCGGCTGAAGGCTCAGATTGCTGCCGAATCGACCCAGGCGCTGCACCGGCGGCTGGCGGAGGTGGATAAAGAGGCGGCGTCGCGGATCCATCCCAATGACGCCCGGCGGATTATCCGGGCGCTGGAGGTGTATGAGCTGACGGGCAAACCCATCACGTCCTTTCAGACGCAGTTCGGCGCCGATACGATGCGGCGCGACTGGACGATCATCGGTCTGCGGCGGCCGAAAGCGGGGGAGAACGGTCGCATCAATCGCCGTGCCAAACGTATCGTCGAGGAGGGACTTGTCGACGAGGTTAAAGGGTTGCTGGCTGAAGACGAGCCGCTGAGCAAGCAGGCTTCCTGCGCGATCGGTTATGCGGAGATTATTCAGCATTTGCAGGGGCGCTTAACGCTGGAGCAGGCTGTCGAGCGCATCAAGGTCAACAGCCGCCGACTGGCCAAGGCGCAGCGCACGTGGTTCAAAACCTTTCATGATGTCAACTGGCTCGATATCGAGGAAGAGGAGAGCGCGGCCGACGTGGTGGATCGGGTCTTGGCGATAGCGGATGCGGAGCAGAAGTGAACATCGGGCGGGACGGCAGGTCCTGGTGTGCGCATCTCCGGCAGATGGGTCTTAACCTCTCCAGTTGGCGATCATCCCGCAGGGCAAACGCATTCTCCTCATACTCGCAATGCAGGCTGCGCGCCAGGGCCGAGCAAAAGCGGTCGGGGCCCCAGAGGCCAAAATCCCCCCCCCGGCGAAAAGATGCTCCCAATTTTGGCCTCTGCCCAAACGGTTTTGCTCTCCAGGGTCTCACGGGTTTGGATTGACTATTCCGAGCTCAGCGTCTACCCTTGTGCAGGAGTTTGAGTGACTGGATGGTTGAGCGCGAATGTGAAGAAAACCTCAAAGGAGGGCATGGTGCAGAAACGTGAGGTGGTTCGACTGGCGATAGCGGGGCGGGCGGCGCCTTATGTGCCGTGGCACTGTACGTTTACCGTGCCGGCGGTGGAGAAGCTGCGTCGCTTGTACGGCGTCGATGACGTGGATGCGGCGATTGATAATCACTTCGTCAAGTTGGGCAGCGACATCGGTTTCTTTACGGAACTCGACCACGATCGCTTCTGCGATTACTTCGGTGTGGTGTGGGACCGTACGGTGGACAAGGACATCGGCGTTGTAGAAGGCTGTGTTCTGCCGGAGCCGACGCTTAAAAACTACACTTTTCCTGACCCTGCGCCTGGGTTGATTTTCGATGAGATTGACAGCCGGATCGCCCGGTATCCGGACTGCTTTCGCGTGTTTAAGATCGGCTTCTCGCTGTACGAGCGTGCCTGGACGCTTCGCGGGATGGAGAACCTGATGATGGACTTCATCTCGAACCCGGCGTTCGTTCATGAATTGCTGGGGGCGATTGCCGACTACAACATCGTCCAGGTTCGCAGGGCGCTTCAGTACGATATTGACGCAGTGTACTTTGGCGATGACTGGGGTCAGCAGCGCGGCCTGCAGATGGGGCCGAAGCTCTGGCATGAGTTCATCGCCCCGCAGTTAAAACGTATGTATGGCGAGGTGAAGCGGGCGGGCAAGTTCGTCATGATTCACTCCTGCGGCAAGGTGGATGAACTGTTCGACGATCTGATCGGACTGGGCCTTGACTGCTTCAATCCGTTCCAGCCGGAGGTGATGGACACGTTTGCTCTCATGAAGAAGTATCATGGGCGGCTGGCCTTTCACGGCGGGCTGAGCACCCAGGTGACGCTGCCCAACGGTACGGTGGATGAGGTGCGGGCGGAGACGGCAAAGCTGATTGCCGCGGGCTTGCAGGGTGGTTATATCTTCTCGCCTGCTCACGGTGTTCAGCGCGACGTGCCCGTGGAGAATATGTCGGCGTTCATTGAACTCTTGCAGGCCCAGCCTGGCTATTGTCGTGCATAGCGACGTGCGCCGCGCCCGCGGGAGAATTATCGGGCCTGCCAAAAAGAAGAAGGCTGCGGGACGGACCCGCAGCCTTTCACCATTCACACTATCCCTTTTCGTCCGCACGGGGCCATACTGGCCGCGTGACGGAAGTTCTACTCGTTCTGCTCCTTGAGCAGTTTCTTCAGTTGCGTGTTCTCCCGCCGCGTCGCTTCCAGGTCGAAGATCAGGTACTTCAGGCTGATGCGCAGGTAATCCAGCGAATCCTGAAGGCTGTCGACGCTCTTTTTCAGCTCTTTGTGGCAGGTGCTTGTCTGCTGGGCAAGGAGCAGGAGCTTCTGCTGGTTTGGTCCCGGCGTGGTCCCCATTTCTTTGACGAGTTCGTTGAGCTTGTTCTCGAAGACCGCTTCGTCCATTAGTTCACCCCCTTGTCCTCTAACGATTTACAATACATAATAAACACCGCCATTGCGAATCATTGTCGCAGGCAAGTTCAGGCCGCCGCCCTCCACAACGTCCTTTGTCACTTCCCCGCTGTCAGTATTATAACACGAAGATTGGCAAAATGCAACCGCCAGTACTGAAAACCTTACTGTTTTGGCGGTTTTTGGCCTTGACAGCGGCTATCGGATGAAATTATCGGAACAGGACGGCAAGATTTTTTTGCGGCCTATAACTGCTTGCCGGGCTACGGCGGCGCGGTACAATTGCAGGCGGTAATTACGGCTATGCGGAGCGAACGAATGGACAATGTACAACGCGTGGGGATATCGCTGGAAAGCGATCTGCTGGAGAGGTTTGACGCCCTTATTTTGGGCCAGGGTTACTCCAGCCGGTCCGAGGCGGTCCGGGATTTGATTCGTGACCGGCTGACGCAGTCGCAGCTTGCTCAGCCTCAGACCGAAGCCATTGCGGCGGTGTTTGTGGTGTATGATCATCATCAGGCGCAACTGGCGCAGAAGCTCATTGAACTCCAGCACAGCCACCTCTTGAAGACGATTTCGTCGCTGCACGTCCATATCGCGCATGACGACTGTCTCGAAGTGATTCTGCTGCGCGGCAGCGTCAGCGAGATAAAGAAGCTGGGCGATCATATTGTCAGCCTCAAGGGGGTCAAGCTCGGCAAGGTCAACCTTATCGCCACAGCCGACTGAACCGGCGTTCCGTGGGTGCGATACAGCCTTTTGCTGTGCCAAGGAAGCAGGGCAAACGTATTCTCCTCGTACCTTGCATCGCAGGCGGCGCCGGGAGGACCGAGCAAAACCGTTCGGGGCCCCAGCGGCCAAAATTCCCCCCCCGGCGAAAAGATGCTCCCAATTTTGGCCTCTGCCCAAACGGTTTTGCTCTCCAAAGTTCACCGCAGGCCGCGTTTGGGATGCGGACGTCGGGAGAATGCGCCAGCTCTGTGCCAAATAGTTATTGACCTGCCGTGACCACGGGATAGAATCAAGCAATTATTGGATGTTTGTCGATAGGTACATGAATGGGGGTCGCGGCGAGCCGGTTGGCGTTGCCGCAGAACGCAGCGGGGGCGCACGCACATGCGGCAGAGCTGTTCGTGATAATGCCGTCTCAGGCCGGTTGTGCAGATTTGCAGAGCAGCACCCAGCGTTATTATTCAAGGAAGGATACCACTACCAATGAGAACTGCGTTTCTGCCGTTTTCGCATGCGTGCATCAATGAGGCGGACATTTCCGCCGTAAGCGAGGTCCTTCGGTCGTGCCGGGTTGCCGGCGACGCGCAGGCCTCGCAAATCGAGCAGTGCTTTTGCGAATACACCGGGGCTCGCGAGGCGGTGGCGCTGTCCTCTGCGACGGCGGGGATGCACTTGGTTCTGGCGGCGCTGGGCATCGGGCCGGGCGACGAGGTGATCACGCCGTCGATGACGTGGGTGTCGACGGTGAACCTGATCGCGCTGGCCGGGGCGAAGCCGGTTTTTGCCGACGTCGAGCGGGACACGTTGATGGTCTCGGCCGAGACCATCCAGCGGTGTGTAACGCCCCGCACGAAGCTCATCATTCCCGTTCACTTCGCGGGAGCGGCCGTCGACATGGAGCCGATTCGACGGCTTGCCGAATGGCTGCGGATTTTTCTCGTGGAGGACGCCGCCCATGCGCTCGGCGCCGAATACCACCGCAGCCGAATCGGTCGAACCGGGACGGCCGTGTTTTCGTTTCATCCGATCAAGAGCATCTCCACCGCGGAAGGGGGGATGCTCTGCTCGGACAACCCGCTTCTGGCGGGATTCGTTCGGCGGCTGAAGTTTTACGGGCTGGGCGTTGACGCGTATGATCGGCAGGGCCGGGGCATGCCGGCGGAGGCGGAGGTCCTCGAACCCGGCTACAAGTACAACATGACCGATGTCTCGGCGGCGCTGGGGCTGAGCCAGTTGGCGCGGGTCGAGGCGTTGAATGGGAGGCGGACCGAACTGGCCATGCACTATCTGCGGCGGCTGGAGGGGATCGATGAGATCGTGCCGCTTGCGGTTCCACAATACACCATGCGGCACGCGTGGCGTCTGTTTATCGTGCGTCTGGATACGGAGCGCGCGGGCATGAGCCGCGATGCATTCATGCTGAAACTCGGCGAGAAGAACATCGGAACCGGCCTGCACTTTCGGCCCGTACACACGCAGAGGTATTACCGGAAAACGATCACTGTGGAGCCGGGGTCGCTGGCGAACACCGAATGGAATTCAGAGCGAATCGTGTCGCTTCCGCTTTTTGCGGATATGACGACGGCGGACGTGGATGACGTGGTGGACGCGGTCAAGGCGGTGCTGTGCGGGAGGTGAGAGCTTTGGCCGGTGAGGGTGTAATCGGCAATCGCTGCGAACCCACCCGCAACTGAATTATCCCGGCAAATGGCGGAGTTGCCATACAAACATTGATGAAGATGGGCGGGTGGTCGTCAATCGAATGCTGTCAGCAGTACTACCTCAAATCCACGGACGAGAACGAAAAGAAAGCCGTTCGGGTGCTTAACGACCTCTTTGCCGATAGGGATGTCGGGCAGGAGGAGGGTGTGCGGGGGTAGGATAGGTTGCCTTCTTCAATAAGACGTTTAATCAGCAACCGGCAAAAACTGTGGCTTGCTACTCGGAAAATCATCCGGGAAAATGGATACCCGTAATTTGCGTGAGAGCACTTGCACCAAGAACTCCACTATCGATAACGCAAATTCTTCATAAGCTCCAAGCCGAGACTCCAATACGACAATCGACCACGCGTTCGGAGACCCCACTGTCCTCCAGAGCAAGAAGTCGCCGTTGTCGGTCATTCCAAACGGCAGAAGCTCTCTGCTCCGCTCAGATACGTCATACGGAAGACGACCATCGTCCTGTAGGGCGTTTCGGATTGCGTCCAGTTGTCGCGGGATCTGATCCTTCATCGACAAGTTGCTGTTGTTTGTGGTCGGGTTGTATATCCAGATGAAGCCATCGATGCAACCCGTCCCATACAGCCCGATGAATTCCTTGTATGCATCAGGAAGAGGTGAGTATTCCTGCTCGACAGTACTGAGTTCCGTCGGTGAAGGCACCTCTTTGGGGTTGGCAGGTGGCCGCAGTATTTTGCAGAGTTCTTCGATGCTCATGAGGTTTACAGCCCATTAGGCTCCGCTTTTGAGTTGTAGTCATTCCAATCATTTGCATACATCTCTTGAGCAGTGCCCAATGCTCTAAGATCAAAGCCAACGGGGATCCGCCTCTTTAGCTCAGCAACACCGATATGGCTGGAGCGAAAAGTGATCGAGACACCGCTTCCATAGGTATCTTCGAAATACCCTTCTGGATCAATATAGAGTCCCTTGATGTACTTCCTGTTCTCTCCACAGACCAGCAGAACTCCGGGCGAATAATCCTCTATGCGTTTGACATCAAAACGTTGGAGAAACTCGGCGTTAGCTTTTTTAGCGGTCTGAAATTCCAACGCCTGCCTCACGAATTTCTCCCGTCCGTAGGATTCAATCTGCCATTCTGATGGGCCACCGGAAAGGAACAGGGGAGTGTAGGAAGCCAATTTGTGCAGGAAATCTGCCGCCATGACTATCAGGGCAATGCCGACAGCCAACACAATTACCGTAATCACTTTGCGGGACGTTTTCATAGTCTCTCAATGCTTCAGAACCAAAAGCTTCGGAGTCGACCTCTTTACCAATGCTACCAAAACCGACCCCTTCTGTCAATAAGACATGATCGGTTTGATGCCGATATTCCCCGCCTTTCAGACTCACCCCACACTCACTCCAGACTCAGAACATAGATGTCGAAGACGCTCAGGGGACGCTGGGGGGGAAATTTTGGCGAAAAAACTGTGCTTGACACGGATCGGAATGCCGTGTATAAGACTCTGCTTAAAGAACTTACGAAAAGTTCCGGCGGGCGTAGTTCAGTGGTAGAACACTAGCTTCCCAAGCTAGATACGCGTGTTCGATTCACGTCGCCCGCATTACTGTTCATTTCCTCCATTCCCCGGCAACCTGCTTTCTTAGGCCGGTGGTGATATCCTGTCAGACCTCGCCTGGTGCGAACTTGCCGGACTCCGCTCATAGCCCGGATGGCGCATGCCTGGTTCAGGGAGTGCATGCTTGTGCCGAATGAATGTGGGTCTGATTGCCGGCGGGGCTGAGGACGATGAAATCAGGAGGGGTTTTCAAGCATTTGAGGATTGGAGATTTGTACGATGGCACAACAACAGACACTTCACGAGGTGAACGGCGTGGACGTGGATGTTCTGCAAACGACCGTCAACAACGTAAAGCAGGACCCCGAACTGGCGAAATGCCGGTTCCACGTCACGAACACATGGATCAAAGGCAATCATAACAGGACGATTATCGACAGTTGGTACGGCGCCAAACAGGAAAACGAGCACCAGCACATGTTCGAACTGGACGCCGATGAGCCGCCTATTCTTGCCGGGCATGACGAGGCGCCCAATCCGGTGGAGCACCTGCTGAATGCGCTGGCCTCGTGCGTCACGACGAGCATGGTGGCCCACGCCGCCGTCCGCGGTATTCAAATCCGGCAAGTGGAATCCGAGGTGGAAGGCGACATCGATTTGCGAGGGTTCCTGGGCCTTGAGCCGGACGTGCCGAAGGGGTATACGGATATCCGGGTGAAATTCAAGATCGACGCCGACCCGGAAGACATGGAAAAACTCAAATCACTCGCCGAGTTTTCGCCGGTATTCAATACTCTTACTCATGGCGCGAACGTGGACATTCAGATTGAGCCCAAAGAGGAATAAGACGCGGCCGTTGCGCCCGGTCATGACGGCAGACTGTTGAGGACGGTGAAGCCTGTGTATGCCGCGTAGCCGGCAACGAACAAGGCCGCCTCCCACCGGTCGAGCTTGTGTTTGCTGCCGGTGAACATGAAGACGAACAACAGCATGCTGGCCATGAGTACGACTGCGATGTCGCGGTTGGTTCCAGGGCCGATGGCGATGGGGCGAATGACTGCACTGAGGCCGAGGATCAGAAAAATATTGAAGATGTTCGACCCCACGACGTTGCCGATTGCAAGCTCGGGTTTTTTCCGGTAAGCGGCCACGGCGCTGGTCGCCAGTTCGGGCAGTGAAGTGCCGATCGCAACGACGGTCAGTCCGATGACCCGCTGGCTGATGCCGAATGTCGTCGCCATCGCCACGGCCCCGTCCACGACCCATTTTCCGCCGACGATCAGCCCTACCAGGCCCAGGCCCATCATGTATAACACGCGGCGGGAGGTCCATCCGGGCGACGGCGCCTGGGTCTCAAAATCGGTCGCCTGCATGGCAATGCCGACGGAGTAATAGATGAAGACGACAAAGAAGCAAAGCAGCACCAGGCCGTCGATCCGCGTGAGCACGCTGCCGCCGACGGCGCGATCGATCAGGCGGTCGTTGGCAAGCAGTCCCAGGAGAATCGCCGCCAGAAGACTGAGCGGAATTTCCTTCCAGACCGTCGAACGCGTGACGGCGAGCGGAAAGATGATGCCCGAGACGCCGAGGATCAGCAGGATGTTTGCGATGTTGCTGCCGAGGATGTTGCCCAGCGCGATGTCGGCGGTGCCTTCGATGCTCGCGGTCAGGTTGACGAACAGCTCCGGCAGTGACGTCCCGAACGCGACCGCGGTCAGTCCGATGACGAGGTCCGACACGCCGAGGCGGCGCGCCAGGGACGATGAGGCGGCGACCAGGAGGTCCGCGCCTTTAATGACAAAAACAAATCCGATGATCATCAGGATATAGTTCAACAAAGCTCCTCGCCAAAGACAATGCTCCACCAAATCGCCGAACGCGGCAGGGGCCGGCGTTCAGGTGCGCCATCCTATCGAGGTCCGCAACGGTTGTCCAGAGCCTCCACTGGAGCAATCGTGCGTGTTTCGGCTCGGCCGTGCGTAAGACACGATGGCTCGTACGGAGCGAATCAGGCCGACAGACCGCTGATTACATCGGCACGTAACGATACGGTGATTAGCCATAAGGGGCTTTTCATTTGTGTAGACTTTAATGTTCGCGGGAAGTCTGTATGGCGACAAAAAAAGGCTGCCTTGTGGATGAGATCGAAGGCAACCTTTGTTAGAAAAGACATAGCGTCTTTCTGTTTACACTCTGTAACGTTGAATTATGCTCGCCCATCGCGGTGTTGTCAACAAAAAATTTTCGTTTGCAGTTCATTTTTTTGAGGCGATTGGCGGCCTGTGTCATTCGCGCTCGGCGGTGACGCGACGCACATGTCGTGCACATTGCATCGTACCGCATGTCTCAGACTTTGCGCCGTTCGAATTTGTCGACATCACCGACGTGCTGGCGGCTTCATCCGTTCGGGGCTTTGGTTTAGAGGATGCTCTGTGAGTGCCGTGTTAAGTGTGCCGGATGCATCAGCGTGTCAGGCTGAGCGGATCTTCCAATTGCGTGATGACGTGCCGCAGAAAGCGGGCCGCATAGAATTCGTCGACGATGCGCCGGTCCGCCGCCAGTGATACCGACATCATCTTGCGAACCATCATGTCGCCGTTCGTGAATACGATCGTGTCGCTGACGTTGCCGATCGAAAGGATGCCGGTCGCCCCGGGTGGTGCGATCGCCAGAAACGAACTGATGCCGTACATACCCAGGCCGCTGAGGACGATGGTGTCGCCGTGGAAATCGTCCGGCGTGAGCTTGTTGGCCCGCGCTCGATTGAGCAGATGGCCGCTCGCCTCGGCGATCTGCGCCAAGGATTTGCTCTCCACCTCTTTGATCACGGGAACGACCAGTCCCTGCGGCGCCGAAACGGCAAACCCCACGCCGATGTGTTTGCTGATGCGCACGAAATCGCCGGTGGGGTCGAGCTGGCCGGCCATCAGCGGAAACGCCTGCACCGCGCGCGCCATCGCGCAGAAAAAGAAGTCGTTGGTCGTCACGCGGAGTCCGGTCTGCTTGCAGTACGGTTTTCGAAACGCCGTCAGTTCCGTCAGGTCGGCGATGCATTCCAGATAACAGTACGGTTTCTGCCGCTTCGACTGGAGCATCAGGTTGCCGATGAGTTTCTGGATTCTCGAAAGACGAATCAGGTTTTTGGAAACACCTGCCATATTGTCGTTGCACTCTTTCTTTTAACAGCCCTTTTCATCCGCATCCCCGCGGCGGCGGCATTGTACCAGCAATCATCGCCAATGCAAGCACCCGTGCCAGAGCACAGGGTATTGGCGATGCATTCGGTATGCGTGATGCCGGTTGCGGAATGTTTAATCGAAAAGTCTGATAATTACGCTTGTCCGGTTGCTGCAGCGTCGTTATAATACCGACGCTTTCAAGCACAGGAGCAAAAACGCGGTTTATGGCGAATCGGCGGCCCCATGCGGCGATCGTCACAAGGCCTGCCGAGAAGCGGTGGAGTCGTCTTGCCGGTGGTTGAGAATTCTTTCAAAACGTATGTTCAGATGCAGCGGGTGAGCTGTCAGAGAGGATGCCCATTCTATTATCGGACAGGGTAAATCCTTTGGGCAGAATCGTGCTTCCAGCCGTCGCAGTTTGGCTCAAGCCCTTCAAAACGCCTTGCCGATAAGGGCCGTTGCGTTATCGCAACAGGTCGTTACGGTAAGAATGTTTTGGAAGAATTCTTAGAAGGGCAAGAAGCTATGAAAACGGCATTCACGGAAAGGACGGATTGGCGGCGCGTCGGCAAGTCGAAACCCCGATGCATCGTCATTGGCGCCAATAATGGTCAGGGAGGCGGCGTCGAGGGGTATGCAAACTCGGTAAAGCCGCTCAACACTTATCCGCAGGTTATGGTGTTGGATAGAGACGAGGAAGGCATTTTGCAGGAGGGCCGCGGCCCGGCCCCGGGAGTGGAGACTATGGCTATGGCGAAACCGGAGAATAGGACGGAGGCGGCTGTTCCGGAGAAAAAGCCGGACATTGGCGGCTTTATAAGTGAAAGGGATCTGAAGGTGAAAGAAATGGACACTACGACAATTACCAAGACACAAACATCGAGTCAGGGTCGATACGCGACGATAGGCAGATCCGGCAACAAGACCAGGGAGGATAAGTCCGCTGAGAGGCAGGCCCGCAGCGAAGCCCGCAAGCGCGGCAGGGACCTTCATGGCGGCCTGGAACTGCTGGAACTCGATTTCCTGTTGGACATGGTGGAGAATATCGAAAGTGCTGAAGAGCACGACATCCTGATGCGCAAGTTCAGCTTTCACGAGCTTGCCCGGACGTCGCGCCTTGGCGAGATCGACAGTGCGGTGCTCCGCTACTACTGTGTCGATGAGGAAAACCTTTACGATAAGCAGGTTCAGTGCGAGGCGATGAGGGAACTTGCCGAGCGAACCCAGCGGGCCATGGGCAATTAGGGAAGAACTTTGCCGAAATCGCGAGGCCCGGCGGTGATCGCCGGGTGATGGCAAATCACAGAAGCCTGTCGGAAACGGCAGGCTTTTTTTACGACTTTGCGCCAAGCCCGATCTGGTCTGCGACGGGTTTCATGCCCTCGATGGTCTCGGTGATGAGTTCCGTTAAGTCGACGCTCAGCATGGCGGCGCCTTTGGAGATCACCTGGCGGTCGATCTTTGCCGCAAAGGCTTTATCCTTGAATTTCTTGGCGACGCTCTTGGCGGCCATGTCGAGCACGCTGCCGGAGGGCCGAACCAGTGCCGTCGCCGCCACCAGGCCCGTCAACTCGTCCACTGCGTAGAGCACCTTTTCCAGGGGCTCCCGCGGCTCGACATCCGTACAGATGCCCCAGCCGTGACTGAGCACCGCACGCACATCATCCTCCGGCCAGTTGTGCTCGCGGAGAATTTCGGCGGTCTTATGGCAATGCTGCTCCGGGAATTGCTCGTAATCCAGATCGTGGATCAGGCCAACTACGCCCCACCGCTCCTCGTCCGCACCGAACTTGCGCGCATAATGCCGCATCACCGCCTCCACGGCAAGGGCATGCGCGATCAGCCCCTGGCTCTGGTTGTACTCCCGCAGCAGTTTAAACGCTTCATCCCTTGTCGGCATGCTCACACAGCCTTTCTAAAGGTTGTTATCGGTTGTCAGAATGACCACCGGGCCGAAGAGCCCTGACTCGTTGGGCTGACCGTAGTTGTCATTGACCAGGTTGCCTACCCGGATATGCAGTTCGTTGGAGCCCGGCCGGACGGCTTTGGTAATATCGTACTGAAACGGCGGCCACAGCCGCATGCCGCAATCGCGCCCGTTCACCCAAACCTGCGCCATGTGCTGCACCTTGCCGAGGTCGATGATGATCGTGCCCTCGACCTTGTCAAATGTGAACGTTTTGCGATAATCGACATAACCGCTGAAGCGTTCCAGCTTCCAGTCTCGCCATTGCGCAAGCTCGCGCACGTCGCCGCCGCTGCGCGTGAACTCGGCAGGGGGGGTCACCGGATGTTCGACCGGCGGCTGAATTGACATATCGATGCTTACTTGCCAAGGTCCGGTCAGTTGCGCCAGAACAACTTCGGCGCCGGGCTTCAGCGTCTCGCTGATCGCCTTCTTGCCTGGATCGAACACCAGCCAATAGCCCTGATACGGCTCAAAGGCCAGTTCCACGCGGCTGCCGCGCGCAACGTCCTGCGAGACGATTGCGCGGACATCGCCTTTTTCACAGTCCCAGACGGATGCCTTCCCATGCACGCCCTCGATCGTCAGAGTGCATTTCCTCTGGCTGTGCGTATTGTTGGCCAGCCAGAAGAAATCCGCGCCGTCGATTCGCCGATGCTGCTGGAGCATGTCGAAAGCACCTTGATTGAACGTGATGTTTGAGGCGAGTCCTGCGGCATTCTTCGAAATTTCATCCTTGAGACCTGTCTTGCAGGCCGCGAAGGTGGGCAGGGCAATGAGCCTGGTCATAAGCTGCTTCATCCGGGGATCATCCGCCCCGTTCTCAACCGACGCAGAAGGTAATTCGCCCAGTGCATATACGTGCCCGCCCGCCTCTGCCAGGGCGACGATCTTCCTGGCCACGTCCAGAGGCAGGATCGTCATCGGCGGTACAATGACCGTTTTGAACGCGAGCGGCCCTCGCACCAAAGACCCATCCCGCACCTCCATCTGCCGCATGTAGTACCGGTCTGCGATCAAGTACTGCACCCGCGCCGCCGTCAGGTCCGCCATCGCGTCCGAGTACACCGCATTGATGTGCCGCACCTTAACGCTGAACCATTCGTCCATCCGCGGCGGGCACCACCATGCGCTGTTGCTTTTGAGCTGCTCCATCGACTGCTCGACATCCGCATCCGTCTGCAGCGGCATCACCGCCGGCCCGGGCACCCGCCCCTTGAACGCCGGATCGAACACGCCTAGCCCGCACAGCGCCCATACGCTGTCCATCGGGCTGAGCAACAGCACGTTCGCCACGATGTGCCCGTGCGAATTGATGAAGCTGCTTCTACGCACGAAATCCGTCCAGAGGTGCATGTAAGGCCACATCGGGTTCATGTCGAACCAGTCCGGCGGCCACGGATGATTGTCGAATTTCCGCGTCATGTACACGCCGTGCGGCACCACGTGACTTATGCCCCACGCGGTCGCGGCGTTGGCGGCTTGCTTGATATTGAACGGTTTGAACTGCCACCAGCCGGCCGCTCCCATGATCTCGCTCATGAACCGTCTGTCCTCGAACTCGCAGACCGACAGTGTCTCCATAAAGTCATGCGGCTTGAGAATGTTGAGCCCCAGACAGTCCGTCCCCGGCATCGAAAATGCTCGCTGGGCCTTGAAGAAATCGCCCACCGCGCCGGCCTGCCACATCAGCGTCTCTTCCCACAGGTTCGAGATGCAGTACATGTTGCGTTCTTCCAGCCAACGGCTCGTCCCGGCCAGAAACTCCGTATAAATGTCCGACACTGTATCGAACCACTGCCACCGGACCTTGGCCCACTGGCCCTCAACGTCCTCGTCGAACATCAGCGGCATCGTCGTTCGCATGTCGCGGTTCCACTGCCGCGTATATCGCCGCGCTAAGTGATCCGACCAGGCTAACTTGTACCCGTAATCCCCCTCGTGGTCCACAAACGCACCCGGTATGGACCGCCCCATCCGCTCTCCGAGCCGCTCCGCATAAGGCGCGTGCGCCAGCTTGATGAACGCCTCGGAAACGCGTGGATCGAGGTAATTGAGCCTCCCTCCGTCCGCCCCCGGATGATAGTACTTCGTAAACGAATACGCACGCCATGGCCCCCCGGCCGGCGCCTTCCACGTGAACGCCTCTCCCTCGCCGATCACCCGCAGCGTTCCGCCCTCAACAATCCCCGGCCGATGCGGCGCAATCTCAAACTCCTCCTTGATCGGCTTGGCCGTCTCTCCCAACCGCACCAGCCTTGCGGCCACGGTAAAGAACGACTCCGGCAGTTCGATCTCCGCCCCGCCTTCAACAACAACCGTCTCCCACTTCAGCGACACCGCCCACAGGCCCGGGTTCTCCCTCAGCACCCGCCCTGCGGCCCGCCCGCTCGGCCACCAGTACTCGTCAACGTAACCCAGGTACCCGTTGGCCGTCTCCGCCGCCTTGAGCGCCCCCGCGAACTCGCCGAACCACGCTTCCGACAGCCACTGCTCGATCGGCAGGTCCGGCGTGCCCGCCTGCGACATGCGCCCGTGCGGATAACCGGGGTTGAGCCGCTGCTCCATCATCCTGGCCGCCATCCGCCCCGCCTTGCCCGGATTGATCGGCTCATCCCAGAACCAGAACGCAAACGGAGCATAAATCATGTCCGGCTCGGCGAACCCCTCCTGCACCTGCTCAAAAGAAACCTCCCGCCGCTGGCCCCAATTCAGCCGCTTCTCATCCTCCTCCGCTGCACATCTGCTAACACAGCCGGCCGCCAAAACCGCTACGGCTACCCACGACAGGCCATATCTCACTTGCCGATGCCGCGACTTACCCTTCACCCTGCACCCGATCATGGCATACTCCTATGTTTACACTGTCATGTCCCACAAGAGCCTCCATGATACCCAATCCGCGGGCCCAAAGCCACCCCCCGCGTTTCTGCGGCAAACGGCGACCACGCCTCCTCCGGCCTTATCAGCGCACCAGGCACCGCCGCATGCACACATAACGCAGCACCGCCGCAAACGCTGCCCAGCACACCCCAACGATCACCGTCGCCGCAATCACCGGATCGACGGCCAACTCGGGTATCCGCTTGCCCCCCACGATAAACAGCGGAAACAGCATCGCCGGCACCACCATCACCAGCCCGAAAACCAGTTGCGGGTACCTGTGAAAGACCAGCCCGAACGCCAGCGTCACCGGGGTCATCGCCAGCGGCAAAAAGAACCACCTCACGTCTATCGCACGATACGCCACCTCATGCCCGCGAATCGTTAGCCCCGGCATCACCGGCTCCAGCAAAACCGTCATCACAGCCAGCAGCGTCACTGCCCCCGTCACAAGAACGCACGTCAAAACCGCCACGACCAGCCCCGACCAGAACCGCTCCTTCCGCCCCCCCGCAACCAGCATCGGCGAATAAACCCCCAGACGCATCAGAATCACCATCAGCCCAGGCATCAGAAAAACAACTGCCGCCGACGCACCCATATAGCCCAAGCAGGCCGCCATCGCCGCCCAAGTCACCCCCAAGTACACCCACTCCTTCCTCCGCGACGCCCACATCCCCGCCCCCGCGCTGTACC
>JACZKQ010000137.1 GCA_014859965.1 Phycisphaerae bacterium
CCCCGTCACACGTCCCTCCCGTTGTCATTGCGAGCGCAGCGAAGCAATCTCAACCCACACAAAACCCTGTGCCTTCACACCATACGCCCCCGCTCCCCTGAACCCCAAAGCGGGCGCCCTGCGGCGACCCTGAAGAGCAAAACCGTTTGGGCAGGGGCCAAAATTGGGAGCATCTTTTCGCCGGGGGGGGATTTTTGGCCGCTGGGGCCCCGAACGGTTTTGCTCGGCCCTTCCCGGCACCGCCTGCGCTGCGAGGTATGAGAAAAATGCGTTTATTATGTGGCGTCGGACGAACGCTACTCGGGATACCCGTCCGGGTGATTACTGTGCCAGGTCCACGCGGTCTCGACGATCTGCCTCAGTTCCCCAAAGCGCCGCGTCCAGCCCAGTTCCCTTTCAGCCTTGCTTGCATCCGCCGTCAAAATGGGCGGATCACCCGCACGGCGGCCGGTCTCGATGACCTTGACGTCCCTGCCGGAAACCCCCCTGACAGTGTCGATCACCTCGCGCACCGAACAGCCCTTGCCGTTGCCCAGGTTGTAGACCAGTTCACAAGCCCCGTCCAGTTTATCCAGCGCCAGCAGGTGAGCCTGGCAAAGGTCCTCGACGTGCACGTAATCACGCACGCACGTGCCGTCCGGCGTCGGATAATCCGTGCCGTAAACCCGAATCGCGTCGCGCTTGCCCATCGCCGCCTGAATAATCAGCGGAATCAGATGCGACTCGGGGCGGTGATCCTCGCCTAACGTCGCATTGTGCCCCGCCCCGCACGCGTTGAAGTAGCGAAACGCCGCATAGCGAATCTGCCCGGCCTCACTCAGAAAATGGCACAGCCGCTCGACGGCCCACTTACTCTCCCCGTAAGGATTGATCGGGGCCTTGGCGACATCCTCAGTAATAGGAATCGTATCCGGCATGCCGTACGTCGCCGCGGTGCTGCTGAAGACAAACTTCTCCACCTGCGCCTCGGCCATCGCGCGCAGCAGCGTGTGCGTGTTGCAGAAGTTATTCTGGTAGTACTTCAGCGGCTGCTCCACCGATTCGCCGACCTCGATGAACGCCGCAAAGTGCATCACCGCGTCAATGCGATGATCGCGCAGCGTCCGAACAAGCAGATCGTAATCCGCCAGGTCTCCCCGCACAAACACCGCATCGGCGATGGCCGCCTTGTGCCCCTTGGAGAGATTATCGAACACCACCGGCGAATGCCCCCCTGCCGCAAGAGTCGCAGTCATGTTGCTGCCGATATATCCCGCTCCGCCGCAGACCAGTACGTTCATGAGCCGCTCACCCCTTCGCGGCGATGCGCTGCCGAATGCGTTCGAGAATGCGCGACGCCAGCGCGCTGTCGGGCTGCAGTTCTATCCACTCCATACCCGCGGCCTGCTCGGGATTGACGTGCAGTTCCTGAAGCGACGCCGAGCCCGTGGTAAACATGGCCGCCGATTGCGACACGGTCACGTTATCGTTTTCCGGCAGTGAAAGCCGCCGAACGCCCACGGCGCAATCCACGCGAACCCCGCCGGGAACATCCGAAATGGTAACCTCGGCGGTCCGCTGCAGGCTGTGCAGATTCGACTGGGCCCCCTGATACGACGACGCGTTGTCGCTTCGCCAGAATTCGAAAAACTGCCCGCCCCGCAAAGGACGCGTTCTGATATAGCCCGCTTCGGGATCGGCCTTTTCAATAGTAAACTGCATGTCGGCCAGCACGTCCTCGGCCGCCGCCATGACATGCGGTTTGCTGAGATTCGTAATGGTCAGCGGCTGCGGCGGCGCTGTCACCTGCTGCGGGGCGCACCCGACAACCGCAGTCACCGCAGCAAGTGCCCCTATATATCGCCATAAATGATTCTGCATAATTTCACCTGCCTGTGATTAACGATTCCTGTGGACGAATTATACCCGATCGCCGCCCGCCGACAAGAGGCAAGTTGCGTTTTTCAAAGTACGTCGGCGAAGCCGCGATTAAAGCGGTCCAGCGTCCCAAGCCGATATCAACAGTGCAGGGGCGTCCCGGCCGTCGATCCGCGTCAAAGGCCTCTTGCCGACGGAATACGTATGGCTTCAACGCAATTACAGACAATCAGACGCAGATTTCCACCCGGACCGCTGAGCAGCGCGGTCAGCCGTTTCCTCGACTATCTGCATCTGGAAGCCGGCCTGTCCGACAATACCATCCTCGCCTACGGCCGCGACCTGCTCGCCTTTGCACAGTTCTGCGACACCCGGGACATATCCGATCTTCGACAGGTCAACCCCCAGTCGATCTATCCCTATCTTCGCCATCTGAGCAGCCAGTCCAGGGCCGAAGCCTCGATCAACCGGGCGCTGGTCGCAATCAAGATGCTGCTGCGGTTCGGCATCCTCGAAGGCCTGCTGAAAGAAGATTTCACCGCCGCCCTCGAAGGGCCCAAACTCTGGCAGCGTCTGCCGTCGGTCGCCAGCAAGGATCAGGTCTTTCGCCTGCTCGACGCCCCCGTGCCCGAGGACCCCTACTACCACCGCGACAAGGCGATCCTCGAAATGCTGTATGCCACCGGCTGCCGGGCCAGCGAAGTGGGCGGGCTCAAGGTCTCCTGCCTCAACCTGTCGATCGGCTATCTTCGCTGCTTCGGCAAGGGCAGCAAGGAACGCATTATCCCCATCGGCTCGGTCGCCATCGCCGCCACACATACTTATCTCGCCGAACTCCGCCCGCGACTGGCCAAGCCGTCCAGCGGCGACTGGCTCTTCCTGTCGCGCACCGGCCGACGCCTCGACCGCATCGATATCTGGCGGCTCGTCAAACGCTACGCCCTCCGCGCCGGAATGCCCGCCGGCCTCACCGTCCACACGCTCCGCCACTGCTTCGCAACCCACCTCCTCTCCGGCGGCGCCGACCTCAGAAGCCTCCAGGAAATGTTAGGCCACGTCTCCATCGCAACCACCCAGATCTACACC
>JACZKQ010000138.1 GCA_014859965.1 Phycisphaerae bacterium
CCCTCAACCTCCCCCGCAACGAAAACACCGTTTTGGAAAAACAAACCCAATTTCAAAACCCACGTTGAATCTTAAGTAACTGTTGATACAAGGCTTAAGAAAAACGACAAAAGAAATGTAAAGAAGCAAAGCCAAAAGCAAACCCAATCAAACCCAATCCGGCCGCCCAACAACAATTAAGACAGCAGACGCCGCCCGTCGATAAAATAGAAGTAACAGAACAAGGTTTTTGAGGCTGCTGATGACCTGGTCCGAAGCAATGACGACGATCTTTCACAACGCCCTGCTCCTCTTGGCGGTGGTAAATCCCGTCGGCAACATACCTGTATTCGCTGAACTGACAGCACGAATGCACCTTCGCCAGCGAAGCCAGGTCATGAATCTCGCCGTCGTCACCGCCCTGGCAATTGTGGTCGCCTTTGCCCTGATTGGCAACTGGCTGCTTCTGCACCTCTTCGCGGTCACCGTAATGGAAGTCCGCATTGCCGGCGGCATTCTGCTGTTCATCGTCGCAGTCAACGGCGTCATGGCGCACCCAAGCCGCCACGTCCTCAGCGAGGACCCCAGAATGGTCGCCATTTTCCCCATCGCGTTCCCGCTCCTCGTCGGGCCCGGCGCCATTACCATAACGATCATCATGGCCCAATCGATCGGCCACTTGCTCATGACCCTTACGGCGGTGGCGACGTTTACGGTGGTTTTTGTCGTGGTGCACAATGCGGATCGTCTGGCCCGCATATTGGGTCCGTACATCGGCGCCGTAGTCGTTCGGCTGCTGTATGTGCTGCTCGCCGCCAAGGCCGTCAACCTTGTCCTGACCGGGTTGGCAGCCTTTTACAAGAATCTGCACACACCATGAAACCGGTCACGGGCCAGCGGCTTTCTCACTGACAGCAACAACGGTTTTCAATTCCGGGCCCATTTTCAGCGGCCGGCTTACTGGCGGCGACTACGGTTTTCACGGCGGCTACAATCTTCTGTGCTGCCTGATAATTTCGATTACTTTTTCCGAATCGAGTTCGCCGTAGATTTTGTCGTCAATCATGATGACCGGGGCGATGCCGCAGGCGCCGAGGCAGCGGGCTTCCTGAAGGGTGAAAAGCCTGTCGTCGGTCGTCTGGCCGACCTCGACCGCAAGTTCTCGTTTGAGTGCGTCCAGCACCCGGTTGGCGCCTTTTACGTAGCAGGCGGTTCCCATGCAGACGCTGACGACGTGCCGGCCGATCGGCTCCAGATTGAAGTAGTGATAGAACGTCGCCACGCCCCAGATATGGGCGGTGGGTATCTCAAGGCCCTCGGCGACGACGTCCATGACTTCTCGCGGCAGATAGCCGAACAGTTCCTGGGCCTTGTGCAGCACGGCGATCAGATAGGATTCGGAGTATTCGCGCTGGGCCACTTCGGCCATGAACTCCCGGAGCGTTGTCATTTTATCCTGAGCTAATTCTGTCATGGTTTAACCTCAATCTTCTTTGCTTCCTTGGGAATGATACCCACGGGCAGTTTGGCCTGATAGTGCGTGTGGAGATACTTGTGCGACACCTCGCTGAGCGGGTGTTCGAGGAATTCCTTATACAGCTTTTGGACGCCCGGGTTGTCATGGCTGCGGCGAATCGTTTTGCCGCGGTCGAGGTCGTAGAGCGCCTTGGCGCGTTTCGTCAGGGCCGCGTCATCCAGCGGGACCGTGTTGGTCAGGGGATAAGGCTGGCCGCCGCCGCCGACACAGCCGCCGGGACAGCCCATGATTTCGATGAAGTGATACCGGTCCGGGTCCTTGCGAACGACGTCGAGGAGTTTGCAGGCATTGCCGAGGCCATGGGCGACGGCAACGCGAATCTCTTTGCCGTCCATCGTCAGGCTGCCTTCCTTGATGCCCTTGAGGCCGCGGACCGCTTCGATTTCGATATCGATGAGGGTCTGGCCGGTGTACAGGTCATAGGCCGTGCGAATGGCGGCTTCCATTACGCCGCCGGTTGTGCCGAAGATGGCGCCGGCGCCGCTGGAGAGCCCCAGCGGATTGTCGGGCTGCTCGGGTTTGATGTTGACGAAGTCGAGACCGGCCGATTTGATCATCCAGGCAATTTCGCGCGTGGTAACGACAATGTCGACGCCTTTCATACCGTCGAACATCAGTTCGGGTCGTGCGGCCTCGTACTTTTTGGCGGTGCAGCACATCGCCGCAGCACTGCATATTTTGCTCGGATCGATGCCGAGTTTCTGCGCGAAGTACGTCTTGGTCATCGCGCCCTGCATGGACATCGGGGACTTGCACGTAGAGACGTTGTCGATGAGGTCGGGGTAGAACTGTTCCAGGCACTTCATCCAGGCGCTGGAGCAGGAGGTGATCATGGGCAGTTTGCCGTTGCCCTTGACCCTTTCGAGAAACTCGCTGGCTTCTTCCATGATGGTAAGGTCCGCCGCGAACTGGGTATCGAAGACATAGTCAAACCCCAGGAGCCGCAAGGAAGCGACCAGTTGGCCTTCCATGTTTGTGCCGACAGGAAGGCCAAAGGCCTCGCCGATGGCGGCACGGACGGACGGGGCGAATTGTGCGACTTTGATCATCGTCGGATCGTTGAGATTGCTGAACAATTCCTGAGTATAGTTTTTTTCAAGGAACGCGGCGGTGGGACAGACGTTGATGCACTGGCCGCAGGCGGTGCAGACGCTCTCGGCCATCGGCGCGTTGTAGGCGGGGGTGACGACGGTGCTGAATCCGCGGTGCGACTGCGTGAGGTTGTGGACCTGCTGGATTTCGGAACACAGGCGGACGCATCGCCCGCACAGGATGCACTTTTCGGGATTGCGTATGACCGCATCACTGGAGAGATCTTCTTCGTAGCGCTTGCGGTCGCCGGCGAAGTGTCGCGCGCGAATGCCCATGGAGGCGGCGAGGCGCTGGAGTTCGCAGTTGCTGTCTCGTTCGCAGGTGTGGCAGTCGAGCGGGTGGTTGTCGAGGATCAGCTCGACGATATCCCTTCGGGCGCGGCGCAGCTCGTGCGTATTGGTTTTGATCCTCATGCCGTCGCTGATCGGGAAGGCGCAGGACGCGACAAAATTGCGATGGCCTTCCACCTCCACGACGCATACGCGGCAGGCGCCCTCGATGGAGAGCTTGGGATGGTAGCACAGCCGCGGAATCTTGAACCCGAGTTTGTCGGCGGCCTTCATGATCGTCTGATCCGGCTCGACCTTGTATTCTTTATCATTGATGAATATCGTTATCATGTTTTTCATGCTTTCCTCATGCTCTTGTAATGGCATCAAACTTGCAGGCTTCGTAACACTGCCCGCAGCGGATGCACTTGTCCGGCAGGATGCGGTGTTTTTCCCGGCGGGCGCCTTCGACGGCGGCGACCGGACAGACGCGTTTGCAGGCGCCGCAGCCGATGCACTTTTCGTTGACTGTAAAGCTGAGCATCGCGGTGCATTGCCCTGCCCTGCATGTCTTTGCGTGGATATGCTCTTCGTATTCTTCGCGGAAGTTCTTGATGGTGCTGAGCACCGGATTGGGGGCCGATTGGCCGAGGCCGCACAGCGAGGCCCGTTTGATCATGCCGCCGAGCCGTTCGAGCAATTCGATGTCGCCGGGGCGGCCTTTGCCTTCGGTGATCCGGGTGAGAATATCATACATTCGTTTTGTGCCTTCGCGGCACGGGGTACACTTGCCGCAGGATTCGTCCTGGGTGAATTCTATGAAGAACCTGGCGAGACTGACCATGCAGGCGTCTTCGTCAATGACGATCATGCCGCCGGAACCCATGATCGAGCCGGCTTTGGCGAGGGACTCGTAGTCGATCTGCGTGTCGAGGTACTGTTCGGGCAGACAGCCGCCGCTGGGGCCTCCGGTCTGAACGGCTTTAAACATCTTGCCTTTCGGTATGCCGCCGCCGATGTCGTATATGATCTCGCGGAGGGTCGTGCCCATGGGGACCTCGACGAGTCCGGTATTGTGGACCTTGCCCGCCAAGGCGAAGACCTTCGTGCCTTTGCTCGTTTCGGTGCCGATGCTGCTGAACCAGTCGGCGCCGTCGAGGAGGATGACCGGGATGTTAGCCCAGGTCTCGACGTTGTTGATGAGGGTGGGTTTGCCGAACAGCCCGCTGACCGACGGATACGGGGGCCGCGGACGCGGCATGCCCCGCGATCCCTCGATGGAGTGGATCAGGGCGGTTTCTTCGCCGCAGACAAACGCTCCGGCTCCGAGGCGGATCTCGATGTCGAAGTCGAAGTTTGAGCCGAGGATACCGGAGCCGAGCAGGTTGTGCTCGCGTGCGGCGGCGATGGCTTTTTCCAGCCGCTTGATGGCGAGCGGATACTCGGCTCGAATGTAGACGACGCCCTTACTGGCACCGATGGCGTAGCCGGCGATGATCATGCCTTCGAGGACCGTATGCGGGTCGCCTTCGATGGCGCTGCGATCCATAAAGGCGCCGGGATCGCCTTCGTCGGCATTGCAGATGACGTACTTCCGGTCGGACACCTGTTTGGCGGTGAACTCCCACTTGAGTCCGGTGGAAAAGCCCGCGCCGCCTCGTCCGCGAAGGCCGCTCTTTTTCACTTCGTCGACGACCTCCTGAGGCGTCATCATTTCGAGCGCCTTTGCGAGGGCTTCATAGCCGCGGAGGGCCAGATAGTCATCGATGTTTTCGGGGTCGATGATGCCGCAGTTACGCAGGCAGATGCGCATCTGCCTGCCGAAGAAGTCCACGTCCCCGAACACCCGGAAGAACCGATTGTAGAGGTAGTCGGGGCTGATGATCAGCCTTGTGACGGCCTTGTTGTCGACCAGATGCGACTGGACGATTTCGGGCACATCCTCCACCCGCACGCCGCCGTACATCACGAAGCCGGGGTTGACAATGAGTATCGGTCCGTCTTTGCACATTCCGAGACAGCCGCTCAGATTAATTTTGACCGCCTGGCGCAGACCGTGCTTGTCCAGCTCCGATTCGACCGCGAGAAGCAGTTCTTTGGAGTGCTTATGAATACAGGCCGTGCCGTCGCACAGCGTCAATTTAAACTTCGCCTCTGTCACTTCCATCCCTTTCTTTAGATCATCCACTCAGTGATGACCTCACCCTTCTTCAGATGCCGCTCGACGATGTCGCGGGCCCGCTGGGGGGATACGCGACCATACTTAACGGGAATCTTGCCTTCTTCAATTACCTCGACGGTCGGCTCCAGGTTGCACCTGCCTGCACAGCCTTTCTGACTCAGATAGACGTCGGTGACGCCGTCGGCAATGGCCTGGCGGAACACCTGCATCACGTCTTTGGAGCCGGCTGCTATTTCACAGGTGGCCATGCCCACGTAGACCCTTCTGGTCGAAAGGTATCCCTTGCCGATGATGCGGTGCACCGCTTCGGCACGCTTGTTTTTGATTATCTGCATTGGCGTTAACATATGTAACTCCTTACGAATCCGGAATATAATGGGATCGCTCGATTTCGACGATCTATTGGGTTTCAGCCGGTTCTGCCGCACTTGAGTGATACTACGGGTGGGCGGCGCTGTTCGGTGCAATCGCGCCTCGGGCGGGCGCAAGCCGGCATACGATTCGATCCGGCCTGCGAGAGTCAACCGGTGTTCAAAGCCGTCCTCCACAGTACTTGCAGAACGCCGCGTCTGCATCGTGCGCGCGGCGGCCGCAGTGGCGGCACGCCCGCGACGTCGGCGGCGTCTTTTTGTCGGATCGCGCCAGCTCCACCGTAACGATTCCGGTCGGCACCGCGATAATGGCATAGCCTAAAATCATCACCAGCGAGGCGAGAAACTGGCCGAACGGCGTCTGCGGCGAGATGTCGCCGTAGCCGACCGTGGTCAGCGTCACGATGGCCCAGTACACGCCGGTCGGTATGCTTGTGAAGCCGTTGTCCGGGCCTTCGATGAGGTACATTGTCGCGCCGATGATCACGACCAGCGTCAGCACGGCGAACAGAAAGACGAAGATCCTCTGGCGGCCGGCGGCAAGGGCCCTCATAAGGGCCTGGGCCTCGCCCAGGCACTGAGCCAGTTTGAACACCCGGAAGATACGCAGCACCCGCAGCAGTCGGATAATCAGGACGTACCGGACGGGCGGCACAAGGAGACCCAGCCAGGTCGGGGCGAACGCCAAAAGGTCCACCACACCAAAGAAGCTGGCGGCGTAGCGGCGGCGATTGCCCACGCACCAGAGGCGCAGGCCGTACTCGATGGTGAACACGATCGTGAAGAACCATTCGAGCGCGTTCAGCGCCCCGCCAAACCGGGTCCGGACAGTACTTACGCTGTCCAGCATCACCACGAGGACGCTGATCACAATAGCGACGATGAGACAGATGTCGAAGGTGCGGCCGGCGGGCGTATCGGTCTCGAAGATCACTTCGAAGAGCGCCTTGCGGCGGCTGCTCCATACCGAATTCCGTTCTGTTTTGTCCATGTGAGGCTCCGCTGTCCACCGGCTTACATGGTTTATCGGCAAACCCGGGCGGAGCGGCTAATTCTTCTCGGCATTGCTGTCCGGACAGGAGCGTGGTATCGGCGCAGCGGGGCGTCATTCGATGAGGCTCCCGCAGGTTTCCTTCCCCTGGACGGATGGGTCCGCGTCGAGGAAAGGCTCCAAAGCCCGGCGAAGAATGCCGATGTACCGTCTAAGCCCTTTTTGCGTCGTGAACATTGTTAACCCTGGCGCACCGACCGGTCGCTAAATGTTGTCCGCTACGGTTCTGAGGAGCACCTCGGGCTTGACGGGCTTTTCGAGCACGCCCTTTACCGGCAGCCACGCCTCGTCGGATTCGAAACCGAACGGCAGGCTCATTTCTTTTCGGACGCCGGTGATGAGAATGACGGGAATGCCTTTGAGCTTTTCGTCGTTGTGCAGTTCGCGGGCGACGTCAAAACCCTCGCTCTTATTGCTCATCATGACGTCGAGCAGGATCATATCGGGCTTCAGTTCTCTGGCCTTGGCGACGCCGATCTTACCGTTGGGCGCGGAGTCGACGATGTAGCCCTGGGCGTCCAGGACGGTCGTCATCGCTTCCACGAATTCGGGGTCGTCGTCGATCACAAGCAGTTTCTTGGCCATTTTGATGGTTCCTTTCGGAAAAATGAAATTAGTTTGTTCAGCACGCCCACACGTGCTTTTTTTTCAGTGAATCGCCTCTGGCGCTGCTGATCGAGCGATTGATGGCTTTTACCTTTGCTCCGATGCAGCCGACGCAGTGGCTCGCCGCTTCGTCGATGCATCGTTTGCCGGGGTATATCTCGTAGAGCTTCTTATAGGGCTGCGGCGTGAAGTTCGGCATGATGACGTTTGCGCCCGCCTGGAGGGCCGTGATGCGTGCGTCGTATTCGCCGATGCTTCCGACGGCGGTCGTGGCGGGCAGGTGCGCGTTTCGCGTTACGATGCGGGTGATCGCCAGGACCTTGAGGGTGAGGTTCAGGTCGCCGGGCGGGTCGCTGCGCAGGGGCGTCGCCTCGTGCGGAATGAAGAGCCCGATGCCGATCATGTCGAAGTCCTGCTGTTTGAAGAACAGGATGTCGTCGGCGAGGGAGCGGAGGGTCTGCCCTTTGACGCCGACGAGATTTCCGCAGCCGACCTGGTAGCCGAGGGCCCGCAGGGCGGTGAGGCAATCGCGCCTGTTCCGGAAACTCATGTTCGGATGCAGCGAACGGTACAGCGCTTCGTCGGTCGTTTCGATCTTGAGCAGGTATCGGTCGGCGCCCGCCTGTTTCCAGAGCTTGTATTCATCGGCGGTGCATTCTCCCACGGAGAGCGTTATCGCCATGTCGAAATTGCGCTTGATCTCGGTGATGATCGCCTCAAGCCAGCGGGCCTCCAGGAAGTCGTCTTCGCCGGATTGCAGCACGACCGTTCTGATGTTTTGTTCGGCGATGCGTTTGACGGCGTCCATGACCTCTTCATGGGTGAGCCGGTATCTTTCGAGGCCGGCGTTTTGTTTGTTGAGGCCGCAGTAGAGGCAGGCGTTGCGGCAGTAATTGGAGAACTCGACGAGCCCTCTGAGAAGAATGCCGTCGCCGCAGAACTCGGCTCGGACCTTGTCGGCGAACGCGAAAAGCTGCTGCAGGTCGTCGGGACTTTGCAGGCCGAGGAGGTATTCGATGTCGCCCCGGTCGGGCGACGTGTCCGAATAGACTCTTTCGAGAACGGATTGCAGCGTGTCATCGTTCATTGTCAGAAGTAAACGTCCCTTTGGCCGGCTTTTACTTTTTCGTACATCTTGACCAGGGCAGGATACCATTCAGGAAGTTGATCCTTAATTTCCGCGATTTCCTTCTCGATCAACCGCTCACCGATGGCTTTGGTCTCTTCGGTGGCGAAATCGTCGAGCCATTCCCTGAAGGTGACGACGGCGTTGAGCTTGCAGAACTGGCCTTCCTTGCCGCACTTGAGCATTTCCATGATCTTGTCGCCGGTTCGGCCGCAACGGTATCCGGCCGTGCAGAACGAGGTGATCCAGCCGGCCTCTGCCAGCTCGCGCACCACGGTGTCGAGGCTGCGAATGTCGCCGAGGAGGAACTGCTGGATGTCGCCCTGCTGGCTGTCGGTCTGGCGGGCGTAGGCGCCCACGCCGATGCGGCTGGAGGCGTCCGTCTGCGTGCAGCCGAGTGGCAGGATGCTCCTGCGGATATCGGCGTCTTCGCGGGCGGTCAGGATCATGCCGGTGTATGGGACGGAAAGGCGGATGACCGTGACGAGTTTGCGGAAGTCGGCGTCGTTCACGGCATACCTCGCATTCTGCGTGAAAGGCGTGTTGTCGGCCGGCTCCAGTCTGGGGAAGGAGATCGTGTGAGGGCCGACGCCGAACTTTTTCTCGAGATCGATGCTGTGATGCAGCAGCGCCATGACCTCGAACTTCCAGTCATGGAGGCCGAACAGCGCGCCGATGCCGACGTCGTCGCAGCCGGCTTCCATCGCGCGGTGCTGGGCGTAGAGCCGCCAGAGGTAATCGCCTTTGAGTGTATCCTGCGGGTGCACCGTTTCGTAGGTCGGGCGATGGTACGTTTCCTGGAAGACCTGGAACGTTCCGATGCCGACGCCTTTGAGTATCCTTAGGTCCTCGATGGACAACGGCGCGGCGTTGACATTGCATCGGCGGATGCGGCCGGATCCCATTTTCGTCTTGACGTTGACCGAGGCGATGGCCTGGAGCGAGTCGGCGATGTAATGGACATCGGTCTCGGGGTGCTCGCCGTAGACGACGATCAGACGCTTATGCCCGATCGTGCCGGCGAGGACCTCGGTCTCGGCTTTGATCTGGTCGAGGGAGAGTTTTGCTCTCTGGGCGTCTTTATTGCTCCGTCTGAAGCCGCAGTACTCGCAGTTGTTCACGCACAGGTTGCTGACGTACAGCGGCGCGAACGTCACGATGCGGTTGTCGTAGACCTTTTTCTTGACCTCGCCGGCCGTCTGCTCCATGCGGGCGAGCAGATCCGGGTCGTCCACGTTGAGCAGACACGCGGTTTCGTCGGGCGTCAGGGTTTCGATGGCCAGCGACTTCTGAAGGATCGCCTCGACTCGACCCGGGTCGCATTCCCGGTTTTCCTTGAGCCGTTCCTCGATCGCGGAGGCCTCGATGAAGCACCGGCCGCCGTCGAGGTACCGGGCGATCTGCTCGGGCTTTATCCAGTCGCGATACCTGGTTTCAGTCAACGTTTTATGGGGTACGGGTTTCATATATACCTGCTTATACTCGGTCCACATACTGGGTGTGCAGCAGTTTGTGTGACCTGTGGCTCAGCGGTTCGCCGAGGAATTCCTTGTAGATCTGCGCTACTTCGGGATTCAAGTGCGACTTCCGCATGGTCTTGCCTTCGTCTTCCTTGTAGATCGCCTCGATGCGCTTGAGCCGGATGGCGTCATCGGTAAATCTCGGCTGGCCGGCGCCGCTGATGCAGCCGCCGGGGCAGGACATCACTTCGACGAAGTGAAAGACCTCGCCATTTTCGACCATGTCGATGATCTTGCGGGCGTTGCCCAGGGTATGCGCGACGGCGACCTTTAACTCGGCGCCTTCCAGGAAGGCCCAATCGCCGACGGCGCCTTCGATCTTGAGCGAAGCCGTCTTGATACCGTCCAGGCCCATGATCGGCTGAACGTGCAGGTTTTCCGTGGGCAGTTCCTTTTGCGTTACGATTTCGTATGCCGTGCGTATGGCTGCTTCCATGACGCCGCCCGTGTTCGCGAAGATATCCGCGGCGCCGGAGGAGACGCCCAGGGGCGAATCCATTTTGCCGTCTTCCAGCAGATCGAAATCGATGCCCGCCTGCCGGATCATGCGGCCGAGTTCGCGCGTGGTCAGCACGTAGTCGACGTCGCGGAGTCCGCTGTCGTTCATCTCCGGCCGCTGGTTTTCGTACTTCTTGGCCGTGCAGGGCATGACCGATACGACGACCATGTCTTCGGGCCGGCGGCCGATTTTCTCGGCGTAGTACGTCTTGGCGACGGCGCCGAACATCTGCTGCGGCGACTTGCAGCTCGACAGGTTGGGCAGAATCTCCGGGTGAAAATGTTCCGCGAACTTGATCCAGCCCGGGCAGCAGCTCGTGTATTGAGGCAGCGCGACCGGCTGTTTGTCCACCAAGGCCTTCTTCAGCCGCATGAGCAGCTCGGTGCCTTCTTCCATGATCGTCAGGTCGGCGGTGAAGTTGGTGTCGAAGACTCCGTCGAAACCGAGCTGACGCAGGGCCGTCACCATCTTGCCGGTGACCAGCGTGCCCGGCTCGTTGTCGAAACACTCGCCCAGGGCGGCCCGGATCGCCGGCGCCGTTTGAACGACGACAAATTTCTCGGGGTTGTCGATCGCCGCCCAGACGTCGTCGATGTGGCTCTTTTCGCTGATGGCGCCGACCGGGCAAATGGCCGAACACTGGCCGCATTGGACGCACACGACGTCCTCCAGGGTGCATGTGAAGGCGGGGCCGATGGTGGTATGGAAACCGCGTCCCTGGGGGAAGAGCGAACCGACGCCCTGCATTTCGCCGCAGACGGTCACACAGCGGCGGCACTTAATGCACTTGCCGGCGTCGCGCGTCAGCGCGGGCGTGGAATTGTCGATGTACTTTCCCGTCCGCTCGCCCTCATAGCTGATATCGTCGATGCCGAGCTGGCGGGCCAGTTCCTGCAATTCGCAATCGTTGTTGCGTTCGCAGGTCTTGCAGTCGCCGTCGTGCTCGGAGAGGAGCAGTTCCACGACGTTTCGCCGGGCATTCCGTACGCGTTTGGTGTTCGTGAACACCTTCATGTTCTCGGCTGCCGGGGTGCAGCAGGAGGCGGCCAGCGTGCGGGCGCCTTCGACTTCGACAACACAGACGCGGCAGGCACCCTGAGGGCTTCTGCCTTCGACGTGGCACATCGTGGGGATTCTGACGCCGGCCTTTACGGCGGCGTCGAGAATCGTCGCACCTTGTTCGACTTCTACTTTGGTATTATTTATGAATAACGCGACCATTCGTCACTAACTCCTTTCCTCTGCGGTTACTTTGCCGTAATCACAACGAAGGCATCGTTTCGCCTGGCGTATGGCCTCGGCTTCAACCCAGGACAGTTCGATTTCATTGAAATTATCTTTTCGCCTTTCCGCGGAAAGGACCGGCATGTTGGCCCGCGGATAGGCGACCGGGTCGGCATCCGCATCATAGACGGTGTCGACCATCTGATGAACGCGCCAGAACGCATGATTCCCGCCTGTCAGCCATGTGTCGATGCCGACGGCGGCCCGCTCGCCTCCGGCGACTGCGTGGATCACCGAGGACGGTCCGCTGGCGGCGTCGCCGCCGGAGAACAGCCACGGAATGGACGTCTGACCGGTAATGGTGTTTGCCATGATCCGGTAGCCGCTGATCGGCTGCAGTTCGTCATGATCGAACAGTTCCGAGGAGTCCAGGGTCTGGCCGCAGGCAAAGATGATCTGATCGGCCTCGACCACGTACGGCGTGCCGTCCTTTTCGGGGCGGCGTCTTCCGGACCGGTCGAACTGGCCGGGCTTCATCGAGTGGCACTTGACGCCGGAGACCTTGCCGCCGGTGACGATGATCTCATCCGGGTTCGTCAGCGGTTTGATGCTGATGCCTTCGTTCAGGGCTTCTTCGATTTCCTCAAGGAAGGCGGGCATGTCCTCCATGGTTCTTCGGTAAATGACGGTGACGCTCTTGGCGCCGAGCCGTATGGCCGTGCGGGCGGCGTCGATTGCGGCATTGCCGCCGCCGATCACCGCGACCTTCTGGCCTACAGGAACAGAGCCTTTGAAGTTGTAGCTCTTCAGGAACGTCATGGCGTCGGTTACGCCCTGGGCGTCGGCGCCGGGGATATCCAGCGTCACTCCCTTGGGAGAACCCACGGAGACAAAGATCGCCTCGTAGCCGTCACGGCGAAGACCGGCCAGGGTGAAATCCTTGCCGAGCCGTTTTCCGGTTTCGATATCGACGCCCATGCGTTCGATCATCCGTATTTCGCGGGCCACGGTCTCGCGCGGCAATCTGTACGAGGGAATGGTCTGCACGAGCATTCCGCCGGGCCGCCGTTCGGCTTCGAGGACCCTCGGCCTGTAGCCGAGGCGGGCGAGGAAATAGGCACAGGACAAGCCCGCCGGGCCGGCCCCGATAATTGCGATCTTGCGCTTGGCATTGGCGGCGTTCTCCCGCACCTCGGGCAGTTGAACGGTGACCTCCTGGTCCGCCATGAAGCGCTTTATGCCGCGAACCGCAACCGGCTTGTCAAGCGACGCCCTGCGGCATTTGCTCTCGCAGACGTGGAAGCACACCCTGCCGCATATCGATGCAAACGGATTGCGGTTGCGATGGTGCTGCAGCGCCTCGGCGTATCGTCTTTCGCCCACGAGCGAAACAAACCCGGGCACATCGACGCCGGCCGGACAGGCACTTTGGCAAGGGGCCCGAACAAGGCCGGGACAGACGCCTGCCGGGCAGTGTTTTTCGCGTATATGGGCTTCGTATTCGTTGCGGAAATACCGGATGGTGGACAACACCGGATTGGGGGCACTTTGGCCTAAGCCGCACAAGGCGGTATCTTTGATCTGATTTCCCAATTCGATAAGCGTATCGATGTCGGATTCCTTGCCCCGGCCTTCGCAGATGCGGGTGAGTATTTCCAGCATCCGCTTGGTGCCTACGCGGCACGGGACACATTTGCCGCAGGATTCTTCCTGCACGAATTCCAGGAAGAAGCGGGCGACGTCGACCATGCAGGAGTCCTCGTCCATGACGACCAGGCCGCCGGAGCCCATGATGGCGCCGAGTTCGTTGAGCGATTCGTAATCGAGCGGCACGTTGAGATGCTGCCTCGGGATGCAGCCGCCCGAAGGCCCGCCGATCTGGGCGGCCTTGAATTCTTTGCCGTCGCCGACGCCCTCGCCGATGTCGTAAATGAGTTCGCCGAGCGTCGTGCCGACGGGCACCTCGACGAGTCCGGAATTCTTGATCGCGCCGGCCAGTGCAAAGACCTTGGTCCCTTTGCTCTTTTCCGTTCCGAAGGAGGCGAACCAGTCGCCGCCCTTGAGCATGATCGCGGCAACGTTGGCGTAGGTCTCGACGTTATTCAGTACGGTGGGCTTTCCCCAGAGCCCCTTGACCGCCGGGAACGGCGGACGCGGACGGGGTTCGCCCCGCTGGCCTTCGATGGAGGCGATCAGCGCGGTCTCCTCGCCGCAGACAAACGCGCCGGAGCCCATGCGGATCTCCAGATCGAAGGAATGCTTCGTGCCGAGGATGTTGCTGCCGAGCAGGCCGTACTTGCGTGCGTCCGCAATGGCTTTGCCGAAGCGTTCCACCGCCAGGGGGTATTCGGCGCGTACATAGGCGTATCCCTGCACGCTGCCCACGGCAAAGGCGCCGATGGCCATGCCTTCAATGATGCTGTGAGGGTCGCCCTCCAGCATGCTGCGGTCCATGAATGCGCCGGGGTCGCCTTCGTCGCCGTTGCAAAGAATGTATTTGATGTCGCCCGGACTCTTGCGGGCGAAAGACCACTTCATCCACGTTGGAAAACCAGCTCCTCCGCGGCCGCGCAGGCCCGACTTTTTCATCTCTTCGATGACGGTCTCCGGCGTCATGGACGTCAGCACCTTGCCGAGGGCCTGATAGCCTCCGCAGCCGATGTACGCCTCGATGCTTTCGGGGTCGATGCGCCCGCAGTTCCTCAACGCGACTTTTGTCTGCCGCTTGAAGAAATCAAGGTCATCCTGGGCAGCCACGGGCGGGCCGGATTCCTTCCTCCAGTTCAGCCTTTCGACGACCTCGCCGCCGATTATGTGTTTGGCGATTACTTCCTGGGCATCTTCCGGTTTGACGCTTTCGTAAAACACGTTATCCTTGTTGATCAGCACGACAGGCCCGCGGGAACAGGGCCCCAGGCAGCCGACGCCGACAACGGAAATTTCGCCTTCCAGGCCGCGTGCTTTTACGGCCGCTTCGAAGGCGGCCTTCACGGGCAGGGAGCCGCTTGCAATACACCCGCCGCCCACACAGACCCGTATCTCCTGTCCGGCGTTGGGGCCGTCCTGAGCGCCAGTGACGGACTGTCGAATGGCGTCAAGGTCTTTCATGTTGCGTATCTTTTCTGCCGGCATGTTCAGTCTACCTCCTTCGCGCATTCGTTTTCCTTATTACGATAGACGTCCAGCAGTTCGGTGAGTTTGACCGGTTTCACCCGTTGGTGGACATCGTCATTAACCATAATGGCCGGGGCCAGGCCGCACGCTCCGAAGCAGCGGCCCACATCCAGCGAGAACATCCGATCGGCCGTGGTCTGGCCCACGTCGACCTGCAGTTCCTTTTTGAGCGCATCGAGCACCTGCTTGCCGCCCCGGACATAACAGGCCGTTCCCAGACAGACGCGCACCACATATTTGCCGCGGGGCTGGGTGGAAAAGAACGAATAGAAGCTGACCACGCCGGCCACTTCGCTGTGGGGCTTGTTGAGCTTCTCACCGATGCGCCGCAGAACCGCATCCGGCAGGTAACCGAACATGTTCTGGGCGATCTGGAGCACCGGTATCAGCGCGCCGTCGCCGCCTTTGTAATCCTCCAGAACGCCGTCGATCTGCCGGAGCATGTCATCTTCAGACATTTCGCCCTGACAGTGGCAATTTTTGACCTCAGACATTAATACTCTCCTTCGCAAAAGAATGTGCCTGCACTGGTAACTGAACTATGAAGGCATTGCCTTTTTCTTTGGGTTCGACCCATATCCGGCCGCCTTGTTTTTCGATAATCTGCCTGGTGATGAAAAGGCCCAGGCCCGTGCCTTTGACGCTTCTTGTTTCGGGATTGTCCAGACGCGAAAATCTCTGGAAGAGCCTGGCCTTCTGGTCCTCACGGATCGGCGTCGAATCGTTGTAGACCTCGATCTCGATGTGATCGTCCGATGTGCGGGAACGGAGCACGATAGTGCCCCAGTCGGCGCCGTACTTGACCGCATTGCTGAGCAGGTTATGGGCGGCAACCTGCAGAAGTTCGGGGTCGGCGTCGATCTCCAGGTCGGGGTGGATTTCATTGCGGATGGTCATGTTCTTTCGTTCAGCAAGCGTTGCTTGCGAATCGACGGTCGGGTCGAACACGTCCTTCTTCAACTCGACTCTGGTCATCTTGGTCTCCAGCTCGCCTTTTTCGATCCGGCCGAGATTGAGGAACTTTTTGACCGTGGCGGTCAGATAATCCAGGCTCCGCACCGCTCCGTCGAGCGCTTTTTTCTGCCGCTCGTTTGTCTCTCCCAGAATCTGGTCGCGGACGGCGCAGACATTCATCACGATGACGCCTACGATGCCCTTCAGCTCGTGCGACACGAAGCCGATCAGATCGATGTAACGTTTGTTGAGGTCGGCCAGCATATCGTTGGAAAGCCTCAGGCGCGTGTCTCGCTCTTCGAGCTCTTGCGACATGGCGTTAAAGGCCTCGGCAAGCTCGTTGAGTTCCTCAATATCCGACGTTGTTTCGATCGTGTGCCCGAGTTCACCGGCGGAGAGCTTGACGGTTGCGTCGCGCAGATGCGTCAGGGACATGGAGACGCGGCCCGCAAGGATGTAGGAGATGGCAACGGCAACGACGGTCGCCGCGAGAATGATCAGCACGAAGATCACCATGCTGTTTCTGGCAAGATCGTTGAACGGCAGTTCCAGGGTGCCGACGTAAAGTATGCCGACGATTCGGCCGTCGACGTTTCTGATGGGCTCGTAGCAGGTTTTGTACCAGTCCTTGACGACGAACGCCCTGTCGCTCCACGGTCGTCCGGTTCCCAAAACACGATCGTATACTTCCGCGGAGACGCGCGTTCCGATGGCACGGCTGCCGGCGGCGTCCTTGACGTTGGTTGAAATGCGGAGATCGTCCTGGAAGATGGTCACCGTGCCGACATCCCTGCCTTTGTACACGGCGTCCTGATAGACGATCTTCTTGACGTTATCGACGATGGCATAGTTGCGGTTCAGCAGCGTCCCGCCGTACAACACGCCGATCATGCGGTCGCCGGCGTCGAATACCGGCGCCGCAGCCTTTATCATCATGCCGGCGGTCTGTTCGGTCTTGTCGGTTGGTTTGGCTTTGGCTGTCGGCACGAACTGAATGTGGACCTGCTGCACCAGAGCGGCCCCTTCTTTCATCAATTCGGCAGCGGGCACAATGGTTGTGCCGACGACGGGCTGCCCTTCGGACAATACCTTGGCAAGGACTTCGTCGCCTTTTTGATCATCCCCGCTGACGGAAGGATTCCTGGACCTTACCAGCACCCGTCCATAGGCATCGGTCAGCGTCAGTATGTCCAGCCCTTCGGTCTTTCTGATATCGTTGAGCGGTTCGGCAAGCGCTTCGGCATTGCCGGCAAGGATGGCATCCCGAAGGAAAAATCTCCGGGCCGTCAAGCGAGCGACATCTTCGATGCTCTTGGTTTCCTGCCGGTACACTTCCCTTGCAAAATTGAGATCGCTGCCGACCTTACGCTGGGCCTTGTACAGGATGTCGCGGTCGATCAGGTAGAACCCCAGCATGGCCGTCAAAAATGAAAGCAGCGAGATGACGGCCAGAAAGGACATCAGCATCTTGGTTTTCAATGATCGGCCGACCATTATTCCCGCTCCGTCTGTTCCGCAAAATTGGCGAAGTAAATGATGTTTTCCAGTTCGGTCTCAAGATTCAGATTGCGAACGACATGGTCCTTCGGCTCCTTGAGACAGATTGGCGCAAAATTGAGGATTCCTTTGATGCCGGCCTCCAACATGCGTTCAAGGACTTCCTGCGCGGCCGAATCGGGGACGGAAATGATGCCGAAGGTGATACCATTCTGCGCGACGAAATCACCCATTTCTTCGAACGGCAATATAGGTATTAGTGCCTCTTTGTCACATTTGGCGGGGTTTACGTCGAAGCCGGCCACGATCTCTATCTCGCTTCTCCGGAAGCCTGGATAATTCAGGAGTGCCCTGCCGATGTTGCCTATGCCGACGACGATGAACTTCTGGACTTTGTCTTTGCCGAGAATCGCACTGGTCTGGGCGATCAGTTCGTCAATCAGGTACCCGCCCCGCCGGTTGCCGCAGATGCCGAAAAGAGAAAAGTCCTTGCGCACCTGCACCGCCGTGACCCTCGCCGCATCCGCAAGGTTCTCTGAGAACACCTTGACGAAATTCAGGGCCTTTAGCCTGATAAGGGCATTGCGATAACGTGACAACCTGATTATGCAGCTTCTATTGACCATCTACTCGACGCTTTCCGGGGGCTTGGACCGAACGCTAAGGCCATATACCAGTGTTCTTCGTCAGGTGTTTGGCTTTATACCAATTATTGGCAATTTATAACCCCCTGTCAAGCGTTTGATGTGAAATTTTTCACATAAATGGAAATTTCTTTGTTCCAATAGCGATACAGCATCCATTTATTGTGATTGCCGGTGTCAAGACTTGGCTCTTCCTACTCAGCAAGTCGGCACTCTGAGTGCTAATCGCAGGCGAGGACGTGTGTTAGATCTGCTAAGGGTGGCAGTGACAAGGGGTTACTTGCTTTTCTCTGCAAGATTTACAAAATAGACGATGTTCTCGATTTCTGATTCGAGATTAATATTGTTAATAACGCAGTCCTCGGGGCCCCTCAGGTAGATAGAGGCGAAGTTGAGTACGCCTTTTATGCCGGCCGATATCATTCGCACCAGGACTTGCTGGGCGGCCACGTCCGGGGTCGATATAATTCCGAACCGAATCTGGTGTTCTCGGACAAAGTCGTCCAACTCTTCTATTGGCAGGACAGGAATCTCGGCCTGGCGGTCATATTTGTCGGGATCAACGTCAAAGCAAGCAACTATTTTAATGCCGCTTCTGGCAAATCCGGGATATCGGAGCAGCGCCTTGCCCAGATTGCCCGCCCCCACTTCTATGAACTCATGGGTTGTGTCCTTGTTGAGGATTTTGTTGAGTCTCTTCAGGAGTTCTTTCACATCGTAGCCGCCCCGGCTGTTCTGCGAAATGTCGAACGTCGAAAAGTCCTTGCGCACCTGAGCGGCTGAAACCCCTGTCGCATCGGCCAGATTGTCGCAAAAGACTTTGACGAAGTTGAGCGCCCTTAATCTCACGAGCGCGTTTCTATACCGCGACAACCGAATAACATCATTTTTGTTTGGCATTGGTCGCTCCAGTTCTTCATCGTCATCTGATTTGCACGCAGCCGGGGCTCACATTATTTTACACGGTGCTCGGGACAATGCCATCGGTATAGTGACTTTTTTCACGTTCTATGCCGCTTTTTTTCAGTAATTGGCGATTTGTAAGATGGTTGGGCCGGGTTCTGCGTCTTGACAAAGCGTCGACTTCCGGCTATACTATGGACGGATTATGGAGGCGGCGATTGCCACAGTAAGGGGCCAGCCATGAACTGTCCAAACTGCTCAGCCCAGGTTAACGAGGGGATCCACATCTGTCCGATCTGCCAGGCATCCACCCATGTCCGCACTGAACGGTTGAGCAGCCTTGCTGTCACTTCATTTGTGCTCGGTATTCTTGGCATCGGTCTGTGGGTCCTTCTGGCCGTCGCGGGCTGTGCGGCGGGCTTTCTGGCCTACACCTTTATTGAACGAAGCGGCGGCGCCCTTAAAGGCCGCCCATTTGCCATCGCGGGAGTCCTCCTTTCAGCCGCCGGCATAGCCCGCCACTTCTGGCTCCGCTGATACGCAGAGGCCCTGACGAGGGGGGGAAGCTGCAGTGCCGCTCATCATGTGCCCCAATTTCTGCCAAGGCAAACGCATTCTCCTCATAACTCGCTGGGCAGCCGGCGGCGCAGGACCGAGCAAAAAACGGTCGGGGCCCCAGAGGCCAAAATCCCCCCCCGGCGAACAGATGCTCCTGATTTTGGCCTCTGCCCAACCGGTTTTGCTCTCCATTGTCGCCGCATGTTGGGTTTGGGATGCGGACATCCGGAGAATGCGCCGCCCTGCAATTTCTGCAAGAAGAGTTGACAGGCGGCCGATTAAACAATAGAATGCCGCTTTCGAAAATTGTGGTGGACGTAGCTCAGCTGGTTAGAGCACCAGATTGTGGATCTGGGGGTCGCGGGTTCGAGTCCCGTCTTCCACCCTTGTATGAAAAAGCCCCCGCTGTCCGATCAGCGGGGGCTTTTTGCTTGTGCCAGTCACCTGTGTGTGACAGTTCACCCTGTTGCGGTGTCAGTCGGCGCCCATGACGACAACCTCGGGCGGCGGGATCGTGCGCAAGCGGCGGGTCGTGCGGTCACGCAGGGCCAGTGCCTCCTGGAGGTTGCGCCGTACGAGATCCAGCTTCAACGACTGGCGTTCGTAGGCGTCGGCCTTTTCAAACAACTCGCCGGCTGCTACCACTTGTCGCCTCAACTGCGGGACCTCGGCATCAAGCCTCGCTACTTTCACGGAAAGGTTCGACAGCTCATTGGTGACTTCGGTGATTCGCCGGGCAAGGCCGCTGTGTCTTGCAAGTTCCTCCTTGCGTTTGGCCAGTTCGATGCGGGCCCGAAGTGTCTTTTCCGTTGCTTCGGTGGAACTGGAGGTGGAGGCGCGGCCTGAATCGATCATCTTGCGGACGTTCTCCTCCTGCTGCACCGACATTTGCAGCAGACGCTCGAGTTCCTTCAGAACGATGTCTTCGCTTATTTCTTTGTCAAGCTGTGCGCGGGTATCAGCAAGCTGTTTGCCTATTGCGTCGGTCATCGCCCCGAAGGCGGCCTGTTCACGCACAGCGGCTTCAAACTGGCCCCTCAAAACGCCCATATTTTCCATAATTGCCCGACGCGACAGGTCCTGTAAGCCGGTTAGATCCCGCAGCGAAGCTTGCAGCATCGCCAATTCCTCTTCGGCCCGCAAGGTTTCTTCTTCAACAACCCTGGCCTGCCGCTCGACGGCTGCGCGGTGCCTTAGCGATGCGTCCTCCAGCACGTGACGCAGGTTTTCAATCACGGCATGTAACGCTTCGTTCCCCTTTCCGGAATAATCAAGCCAGGCCTGCAAGTCGACGGCCAGATGGATGAATACTGTGACACTGCCCGCCTCGTCGCTTGAGACCGATCTCCCGGTGCCGTAGGGCGAATATTCACCGTACACGTCACCGCCTCCACCCATGCCGCCGCCAAAGCCGCCGCCCATTTCCATGCCGCCGAGCCCGCGGCCCATCATACCCATGCCGCCGCTGAGTCCGCCGCCACCCTGCCCCGCGTCGCCGGCGCGACCGAGAGGCTCCAGCGGTTTAACGATAATCACCTCATCTGCTGGAATGCCGGGTTCCAAAAGCTCGTCAAGCGGCTTCTGGCCGACAGTGGTCTTGCGAATCAGAAATGCAATATTGTCAATTGTCACCGGAAAGACCGCAGGGTCGGCGGTGATCTTTAACATGCAGCCGGCATAAAGATTGGTTTCCACAGGCTCTTCGGCCCGGCCAGCCGCTGAAACACAGCACATACACAGAACAGCACACATCCACGCTCCACTTGTCTTTCTCATATCAAGTCTCCTTTTCATTTTCCGCGTTGGCATTGTTTTCTTCGATTCCCCTAAGCCTTTCACTCGCTATGCGACCCCATCGATTTTCGGGATACAGTTCGACAACCCGCTTGTAGGCCTGGACGGCGGAGCCGGTGAGATTCAACTGGCGGTAGAGCCGGTCGGCCTCGTAGACCATCACAAAGGCCGTTCGGTCCTCCAGCCGCTGCAAAGTCGCCAGCGGATCGTCTATGTCGGCGAGTTCATTCTCCATTGCCCGGACGCGGAGCTGATCTTGCTCATGGTCTCGAATCGCATCGACAATGCGCTGTGATATTTGTACCTGCGTCTCCAGCGATTTCACCCTGGCTTCCAGCGACGCCATGTACCTCTGCTGTCGATGTTGCCTCATGAAGACAGCCATGCAGGTGCATGCAGCAATGACCACCGTTGCGGCCGCAGCCGCGGCCATGCGCCGGCGCCGCTGCACCGATCGGGCCCGCCGGCGTATCACATCGGTAAAGCCGTCTTGGATTTGCGGTGGGGCCGACGCGGCGTCGGCTGATCGCAACAACTCGCACATTCGTTTTTCGTTCATAAATCTTCCGCCAGTTGGGATAATCGCGTTTTAAGCATCTCACGCGCCCGATTGAGCCTCACGAAAACGACATTGCTGGACACTTCCAGAATTCGACAAATCGCCTCCGTTTCGAGGCCATGAAGGTACCGCAGCACCACCACCTCGCGATACTTACCTGTTGCACCTGTTCTAATTGTTCATCACGGCCGACTGTGTTGTCGCAGGCGACAATCTCCGCCGCGGCCTTATCGACCCGGGCCAGATGAAACCAGCGCCGATAACGTCGGTGACGGCACTTGTTCATTGCTATAGCAAAGAGCCACGTTCTCAGACTGGAGCGGCCGTCGAACTTTTTCAGCCCCAGAAAGGCCGCAAGAAAAACATCCTGAACCACGTCTTCGGTATCGCCGTCCCAGCCTGACAAGCGATGCACCAACTGGCGAACCTCGCCATAGTGTGTTGCGACCAGCCGGTCAAAGGCGGAACCGTCCCCATTCTTGAACGCCGCCACAAGACTATGCTCGTCCCCATTGTCCCGGGAAACCCGATGCAATGAAATATTTTCAGAATTTGCGGCCATGACCGACATATTAGTTCGCCGGCTGCCTCGCATCTTACAGAAAAAAACGAAAAAAATAGATTTGCACGACGTTTAAGCTGCACCGCGCCCGTAGAGGCGGCTGCATACTGGACTTGCGAATTCAACTATACCGACTCTCTGATGCGGGCTTGCCTGCACGAACCTGGCTGTCGGGCCATATTAAAGTGGTCATCCGCAAAGATCGATGTACAATAGGTCTGGTCTAAACACAGAAATCCGACTTCGGAGGGTGGGTTTAAGGATATGCCTCTAACGAGACGACACAGATGGATTGTCATCATACTTTTTGTTTATTGGCCGGCGCTTTTCATCGCAACGCATGTGCCGATTCACGATATAGGCCACCGCGCGGGGATGTCCGATAAAACAATGCACTTTCTGGCCTACCTCGGCCTCGCGTTCTTCGCCTGGCTGGCCGTGAGCCCCGGACAGAAAGTGAACTGGCTCAAGCCCCGGGTCTGGATCATTCTTACTCTGGTGGCGTTTTACGGCATCATGGACGAGGTACTGCAGGGCTTCGTGGGCCGATCGGCCGATGTGCGTGATTTCGCCGCCAATATGATTGGCGTTCTTACGGGTCTCGTTATTCTGACATTCCTGAGTTTCTGGTCGGCCGCCCTGCTGGTGTCGGCGATCTTCATCATGGCCCTTTCCAATATGGCCCGAATCGACCAGATTACCGGCCTGCCGTTTCTAAATGTGGCCTTTCATTTCTGCGCTTACGGAGGGTTTTCGCTCATCTGGATTCAGTACCTGGAGCGTCGTATGCCGTGGGAGACTTCGCCGGGCACGTGGTTTGCGGCTGCGTTGAGTCTGCCGGCGGCGCTCTTAATCGCGGTCAAAGTAACCGCACCGCTGTTCGGTCGGCCCGTCTGGCGGGTGGATTTACTGACGGCGGTTTCGGCCATCCTCTTTGCGGCCGTCGTGTCGCGCTTCGTCTGCAGGACGCTATGGCTGCCGGCGGAATGACCCTCGGCTAATCCGGCCCGTGCAGCCGGTAAGGCATGGTTGCCGGATAATCTCCGATCACCTCTTCATAGTCATCCAGCCAGCGCGCGTCCGGATTGAACCTGTGCCAAAAAAAACGTCCATTGTCGTCATCGCAGGCAGCCCGGTGATACTTGAAGTATATGCGATCTTCGGTTTTTCCGACGATCTCAAGTTTGCCGGTGGTATGCGACATGACAAACCGCACCCGCTTGGCCAGACCCGAGACGCGGCTCCTGGCCTGTTCGAAAATATCGTATCCTTCTTCGACAGGCACGGTATACGCGTAGTTGCCGAGCGAGGGCCGGCATTGAAACAGATAATAAGGCACGAGGCCATGCATAGCGGCCGTTCTGAAAAGTTCCGCAAGGATATCCGGCGAATCATTGACACCGCGTATCAAGGGGCACTGGTTGGCCAGGACCGCCCCGGCCGAATAAAGCAGACCGAGACCTTCGACTGAAGCATCCGTAAATTCCCTCGGATGGCAGAAATGCGTCATGATGTAAATGCGTTTCTGAGGCGTACTAAAGGTCCTGATCATCGACAGCAGGTCCGGATCGTCAATGATTCGGTACGGGTTGAAAACGGGCATTCGGGTGCCGATGCGGATCACCTGTACGTGCTCGATTCGCCTCAGCGCAGCGATAATCCCGCTGAGATCTTCTGTCGGCAGGGCCAATGGGTCGCCCCCGGTGAGCAGCACGTTGGTAATCTCGGTGTGCGATCGTATGTAATCGATGGCCGGGTCAAGTTCCTGCAGGCAAGGCTGGCAGGCATCCATGAAAACCCGCTTTCGAAAACAGTATCTGCAAATTCCCTCGCAGGTGTTGCTGACCAGCAGCAGCGCCGTGGAGTTGTATTTGTGTTCGAGGCCGGTCATTACGGTGTAGGCGCTTTCGTCCGACGGGTCCAGCCGGCCCCAGGGCTCAAGTTCCCGCAGATCAGGCACGATGACGCGTCGGATCGGATCGGCGGGATCGTCCCAGTCTATGAGGGACAAATAGTAGTCATTGCTCTTGAACGCGAACCGGGACGTCACTTGCGACAGCGCGGTCCTGTCCTCGCGTGATATTTCTTTAATCTGATCGATCTGTGTTATGTGCCGAACCTCGATTTTGACCTCCGTTAAACTATTGTTTCCTGGTTTTCATCCAACTGTCCCCGAGTGTGTTCACCATCGGAGTACCTGGCCTCATAGATGCTCCTGCGTCCGAAGATCAACGCCAAGGTGGCGAGCAGTATCCGAACATCGCACCAGAAGCCGCGGCGATCCACGTACTCCACATCGAGCTGAAGCTTCTGCTCACGCGTCAAGGCCGCTCTTCCGCTGATCTGGGCAAGGCCGGTCAGCCCGGGCTTCACTTCCAGTCTGCGTTTTTGATTTTCGTTCCATTCGGCAATCTGCGCGACATAGAGCGGCCGGGGTCCCACCAGCGACATCTGCCCTCGCAGGACGTTAAATAACTGCGGCAATTCATCCAGCGAGGATTCCCGCAGCATTCGGCCGATACGGGTCAGCCGCGGGTCGGCGCCGGACTTTGGGCTGGCGCCGAACGGGTCGACGTCGAGACGCATCGTGCGAAACTTGTAAAGCGTAAACGGCCTGCCGCGGCGTCCCGCTCTCTCTTGGCGGAAGACGACCGGCCCCCTGCCTGACAGCTTAACGAGTATCGCAATGATCAGCAGAATCGGAAGCGAAACCATCAGCATGCCGAGAGAGATACAAACATCCAAACTTCTTTTGAGAAATCCGTATATCATGGTGTTCAGAGCCCAGCGCATCCCGCGGCGGGCCGCAAGAGCCCGAGCGCAATAGTTTAGGGCAGCGGGCGAAGCCTGTCAAGCACCGGTTTCGTCGAACTCTTGCGGATTGTATCGGACACAGAATGTCCAATAGGAGCGATCTGCTAATTCTCTGCGGACAGTGGGCCCTTACAGGCGAGTAGAGAGGCGAAGTCTCGGTTTCGTGGGGGTTAGGCATTCAGCGGTTAGGGGTTAGCGATTAGCGATTAGCGGAGGAGTGGAGCAGGAGTTAGCCATTGGTGATCAGCTCCGTGTCGATGGGTTCGGGGGCGGCGGTCTCGCGGGCGAGGCGGCGATGCTGGAGGCGTTCGAGTTCGGAGAGGGTCTTGAAGAGGCTGCGTTCGATGTGGGCCTCGTACCTGTTGAGTTTGAGGATCGTGTTGGGGCCGCGGAGGTCGGCGGCGACGACGTCGCCGAGGGACCGGGCGGGCTGGACGTTTGAAGCGGCCGGGCCGGGCGCGGGCAGATCGTCCGACGAGGGGTCCTGATCGCAATGGGTTTGTTTGGTAAAAACAGGTTCGGCGGCTGCCGCAGATGGGTCAGCGGATTGGTCGGTGGTTAGCGGGTCGGCCATGCCCGGGTCACAATGGGTTTGTTTGGTAAAAACAGGTTCGGCGGCGGCGGTATCGCCAGGAGGGTCGGCGGATGGGTCGGCAGTTGGCGGGCTGTCGGGTGACGCGTCCAAATGGGTTTGTTCGGTAAAAACAGTCTCGACAGCGTCCGCGGGAGCGTCCTGGGGCAGTGCGGGGCCGTGGTCGAATGCGGGGTCGTATACGTATGGGTCGGCGGACTGGCGGGCATTGTGCATGAA
>JACZKQ010000139.1 GCA_014859965.1 Phycisphaerae bacterium
CGTATACGCCCCGCGTACCTCCCCGCCCCACCTTTTGCCGCAAACCGCATCCAAATGCGTACGCCCCAGCCAACCTGCCGCTGTGGATAAGTCCACCCGCCTTCGTGCTGCAAAAATGGGGGATTATTAGGACTTCTGATAAAACATGCCTTGCCAGTATTGGCAGTGCAAATTCGCTGTTCTTCCCAAGCCGCCCATTATACCAGCAGGATGAGGCCCAAAAATGTGGATGGATTGGGGAAAACTCATTTTAAAAAAGTTATGGGAAAAAACTTGTTTTCGTCCGACGAATGAGTATAGTACTTGATTCTTTCGAGAGCAACGGCTGCGGGCTATGCCTCGCCGGCCGGGAACATTGAAATAAAGGCGTTAGATAGTCGGGAGCGACCAGTGAAAACGAAACTCTTGGATTCCGTTGAAAATAAGAGTCTGAAAAAGACCGTCCCATACTTTGAGATCGGCGACATGGTCGACGTGCATTGCCGCATCACAGAGGGCAACAAGACCCGCGTACAGGTCTTTGGCGGCACCGTCATCGCGCGCAAGGGACGCGGCATTAATGAGACGTTTACCGTGCGACGCGTGGTCGCCGATGAAGGCGTGGAGCGGATTTTTCCGATCAATTCACCTAACGTCGTAGACATCCGCCCGGTGCGGAGCGGCAAGGCCCGCCGGGCGAAGCTTTATTATCTGCGCGACCGCACCGGCAAGGGCGTACGCCTGTCGCATCGCCACAGCGAACATACTGTGAGCAAGTGAGGCGACGGAGATGCTTTCTCTGCCATTCACCCGGCGGAGGCTGCTGTCGGACCCGAAGAAACTGGGCCGATGGGGGGAGAAGCGCTGCGAAAAATACCTCAAGGCAAAGGGGTATTGTACGCTTGCGCGGAATTACCACTGCACGCTCGGCGAAATCGACCTCATCATGTCCGCGCCCGAGGGCGCGGTTGTTTTTGTAGAAGTCAAGACGCGCCGCAACGAGCATTTCGCCCGGGCGCAGGATGCGGTGAACCATCACAAACGCCTCCGCATGGCCCGCACCGCGGAACACTTCCGGCGGGTTTATCGTGTTAAGGATCGGCCGCTGCGGTTTGACGTGGTCGCCGTCGTGCTCGGCGACGGCCGCGGCGCGGAGATCACACATCACGAAAATGCCTTCGTTCCGTGGGGCTGAGCGCACAATCACAAAGGGGAGGCGGCAATGGAATTGATCGACACGCACGCACACCTGACTTTCGACGAACTGGCCGCCGATCTGCCGGCGGTTTTGCAGCGGAGCAGCGAGGCGGGTGTGACGCAGTGGATCACGATTGGAACGGACCCCGAGAACAACCGCAAGGCGGCGGCGCTGGCGCAGCGGCACGAGAACATGTTTGCGGCGGTCGGGTTTCATCCGCATTACGCCAAGGATATTACCGAGGCGGACATACAGGCGATGCGCCAGCTTGCCAGGGAAGAAAAAGTGGTGGCGATCGGCGAGGTGGGGCTGGATTTTCACTACAACTTCTCGGAGCAGGATGCGCAGAGTCGTATTTTTCGGGAGCAGTTGACGCTGGCGGCGGACCTGGGGCTGCCGGTGGTTGTCCATTGCCGGAATGCCTTCGATGAGGTCGTGGCGATTCTGGACGCATTCGCCGGGGCTTTGAGGCACGTTGTTTTTCACTGCTACAGCGGCACGGCCGAGCAGGTGCGGATGCTGCTTGATCGGGGCTGGTACATCTCCTTTACTGGTATTGTGACGTTCAAGAAATCCGACGAGGCCCGGGCGGCGGCGTTACAGACGCCTTTGGAACGGATGATGATCGAGACCGATTGTCCCTACATCTCGCCTGAGCCGGTCCGGAACACGCGGCCGTGCGAGCCGGCGATGCTTATCCACACCGCCCGGAAAATAGCCGAGCTTCACAATATGGCCCTTGCGGATTTTGCGGAGGCCGTCACGCGGACCAGCCGGGCCTTTTTCAACCTGCCGGCTTGACCGTCTTCGGCCGCCCTGCTCGGGCAGACTTGCCGTATCCGCCCCCCCGCTCCTTCGTCTATTTTGCAGGTCGCCGGCGCACGCGCTTTCCTTTCGCAAAGCAAACTCTAATGTGCATCTCATGCAACGCTAACACGCACTGCGTATGATTACCGAGGGGCGATGATTTGGAATACGTACAGGCGATGATGACGATGTTTGAGTGTGAGCTGATGGACGGAATTGATGCGGCGGCAGCGGACGGCGGGTTCTCGGGGGAACGCGGTGTTTATGAACTCCTGGAAGTGGGGGACTATATTCTGGAAGCGGAACTGAGCCTTTCGCGGCCTGTCGAGCGGCGGCTGCGGTGCGGCCAGCAGGAAGATCTGCGGCAGGCTTTGGGGCTGATTGAGGATGCGGCTTCGAGGCTGCCGGAGGGACGGTTGAAGAACTGGGGGGCACTGCTTCATAACCGGGCCAGCCGGTGTCTGCGGGAGGTGTCTCGTGCGGCGGATTGCGATCCGGCGACAAAGGGCGCGAGATATTGCTGCGGGCATTCCCGGCCCGGCGTCTGAGACGCTCTTTCTTGTATTCAGCCTGTTCATTGTGTCACATTGTGCGGTGCGCGCTTCGGTCAGCGGGTCCTCTTGTCATTGTTCCTTTCTTAGCGATTCTGATTGATGTTGCCTTGGTGGAGTTTTACTGGTATTATTATGATGGTGTTGGATCAGTTGTTGCTCTTTCAAAATGGAACGGCGGGGTTTCGCGGGGCGAGTGACGGCTTAAACAGGACGCGGGTATTCGACGCGGCCGGCGGTGAGTTTGATGCCAAGCAGCCAAAGGAAGACCAAGAAATGTACCGGACACCTTAAATTCAGCCCCCAAACGCATACGGCAAAAGCAGCATGAAAAAGCGGGGCTTAATCAACGGCCCCGCGGTACCTTTTTCGCGGGTTTTGTAGGGCGAGGTGGTCGGGCGGTATGCGTATGACGCCCTTCGACAGGATGGAGATTCGACGCGCCCGGCGGCGGGCTGACGCGAAGCAGCCAAAGGAAGCCAAAAAATGTACCGGACACCTTTAATTAACCCCCGAGCGAACGTTGCAAAGAATTCTTCGCCAATTACAATTTCAACAATGGTCTTCTCAAAGAAGGCGCTGAATACTCGCTGGATTATTATCCGGAATGAAGGTTCCTGATGTAGGGTGAAATAAAGGCACCATTTACCTTCATTTCACCCTGGGGAGGTTTTCTACAAACACGTAGGATGGTGCGGTGTTAGTCGTCGTCGAATGGGACAGGTGCCTATGCGATAGGTGTTGAGTGCAAATACAGAAGGTAGAACGTTATTATTGCGTAGAGGACGGAAAATAGAATGATAAGGCCCCAAGCTACGCCTGCCGCGATTAGATAATCCTTGCCCCGCTCTCTCTCGTATGCGGTGGACTTGGTCAGGAAGACGGCCCCCAAATTATGCCGATGTATGGGAACAGAAAGCTGATCCAACATAGCATCTTATGGCTGGAGGCGTGTCCAACGGCCAACGCCTTGGCAAGTTGCTTTTCGCCGGTCTTCATTGGAATGTCATTATTCATCAGCTTGGCCTCGATGGTCACTTCTTCGGGTTGGCGGTGAGATAGTCATTGACGAACATATCTGTGCGGTCTTTGACTGCATCGCGGATGACTGTTGTGGCTTTGGATTCTCCAACCGTCCCAATACAACTTTTCTGCCAAGTGGTTGCCCTTTCACAATACCTGTTGGGCTTCCGAGCAAGATACACGTCCTGCCGCAATTGAACCGAAGCGGAATAAACTAATAGCAGGTCTCGCCGAATGCTAGTGATGTTTACGTATATCGTGAAACTATCGTCTGAGAAGCGGCGATCTTCTGAGGAGTTCACCTTTATGCCCGCAAGACGGAGCTTCAATTCAATGTCTGTTTTCAGTTGGTCTTCTGTCAGTCCGACGGCCTTGCTATCCTCGTCTAAGTACTCCACTAAAACAAATATGCCTTGGACACCTACAAGACTTCGCACGTCATATGGCAATCTGGCAATCCGCTCATCCTCCGTATTCGCCGCCCGCCTCAGCGACTCTGCAATGGGGTCATTCTTCTGTGAAGTGCCGACGGTGGACAGGGTAGCCAGCAGAACAGCCGCCAAAAAGATTTGAGCCTTCATTATTCTCCCCTTTCGCTACGAAGCCTCTCTGATCGTGAGAAGGCCCACGCCTTCACTGTGGACAATCCTACCCCCATTGTGGCGTGCTGTCAAGCGTGCAAGGTGTTAGGTGTTTAATCGAGGTCAGCCATTCCTCCCGCAGTTCCTCATGGCTTCCATCACAATAGAAATTCGCTGTGACGATAGGGTTGGTGTGTCTGAACAGAATTAAGGTACCCGGTAGCTTCTAGGCGCCTGCCAATAAACGCGCGGACATTCAAAAAGGCCGGCGAGTGGCGATGGTTCTGGTTTTTTGCGGGGCATTTTGACCCGGTTGACTTATTGACCTTATGACAGGTGGGGCCATGCAGAGGGCGGGGAAAAACCCCCGCGCTACGTGGACGCGGGCACCGCGAGGGGTGGCGGGGGCATTATGCTGTTGTTGGGTCGGCGGTGTTTGGGCTGATCCTTTTCTTTTCGTTTCGTTCTCACGTTCAGGCGGCCTTTGCGTTGAGGTGCATCCGGCCGGCAACTTGCATTCGGCAAGGGTCGGAACAAGCCTGTTTCGGGTTTCGGGTTTCGGGATTCGGATTTCGGATTTCGGATTTCGGATTTGGCGGTTCGGCCGCGCCGCGGGTGTCGCTTGTTATCCCTTCGTTCAATGAGGAGGCGGTGCTGCGGGAGACGATTCCTTCGGTGCTGGGGTTGGACTATCCGTGAAGGGTGGCAGCCTGGCGCGGGCGCTGGGTGCATGGACTATGGACGAGATGGACGAGATGGACGGGATGGAAACATGTGGACGGGTGGCCGCATGGGCGGCGTGGGGGGCCGCTTGGTGTTTATGGTTACGTTCTGTGTGCAAGCCCTGGGTCCCCGCCTTCGCGGGGATGACAAGAGAAGAGGCAGCGTCGCGTGGCGGCGTGGAGGGGGATGTGGGCGCTTGGTGTTTATGGTTACGTTCTGTGTGCAAGCTTTGGGTCCCCGCCTTCGCGGGGATGACAAG
>JACZKQ010000140.1 GCA_014859965.1 Phycisphaerae bacterium
ATATTTATCCGCCCCCCATGAGGCCAAAACTCCCCACGCCAATCCGACGCAGGATCCCCCGCATCAATACAAGGACTCGTAACCTCATCATAAACCCAAGCCCCCAAACCAGCATCCCAACGCCCGCCAGCACTCTTCAACCGATAGTCACCATCGACCCAGACATCATCTGCATAATCCTCCGCAGTACCGCCGTCATTCCACCAGCCGTCTGCCGCAAACGAGGGATTGGCATCGATGTTCCCCGTTCCCGAGCGACCGTTTCTGATATTACTGAACGTCACCACTCCATCTGATCCGTCGCAAGGATACCGGCACGCGATCTCGTCAGGATAATTGTCCCAGATAACACAGTTGCGTATCACGGGCCGCTTTGGAGGTTGCCATCCCTCGAAGTAATATAAGCCGGCCCCGGCAGGAACAAATGATCGACCTGCAATCCTGTTGCCGGTGATGGTGCAATTGATAACCTGCGTCACTGCAAATTCGCACGCAATGCCCGCGCCGCCATAGCCGCTTCTGTCCAGTTGGTTTCCCGAGATAACGCAGTGTTCGATCCTCCCTGCCGGAGCGCTCTTGTCAAACCAGTCCTTCATCGGCCCCGCATAAACGCCCGCGCCGCAGCCAACGGCACTGTTCTCGATGATGAAAGAATTGATAATGGTAGCATTACTCGATTCGCCCAAATACAGACCACCGCCCCAATCGTCACACGTATTCTCTTTGATAATGCAATCATCGATCACGGCTTCGCTGTAGTCACAGCATGCCACCCCACCGCCGCCTGACGGCCGACCATAAGCCGCATTGCCGTAGATCAGACAACCGCGTATCGTCGGACTGCTCCGGTCGCATAGAATCCCTCCGCCTGCGTCTTCTTCCACGCGGCCGCCCGTGATAGACAGGCCCCAAACAAGACAGGCAGGCGTTTCGGCGTCATGGAAATGGAAGACGCGGTCCAGGCCGTTGGCGTCAATGATTGTAGCTGCGACGACTTCCGGGTCGGTCGGATCGGTGCTGCGTATCGTGATCAGCCTGCCCCACGCGCTAAGGTCACGGTTTTTGGGGCCCGTATATCGCCCGGGCGCGATGATCACCGTATCCCCGTTGAACGACAGGTCAATCGCCTCCTTGATCGTGCGTTTTGCGGTCTGGGGAGTGGTCCCATCGTTACGGTCATCACCGAGCATTGCGTCGACGTAGAACGTCGCTCCGCTCGTCGGGTCACTTGCATAGTCTTCGTACTCCTCCAGGTTGGTGTGGCCGTCGCGATCGGGGTCATCTCCCGGCCTCGCCGCGGTCGTCGAGCCGAAGTATTTCATTTCCCACCAGTCCGGCAGCCGATCCCCATCGGTATCGATGAACTCGTCGCAGCCGAAATCCACGCCCGCCCCATGAACCCGCGCCTCTCCATCGATATCAAAATCGCCCGCCGCAACGCTCCCATCGCCCGCATCAATACACGGCGAATCAGCCTTCAGATGCCCGTCCGGCGTCAAGTGCGGGTCGCCGACAAAATTGCTTTCAGGCAGCCATTCGGGCAACTCGCCTTCGTTTTGCCAGAACAGACTGTTGGCAACCTCGCATTCCCATTGGTAGACCCCCAGAACACTATCACCCCTGTTGCGGACGAATGCACAATTTTTCACTGAAAACAATGTTGTTGGAATATCCGCGTCAATGAGCGAACCGCCCGCGTTTCCTGCAAACCAGCAATTGCGAATCTCGGCACGCGCCAATCCCCACAGAGAGGTGTTCTCGTCTACATAGACTCCGCCGCACTCCCGGTAGCCAAAAGCAACACACGAATTGCCAACGATTCTGCACCGATCCACGATTGTCGTCGAACTCGATTTTCCATCCGTTCGGATGTAGAGTGCGCCGCCGTAGGCTCGTTCAACAGAATTGTAAAGGATCATCGTTTCCGTAATCGTGTTTTCGTTCCAGGTGATGATTCCGCCCCCGCCACCGCAGTAACGATCTGCTGTGAACACATTTGCCATCACTTTGCAGCGATCAACAGTGCATCGGTAACAGCTCAATCCTGCTCCGCCGGAGGGAAGATAGTCGTAGTATACGTGACCGGATGCGATTTTCGCTTCAATGGTGTTGCCGCTAATGACACAGTCGGTGATAATACTTAACTGGCTGTCCGCGCCGCCGCCGATCGCCCATACCCAGTTGTAGTTCACACCGCCATTGCTGACATATGTCGCCTTGACCGTGTTGCGTTCGATCGTACAGCGTGTAATGTTCCCTATGCCCGAGATGCCGCCCCCGGCGGCCCACGGCTCGCGTCTGTCACTGTAAGCTTCGGCACGGTTGTCCGCCACGATACTGTCGCTGATCTCTGTCCAAACGCCGCAAAGACCTCCGCCGGCGACCTTTTCCTGCGGGTTCCAGTCGTCCCCCCCCACCTCGTTCAGCAGAATCACACACCCTGCAATGCGGGCCTGCGTGTCCTTCAGGTACAGGCCGCCTCCGTAGTTGTCTGCGGCGTTCTCGACGATGTGACAGTTCTCGATCAGCGGCGACGCCCCAAGACAGCAAATCCCCCCGCCGGCGTAACCCGACTCCTTATCGATGTACTTCGCTTTCCCCTGTTGAATGGTCAGCCCCCGAATGACGGACCCGTGCCCTTCACCGCTGTGCAGGTAGAATCCCCGCCCCTGACGCTGACAATTCACAATGCACGACCCCGGCCCGCTGACGCTCCGAACCGTGATCGCCTTTCCCCTGAAATCGATGTCGCGATTGCCCTCTCCCGTGTAGCTCCCCGGCCCAACCACAACCTCATCACCATGCACCGCCGCATCGATCCCCGCCTGAATCGTCGAAAACTCCCCCGACCCATCCAAAGCAACCGTTATCGTTCGCCCATAGCAGGCCAAAGACAAACAAAGAACTAACAGGGAAATGATCAGAACGTGCCGCATCATACTTTCCTCCCAGAAAACCCGCACGCCGTGCGTGCCTCCAGCATTAAACACCCATGCCAAGCGGGTGCGCCCTTCGCCTACTTCACCGCGCCGGGAGCCCTCTGCGAAAAGCTCCAAACCACCCCTCTACTCTAACCCCAAAAAGCAGAAAGATCAAGATAAAACCTCAGAAAATGCATCTATACTCTTCGCACAGCCCTCC
>JACZKQ010000141.1 GCA_014859965.1 Phycisphaerae bacterium
GCGGAAGCGGGTTTGGCGGGGGCTTTTTTTATGGTTGCTTGGCGGGGGGTTCGCCGATTTAATGGCGGGTAAACGGGGGGCTTTGACGGCGAGACTGCCTGGAACGGATTTTTAATTGATGCTTCGCTACCTGTTTAAGAAGAACCAGCGGCTTGTGAAGGAGGCGGACTTCAAGGGGGTGCTTGCGCATAAGTGCTGTGTTTACAATGACTTCATTCGTTTGTATGCGCGGCCGAATGAATTGGGACATGCCCGGCTCGGTTTATCGATAGGGAGGAAATACGGCAACGCAGTGGTCCGAAACAGGGTCAAGCGGCTGGCGCGGGAGGCGTTTCGGCTCAGTCAGCATGATTTGCCGTCCGGATATGACTATTTATTAATATTCCCGCCTAAACGGTCGAAAAAAGGGGGGTCAGGGCCGCGGGAAGTTCCGCCGGCCGTGGATTTTGAGACGGTTCGGCAGTCTTTGCTGGTATTGGCGGAGAAGGCGGTGCGAAAATCACGGCAGAAGACGGCGAACGCTGACATGTGAGACTGTGGGAGTCACGGGCAAGGCGCCGGTGGCACGGGGTAACAGATATGGAAAACGCCTCCGGTGAGCGATAAGGGCAAAATGATGCAGGTCGGGGCGGCGGCCGCCAAGGCGGGCGTGACGCGCCAGCAATTGCAGTATTACCTGATGGTCGGGCTGTTGGAGGCGACGCGGGTAAGCGACAGCGGAAGGCGGCTTTTCGACGACAAGGCGGTCGAGCGCATCAAACTGATCAAGAAGCTGAACCAAAGCGGCTATCCGCTTCGCGCGATTCGAGACCTTTTTCTCGACCGCAACACCGACTCGAAAGGGCCTTCATAATGGTCGATTACAACACCAGGCAGCGACGCCGCAATATGATCGTAGGCGGCTTTGTTCTGATCGCTTTCTGCTGTTTCATCTGGCTGGTCTTTATCTTCGGGGAACTGCCGGTGGCGGTGAGCCGGTTTCGTTCGTTTCGCGTTCTGGTGAACTTTCCCAATGCCCCAGGCGTTCAGGAGAACACGCCGGTGAAGTACTGCGGGTACCAGATCGGGCGGGTCATCGGTATTTCGCCGCCGTTTCTGTTTACGGAGCCCGAAACGGGGAGGCGGTATCATCAGGTGAAGGTGACGCTGGCGATCGACCGCAAATTCACGACGATTCCGGTCAATGCGGACGTGCTGCTGATGCGGCGGGGTCTGGGCAGTGCGTTTATCGAGTTCGAGTTCGACCCGGACCAGCAGATCGCGGGTTTTTTGAAGGATGAGGACGTTTTGCAGGGGGAGATGGGCACGAGCAGCGAGTTCTTCCCGAAGGAGGTGCAGGCGAAGATCGAGGATCTGGTCGACGCGGTGGGGTCGCTTGCGGAGAGCGCCAACGCGATTATCGGGGACGCCGACAATCAGGTGAACATTAAGGCGGCCGTCGCCAATGTGAAGACCGCGACGGAAGAGGCGGCCGAGACGCTGCGGTCTTTCAGGGGTTTGTCGGAGAGGGGCGGGGCGCGCATGGATGAAACCGCGACGAAGGCGAACGAGGCGCTGGAGGCGCTCAAGACGCTTGCGGATACGGGCACGGCCCGCGTGGATGACGTGGGCGAGCAATTAGCGGCGACGATCGCCGATATTCGGCGCATCACGCTCAAGATCAACGAGGGCGAGGGCTCGGCGGGCAAGCTGGTTAATGACGGGCGGCTTTATGAGAACCTGCTCGACAGCAGCCAGGAGCTCGAACTGGCGCTGGAGCAGTTGAAGAAGCTGGTCGCAGAGGCGCGAGAAGACGGGCTGCGAATCAAGTGGTGGTAGGCACACGGCCGCTGGTTCGATGGGCGGCCGGGGGCTATTGGCCGTGGTAGAAGAGGGCGTTGAGGAGGGCGGCGACGATGTCGTACCAGGCGTGTGTGCCGGCGGCAACGCCGAAGCCTCGGACCGCGAAGAGGACGGCGAAATAGACGCCGGCGAGGAAGCGGAAAAAGAAGCGCGTCGCGGTAAACGGGTCGCCCGTCTGGAGCGAACCGTTGATGAAGAAGATGTGATGGTGCAGGCTGAAGAGGACCGCCGATATGAGGACGGAGATGGTGATGGCGGTCATCTTGGGCATGCCCAACAGGTCCTGAAGCACGATCATCAAGAGGATAATCATCAGAAGGCGGAAGATGAACTCCTCATAGATCCCCGCACCGATGCCGGTGATGATGTTTGCGCCGAGCTGATGGCCTGAGTGGGGAGCTTGCGCGGGGGTCTGGGCGAGAGGGAAGGCGTCGGGGGTTTGGGGCTCCGGATGCGATGCGGCGCATGCGACAATGGGGGCGTGGGGCGAAGCGTTCCAGTTTTCGGCGGCGGCCGAACCGGTGGTCGAGCGATTGAGGGCCAGCGACAGGACGATGAGCGGCGCCGAGAGCAGAATGCACTCGACGGTCATGGGGCCGAAATCGCGAAGATAGACCCGCCACCGCGTGCCGGAGGTGAGCTGCAGGGCGAGCAGGATGCAGACCACCGCCAGGGGCGTTGCGATCCAGACAAAACGCGGCGAAAAACCGATGTACTCGAGCGTATTGCGGAGCCAGATGAAAGAGACGACGCGGACCCGGGCATGGGAGATGGACGCGTTGAGCACGTCGGGGCTGATGAGGAGCGTGCCGATTTCATAGACGACGATAAAAATCAGCAGGAAGGCGATCGCATACACCGGCCGCGACGTACGGTCAAGGTAGGAATCCGGCACGAAGTTTACGAGTTGACCCGTACTGGTTTTGCGTTTATTCTTCTTTGCGCTCGCCATGGAAAAATTATTACCGCAGGCGGGTTCAAAAGTAAAGTAAAAACGCGCGCGTTGTTTTGTGGGAAGCGGGATGTTATCCGAAACATTGATTGACATACATGACCTGTTGTATGCCCGTTGGGGCCCTCAGCACTGGTGGCCGGGGGAGAGCCGCATCGAGATTATCGTCGGGGCGATTCTGACGCAGAATACGAACTGGCGGAACGTGGAGAAGGCGATCGGCAATCTGAAGGCGGCCGAGATGCTGAGCGAGCAGCGTCTTGCGGAGGCGGGTGTCGACGTGCTGAGCGCGCTGATTCGGCCGGCGGGCTATTACAATATTAAGGCGGCTCGGCTGAAGAGCTTTATGAAGTGGCTTTTCGATGAGCCGTACTGCGGGCGGCTGGAGGTCGTCGAACAGATGTCCACCGATGCGCTTCGCGAGGCGCTGCTGGGCGTCAAGGGCATCGGTCGGGAGACGGCGGATTCTATTCTGCTGTATGCGTTCGGGCGGTGCGTGTTTGTGGTGGACGCGTATACGTGCCGCGTGATGGGCCGGCATGGGCTTATCGAGGCCGAGGCGGGTTACGAGCAGGTTCGCGCGCTGTTGGAGGACAATCTGCCAGCGGACGCGGTGCTGTTCAATGAATATCATGCCTTGCTGGTTCAGGTGGGCAAGGAGCACTGTCGACCGACGGCACGGTGTGCGGGGTGTCCGTTGGAGCATTTGCCGCACGACGCCAACTGGCCGGCGTGGTAGGCGGGGGTTTTGCGCTGCATGCGGGGGTTGAGATTGCTTCGCTGCGCTCGCAATGACAATAGTGTGGCGATGACAATGAAGG
>JACZKQ010000002.1 GCA_014859965.1 Phycisphaerae bacterium
GCCTGAGAGCAAGTCGCAACGACGAGATGGTCGAGCATGGCCGCGTCGCGAGTATATCTGATCCCAGCCTGAGAGCAAGTCGCAACGTGTAGCCACTGCAATCGTTCAGATCCCAGCCTGAGAGCAAGTCGCAACCGCCAGTACGGGGCATTGTAAAGCAGGCCGAGTATATCTGATCCCAGCCTGAGAGCAAGTCGCAACCTACATCGGCAACTGCTGGGTTGCGGTCAAAGTATATCTGATCCCAGCCTGAGAGCAAGTCGCAACGGGCGGCGGGGAATAACTATTGAAATGAAAAGTATATCTGATCCCAGCCTGAGAGCAAGTCGCAACGTCAATCGCCCCATGGCAACCAGCCGCAGCAGTATATCTGATCCCAGCCTGAGAGCAAGTCGCAACTTGTGTGGGTGCTTGCTTGTGCTGGCTGGCAGTATATCTGATCCCAGCCTGAGAGCAAGTCGCAACATTTGTCATTGGGGGCCTCGCTTTCCTCCAAGTATATCTGATCCCAGCCTGAGAGCAAGTCGCAACAGTGCCGAAAGCGGGTCGACCCGAATATCAATACGAAAGCCCGCATGAAAACTTCTGGAGCATCGCGGCCAGGCGGGGCCGCAGAAATGTCGAGCGTTTCTGCCCCTGGCCTAGTCGCCAGATACATTGACAAAATTGACAGAACCTCCGTTCAGAATCGAGTTCCAAGAGGTTCTGTCAGTATTGTCAACCTAATGGCACCGCAGAACACGCCAATGGCAGTCTGGCGAAAATGTCTGAATGTCTGATGTGCCCTGGGAGGTTCAGCCATACCTTCAAAGGTGTGGCGGTGATTACGAAAAAATGGGATTAGCCTGAGCTGTCCAACTGCAACAGAATCTGCAACACAGGTGCTCGTTTGGCTCTCGGTTGCCTCTCGGTTGCGTCTCGGCCAGCATCGTAAGTCCTTTATTTACAGTCATAAACGTTTTAATGACAAGCAGTTACGTTTGCTTGTCCCGTCCTGAAAATCCGTGTGTCGGCGGTTCAGGAACAATTCGATGATAATGCTGAGCGTCGCGCGCGCACGGCTGAGCATGCCGGACGCCTGGCTCTTCATGAAAAACGCTATGCTGGCCCGGCAAAAACCCAACGGCGCTTTGAATCTGAACACTATTGGCGGCTTTAATTCTTTCGGACATTATACGGAGCAGTTTGCATGTTCCGGGGCCATAGCAGAACTGTTGCTGCAAAGCGTGGACGATATCGTCCGCGTGTTCCCTGCCTGGCCGGCGACGCGCGACGCAAGATTCAAGAGTCTGCGCGCTCAAGGCGGCTTCCTGATTTCGGCTGAACAGGCGGACGAAAAAGTGACGCAGGTGGAGGTCCTTTCTACCGTGGGCGGTATTTTCAGTCTTGTAAGCCCGTGGCCGTCGGCGGAAGTGCGATGGCTTCGCACCGGCAGAACGCAGACGCTTACACCGGACGCAAAAGGAATTGTGGCGCTGGTCACAAAGCCGGGCGACAAGATACACTTCACGCCCCAGTAAACGATCCGAAGTCCAATTAGAATCCAGGGGACAACCGGCGCTGAACTGTGCTGTAAAAACTTATTACTTCCGCCAAATTGAATTCGCAATCGATAGTGTGCTAAACGTCAGCTCATGTGTTCGGGCAACCTGGCCGCTCGCTGGCTGATACACCGTGTTTTCCGCAGTAGACGCACGGACAGATTGTCAGTTGCCGAATATTCTGTCGACCTTGCCCTGATCCAGTTCCAGAACATATGAAATTCCGCTGACCTTTGCGGCTTCCTGTGTCAGGGCGGCTATATCATCCCGCGAAATGTATTCCATGGCGAATTTGCGGCTGCCCGCCATCAACTGACGCAGCCCTTGTGCAAGACGCTCATAGTAAGTGTATAGCCCCAGCGCGCCGGTGGGGACCTTTTCGAACGCGCCGTCGCCTAATTCGTGCCGCAGGTGGGCTGCGGTGACGAAGATTTCATCCTTCGAATTTCCAAAGCGTTCGATGTAAACGGGAATCTGGTTGTCATCCATGGTACGTCCGATGGTCTTTCCGACCATCGCCGCGGCAATAGGGGCCCGAGCCATGCCCACCAGTTTGACAAACGGCGCACCCATTGCAAGTCCCTTGAAGATCTGATCCTCGAAAGAGAATCCGCCGGCGACGGCGAACGCCGGCACATACTGCCCTTTGTCGGCGAGTCGCTTGCCGTACTGATGCAGAAGCGAGTGCAGGTGAACGGGAGGAACACCCCATTCGTTCATCATGCGCCAGGGGCTCATGCCCGTGCCGCCGCCGGCGCCGTCGACCGTCAGCAGGTCGATCTTGTAACGCGAGGAAAACACTACGGCTCTTGCCAGATCGGCCGGCCGGTAAGCACCGGTCTTCAAGAAAACGTACTTCGCCCCGGCCCGGCGCAACTGGTCCACACGTTCGGCGAAGGACTCCTCGGTTACCATTCCAACCCGGGAATGCCGCTCGAACTCCTTGAATGCGCCTCGCTCAAAAGCCTTGATGACATGCGGATCGGTGGGGTCCGGAAGGACGACATAGCCGAGTTTATGGAGCACCTGGGCTTTTGCCAAATCCCGGATTTTGACTTCGCCGCCAATGTCCTTGGCGCCCTGGCCCCACTTCAGTTCGACGCACTCGACGCCGAGTTTTTCGATGGCGTATTCCTGGACGCCGAGGCGGGTATCCTCAATGTTAGCCTGGACGACGATGGCGCCATATCCGTCGCGCTGGTGATCTTTGTAGAGTCTGACGCGTGTCTTGAGATCCGCCGTATCCACCACCCTGCCGTTCTTCATGACGGCTTCGGGGTCCATACCGACGACATTCTCGCCGATGGTAAGGCCGGTTCCCGCCAGCGCCGAGCCAATCGCCAGGCCCTCCCAGTTATTCTTGGCGATGTTCGTCGAGCCGATACCGGGTATGAACCACGGGCAGCGATATTTTATTCCATTGTCATGACCGAACGTCACCTCCAAATTGACGGCCGGGAAGATGGCCTTGTCGCTGTCCGCCTCGATGCCGTGCGCGCCAACGGCGGTGCCCATGATGTTGAAGTGCGAATAGTCAACAGGATAGCTCTTCTCCGCGGCGGTCGTCACCATCCCGAACGGCTGCGGATAGATGACCTCGTGCCCCCGATAAGCGGATTTGCCGATTTCACACATCCCGATGCAGCCGTCCACGCACGTCACACACATGCCCGATGCCGGGACGACCGAATCCGTGGTTCGATTTTTCGTAAGCGTGGCCGCGGAGGCGTTCACCTTTGATAAGGTCACTGACATTGTATTTATCTCCTTTAGTGTTGCTATCTCTTGTCGATTTTCTTGTCGATCTCACAGGCTACACACGGGTCCATGTAGCACATCATGTCGTCAAACGGTTCCTTCTCAACGCAGGGCGGCGACAGGTTCGCACAGCCGCCACAGATCGCTTTTTCCGGTTCGGCGTATGTGCACCGGAGCTGACAGGCCGGACACACGTAAATGCAGCCGCCGCACTGGCGACACGCGTCGGATTTGACATCGAAGGGTGTGCCGATGCTTCTTTTTTCGCCGCGGTTGCGGAACCCGATGGCCTTGGCCATCATTTGCTCTTCGCACATCCTGACGCACAGGCCACAAAGAATACAATCCTCATGCTCCTGCTTGAATCGCTGGGTGCGAATACCGTGTGCGGAAGCCAGGTCCTGAATGATCTTCGACTGCGGACACGATGCGAGCAGGAGTTCCAGAATCATCTTCCTGGCTTTGAGCACCCTCGCCGACGCGGTGCGCACCTTCAGACCTTCCTCCGCAGGATAAGTGCACGAGGAAACCAGCCTGGTTCTCGGCTCCTGACCAATCTCAACCACACACAGCCGGCATGCCCCATAAGGCGACAATCCTTCCATGTGACAGAGCGTGGGAATCGGAAAGCCAAGAAAGCGGGCGGCTTCCAAAACTGTCGTACCTTTTTCAACCGTTACATCCAGCCCGTTTATTCTCAAAGTGATCATGCTGACTTCCCCTTAACGGAACAGGCATTTTCTGAGTCTTCCCTGGGCCGGGTGAAGTCCAGGTCGCACCGTAAACATCTGCGGGCCTCGCGTATCGCCGCCTCCGCGGACAACGCCATCTCCACCTCGGCGGTGTTCTTTCGCCTGGACGCGGCGGGCAGAGTCACAGGTTCGGCTCTGACTGCTTCCTCAGCGTCGGCATCGCTTACCGCAGGCGGATCCATGAAGAATTTCGGCATCTTTGTCTCCGGGAGGCCCTTGAGTTCTTTGCCGCGAACGTAACGGTCTATCATGTATGCCGCCTTCTTGCCCGCCGCGATGGCATCCACGACCGTGTTGGGGCCGGTGACCAGATCTCCGCCGGCAAAAACGCCCGGCCGACTGGCGGCAAGAGTTTCTGCGTTCACACGAAGCGTACCGCTCTTTGTCATTTCCAGCCCCATTGGTGCAAGGCAATCACTGTCCGGACGTTCACCGATGGCGACTATGAGCGTATCCAGCGGAATAGTGAACTCGCTGCCGGGTATCGGCACCGGCCTGCGCCGCCCGCTGGCATCCACCTCTCCAAGGCTGTTCCTGATGCACCTGATGTCGGCCAAGTGGCCGTGTCTGGTATCTATCTTGATGGGGGAGACGAATGTCTCAACTCTCACACCCTCAGATCTCGCCGCTTCCATGTAACGTATCTTAACTGGTGAGACCAGGGTCTCAAGGGCTATTCCCTCCTCGAGCGCCGCTTCGATTTCCTCGGCGTAAGCGGGCATTTCCTGGGATGTGCGACGGTACAGCAGCGTCACATTGTCCACCCCCTTCTGGCGGATCGCAACCCGGGCGGCATCCACGGCGGAGTTGCCGCCGCCGATTATTCCCACTCGTCCCCTGGCCACCTCATCACCTCGCAGGTTGAAGGCCTTAAGCATCTGCATGGAGGAGTACACCCCCTTGACGTCTTCTCCTTCGAGTTCCAAGCGATAACTCTTGTCAGCTCCAATTGCCAGAAATACCGCCTTGAAGACGTCTTTGAACAACTCGTCGACGGTGATGTCCCGGCCGAACGCAGTCCCGCACCTGACGGTAATACTGGGATCAAGCAGCGACTGTATCTCTTTTCGCAAAACTTCCCGCGGCAGGCGATAAGAAGGAATGCAGCTCATGAGCATTCCGCCCGGCTCCTTCTCGGCTTCGATCAGTGTCACCTTGTGGCCGTAGAGAGACAGGTAATGTGCGGCTGCAAGCCCTGCAGGACCGGCCCCCACAACCGCCACGCTGCTTGCGCCCCCGTTAACATGAATTCTTGGCGCCACATACACCTCCGGGGCAACAGAGTCGGTGACAAACCTCTTCAACGACCTGACAGCAATCGCTTCGCCGCCGCTGACCGCGTGGCTGCACCGGGTTTCACATTTTCGGTCGCAGACGCGGGCGCAGACCGAGGGGAACGGATTGGCCTCCCGGATGACTTTATAGGCTTCCACGTACTCGCCTTTTTCGATTAAAGCCACATAGCGCCAGGCCTCGGTGCCCAGCGGACATGCTGCCTGGCACGGCGCCCCAACCAGATCTTTGCAAACGAAGGCGTCGCACTTCTTATCAATCACGTGCCGCTCATACTCATGGCGAAAGTAACGGAGAGTGCTGAGTACGGGGTTGGACGCCGTTTGCCCGAGTCCGCACATCGTCGTATCCTTCACCACCTCCGCCAGTTCCTGTAAAAGGTCCAGATGCTTCAGCGTAGCCTTTCCTCTTGAGATATCTTCGAGTATCTCGTGCATCCGCTGAGTGCCTTTGCGGCAGGTAAAGCATTTGCCGCACGACTCTTCCTTCAGGAAGTTCATAAAGTACCTGGCGACGTCGACCATGCAGGTGTTGTCATCCATGACAATCATGCCGCCGGACCCCATGATGGAGCCGGCTTTGGCAAGGCTGTCGTAATCGACGGGCAGGTCGAACATGTCCGACGGAATGCAGCCCCCGGAGGGTCCGCCGGTCTGAATCGCCTTGATCCGCGCTTTTCCCACCGCGCCGCCGCCGATTTCGTAGACGATTTCCTTGATGCGGGTGCCCATCGGCACTTCGACCAGACCGGTGTTCTTGACCTTGCCGACCAGACTGAATATCTTTGTCCCGGCGTTATTCTCGGTGCCGACCTGGGCGAACTTGTCCGCACCGAGCCTGAAAATCAGAGGCACGTTGGCCCATGTCTCGACATTGTTGATTGATGTGGGCTTGCCTTCTATGCCCTTCTGCACGGGGAAAGGCGGGCGCTGCCTTGGCTCGCCCATTTTCCCCTGTATCGAACGTATCAGGGCAGTCTCTTCCCCGCAGACAAACGCTCCGGCGCCTTTGACCATTGTCATGTCAAATGAGAAGTCCGTTCCAAGAACATGCTCGCCCAGAAGTCCCAACCGGCGTGCCTGCTCCAGCGCGATATTCAGGTGCTTGACGGCAACCGGATATTCAGCGCGAACGTAGACGATCCCTTGCGATGCGCCGGTTCCATAAGCCCCGATGAGCATGCCCTCGATGATGCTGTGCGGGTTGCCCTCAAGTATGCTGCGGTCCATGTAGGCGCCGGGGTCGCCTTCGTCGGCGTTACAGACGAGGAACTTGCCGCCCCGTCCCGATTCCCTGGCCAGCATCTCCCATTTGGCGCCTGTTGGAAAACCGCCGCCTCCGCGACCGCGCAAGCCCGAACGTTTGACCTCCTGCACCACCCCGTGAGGATCCCTTTGCGACAATACCGACTCAAGAGCGATATAGCCGCCCTGAGCAATATAGTCGAAAACTCTGATCGGGTCGATTTTCTGATTCAGACTCAGGATGCTGCGCCGCTGATTTTTGAAAAACGGAATATCGTCGCGCTTGTAGTACCTCTGGCCGGTTGCAGGGTCCTTGTAGAGCAACTCCTCTACATATTCACCCGAAAGCAGCGCATCGATGATCCGCGGAATATCATCAAAACCAACCTGGGCGTAGAATGCCTGCTGGGGTTCGGTAAGAACAAAAGGGCCCATTTCGCAGAAGCCGTGACATCCTGTGATTGCAAGCGCAACCTTGCCAACCAGACCCTTTTCGATGATGTGTCGCTTGGCGGCTCTGACAATGACGTTCGAGCCGCTGGCCTGGCAGGCTGTCCCTGCGCAGACCACGATACGAGGCTTGTTTTCATCGGCAGCGTCAAACAGCACGCTGCGTAATTCTCTCAGCTCACCTATTGAAGACAATTGTTGCACTGCACCACCTCGCACAATTTATTTCACAACGGAGTCCCGTTTGAGTGCTTCTTAAGCCACATCCAACATATGGTTCCTGCATCCGCGGCGAGAACATATTTGAATCGTACCACCACCTTGAACAAGCATATGCACCATCGGTGCGCTGCACATCGAACAGGTTGATGCTGAAGTCAGCTCGCGCTCGCAATGCGGACAACAGAATGGCACTATGACATTGGCCGGGATGTCAAATTCCGCGGCAACACTGTAACTCCCATATAAACAGGAAAGCCATAGCGCCCCTTCTTTGCCGCCATGGGAGACATTCACCTTAATGCTTGGCAATCCATCTAATGCAAACGTCTCATCCATAACGCCGCAATTGCAGTGCGGACAGTTCACATTAAGGGCAAAGATGCGTTTGTCCTTGGCTGCCTCGGCACTGTCGAATCCGTTGCGGGCCTCGTCCAGCAACTGGCCCACCCTCGACTGCCTGACCTTCGAAAAGTAGCGGCCGTCTATCACCACCACCGGCCCCAGGGCGCACGCACCCAGGCAATTCACCGTCTCCAGCGTGAATTCCTTGTCCGCCGTCGTTTCACCCGCCTTGATGCCAAGCTGTCGTTCCAGCTCATCGACGATTCTGGGCGCCCCGCGCACGTGACAGGCTGTCCCGAGGCACGCACAGACAAGATGCCTGCCCCGTGGTTTGAGACTGAAGGAACGGTAGAACGTGGCGACGCCATAGATGTCCACCAGAGAACGACCGCTTTGGTCACTCACTATTCTGAGCACATCCTCAGGCAGGTAGCCATATTCGTCCTGAATCTCCCCGAGAATCGCAATAAGCCCGCCTCCGGCTGCATTGTGCTTATTGATTATTCTCAGGAGGTTTGTCATATCCGGGTGTCGGCAACTTTCAGTAGGTGCGATGTCTGACACAAGAACCTCTTTTTTCATCTTAGCAGTACTCCTCGCAATGCCAGATACCCCCCTCGGGTTTTGGAAAAACACAAGCCAGCCGGTTCTCGCAATCCAGGCAGAGCCCGATCAGGCCCTCCGATTCCGGCGTCACAGGTGCGGCCGATCCGGACACGAGTCCTTGTATCCCGACCTTTGCGGGCAATATCTCTATCTCGAATTCTTCACAATAGAACGATGGCCTTTGGGCCACTTGAACATAGACACAAGTCACGGCATGCTTGCATGTGGAGCATAGACAGGGATAGGCGCTGTTATCCGGCATGGGCGACTCCTTAAAATATATTCTTCTCAACCGGAGCTTAGCAACCAATGTACCAGCTATCCGCATCGCGATTTTCCAGAAAAGCCATTGTGCCAAAATCCACAACAAAACGGCTGTGTACGCGGATAAAGAACCATTTCAGAAGAAGATTAGGGCAAGGAGTGATCGTTTGCTCTGCCGGAGTCATAGCCGCAAGACAAAGCTAGCGGGGCATTTTGAACCATTGGGTATAATTCGGCCGGCCGGCATCGACTCAGGAAGCCGGCCTGTCGGTTTTGTAGAGTTTGTCTCTAAGCGTCTTGCGGTTTATGCCGAGAATCTGGGCTGCCGCGGTCTTGTTGCCGTCGACGCTTGCCAGAACATTGCTGATGTATTCAGCCTCAACCTCCGCCAGAGTCCGTCTAAGCCCGCTCTGACGCAGAGCGCTGAAACGCATGAGTTCCGGCAGGTCCGGGATTTCGATAATATCCCGATCCGTCATCACAACCAGCCGCTGGATTGCGTTCTCGAGTTCCCTGACATTGCCCGGCCAATTGTACTTCCTGAGGATCTGCAGCGCCTTGTCCGAAAAGCGGGGAGGCGACCGATCGCATTCCGCCGAGAACCGCGTCAGGAAGTGCCGGGCCAGCAACAGTATATCGTCGCCCCTTTCCCTCAGCGGCGGCAGGAGTATCGTGATAACGTTGAGCCGATAGAAGAGGTCTTCGCGGAAGAGTCCCTTGGCCACCAAACCGCGCAGATCTCTGTTCGTCGCTGCAACAATCCTCACGTCAACATGCCGCGGCCGGTTCGACCCGACCATGCAGATTTCTTTGTCCTGCAGCACACGCAGCAGTTTGACCTGCATGGCCAGGCTCATGTCGCTGACCTCGTCAAGAAAAATGGTGCCGCCGTCGGCGGCGTGAAAGAACCCCGCCCGTGCCTCGTCGGCCCCTGTAAACGCACCCTTTACATGCCCGAACAATTCGCTTTCCAGCAACGTCTCAGGTATGCCTCCGCAGTTTACCGGCACGAACGGCGCAGCCGATCGATTACTGCCGTAGTGGATGGCCCGCGCTGCAAGTTCCTTGCCTGTGCCGCTCTCACCGGTTATCAGCACGGTGGCCAAAGTGGACGCCGCCTTTTTTAGCACAGCGCACACTTCCTGCACCGCTTGCGATTCTCCGAAGAATCCCTTGTGCACCGGGACTTCGTGCGTCGCGGTTTTTTGGCCGGATCTTCGCAGCCTCAGCTTAGCAAGAGCTCGCTCGACGGCGGAAAACAGTTCCTCATCGGTAAATGGTTTCGCAAGGAACTCTTCGGCGCCGGCCTTAATAGCGTTGACGGCTCCGTCAATCGACGGATAACCCGTGATCATCATCACTTCTGTGTCTCTGAAGTTCTCTCGAACGTGTCTGACCAGATCCAGGCCGCTGACCTTGGGCATCTTGAGATCGGTGATAACCAGATCGATTGCCGTCCCCTCCAGAATCCGTATGGCCTCGCCAACATCAGTGGCCGTAAAAACCGTGTAGCCAGCGGCGGTCAGATGCCTCTGTGACACCTCAAGCGTTGTCCGCGAGTCGTCCACAATGAGAACACGTTCTTTTGTCTGCAAAGCTGGCATATCAAATGGTCCTCTAAGTCTCGCGGTGGATCGGCAGTTGGATATGGAAACGGCTTCCTGAGCCAGGCTCACTCTCAACGTCGATGGAGCCGCCGTGCGCAACGACTATTCCATGGACCACCGGAAGACCGAGACCGGTCCCCTGCCCGATGTCCTTTGTCGTGAAGAACGGCACAAATATTTTCTCGAGGACTTCCTCGCTCATGCCGGAACCGTTGTCTTCCACGATCAGATGAACTGAACCTTCAGAAAAATGCGTTTGCACGAGTACATGGCCGTCGGCGCACATGGATTGAAGGGCGTTCACAATGAGATTTACCACCACCTGACCCAACTGAGAGCCGTCGGCTGTGATTTCAGGAAGGTCCGGATGCAGGACTTGTCTCAATTCGATACCTTCGTTTGCGCACCGTGCTTCGAGCAAATAAAGACTGTCCTGCACTATCTGGTTGAGGTTTACCTTGGCCTTCATGGGCGGCTTCTGGCGGGCAAAGATCAGGAGCTTCTGTATAATTTCTCGAGCATGGAGGGAGGCTGTCTCTATCTGCTCAATATCCTTCACTGCAGGCTCCGGAAGACCGGAGCACTTTTTCGCAAGCTGCGCAAAACCAAGAATATTAGTCAACGGTTCATTGAGTTCGTGCGCAATTCCGGCGGCAAGTATTCCGATCGTGGCAAGTCGATCAGCGTGGCGAACCTGGGCGCATAAACTCACTCTGTCTTCTTGTGCCTGTCGGCGCTCGATGATCAAGGCTATCTGCCGCGAAACCTCATCGATCAGATTCCGCTCCTCCTTGAGGAAAGGGCCTTCGTCAATATCGGGCATCTGCTCCGCATAAGCTATCTCGACAATACCCCTGGCCCTGTCGCCTGCCATTATAACGGCAGACTGTTTTTGCCCGGCCTCCCAGAAAACAGGCGTCTGATAGACAAGATTGTCCACTGTGATCCGGGCTGAAGCCATTTCGGGATACTGCCAGGCGGAGGGCAGCAGCTCGGCGACGCTTTGAAGCACTTGGTCCGGCGATGTGCCGGGACACCCCGCGATCTGCGAAATGCCGTAAAGGCAGGTTAGCTCCTTGACTCGCTCGCGCAGCGCCTGCTTTTCGGAATCAGATAATAGGCCCGCCATACAGAAAGGTTCTCCTTGGCTGTGTCTGCGGCTAAACTCCCAAGTATTTCGGAAAGCCTGATTATAGCCGGCCTTACGTATCTGTCAACGAACAGTGTGAGTCGATATATCCTGCCAGCATTGACACATAATATTGACCCTACAGCCACCAAGCCACGCTTTCCCCGGCCAAAAATCGGCAGGAGGTGGATGTCGTAGTACAAATGGCAGGAAACTACAGAGGTTTACACAGCGGATGTATTTGGACCAATTATGTAAAGAAGAGCAAGACGGCCAGCAGCCGTTTAAGTTAAGAGTCTGTTCTGGCACTTGTAAGCTGGCCTTGGCGCGGCATACCTGCGCCCGTACAGCGGCTATCCAGGGTACAACGCAAGGAAGGGATGGCACGTGAGACCATCCCTTCCGATAATCGGATTGCTGCGCTCGGGCCGTCGAGCAGTGTCAGGGAACAGAGACAGAGTTTTGGGTGACGCCCGGTGTATATGTATAGCCGGAAAGGGCGACATTCGTTACCCTGAAGGTGAATGTGCCCGCGGTGCTCTGTTTGGGAGAGTCCACGGTAACTTGGCCGTCGCCTGCCGTGCCTGCACTGGTGACGGAAATAGTCGTGTTATCGGGGAGGTCCCATTCACCAGAGACAACCGCTCCAGCAATAGGGTTGCTGTCCTGATCATAGACCGTCACAAACGCCTGTGCAAAGTAATTCCTGCCGGCAACCTTCGACCTCATTTCAATCGCGGCTACTGTAACCGTGTTGGCGCTCGCCGCCTGAACACTCACCGAAAATGTCTGACTATCACTGGCTACTCCATCAGTCACCGATACGGTCACCGAGTTGTCGCCTGCTTGTTCACTCGTCGGCGTCCACTCAATCAGTCCGGTCGTCGGGTCGATGGTCATACCCGCCGGCGCCGTGGTCAGCGAATAGGTAAGAACATCCCCCACGTCCGGATCTGTCGCGTCCACGTCATAGATGTAGAGCGATTCGGCTGTGGCCGAAGTCACCGGGACTGTGATG
>JACZKQ010000142.1 GCA_014859965.1 Phycisphaerae bacterium
CCGCCGGGCCGTGTCATACGCCAGCCCGTCGTCCATTCCCACGATCTCATCCAGCCGCCCGCGCTCGTAAATCGCCGGCACGATCGCCTCCGTCATATTCTTGAGCCCCTGGATCGCATGCCCCGCTATGGGCTCGACGCCGGCAATCCGAATCGCCGCCGACTTCTCCTTCAGATACCGCGAGATGCCCATCAGCGTGCCCGTCGTCCCCATGCCCCCGACAAAATAATCGATCCGCCCGCCCGTCTGCTCAAAAATCTCCGGCCCCGTCGTCTCGTAATGAGCAAGCCAGTTGTTCGGATTGACAAACTGGTTCGGCATAAAGTACCGCTCCGGCTCGTCCGCTGCAATCTGATGTGCCCGCCGAATCGCCCCGTCCGTTCCCTCCCGCGCCGGCGTCAAAACCACCTCTACCCCAAACGCCTCTAACACCTGCCGCCGTTCCATGCTCACGCACTCCGGCAGCGTCAGCTTCACGCGATACCCCTTGCTCGCCCCGATCATCGCAAGCGCAATCCCCGTATTGCCGCTCGTCGGCTCAAGGATCGTCTTGGCCCTCGTCAACTCGCCCGACTCCTCCGCCTTGGCGATCATATACCACGCCGCCCGATCCTTAACCGACCCGCCGGGATTGTTCCCCTCCAGCTTGGCAAACACCCGCACCCGCGGGTTCTTATTCACCCGCACAAGCTCAACCAGAGGCGTCTTACCGATAACTGCTGTTATACTCACCCGCAATCGCTCCTCAAAAACCACCCGCCGGGCCCGGCAACTCATCCGCCCGCGCCGACGGCCGAAAAAAACCGACCACAACAGAACCCACAGTATACAAAATCCGCCGCGCACTTAAAAGGCCATATTTCTGACTTGCCGGGCACGAAGCGGCAGGAAATTTTCCGTTGACAACGCCGGCTGCACGGCGTATTCTCGGGACGAATCCTATCAACAACAAGCTGACAAGGCGCCGCTATGAACATTACCATCCGCAACGAGACCGACTCCGACGTCAACGCAATATCTGAAATCACCAAAGCGGCGTTTGCCGACTGTCTCTATGGCAATCACACGGAACAGTTCATTATCACCGCCTTGCGAGCGGCCGGCGCGCTCACCGTCTCACTCGTCGCAGAAGCGGACAGCAACGTGGTCGGCCACGTAGCCTTCTCGCCCGTCACCGTCTCCGACGGCACCCTCGGCTGGTACGGCCTCGGCCCCGTCTCCGTCCTGCCCTCATTGCAAAAACAAGGCATAGGAAAATCCCTCATCCGTGAAGGCCTGTCCCTGCTGAAGGCATCAGGCGCAAAAGGCTGCACGCTCGTCGGTGATCCCATCTACTATCATCGCTTCGGCTTCAAAAACCTCCCGCACCTGGTCCTCGAAGGCGTCCCCCAGCAATACTTTCTCGCACTGCCCTTCGACGAAACCAAAACCAGCGGCATCGTAACCTTCCACAAAGCCTTCACCGCCGAGCAATAATCACCGCCGCCATAAGCAGTATCAACGAAACCAACCCCCCGCGCGCTCGCCTGTAATTAAAGCGAATCCCGCCCGCAGGGCAGGCGCATTCTCCGCACGTCCGCATCCCAAACCCGACCTGCGGAGAGCAAAACCGGTGGTCAGAGGCCAAAATCAGGAGCATCTGTTCGCCGGGGGGGAGATTTTGGCCTCTGGGGCCCCGACCGGTTTTGCTCGGCCCTGGCGCCGCCGCCCTGCCCAGCGAGTTATGAGGAGAATGCGCCAGCCCTGATCCCGCCCGCCCACAACTTGCGGCACGCAGCGTCATCGGCTATAATGCCGTCACAGTTGCATTGGCCCGCCAAGGTGTCGGCAAATGGAGCGTTCCATCGCGACGCGGGCATGTGGAAGCACGGTCAAATATTCCGAGGAGGTCCCAGCCATGGCAAAACGCAAAGCAAAAGGTAACGCAAGAGAACGCAAAACCGCTATCATCCCCGCACTGTTCATGTCGGCCCTCCTCTCGGCCGTCCTGGCAACCAGCCAATCCGCCGCCGCCGCCCCCGCCCGAAAGACGGCCGTGACCATCGTCGGCGACGAATTCCACATCAACGGCCGCCCCACGTACGAAGGCCGCCAATGGAATGGCCACAAAATCCAGGGCCTCCTCATGAACTCCCGCATGGTGCAGGGCATCTTCGACGATCTCAACCCCGAAACCGTCGCCAAATGGGCCTACCCCGACACCGGCAAATGGGACGCCGATCGCAACACCCGCGAGTTCGTCGCCGCAATGCCCGAATGGCGCCGCCACGGCCTGCTCTGTGCCGTCGTCAACCTCCAGGGCGGCAGCCCCGAAGGTTATTCCGCCCGGCAGCCCTGGCACAACTCCGCCATCCGGGCCGACGGCTCGCTCCGCCCCGAATACATGGCCCGCCTCGAAAAAATCATCGACCGCGCCGACGAACTCGGCATGGTGATCATGCTCGGCATTTTCTACTTCGGCCAGGATCAGCGCCTCGACGATGACGAAGCCGTCAAACGCGCCGTCGTCAACACCGTCGACTGGATCGCCGAACGCCGCTTCACCAACGTGCTCATCGAGATCGCCAACGAGTGCGACAACGGCGCCTACGAACGCGACATCATCAAGGCCCCTCGCATGCACGAGTTGATCGAACTCGCCCAGCAGCGCGCCGCCGCCCGCAAGCACCCCATCCCCGTCAGCGCCAGCTACAACGGCGGCTCTATCCCGCGCCCCAACGTCGTCCGCGTCGCCGACTACATCCTCTTGCACGGCAACGGCGTCGGCGACCCTAAACGCATGGCCGAAATGATTCGCACCATCCGCCGCATGGATGAATACACACCCAGGCCCATCGTCAACAACGAGGACGACCGACCCTGGCGGGACGCCCATCAAGGCTGGGGCCGCGAGGGCAACAACTTCGTCGCCTGCGTCGCCAATTACGCCTCGTGGGGCTATTTCGATTTCCGTGAGAAAGGCGAAGGCTTCGACGAAGGCTACCAAAGCGTCCCGGTCAACTGGGGCCTCAGCTCCGACCGCAAACGCGGCTTCTTCAAACTCATGGCCGAAATCACCGGCGCAGAGGTGAAGTAGAAAGTGCAAGGAAGTGTGCCGCACAGCGGTTGAAATTCTGAAAATTAGGAAAGACCCATGTACAGAAAAATGACGATCCCACTTATCTTCACGACGATGCTGTGGGTGCAGTTTGCTTGTGCGGGTGCACAGGACAACGAGGCGTGCTGGAAGCAGGACCGATTTCTGATTACGTTCTGGTGCCCGCCTCCGGCGACAGACGAGGCGCTGGCGCGCGTGGCGGCCGAGCATTACAACCTGACGTGGGTTGGGGAGGAGGGCCTGGACGCGGCGCAGCGCCACGGGCTGCGGGCGATGCTGACGAGCGGGCTGCTGGACCCCGCGGCGCTGGACGATGCGGGTCGGCGGGCCCAACTTGATGCGCTGATCGAGCGCGTCAAAGGGCACGCGGCATTGGAGGCGTACTATATAGTCGACGAGCCGGGCGCCCAGGCATTTGCGGGACTCGGCAGGCTGGTGGCGTATCTGAGGGAGCGCGACCCCAAACGCCTGGCCTATATCAACCTGTTTCCAACGTATGCAAACGAGCAGCAGTTGGGTGTGACGGCCGCGGCGGCCGTGCGAGGAAGGGAGGCCTGCCCGACGCATCTTGCGGGGGTGGGGCCCGACAACGCGGTTGTGCTGGCCTATCGCGAGCACCTGCTGCAGTTTGTGGACATCGTCAAGCCGGACCTGATCAGCTACGACCATTATCACTTCTTCCGTGAGGGCGACGGCCCCCAGTATTTCTTGAACATGGCCCTGATCCGCGAGGCGGCGATGATGTCCGGCAAGCCGTGGCTGAATATCATTCAGGCGAGCACGCTGGAGAAGGTGTGGCGGCTTCCGAATGCAGCGGAGATGCGATGGCTGGTGTTCACGACGATGGCCTCCGGCGGGCGGGGGATCAGTTACTTCACGTACTGGGGCCCCGAGGCGTACGGCGGGCTGTATCAGGATGGCAAGGCGGCGCCTTTGGCGGCCGTGGTTGCGGGCATCAACGCCGAGATTGAGAACTTCGGCCCGGCCCTGGTGAAGCTGGACTCGCTGGGCGTCTATCACACCGAGCCGCTGCCGTTGGGTACGGAGGGCGTCCCCGCCGATGCGCCCGTGCAGATCGTGTCGGAGGGTGAGTTTGTTCTGGGGCTGTTCGGGCGGGACGAACGCGTTTCAGCCTTCATGGTTGTCAATCGCAGTTATAGCAAGACTGCCGAGGCGGTCCTCAAGCTGAAGCTGGGCGACGGGACGCTCGAGGAGTTGGATCGGGCCAGCGGCAAGTGGATCAAAGCCTCGGCCGCGGGCCCCGACGAGAACGTGAAAGTCGTTTTGCCCCCGGGCGACGGGCGGCTGTTTCGAAAGAAGCGATGATAGCTTATATATGAACCGCAACCAGAGAAAGCGTTCGTCGCGTCACTTCTGATAAGGCGAAATAAAAGGCACCTGGGTATCTCAAAATGTACCGGACACCTTCAATTTCCCCGCTATCGCTCTGCCCCAAACTCCAGCTCGTTAGCCCAGTGTGTAGACCAGTCGTTGTGGAACGCAAAGCAATTATCTTTCGACACGCTCCGGCCAGCCGCCAACTCAAATGCCCCGCCGCCATTGTTGACACGGAAACTGAATTTTACTGTTTGACCCGCGTCTATCCGCTGCTTGACTTCGGGCATTTTGGACCATGGGATGGCACACTCGACCCCGTTGTCTTTTACCACCAGTTTCGCCTCGCCCTTTACGGGCCCGCCGTCAATAGGCGCCTTCGGTTGACGCGGAAAGAAATGCTTTCGCATCATGCCGGGGCGATGCAGACAGAAAATCTCCGTGCCGCCGCCGTAGTCATCACCTACCTTGTTCAGGGCGAATTCATAATCGGTGTCAAAGTAGGCGCAGAACCGCGGCATCGTTCCGGGTGGGAATTGCAGATACTCTTTCTTTTCAGGCGGAATGACGTTGAAAGCAATTTGAACATTATGCTTTCCATTGCCGGATGGAATCTCGAAATCCTTGCGATATGAAAAGCGTCGCACACCCGACGGCCAGGTCAGTTCCTTGCCTTTGGAGGTTACTTTCTCCGGGTAGAAATAGTCGTCGTCGTTGCGGGTTTCAAAACGGGGCAATCCATCCATACGCGGCACCTTGGCGGCAAAATAGAAAAACTGTGAGTCATAGGCAAGCCACGCCGTGACCGCTCCGACTTCGTCCTGCCGATCCCAATTCTTGAAAGGCAGATAAGCCTTTTCTGTCTCGCTGGCCCCCACCGGCTGAGCGCTCGTCTGTGGGATCACACCTTGCCAATCTGCGAGATTGCCGTCCACCGTGATCGTGCGTTTGGCAATCCAATTCACGTGCATCAACTCGGCGTGAGTGACCGTGCCGTCCGAGCCGGCGTCGAATATGGCCAGCAACCGGTAGTTGTTGTCGGGCCTCGCAGCGCCGCCGGTTACAGTGACGAAGACTTCCTTGCTCTCGCCGCCGTGAAACGACAGCGTTTGTTCGCTGGGCTCCACAACGAGTCCTTCGATCTTTACCGTGAGCTTGCCTTTGACGGGCCGCGTCAGTACATCCGTGAGCTTGAGCTTGAGTTGTGGTCTGGCTTCAATCGGCGAGGTCAAGTCGCTCGCAATGATTTCCACCGGATCGACGCCAACAATGTGCGCCCGGGTGATCGCCTTGCAAAGTTGGTCAAATGATCCGCGGCTGCCGTCGGTGCGCAGGAAATATCCGAGTTGGTTGAGCGGCACGACGATCTTGCCGTTTGCCGACGGCAGCGGATTGGCGTAAAAATCATAGAGGATGAATTTTCCGCCTTCGCTGGACAGTTCCATCCTTGCGTCTTTGGCGACGCCCACTGAGCGGAACAGGATGCGGTTCTTGTCATAGCTGGCGCTCAAGTCGCCGGTGATGACGACCGTGCCGTCATCAGGATCTGGCGCGCCTTGGCGTTGGTTGCCGACACGTTTGGGCAAGCCATCGAACACAAACACCCACGGGAGTCCGTTCTTGAAGAGAATTTCCTTGAATTGGCGCTGGCCGATAAAATGTTGGCATGCGGCCACCGATGCGCCCGGTGCCCAGACTTGGGCCACGGCATATTCTTTGCCGCTGATCCGGGGCTTTTGAGAAGTGAACACATTGCCGGCGTAAATGCCGGCGGTGCGATCCTGCCCCATCGCACGCATTGAGGCGATGACGGCGGCCACGCGGTCATCGGAATTGGCCACCCAGCTTTCCGTGTCCCACACGCGCACACGGCCGTACTCGCCTTTACGATTCATCCATTTCGGTTCCAACACCGGGTCGGCCGCGAGAGGCTGGTAATGGATACTGACAAAATCCAGCCAGGGCAGAAAGGTGTCGGTGCCATCGCAGAACAGTTTATCGCGGGTGTTGGCCGACGAGCAGGCGCCGCCAATAAGGACTTTGACACCGGCTTCCTTGCGCGCCTCGAGGACTGCTTCCGCCATGACGCTGTAGATTTCGCGGTACCGCAAACAATCCGCGCCCCAACCGGAAATGGACACGCCTTCCCACGGCTCGTTCCAGAGTTCGACGGCATTCACTGGGCCTTTGGGCCAGCCGTGGTTAATGAGCACCTCCTTCAAGTATCGCTTGAATTCCGGATCAAACGATGGCAGCCATGCCAAATCTTCTTTGACGCCTTCGATGAGCTCGCCTGTGGGATGCAGCCAGGGCCGGCCGCGTCCGAGCGGTTGCTGGTTGGCGGGCGTGCCGCCGCAACCTACGGTGAGCATCAAGGTCAGGTCGTTTTCCATCGCCCAGTCCACATGCGCTTCGTGGATCGTGTTGTAGCCGCCTTCGGTGCGGGCGCCTTTCACTCCGAGCCGCTTGAAAACATTAAAGACGACCGGCGACATCTCAAACGGCCAGCCCAGGTCCATAGCATAGGTGGGGAACTGTTCACGGCCCGGTTCCGGCGAAGGCACGCGTACACAGGTGGCCCCGAAAGCGCGTCCGCGTTCGCCCAAATCGATGATCAGGGCATAACCGCCGAATGCATCGCCGATCTGGGGTTTCACCGTAACCATGCCCCCCTCTGCAGGAATGTTCGCCTCGACCGTGCTCGAACTGATGTCAGCGATCTTGAAAACAATGGGTTTCCACCAATCGCCCGGTTTGCCCTTGGTGCCGTACTGAATCACATCGACTTTCACCGGGCCTTGGTACGACCGGTCTGGTTTGAGAAAGAATGTGAAAATGGCCTCGTCACCCGGCCAGAGGGCGTTGGCGCCCTGGCTGCAGGCTTTTTGCTGCACCGACCAGCCCCGCGCCGAAATGCCGAACGTCTTGCCAAAGTCTTCCATGTCGCCGCCGGTGGTCATTTGCGCGGTAGCGGTAACGCTGAAAAGCGCGAGCAGTATCGTCGCGATAACAAGGATCGTTTGTACTTTCATAGTGATGAACTCCTGCTTTGAAAAGAGTATACCGTACGCACTTTTCATCATTCCGGGTGTCCAGTGAGGCACATGATTGACTGGGGCCCCGAACGGTTTTGCTCGGTCCCCCCGGCCGCGCCTGCGCAGCAAGTTATGAGGAGAATGCGTTTGCCCTGATTCGTCGCGTTACTTCTGATACGCGATGGGAACCAGGCACATGAAGCTCGCCGATTCGGTGTCGGAGAGATTCCTGAACTGATGCTTCTCGTCACCCATCACCAGCAGCATGTCCCCGACCGCCAGCGGGCGAGTCCCCTCAGGCGTAACCATGCCGATCCGGCCTGAAAGAATCACCGCCTCATGCTCGAACGGATGCACATGAAACGGCGTGTGCCCGCCCGGCGCAAGTTCAAACACACGCATCGCAAAAGTAGGAGCCCCATCCCCCGGCCCAAACACCACCCGAACCGTAACATCCTTCGCCCCCTCCATCTGAACGGGCAGTGCCTCAATCCCCTCGATTGTTTTCACGATCATGATTGTGCCTCTTTGGTCCCGCGTAAACCCTGTGAAAACAGGGGGCCTATTTCTGAGTGAAGATAAACACGCCTTTCTTGTTGGCTGAAGCGATATCCGGCTTGCCGTTGCCGGTTATGTCGCCCACGTCAAACTGCGTGCCGAGGCCGGAGTCATTGTCGATCAGGTGCCGTACGAATTCGACCTTGCCCTTCTCGGGCCGGCGGAGCTCGAACCAGTGCACAACCGCCGGCTCCCGGGCGCCCGGATCATTGCCGTTATGAGCAAAATACCGCTTGCCGCAGACAAAATCCAGGATGCCGTCGCCGTTGATGTCGACCAGCTTCAAGGCGTGGACCTGGGAAAAACTCTTGTCGATCAGGTGCTGCGTGAAAGTGATTTTGCCGTCGGCATCTCTGCTCTGCCTGAACCACCAGATGCCGTAATCGTGAGCGCTCGACGTGATCACATCGTTGTAACCATCGCCGTCACAGTCATATACGAGCATGTCCGCGCAGCCTGGGCCCAGGTTGGCGGGGTGAAATTTCCAGTTCTCCTGCGTGCGATCCTCGGGTGCCTGCCACCAGCCGGTTGTGACCAAAACGTCGTTTCGGCCGTCGCCGTCAATGTCGCCGACACCGAGGCCGTGGCTGAATTGCTCGCTTCCGGGAGCCTTGGGGCCGGCTATTGTGTGCATTGTCCAAAGGGATTCGGGTTTATCGGTGACGCTGAACCAGGCAATGTAGCCGCCGGGCTGGACGCCGAAGAGCGGGACGGGCTTGCCGTTGCCGAAAAGGTCTGCGAAAAGGGGCGTTTCGTTGCAGGCGCTGGGGGCGCCGATGTGCTTTTTCCAGTGGCCGGTGGCGTTTTTGGGGTTTTCGAACCAGTGGCAGGGCTGGCCCATCATGGTTGTGGTGATGGAGTCGATCCAGCCGTCATTGTTGATGTCGGCGGTGTAGTTACTGAACGTGTTGCTGTAGCCGGTATTGGGGTTATAGGCGCCTGGGGCCTGCATTTCGTGCATTTTCCACGTTGGGGCCTCATACCAGACGTCACCGGCGAGAATATCGGGCAGGCCGTCGCGGTTTACGTCGGCGATTGCGACGCCTTCTGAGCGGAAAGTGGTGTCTAAAACATGTTTTTCGAAGATAACTTCGGCTTTTGCGGCGTTTAGGGCGATTAAAGCGAGCAAAACGGCGGCGATTCGGGTTTTTTGAGGCGGAATTGCACGGATCATCAGCTTACCTCCAAATTGGTTTGCGGTGCTCGGCCGGGCGCGTTGGAGGCTCGGCCGCAAAAAAGAAGCGGCATCCATCAAGATTATAACCTCTTGGCACCGCTTACGTTACATAACCAATCGGGGCGACAGGACTTGAACCTGCGACCTCTTGACCCCCAGTCAAGCGCGCTAGCCAAACTGCGCCACGCCCCGGGCAAACTCTTATTGTAACCGGGGGTGTGGAGAATGACAACTGGATTTTCGGGATATTTCCGGGGGGCGCGGCGATTGGGGATGGTGGGTATTTGGAATTTGGCTTTGGGAGTGGGTTTGATTGGCTTTGTTTTTGGCTTTATTTCTTTGCTTGCTCCCGGGCGTTTCTCTTAAGCTCCTTTTTTTCAACGACTTGCATTGTTGCGGAGTTATCGCGATTGGCTTTGTTTTTCCAAAACGCCTGTTTTGGCGCCGGGGCGCCCGGGGTACAGAGAAAGGTCAAATGAGATTAGAGTCATCTTTGCGAACGCCATTTTTCGCTCCTCCTTTGGGTTTATGGTGTTATATTATACCACAAGTTTTGCAAATGTCAAATTCAGGGCGGGTATTTTTTAAGAAAAAGTTGGGTTATCGGCGGGCGTGAAGTGGGTTGTTATTGGGTTATTTCCTGGTTCGCGGCGACAAAAAACGCGCAAAACGCGCAAAAGCGGCTTAAAACAGCTTGAAAATTGACGTAAAGTGCGGATTTCGGGCGAAAAGGGGGGCTGAAAAGTACAAGAACAGCTTTTAGCTGTTAGCTTTTAGGCGTTAGCTATTGGTTTTTTGGGGAACAGTGGATCGGTTGGCTAAGCCGGTGGTGGGGAAGTTTTTTTGAAAAATGGGAAGAATTATTATCAACATCGGGGCTTCTCGTTCGCTTAGGGGGGTGTGACCTTTAGTCTCGCCGAGGGCCAGGCCGCGAAGGCGGGGGAGGAGGAGGATTTTTTTCGTTTTCTCGTTCCTATTTTCTATTTTCCATTTTTCTGGTGGGGGGTGTCTGGGGCTGTGTACTTTGTATGTATTTCCTGTCAGGTCGGGCAGAACCTGTAACCCGTTTAGGCCACGGGTTAAACACAGCCCTCAACAGCTATATTATAATATCATGTGCCGGTCAAGGCTGAAAATCGCCAGCATTGCAGACTCGAAATCCGAGGCTGAAGTGGCGGTAGCGGGGCCCAATGTAGCTGCGGAGGGCTATTCGGCAGAAGTCGGCATCGCCGCTCCAACCGCCGCCGCGAAATACACGAGAGTTTCCCGTTGGGCTTCCGGTTGGGTCGGTTTTTGGGCTAACGCTGTAGCTGCCATATAAATCATTGCACCATTCCCAGACATTTCCTGCCATGTCATACAAGCCGTAACCGTTTGCTCCGAAAGTGCCCACAGGAGAGGTATATGGATGAATACCGTCGTTCCATGAGGGATGATAGCCACGTGTCGAACTGGTGTCATAGCTATAAGAACTGCTGCTCCAATAATTTGCAGCGTCGTGAGTAATCGTATCTCCCCATGGAAAACGTCCGCCCGACCGCCCGCTCCGTGCCGCATACTCCCACTGGGCTTCGGTGGCAAGATGGTAACCGTTCTTGCTTAAGTTGTATTCCCATGTGGACAGGTTATAGCATGGCTGTCGACCTTCTTGCTCGCTTCGCCAGTTGCAATAGGCTACTGCGCCGTACCAGCTTACACGGATCATAGGGTCATTACTCATGTCCCGCCCGCCCTTCCTGCGAACGGAGAAGATGTCGTCTCTGTGAACAATCTGGCTATAGGAACTGGATGTCGAGAGGTCGCAGTAAGGATAGTCGATGCCTGAATCTCCCTGATAGACAATGCCGTTCGTTATTGTTATCAGTCCCTGAGATACGGCGGAATTCAAAAACTCGCAATACTGACCATTGGTTGTTTCGTGGGGACTCATGTAGAAGGAAGACAAAGTGACAGCATGGGCAGGGCGTTCGTCAAAATTTCCCTCATTGAGACTGTCCCCCATCTGAAAGGTACCGCCGCGAACGAGGATAAGGTTGTTTGCTTTTGAACCCTCCATCATCCACTGAGTCGCGAGAACTGCATAATCACTGAAGTTGAAAAGGGAGTCTCCCGTAAGGTCTTCCTCGCCCGCAAGGATCCAGCGATCGGCAAGGATTTCCAAATCAGCGAAATCCACGCGACAGTCACCCGTCAAATCCGCCGACGGACAGTTGGCCGATGCCCGCAGAACCAAACATGCAAGAAAACAGAAAACGTAAACAGCTGACTTGTTCAAAAATACCATAACACATCTTTCGCATAGAATGTTTTGTAATGCCTACTCGTCAGGGGCGGATATGACACTTGGGCAATGGAGCCATTTACGATACCAACTGCTGATCGGCACCTTGTCAACATCGATGCGGACAGGCTGAGTGAGATCAGGGTGCCCGGGAAGTTCGAACGTCAAATTATAGGTACCCGCTTGACCATACCACGGTCGCCAGAAGAATTTGCCAGCAGCAAAAGAAGCACCGGCAGGCAGAACCTGCCCGGCGTGCAAGGCGTAAGCAACCGTGTGGCCGGCGGCGTCCTCAGTAGCCAGTTGGAAGGAAACGATTTTACTCTCCCGTACACGAAGAGTGCGGATGATGGTGGCAATCTCCTCAGCATCTTTGAGCATGCCCGTAAAGCTGCAGTCGAGCAAGACGGTGTTGCCAATGGTTACGGGGGCGTTGGTGGCATCGGCCGGTTTTTTTTCGATGTCATCGACGGCCGTGCCAGAGGGCTGACCCTCAACGTAAAGCGTCAGAGTATTTTCTGTGTCATGGATAACAGCGACATGCTGCCATTTGTAATGCCGCAGGATGTCTGTATTTGAAACGACTTTGTTTGTGCCTGCTCGACAAGTTAATCGCTGACGATCCGTCAGGTAGACGGTACAGCCCGCCGGAGCAGTGCCTGTCCAGGTGGGACCATTTGTTAAGAGTCTGGTACTGGCGTCGCCTGAAGAATCCGGCACAGTGGCACCTGAATACCGACCCAATCGCCAATACCCGACAAGTCCGTCAGCAAGGTGTTCACCCCAACCCACAGGGCAGTCCAGTTCTGAACAACCCGCCTTGGCGACTCTGGAGGCAAAACTTAAATGCCCAAGTGTCATCCCCAAAATCAGCAGTGTCGTATGTCTTTTAGACATTAGAATCCCAACAACCCCGCCTCACTGAAAAAGTCTGTTTGTGCATGGACTATCCATTCCCCCAAAACATACCTTGCCTTTTCGTAGCGATCTATAAGGAAAGTACGCCCATGCAGCGGAAGATTGCTTAGATGCATCGGATTACCTTTATTGTCGGCGGCGGGATATGCGGCGGCCGAAAACAACTCACACGCAAACTACGATCTTATGACATCATCGTACAGAATCATGCATGGGATGGCGGCGGACTTGCCTATTGTGACGGCCTCATCGAAAAGAATTTGATCGCCTGTAACACGACTCGCTGGTGGCAGGGCTCGGTGCGGTGACGGGCGGCTAATGGAGCATATCTTTGGGCGTCCTTTCCTGGGAAAACACCAGGGCAAACGCATTCGCCTCATAACTCGCTGGGCAGCCGGCGGCGCCAGGGCCGAGCAAAACCGGTCGGGGCCCCAGAGGCCAAAATCCCCCCCAGCGAACAGATGCTCCTGATTTTGGCCTCTGCCCAACCGGTTTTGCTCTCCATTGTCGCCGCAGGTTGGGTTTGGGATGCGGACATCCGGAGAATGCGCCCGCCCTGCGGCACTTCAAGAGCCAGAGAGCAATTTTACAAAGCTTTTACAAACAGGATACGCGAGATACGTTATACTAATAGCGTTGCTGTGAGTTGAATTCAATTCAAGGAGATGGAAAATGATCACGCAAGTCCGCAAACAATCGTGTGTTCCCGCCTTTTTCATCCTTTTGACGGCGGTTGCATGGGGGCAGCCTGAACACATTTCGGTTCGGCCGCTGCCGCACAATGTGATCGTGCCGCAGAGCCGGGCTGTTGCATTTGCCCCCGACCGCCGACAGGCAATCGAGATCACGAGTGTCGAGGTAAAGATCGACATTCTCGAAAGCTCCGCCGCAACCACCATGGAAATACACCTGAAGAACAATACCAACAGCCGGCAGGAGGCCGAACTGCTCCTGCCCGTGCCCGACGGGGCCGTCGTTCGGGGCTTTGCCTATGACGGACCCGGCGGCCTGATCACCGCGGCCGTCCTGCCCAAAGACGAAGCCAAACGCATCTATCAGCAGCTCGTCTCGCAGATCCGCGACCCGGCGCTCGCCGAATTCGTCGGCTACAATCTTATCCGCTCCAGCGTCTTCCCCGTCGAGCCCCGCGGGAACCAGCGCGTCCGCCTCACCTACGACCACCTGCTCGCCTCCGACGGCAGCCGCATCGATTACATGCTGCCGCGGACGGAATCGCTGGAATACGCCGTACCGTGGAAGATCACGGCGAACATCAAGTCCAAGCGCCCCATCGCCACCGTGTACTCCGCCAGCCATGCGATGGACCTCCGCCGCGTCAGCGACCGCGAGATGGCCGTGACGATCACGACGGAGGCGGTCACGGCCCCGGGGCCGTTCCGGCTTTCTTACCTTGTCACTGAAGGCGGCATGAACGCCACCCTGTTCGCATATCCCGACGAGAAGGTCGGCGGCGGCTACTTTCTGCTTTTGGCCGGCCTGCCGGCCGAGAAGGCGGGGTCCGATAACAACGATACCATCAAACGTGAGATCACGCTCGTGATCGACCGCTCCGGATCGATGCGAAACGAAAAGATTCAGCAGGCCAAAGAAGCCGCTCTCCAGATCATCTCTGGCCTCAGGGACGGCGAGGCGTTCAATGTCATTATCTACAGCAACGCCGTCGAACGATTCGCCGCCGCCCCCGTCCGCAAGAACAGAAAGAACGCCGAAGCCGCAGCCAAATACATCGACGGAATCACCGCGATGGGCGGCACGAACATTTACGACGCCCTCAAACAGGCCCTCGAACAGAAACCAAGCGAAGGCATGCTGCCAATTGTTTTGTTCCTTACCGACGGCCTGCCGACCGTCGGCCAAACCTCGGAGATCGAAATCCGCAATCTTGCGATGAAGTCAAACCCATATAAACGCCGCGTTTTCACCTTCGGCGTCGGCGTCGACGTGAACGCCCCGCTGCTGGAAAAGATCGCCAATGAATCCCGCGGCAAGGCGGAATTCGTGCTTCCCAAAGAAGATGTTGAAGTCAAGGTGGGCAAGGTTTTTGCACGTCTAAATGGGCCGATCCTTGCCGACGCCGAACTGCACGTCCTCGGCAGCGATAACGAAGCCGCCGTCGGCCGCACCCGCGACATCATGCCTCGTGTGCTCGGCGACCTCTTCGAAGGCGACCAGATCGTGCTCCTGGGTCAGTATGTCGGCACGGAACCGCTGACGTTCGAAATTAACGGCAACTGCGTCGAAAAGAAACGCACCTTTCGCTTCCGTTTCGATTTCGACCGTCCAGACAAGCGAAACGGCTTTGTTCCCCGTCTCTGGGCCAGCCGGAAAATCGCCGAACTCATAGACGCCGTTCGCCAGATGGGTGCAGACGGCAGCGTCGGGGCCAACGACCCCAAGGTCAAGGAACTCACAGACGAGATCGTCCGCCTGTCCACCGAATTTGGCATTCTCACCGAGTACACCGCGTTCCTCGCCCGAGAAGGCACCAATCTCGCCGATTCCGTCGCCGTTCGACGCGAAGCCGGCGTCGCCCTCGAATCCCGTGCCATGCGCGACCGTTCCGGCTACGGGGGCGTCAACCAGAGCTACAACCTTGCCCAATCGAAAAGCCAGGCGACGCTCAACATGCGGAACGACTACTACGACGCCGGCATGAACCGCGTCTCCGTCGCCTCGGTCCAGCAGATCAACGACCGCGCCTACTACCGCCGGGACAATCAATGGATCGACAGCCGCCTGCTCAATGAAACCGCCCGGCCGACGCGCGTCGTCGAAATCGGCACGCCGGAATACTTCGAACTGCTCGACCGCCTCGTCCGCGAAAACCAGCAAGGCGCCGTCGCTCGCCGCGACGACGTCATCCTCAAGCTCGGCAACGAAGTCGTCCTTATCAAGAACACCAATTAACGGATCGCACCGGCGATGAAACAGAAGACCACACATATGAAAAGGAGAAACTAATGAAGACGATTCACATCCGAACCGTTTGCCTGCTGCTGTTGGCCGGCAGTCTGGTAACCACCACCGGCGCCCAGTCCGGACACATGATCGTACAGCCGGCGCCCCGCGTTCAGATGGCCATTCTTCTGGACACCAGCGGCAGCATGTCGGGCCTTATCGATCAGGCACGCACAGAGGTCTGGGCTATCGTCAACCAGTTCATTACTGCCACGCGGGACGGCAAGGCCCCGGACCTGCAAGTCGCCCTTTACGAATACGGCAAGAGCGCTCTGCCTGCCGAAAAAGGCTACATCCGCCAGATCGTCCCCTTCACCCATGACCTCGATAAGATCTCAGAGGAACTCTTCGCCCTCAAGACCAACGGCGGCGAGGAATACTGCGGCTGGGTCATAAAGGACGCCGTCGAAGGACTCGCCTGGAGCGGCGTTCCCAACGACCTCAAGGTCATCTTCATCGCCGGCAACGAACCTTTCAGTCAGGGCCCCGTCAAGTATCAGGACGCCTGCAAGTCCGCCATCGCCAAAGGCATCGTCGTCAATACGATCCATTGCGGCCCGGAGAACGCGGGCGTCGACGGCAAATGGAAGGACGGCGCCCTGCTCGCCGACGGCCAGTTCCTGTCGATAGACCACAATCGCGCCGTCGTCCATATTGCCGCGCCCCAGGACAAGGAACTCGCTGAGCTCGGCGCCAAACTGAATACCACCTATCTGGCTTATGGCCGGCTCGGCCGCGACTCCGCCGCTCGCCAGAGCGCGCAGGACATGAACGCCGCCGCCTCCTCGTCCACGGTCGCCACACAACGCGTCGCCGCAAAAGCCTCCTTCAATTACCGAAACAGTGCATGGGACCTCGTCGACGCCCTGAAGTACGAGAATGCCGACCTCAGCAAACTGAAGGCCGAAGACCTCCCGGAAGAAATGAGGAAAATGACCGCCGAAGAGCAAAAAGCCTACGTCGAGGCCAAAGCCAAAGAACGCGCCCAAATCCAGCAGCAGATTCAGCAGCTCAACGACGCCCGCACCAAATACGTCGCCGAGCAGATGAAGAAACAAGCCGGGGGCGCTGAAACCTTAGGTTCCGCCATCATTGAGGCCGTCCGCAAACAGGCAGAGGCAAAACAATTCAAGTTTGAGCACTCCTCCTCCAGCAAGGTCGATTAGACCGAAGCCGGTTCGGGCAGGGGTCCCCTCCAGACCCCCGCCCGGACCCTCTGTTCTGCAGATTAGCAGGGCAAACGCATTCTCCTCATACCTCGCTGGGCAGCCGGCGCGCCAGGGCCGAGCAAAACCGGTCGGGGCACCAGAGGCCCCCCCCCCGAGCGAACAGATGCTCCCGATTTTGGCCTCTGCCCAACCGGTTTTGCTCTCCATTTTCGCCGCAGGTTGGGTTTGGGATGCGGACATCCGGAGAATGCACCCGCCCTGTCGCGGATAACCTGACTGAGTGCGGGATTGCACGCGAAACCTCGAATCGCCAAGTCAATTTCGCCACGATTCGCCGCCGCCGCCGACCTCATCGCCAAGAATCTTAAATTATCCTTAATAAACTCTTGACATAATCGCCACCTTCTGCTATACTATAAGCATAAGAGAAGCACTGGGGGGCTTCAGCAATGCCGGGCACACACGGATAGGATGCGGTTTCTTGATTCTGTGTACAGTGCATTGGCGGCCAAGACCCATGGCTTGGTTTAGCCTTTTGTACACGAGGGACTCCGCCGATTAGAACCGGGCGCCGGCATGCAGATGCCTGATGCAGGACCGGCATTGGCCTAGCACGGCCGAGGCCGGAAGCGTGAACGCACTCGCCGAGGAACTGACAACATAGCTCAGGGGCCCCTGAGCGTCACACATCGGCTGACCGCTGGCGGCCGCACCGACAAAATCTTGATCGACCGCAAGCCCTGTTCGATCAGTCAACCCACTGTGCCACGAATCCACCTCTCGTCTTTCCTACGTGGATTTCGCTATAGAAATCGGTGCCTACGCGCATGCAAAGGGAGGCGCTTTGTGGAACGCCTCCCTGCATTGTGTGGGGCTGCTGCGTCGCAACAACCCGTTGCTGACGGGTCACCCCCGCTCTTGACCCGTCAGATTAGATTCCATTCATCATCACACCTGACTAATCGCCTCTATCGGTACTATAAACGCGAACTTTATAGAGCAATCAACTTTTTTCTGGGGCAAAATGCTCGAACCCCTGCAAAAAGATCAAATTCGTTATTTGACCCCAGAGTGTTTGTTATCAAAGGCTCATGGGCACTGAGTAAACGCCTGTAACACCATAAGGGAAACCCTCATTTCAGTAGTGGGCGGTCGCCATGCCCGCCATTTACGAGAGCATCGCCATCGCCCGCAATACTGATAAGGCCAAACGTCTTCAGATTACGCGCCGGTTGACCACGCCCCATCGCCAAAGATTCAGGATTGCCCGGCCACAGGATTTCTACTATACTCGCCATTCGGAAAAGCTGCTCGGGTTATACGGCAAGAACATAGGACGGAAGTGCTGTGTGAGGGGCAACATGAAAGAGGTCATTGACGTCCAGACCGGCCAGGTAAAGGCCGGCGCGGGCAGAGTCATCTTGAGGTCGATCGCCCTGGGTTCCTGTGTGGCGGTGATCATTGTGGACCCGGCCAGGCAGCAGGCTGCGATGGCCCACGTAATGCTGCCCGGCAAGGCCTCGCCCCGAGTTACGGCCGACGACAGGACAAAGTACGCTGCCGACGCAATTGATGCCGCCATCGAAATGATGAACAACATGGGATCGCAAACGGCGGACTGCTGCGCGGCGGCGGTCGGAGGCGCCAATGTCCTAAGGCGGCCGGGCGACACCATCGCCCGCGACAACGTGGACTTTAATCTTTCTTTTCTGCATGACAAGAGGCTCCATGTGGTCGCCCGTGCGGTCGGCGGTTTTGAGCGGAGAAATGTCTGTATCGACGTGGAAGATGGAATCATCACATACGCCGAAGGGGACGGCCACTTTAAGGAATTATGGAGGCCCGAATGAACACGCTCATCTTCACCGCCGCAACACAGGATCGGGGGGACACGTAAATGGACAGTCCGTCTTCCGGTACCGATCGTAAGAAAATGAAACGCAGACTTGCGCTGGTATATGTCCTGGGTGCTCTCACCGGCACCGTGGTAATTGTCTCGATGGCTTGCAGCTATCGCACGGCCGTTCGCATGTCGGCAACGGATATACCCCAACTGGGCGCCGCCGGCCAGATCACGCTGGCGGTGAGCGGGGCACATCGCCGGAGTACAGGCATGCCGGGCGATGACGATCCTGAGTTTGACGAAATCCGGCGATCGCTGGATTCGGCCAGAGTATGCACGCAGGCTCTGCTCTACGGCGGTCAAACGACTCATGACGCAATCCTACCGCTCAAAGACGAGGTCCTGAGGCAGGTCGCCGCGGGTATGGACACACTTCTGGCGGACTTCATGTCACTTACACATCAACGCTGCGAACGCCCTGCCGAATTCGGCGGCGCCGCCGAGCAGCAGTATAACCTAATTTATGATGAAATCATGGGCAAGACCGGAACACTGGCCGCCCACCTGCGCGCCAGGATTGATGCCGACCTCGGGCGTTCTCGCCTGGCGCAGGCGGCGGTCATCGGCCTTTGTGCCCTTGGGCTCACCGCCGCCACATACATTGCAGGATTGCTCGTCCGCAGGCATTCTCTCGACGCAGCGCGGCTCGTGGCTGTTAATCAGCAGTTGCAGGCCCACGAGCAGCAGCTCCTGGCCGCCAATCAGCAGTTGCAGGCCGGTGAACAACAGCTCCGCGCCACCAACCAGCAGCTTCAGGCCGCCAACCAGCAACTGCAGGCAAGGGAACGCGAATACCGGCTCCTCTTCAGCGAAATGATCAGCGGGTTCGCCGTCCATGAAATGATTTATGATGAAGACGGAAACCCGGTCGATTACCGCTTCCTCGAAATCAATGCCGCCTTTGAGGCACTGACCGGTCTCAAGAGAGCCGACGTTCTCGGTCGAACGGCCACAGAGGTCTTGCCTGAAATCGACCGGTTCTGGATTACAACGTATGGCGGCGTCGCCACGACCGGCAAACCGGTCCACTTCGAGCATTACAGCAAGGATATTCCCGCATATTTTGATGTAATCGCCTATCGGCCGGCCCCGGGGCAGTTCGCGGTCATCTTCAATAACGTGACCGAGCGAAGGGGCGCCGAGCGTGAGCTGAAACGCCTCAACCGCATTCTCGATTCGCGAAACAAGGAGCTGCAGAGCATCGTATACGCCGCGTCGCACGATCTGCGTTCGCCGCTCGTCAATATTCAGGGTTTCGGCGGCGAACTGGCGGAGTACTGCCGCAAACTGCGCAGGCTCCTGAGCAACGTTCAAGGCGCCGAGGAATGGAGAAAAGAAATCAACGGAGTGATCGAAAAGGACGTACCCGAAGCCCTCAAGTTCATTCGAGCGGGCGCTCGCAAGATGCAGACGCTGCTGGACGGGCTGCTCAGCGTATCGAGGGTCGGAAGCGTAGAACTGGCGATCGAAACGCTCGACATGGAAACTCTCCTGCTGTCCGTGATTGCCGCAACGCGGTACCAGATAGACACCGCGAGCGCCGAGGTCATCGTAGATTCATTACCCCCCTGCCGCGGCGACGCCGCCCAGGTCAATCAGGTTTTCAGCAACCTGATTGTCAACGCCCTCAAATACGCCTCGCCCCTCCGCAAACCGCGCGTGTGCATCACAGGCGTCGTCGAGGAGTACGAAGTGATTTACTGCGTCGAAGACAACGGCATCGGCATCGCCGCCCAGTATCAGGAAAAAATCTTCGAGATATTTCACCGCCTCAATCCCGGCGATGCCCACGACGGAGAAGGCATCGGCCTGACCATCGTCAGCCGCATTGTCGACCGTCACGACGGCCGTGTATGGGTCGAATCCGAAGATGGCGAGGGCAGCAGGTTCTTTGTGGCATTGCCCAAGGTGTAACCTGCCGGAGACATCTCACTCGCTCTTTCGCAAAATCCTCGCCCCGACCGCGTTGAGTTTCTCCTCGATCCGCTCGTACCCTCGGTCGATGTGATACACCCGGTTGACGATGGTCGTGCCCGTCGCCGCCATCGCCGCAAGCACCAGCGCCGCCGACGCACGCAAGTCCGACGCCATCACAGGCGCCGCAATCAGCTTTTCCACGCCCGCCACGATCACGCTCGGGCCTTCCTTGCGCAGATGGGCCGCCATCCGGTTCAGTTCCGCCACGTGCATGAAGCGGTCGGGATAGATCTTCTCCGTAATCACACTGTTGCCGTCGGCCAGCGCCAGCATCGCCATCAACTGGGCCTGCAAATCGGTCGGAAAACCCGGGTAAGGCTGCGTCGTAATATCCGCCGGCCGGATCCCTCCGGTTCGCGTCACCACGCACCCGTCCTCCGTCGGCTCGATCGTGACGCCGATGCGCTCCAAGCGGTCGACCACTGCCAAAAGGTGCTCCAAACAGCAATTCTGGAGCCGCAGCCGCCCGCCGGTAATCGCTGCGGCGACCATGAATGTCCCCGCCTCGATCCGGTCGCCGATTACACGGTACTCCACCGGCTTCAGCGCCGAAACCCCTTCGATCGTCAGTCGCGGCGATCCGATGCCCGTAATCTGCGCCCCCATCGCATTCAGACAGTTCGCCAGGTCGGCAATTTCCGGCTCGCACGCCGCCGACTCGATCACCGTCTTTCCGCTGGCAAGCGTCGCCGCCATCAGGACATTCGCCGTTCCCAGCACCGTCGAGCCAAACGGCCCGCCCAGGAAGATGCGCTTACCCTTCAAGCCCTTCTCCGCCGTCGCCACGATATTGCCGCCGTGGAGGTGAATTGTCGCCCCCAGTTCCCGCATCCCGTGCAGATGAATATCCACGGGCCGGTCGCCGATGGCACAGCCGCCCGGCATCGATACCTCCGCCCGGCCAAAACGCGCCACCAGCGGACCAAGGATGCATATGCCCGCTCGCATCTTGCGTAATATGTCGTATTCACCTACCGGGTTATTGATCCGGGAGGTGTCAATATGCACATCGCCGTTTTCGCGTTCCGCCGACGCTCCCAGACGCTGCAGCAGTTGCCGCAGCACCGCGATATCCGCCAGTTTTGGAACCCCCCTAAGGATCGTCGTGCCCGGCGCCAGAATCGCCGCGGCCATGATTGGAAGCGACGCATTCTTCGACCCGCTGACCTCAATTGTTCCGTCCAGTCGGACGGGACCTTCAATGTGAAATGTATCCATACTTTATTTCCTTGATAACTCCGCGACAATGTAATACAAACTTGCGGGGGTTGCAAGGTCTAAAGCCGCCGCTGTTAATTTGCGGTGAGCCTGTAATGGGCCATGTGTCAGCCCGCTGAGCAGACGAGCGGCGCCCCGGGGAGCCGAAACTGACAATTTGTCGCTAACAGTGAAAGTGGACTATGAATACGTGCATCGCTGCAAGTGACCCCACCGCCACGGTTCTGGCGGGTATGTCCATAAACGTCGGCGAGATCCTCGTTGTCACCGTGATTTTCATGTCGGTGGTCACCCTGGCGGCCTGGTTTGTGTTCTATTCCGGACCCGCCGCGTTGGCGGCCGCTCCCCTCCGCAGAAACCGCGTCCCGCTGTACCTGCCCTTTCTGCTCCTCCTGGCATGGGTCCTTGGTACGGGCGCCATGCTGTGGATCATGCTTAAGTTGTTTGACCCCGCGGGTATTCGTCAGGAACTTCTGACCTATGTCGCCGCGGCACTTGTCGAGGCGCTCCTGGCCATTTTCATCATTGCCATCGCCGCGTTCCTCTTCCAAAGGGGGCTCAAGGGCTTCGGCCTCGATGTTCGCACCCTGTCCCGCGACCTTCGTGCCTCCGTCGCCAATCTGGTCGCCGTCCTGCCGCTCGTCTGGTTCGGCGTATGGGCAGTCGACGTCATCGGAAAATGGATCGTCGGGCCGACCTTTGAAATACGTACCAGCGAAGGCCTTGATGTTCTCACCCGCAGCGCCCACGTGTCCATGCGTCTGCTCATGCTTGCTTTTGTGGTGATCATCGTTCCCGTCTTTGAGGAAGTGCTCTTCCGAGGCATGCTGCAATCCACCATTCGCGGTTATGTGCGATCCCCCTGGGTCGCCGTCGTTATTACGTCCATTCTTTTTGCCGCCATGCACCCCTGGCATCACTGGCCGGCCATCTTCATGCTCTCGCTCGGCATGGGCTATGCCTACGAGCGGAGCGGTTCACTCTTTCGACCCATCTTCATCCACATCATTTTCAACACCAGCAACGTTGTCGCCGCACTCCTCGCCAGTTGACGAAGGTCAAACCTACTCGCCCGCCGCGCAGAACAAAGGCCGGCAACCCAAAGGTCACCGGCCAACCGTATGATAAGCCCACTCCCGTCGAGGGGTAGGATCTTGTCACTTGTCTTCTCACCCCATGCGCCAGCGGCCGGCCTTAAAAGCACAAACGGCCGGCCTGACCCGCCTGAAACCCTTAGACGAACTGCACCGCCAGCCCGATGTTGGCGCCCTCGAACATGTTCTTACGTTCGACCCGCAGCACCTTGCCGCTCTTAATACGTGCATACTGGCCCTTCTGCCGCGCCAGAGACGTAGTTCGCGGGAAGTTCACCTCGATTTCGTGTCCCGCCCGGATCGGCGTGGTCATGGGCACGGAGATGTATGCCCCGCCCTTGCTCACGTTGATACTCCGCCCGTTGAAGAACCTGTTGGCTTCCGGCAGCCATACGCTCACCGGCCAGGCTAATTCCGAACGTGCATCCCTTCTTTGTTCGACAACCGTCGTCTCCATATTTCCGTTCTCCGTTAATTTAGTGAAGAATAAAGCCATGCCCGGTTTATCGGCAGCGTTAAGCTGGGAGGTTTAGCCTATTTGGGCCACAGCAGCAGCTTTTTGACAAAAGCCCGCAGATTGCCCATCTTTCCGCCATGTGCCGTCGATTATAGGGCTTTCATAAAAAAAGAGCCTGACCTGGCATGCCTATGCCGATATGCACTATAGGCCCCCTGGTCCGGCTTAATGGGCGGCAAAACCCATAAAAAGCCGCGGATTGATGCAGAAAGCCGCCTTTTGCCGACGCCGGCGGGTTTTTGGCAAGCTGTTCCGGCGGGCGTCAAGAATGTTTTTCACGTGTTGAAGATTTTTTTCAAAAATCAAGGAAACATTTTTTTCCTCCATGCGTCTATATCTGTGAGAGCCAAGGGGCGAAGGAGTCGCCCGGAGAAAAAGAGAAAACAATCTTTTCATCACCCTCCTCCGAAGCCAGATTCTCATGTCAAGTGGGATCTGGCTTTTTTTATGCGCATCGTAGCCCGCTATTGAGCTGAGCCGCTCGCAGATGCGGTATCCCCCATTACCCATGACCTCTCCGGCGGCGATTTTTCACGGCAAACGCATTCTCCTCAACCTCGCTGGGCAGCCGGCGCCGCCAGGGCTGAGCTAAACCGGTCGGGGCCCCAGAGGCCAAAATCCCCCCCCGGCGAACAGATGCTCCTGATTTTGGCCTCTGCCCAACCGGTTTTGCTCTCCATTGTCGCCGCAGGTTGGGTTGAGATGCGGACATCCGGAGAATGCGCCTGCCCTGAGCGGCGATTCCTCCTTATTGAAAACCTTGGCGGAATCGGGTATAATGTGTTCCATTGACATGCATATCCCCCCTTTTATGAGGAGCAATTGAAATGAAGATGAAACGTCGTGAGTTTCTGGTACGATCCCTGGCCGGGGTTGGCGGCCTTGTTGTCGGTGCGCCCGTGTTCGCCCAGGCCAAACCCGCAACCTTTGACCCCTACGAACGCTTTGAACTGGCCCGCACCGGCATCAAGGTCTCGCGCCTGTGCCAGGGGACCGGCATCCGCGGCGGCAATCAGGAATCGAACCACACCCGAATGGGCAAGGAAAAGTTCGACGCAATCATCTGCGGCGGTTATGAACGGGGCATCCGCGTTTACGACCTCGCCGATCTCTACGGCACCCATCCTTATATCGTCCCGGCCCTCAAGCAGATCCCCCGCAAAGATTACGTGATTATCTCAAAGATATGGTTCCGCGGCGGCGGACTCAAAATTCAGGAACGTCCCGATGCGAATGTCGTGGTCGAGCGATTCTTAAGCGAGATGAAGACCGACTACATCGACCTGCTGCTGCTGCACTGCTGCACGGACGCGGACTGGAATAACAAACTCGAAAAACAGATGAACCTCATGGCGGCCCTCAAGAAGAAGGGCGTCATCCGCGCCCACGGCGTTTCGTGTCATTCGCTGGCCGCCCTCAAGACCGCAGCAGACGAGCCATGGGTCGACAGCGTGCATGCACGCATCAATCCTTTTGGCGAGAAGATGGACGGACCGGCCGCCGAGGTCGCACCCGTACTGCAGAAGATGCACGCCGCCGGCAAGGCCGTCATCGGCATGAAGATCCTGGGCGAAGGCACGTTCGGCAATGATGAAGAGAAGAAGAACGCCTCCATCAAATACGCCCTCGAACTCGGCTGCATCGACATCCTGAACGTCGGCTTCGAAGACGTCAAACAAATCGACGACTTCGCAACTCGCGTCCAGAAGGTGCCCAAGATCGCAAAAGCTTAAATGCTGTCGCGGATAACGAACGGTTCACGAAAGCTGGATTTTATGTACCGGTTGGCGCGCCTGGCCCCGGCGCCAGTGAATCGCTCCGTCTTGCGGTCGTAGGTCAGCATGGGTCCTGACACGAACGGCCGCTTCGTAAGATCGACGCCATTGCCCTGGAGCTGCTCCTGTATGTGAGCCAGCGCATTGGTCGCGTCCTCACAGCCCTTCATGCTCTCGCGGACCTGCTCGGCGGGGGTTTCTCTGCCCACACGCCAGGCGATATTGGCCAGGTGGCAGATGACGGTGCTCTGGTGGGCGCCTTCGATATCGGCGGCAAGGTCCTGGCGCCGGCCGCTTCGCAGCGCGGCGATGAAGTTGCCTGTGTGCGCCCCGCCGCCATCGCCCTTGTACTGATGGATTCGCTTGCCGTCAAGGTCGTACGCACCGCCGCCGGACCGCGACAGCCGAACAGATGCATGTTCGCACTGGATATAGTTGCCGTCGCGGCGGCCCAGGTAAACCGCCCCTTCCTTGCCGCCCCGGCCCAGCGGATCGGGCAGGTTGCGGATATCCACCACCACGGGCAGATCATCGTAGTACATCAGAGCCAGGTGCATGTTGGGCGTCTGGCCGTTGTCGTCCCAAGCGAAGCGATTGCCCGCGGCGACAACCTTGTTGGGGACGTCTTTCCAGCCGAGGAGGTGGTGCAGATCGTCAAGATAGTGCACCCCCCAGTTGGCCATTTCGCCGTCGCCCCAGTTCCATTGCCAGTGCCAGTCGTAATGAAAACTCTGCCGCATCACCGGCGTCATCGGCGCCGGGCCCGCCCACAGATTGTAATCGATGTTCGCCGGCACGGGCTGCGGCTCCGTCACCTTGCCGATAGTCGCCCGGGCGTTCAGGCGGGAGCAGTGCACCCACAGCACCTTGCCGTACTTGCCGGCCTGAAGGTCCCGCGCAGCCTCCTGCACCGCCGGACACGAACGCTGCTGCGTACCTGCCTGCACCAGCCGATCGTACTTGCGGGCCGCCTCGACCATCTTGCGGCCCTCCCATATAGAATGGCTCACCGGCTTTTCCACATAGACGTGCTTGCCCGCCTGGCACGCCCAGACGGTCATCAGCGCGTGCCAATGGTTCGGCGCGGCCGTCACCAGCACGTCCACGTCATCCCGGTCAAGCACCTTCCGAATATCCGTATACCCTTTCACATCGTCGTCGCCGACCCCGTACTGCGTCTTGAACTCCGCGACGCGATTGCCAAGGATCTCACTGTCCGGATCGCAAAGGGCGACAACCTTCACCCCCGCCTGCGATTGGAACCGCCCGACGTGCCCCCAGCCTTGCCCGCGGATACCCGCCACGGCGACTCGGATCTGCTCGTTCGCCCCTCGCACACAGGGCATGAGGTGACCGAAAGAGGACATCGCAAGACAGGAACCGGCCGTCGCGGCCGCGGTGCGTTTTAGAAACCTCCGGCGATTCATCTGAACCATCATTTTCTCCTTATGTGCAAAAAAGATCTGCTGCCCTCAGGCGCCAAGCAGACACAAGGCGTCGCTCAAATGAACATTTTAGCATCTTGCCCCTCCTGTGTCCAGAAGTTCCATCGCTTTGACGGGCACGACCCACCCTCCCGCGGCTGTGCAGCCATAATTTGCGGGTCCGGGGTTTCGGCTAACGATGCCAGGGCGGTGCGGACATGCTGATGGCTTCTTCGAAACTGGCCTTGCGGCGGAAGTCGGCGGGGTCGTAGGCTGCGTTGGCCGGGTCGGGGTTGATCCAGCGGGCGTGGTGGCGCCCGTAATAGGTTCCGTAGAACTGGTAGTTTGAATCGACCCACCGAGCCAAGGTCATTCTCTCCATGGCGGTCAGCATGTTTGAGTGGTCGTCGCGGGCATTCTTCGGGTGCGCGCCGTCGGTAAGGATCGCCATGAGGACGCTGCTGTGTGAGCCGAAGCTTTTGGGGGGCAGTGCAGCGCCGTTGTAGTTGCCGCGGTCGCCCATGTCGAAGGAGTTGAATTCGGGGATGAGGGGGCCGGCGAGTTCTTTGCGTGCAAGCTCTTCATACGAGACGTTATAATATGTGGTGAGATCGCCGGTGAGCTTCAGGCCGCCGGCGGGGTTCTCGCGGCCGTGGCACGAAACGCACTTGGCGTTGAAGACCGGCTGGATGTCGGTGGGATAATGGATTACCTGTTCGGCCCGGCCGTCGCCGCCGTTTTCGGCGAGGTCACAGGGCTGCGGTCCAGGCGCGCTCGGCGGGCGTCGCAGTGCCAGCGGAGTCTGCGAACGATCGGCATCTGCAATGCGGTTGGTGCGCCCGTGGCAGCCGTCGCAGGAGCGAACCTCCCCGGGGCGATAGTTGACATAGGTCCTTTCCCGCTGGATTTCAACGAAGTTTTCGTCGAGCGCCTGGAAAAAGATGTTTCGGTTGGCGGGAACCTTGAAATGGGCGGAGCCGTCGGGCTCGACAGGCACGACGCCCCATTGGAGGCGGGGCCACAGGGCCGCCTTCCAGTTGGCGCTGTCGGCGGTCGCGGACCACCGTCGGCCGGTATCCCAGTAGCGCGGGGCCGCTTCGTTGATCCGCAGCCATTTGACCTCGCCGGGCCTGACGCCGTCCATGCCGCGGTAAACATTCGTCAAGACACACAGCGCCTCGTTGGTCACCGCGTATTCAGGCTCACGGTGGGAATGGATGAGGGGCGGAACCTTGCGACTGACCACCGGTGTGGCGTGCCAGCAGGAGAGGGATTCGTCCTTGTAAACGAGGCGGTGACGGCCCTCGGTGTCGATCAGGTAGATCGCATAAGCGTTCGCCACATTCTGGTAATGGTCGGAAGGATCGGCCTTGTACGAGACGAGGAATCGGCGGTCGTCGATCGGCCACGGGTGTGTGTACAGGTGACCGCTCTGGCCCTTTTCGTCGTGTACATATTTGCCGTCGGCGGCGCGGAAGTACCAGCCGACGCCGTTTCTTCGCTCCATGAAGACGTGCGGCGTGAGATTGGTGACCGCGTAGTTGTCGTCCCACTGGATGAAATCGGGCTGGTCGGGATCCGGGCCGCGGCGAAGCGCGCCGCGCCGCAGGTCGATCAGCATGATGGGGCCGAAACATCCGCCCTGCGGATAGTGGCACGTGCCGACGCAGACGATGCGGTCGCCGCTGCCGTCGATGGGCTGGGGATACATGTAGATCGTCGTCGTATCGTCGGCCAGGCCATAGAGTTCCTGCGGCCGCGTGCCGTCCGGGTTCATCGACCAGATCGACTTGCAGACGCGATGGCCTTTGTCAATATACTCCCAGCGGTGGTACATGACGCGGCCGTCGTCCAGCACGACGGGGCAGAACTCGCTGACGGGACTTCGCGTCAACTGTTCGATGCTGCCGCCGTCGGGGTCCATGCGATGCAGCACCGGCGCGACAAGGGCAGCGGAGGTGCCGCAAAGGATGGTGTGCTCGCAGCGCGTGGAGGAGAAGATAATCCTGCCGTCGGGCAGGTAGTTGGGATGGATATCGTCGGTGTGCCAGGGCTTGCCCAATCGTGCGACTTTCTCCGCTTCGTCGGCCGGGGCGAAAGAGACCTGGCGCAGGCCGCTTCCGTCGAGATGGACTTCCCAGACGCGAAACCCGGTGTTCGGGTTCTCGCGAAAATCGAAGAGCAGCTTTTCGGCGTCGAAAGACAGGCTGATCTTCCCGATGAAGCCCTTGCCGCCGGGCAAAGCGGCGGCCGTGACGACGGGGCGCTCCTGCTGTGTGCGGAGATTATAGACATAGATGCCGTTTTCCGGCAGGAAGCGGTCGGCGCTGGTGCCATTGTCGATGTCGGTGTAATAGTGGTCGGAGGAATAAGGCTTGCGTTTGACCAAAACGATTTCGTCGAAGTCGAATTCGTCAGCCGAGAGGTCCGCGACGGCCGGAATGGCAAGGAACAGGAACAATACCAAAGTAGCAGTCGACGTTGAAACGCATCTACGCATGAGAACATCCATCCCTAAGAGTTCTTCTTTGACCCGTCCATTATAAGTAAGAGGGGGCCAACATGCAACGCACGGTTGTCAGTCGTGCGTCCGACTCTTTTCGCCCGCGACCCGTGCCTGCGCGCGTTGCGGTATCTTCGCAATATTGCGGTACGATAAGGACTCAGCCTGTCTATATATAGGAGATTAAATAAAGAGAAAAACCAGCGAACCATTTTGCCTTCGGCGACGTTTAATAGTCGATGGTCGAATTGGTTGTGATAAAAAGGGCAATTTTACAGGAGAAGTGTTATGCGACGTATTTTGGTTGTTTTGTTGGTGCTTCTATGCGTGGGGGCAGTCATTGCGGTGCAGCAGTTTGCCGACCGAGGCACTTCTGCGAAACATGCGTGCGGAGCGGCGGATGCCGCCTGCCCGGCGACCGCGCCTGCGGCGGTCGCGTGTCCCATGGCGGCGAAATCATGCGATATGAGGCCGGCCGATTGCCCAAAGACAGCCTGCTGTGATGAATGTCCGCTTAAAGAGGAGTGCCCGACTGAGGGAAAACCGGGCTGCTGTGCGGAATGTCCAGTGGCGGAGGCTTGTGAACTAAGGCCCGCAAACTGTCCAAAGGCGGCCGAGAAATCCCCTGCGGCCGAGGCGCCTGCGAGCGGTTGCCCCATGCATGCAAAGGCACAAATGGGTTGCGGAGCCGTTTGCCCGTCAGCAAAATAGATGTGCATACTTGATATTTGCGGTAGGAAGCCCGTTCGGCGGTGTGGGTCGGACGGGCTTTCTTTGTTTCCGCAAAGATGCACAAAGAAGCGATGCCCGTGGGGCGGTCTTTCATTTCGAGCACTCCCTGGCACTGAAATGTTCAAAGCCTCCTTGACAGGCCTAAACGGCTCTGTTATAATACATGCTCTGTTATGGGATCCACACAGTCTTGTAACTTGTCGTCACGGTGCCGCCGCGTGGTTCGTGGAGCAAGACAAGACACTGAGCGAGAGCGCCATAGCAAAAACAGGAGGATCAGCATGTATTCACGAATGTTCCGCCCTAATGTCGCCCTGCCGGAGAATGACCTGCATGCCCATGTTTGCCTCTGGCTCGACTAAGCTCATTTAACAGCAAGGCCGCCGGCTCGCGCTGACACCTTGCGAATACGACTTGTGGAGGAGATAAGAATGAGAAACAAATCGTCATTTCTTACATTAATGGCTTCGGCCTTTCTTCTCTTGGGTCCCCCTTTATCGGCGCATTTCGAATCCACGGTCGACATTCCCGGCATGACCCTGGCAGCCGACTTTGTTTTTAAGGGGGTTGTCATGAATGTTGACTATCGCACCTCCGAGGCTGTGCCGCTGCTGGGTCCCGACGGCGGCCCGATCCTTGACGAAGACGGCAATCCCGCATATGCGGACGGTTCGAATATTCCGCACACCTTCGTAACGTACCAAATTGAAGAAATCTATAAGGGGCCGCGAGCCTCCCCAACGGAATTAACCCTGCGATTCGAAGGAGGCTCGACGAGCGAACGCGATCCCGACGAAAGAAGTTATCTGCTTGTCGAAATGTATCCTCTTTTCAAGGTCGGCGACCGAGATATTCTTTTCGTGGAAGGGAACTCTCAAGATCCTTGTCCCCTGGCAGGCTGTCAAGCGGGGCGACTCCGCATTCTGCCCGATGCACAATATCCCGACGGCGATTTCCTTTTTTCTGATACAGGGATGGAAATTCGCGTGATCACTCCGCCCACCGGCGGCCCTGCCCGGAGCTGGCAGGTTGTCTATGGCCGGCAGCATTTGCGGCCGGAAATAAACAATATAACCCTCGGCGATCACGAACTGGAACTTATCTTCACCAATCCCGGCGAAGGGGTCGTACCTTCCCCGCCGGATAATCCCCAGGGGATACGCTTCTCGGAGTGGCAGTTTGACAGCTACCTGACCACACTGGTGAGCGAGTTATTCACGCCGGATCAACTGCATCAACTGCCGCCGGTGGCCAACGCGGACATAAGTCAGGTTATTCAGGGCCGTGCTATTTGGGAAACCCCCGAGCCTCCCGCTGCCCCTTCCGATCCCTGTGCAAACGGCGGCTGTGAAACCGAACGCCCGTGGCTGGCCGAATTGCTGACCCGGGAACAATTAACCGCGGTGCTTGAGGCTGAACAGGAGGAACGTAACTGGCTTGTCATTAACAACGGCAACCCGGTGCTGCCCCAAACACCCTGCGAACGCCACATCGTGCTCCACGGCGCGCTGCCCGGCGATATTTCCGGGCCGGCCGGCAAGCCGGATTGCGTTGTCAACATGCACGATCTTGTGGTTATCGCAGGCGCCTGGCTTCAGTGCATCGACGATGGCCGCAACGGATGTTTATAACTTCCCAAGAACAGAAAGGGGCACTCCAATGACCTCTAAGATCAATCTGCCGACAACAGTCTGGGGCGGTTGCCTGATACTCCTTCTGACCGCCTCGCTGGAGCATGCAAACGCCTACTCCCACAAAGTAAAAACCAGTAACAATACAAAAATCGTGTGGGCCAATCCACAAATCTACTGGCATGCCGGCGCCAAGAGTTTCCCTGCTGATTCACCATTCAGGGCAAGTCTGGTGCTTGCCAACTATTGGTGGAATCAAACGCCTGCCAGGTTTACCTTCGGCATCGCCAAATGGGGCGACACCAGCCTCAAACGGGGCAACGGCCAAAGTGAAATCTGGTTCAGTAACGATCAGGGCGCCTTGAAAGGCGCTCCGGCCATCTGCTACACGTGGATGTATTCCTCCGGCGGAAGGCTGTGGTTCAAAGAAGCCGATATCATCTTTGACGCGGGCAAGCTGTGGTCGCCGCATACCTGGCAATATGACCTGACCCCTTACAGAGGCCCATATCGTCCCCTTATTACGACAGCGATTCATGAGATGGGACATGCACTGGGCCTGGGACACGAGAACAGGTGGTACAATGTGATGGGACAGGATTATACCCATGTCCACACGCATTACGACCGAATTAAAGGCTACCCCGGCGCCGATGCCACACAGGGGGCGCTGTTTTTGTACGGCAAGTCAAATACGTACTTTACCGAAGACGTCGCCGTGACACACTGGAAGTACGCCAGCGCCAGCGGTGAATACAGTACTCACACCCCGACCGTGGTTTACAATCAGAATATGACGGTCGCCGGCTGGGATCTGCTCAACGGATCGCCGCGCTTTCACGTCAAACGCGGCGGCAGCTATCATGCCGAGTTCACCTATGAAAACAACGGCTACAATTCGCAATATAATGTCGAGCTCGCGATGTATATCTCCACCAATACACTGATCACCACCAGCGACCAGTCATTCGCCGGAGGCTACATCCCGCATCTGCCCGCCGGGGCCGTCTGGACTCTCACCCTGCCCGTAGTCATTCCAACGAACCTCACAGACGGAATGACCTATTATCTCGGGGTCATTTTCGATCATCAGGGTAAGATTAGCGAGTTTGATGGAACCAATAACGCCTCATACCTCCAGATCAAAATCGTGCCCTGACTAATGCTCAATTCCACCGGCTCTGGAAAGAAAGCCGCTTGCCTCGCCTGCCAAAGAGCCGGCAAAGGCTAACGGTGACACGATCCTCCAGTTGGACGGTGTATTTACCACACGCGTGGAAGGTCCTGCACAAAAGGTGTCCTTCGACGTATACCTGCTGCCGGGCTTCTGCTGCAATCATCGCAATTTGAAGCGGCGGCGCCTCGGAATGCCTTTGGAGGAGGAAATCCTGAAATTGTGCTTGACATTGGTATAAGAGTCTATTAGTCTTACTAATGGCTGCGGCTATACAGGACGATAACAAATATCAGCCGCCGCAGCTCTAACCCACATGAAGGAAACAACATGCAGAGTGCAGGATCGGACAAGAAAAGCAAGCGGCGTCGGCGTTTTAAAGGTTTTTGTTTGTTCGTTTTAGGGATCGTCTTTGCGATTGGGGCTTTTCTGGGCATCAACTTCGGAATGGCCCAGGTCTCGTCGCCGGAATACTGCGGGAGCAGTTGTCATGAAATGCAGACGGCCTATCAGACGTGGGAGCTTTCGCCGCACGGCACCAACCACCTCGGCGTGCGGGTGGAGTGCGCCGATTGTCATCTGCCGTCCAAGGACAATTACTTCCATTATACCTTCGCCAAGGCCTGGACCGGGGCCAAGGACCTTGCCGTGCACTACTTCGGGCCTGAATACGATGTCGAGGCGACGCGCAAGAAGGTCCAGGCCAAGTTCACGAACGAACCCTGCCTGCGATGTCATCAGGACCTGCTCGTCAGCCCCACGGGATTCGATGCGATGGCGGCCCACCAGGGCCTCATCGACCGCCCCGATGCACCCGAAAATCAGTGCATCCACTGCCACCCCGGCGCCGGCCACGAACGCGACAGCAAACTGCATAGATAGAAAGGGTTTACATGGAATCATCGCCAGGGTGTTTCTCTTATCTTGTCGGGCCGCTCCTTGCGGTGGTGTGCTGTGGGGTCGCCGGCGCCCAGGATGGCTCACTGGCGGTCCCCGGCCTCAAGACCATTCGCATCGAACGCAACATCAGCCCCACTGCTAAAGGCTGCATCGAGTGCCACAGCACCACCTCCCCGGGAATGGTAGCCGACTGGGCCGACAGCCGCCATGCCCACTCGAACATCACCTGCCTCGACTGCCATGCCGCCGGACCGGCCGACAGCGACATCAGCAAGAAACATCTGGCATGGGAGAAGACGCCCATTTCGCCCATAGTCAGCCCGAAAGACTGCTCGCGCTGTCACCCGACCGAGGCAGCCGAATTCGACAAGAGCAAACACGCCCGGACCCTCGAGATCCTTTGGCAGATCGACCCCTGGCTGAAACAAGGCCTCAACAATGCCATCGAACGGGCCACCGGCTGCGATCACTGCCACGGCAGCGTCGTCAAGGCGGTCAACGGGCAAATCGACCCGGCGACCTGGCCTAATGTCGGCATCGGCCGCGTCAATCCCGACGGCAGCCGAGGAAGCTGCTCGAGTTGTCATACGCGGCACAAGTTTTCGCTTGCCGAAGCCCGCAAACCCGAAGCGTGCGGCCAGTGCCATCTCGGCCCGGACCACCCGCAGATCGAAATCTATAACGAATCCAAGCACGGGGCCATCTATCACGCCGAAGGTCATTCATGGAACTGGGGCGCAGCCCCCGGCACATGGTCGCCGGGTGTCGATTACCGGGCGCCCACCTGTTCGACCTGTCATATGTCGCAGGTCGGCAGTGTCAAAGGCAGCCATGATGTCACGGAGCGGCTGGCGTGGGAAACGCAGGCTCCGCTGACCATCCGGCCGTCGGAATTTAAACCTCTGCCCGCAAAGACCGACTGGAAAGAGGAACGCGAGAAGATGAAAGGCGTCTGCCGCGCGTGCCATTCGCCGGCCTGGACAAACGGGCATTTTGATCGCTTCGATAAGGCCGTCGAACACTACAACGAGACGTACTACAAGCCGGCCAAGAAAATTATGGACGATCTTTACGAAAAGAATCTGCTCAGCAAGGACAAGTTCCTCGACGAAAAGCTCGAAGTCGAGTTTTATGAATTCTGGCACCACGAAGGCCGGCGAGCCCGCTTCGGCGCGGCGATGATGGCCCCAGACTACGCCTGGTGGCACGGTTTTTACGAACTCAAGAAGCGTTTCATGGAAATCGAATCCCAGGCCGAGGAACTCCTGCGCACGGGCAAACCGGCAACCGTGCACAAGGTCAGAGGCGCCGACGGCGATACGACCCCTCCGAAACTGCCGTAATCGCTGCGCAGAGAAGCTTGCGCGGGGTCGCTGCCGCGATAGAACATTCAAGCACCGCCACGCGCGGGAGAATCAAACGCATATAACTGATGGAATGGAGTGCGCATGACAAAGTTTGGTAGTGATGGCCGTTTGCTGATACCGTTTCGCGAGAGAACCAGCGCCGCCGATCCGCAGGATGAAAAGGCGCGCTATGTCATTGAGCACGCCTATTGCCCAAACGGCTGCAGCGTGATGGACATTAAACATAAGATCGGCGGCTATCCGGGCCTCAAGATACGATTTCGCCGGCCGGGCATGGACGGCATTTTCGTAATCTCCGCCATCGAGGGGGATTTCAACAAAGTCATTCTCGAAGGCGAGCTGGCTGATGGCGTTAAAGACGAACTCTACTGCCCCCATTGCGACGCCATGTTCCGCAAACTGGTTACCTGTAATTGCAAGCCGGACGGCGACCTGATCGTCATCGGCTTGACGCCGGAACTCGATTTCAACAATGCCGTGACATTCTGCAATGTCACAGGCTGCCACAATGGGGCATTCGTCCAGTCAGGACATATCCTGCGGCACGTCCGACTGTTGGGTCATTGACGGGCATATCGGCCGCCGGCCGCACAAGCGCATGCGTTTTTTGCACCCCTGAAAAAAAACGCAAGGGCGTCTCCCGGACATTGAGACAAGACAGGCAAGCGGCTTTTTTTAGGACTATAACGCGTTACAGTCGCCCTTTACCGGCGACACGCGCGCAAATTCCGTGTAATAAGCTTGCAAAACATTGTTGTATCGGTATACTTTGGACCAAAATTCCGATGTAGATGAGAGCTAAAGGACTTGCCAAATGGCAGATAAAAAAGAGGATCTGAAACGCGTTAAAGAACTGATCGACCTGATGATCAAGAACGATCTTGTCGAGTTAGAGATCGTCGACGGCAGCAGCAAGATCATGCTGAAGCGGCCTCAGGCCGGGGCGCCCGTAGTCACACAGATACCGATGCCTGTTGCGGCCCTGCCGGCGAGCCCGGCCGCCCGGACCGAGCCCGAGCACGCCGAATCGGAAAAACTTCGTGAAATTACCTCTCCCATCGTCGGCACCTTCTACGCCGCCGCAAGCCCCGACTCCAAACCATTCGTCAAGCCGGGCTCGCGGGTCGAAGAAGACACGGTCGTCTGCATCGTCGAGGCGATGAAGGTCATGAACGAAATTAAGGCGCAGTTGAGCGGAACCATCGTCGAGGTGCTCTGCAAGGCGGGGCAGGCCGTCGAGTTTGGTCAGGCGCTTTTCAGGGTCCGGCCGGACTGACCCCGGCCGCGTATCCGTTCGATCGACAACCACCGAATCTGTTCAGGGTGACGCACTATGTTCTCAAGAATACTGATCGCAAACAGGGGTGAGATCGCCCTACGCATTATTCGGGCCTGTCATGAACTGGGCGTCGAAGCCGTTGTTGTTTTTTCTCAGGCCGACAAAGACGCCGAATATGTGAAGCTCGCCGATGAAGCCATCTGTATCGGCCCGCCGGCCGCGGCACAGAGCTACCTCAACATCCCCCGCATCATCAGCGCCGCCGAAATCGCCGACGTTGAAGCCATCCATCCCGGCTACGGATTTCTCGCCGAGAACGCGCACTTTGCCGAAATCTGCCGCGAGTGCGGCATCACATTCATCGGCCCGAGCCCTGAAGCCATGTACCGGCTGGGAGATAAGGTTTCCGCACGCGAGATCGCCAGAAACGCCCGTGTGCCTGTTGTGCCGGGTTCCGACGGCGAAATCGCCGACGAAAATGAAGCCATCAAAATCGCAAATAAAATCGGGTATCCCGTCATCATCAAGGCCGCCGCCGGCGGAGGCGGGCGCGGTATGAGGGTCGCACACAACGATATCAGCCTGCACGGTGCTTTCGCCGCGGCCCGCGCCGAGGCCGAGGCCGCATTTAAGAACGGCACACTGTACATTGAGAAATACATTCTGCAGCCGCGCCACGTGGAAGTGCAGGTCCTGGCCGACAAAGCCTCCAACGCGCTGCACTTTTATGAACGCGACTGCACCATCCAGCGGCGCCATCAGAAACTCATCGAGGAATCGCCCTGCCCCGTGCTCGATGAAGCCACGCGCGAGGAACTCTGCAAAGCAGCCCTGCGCCTCGTCCAGGAGGCCGAATATGTCAACGCCGCTACAGTGGAGTTTCTGCTCGATCGCGACAAGAACTTCTACTTTATCGAGGTCAATGCCCGCATCCAGGTCGAGCACCCCGTCACGGAAATGGTTACCGGCCACGACCTCATCAAATGGCAGCTCAAAATCGCCGCCGGTCAGACGCTCGATCTCCGGCAGAAGGACATCACCCACAACGGCGTCGCCCTCGAATGCCGCATCAATGCTGAAGACCCGCGCCGCAACTACGCCCCATGCCCGGGCACGATCACGAAGTTCATCGCCCCCGGCGGTATGGGTGTCCGCGTCGACACCCACGTCCATCAGGGCTGTGTGGTCAGCCCCTATTACGACTCGATGATCGCCAAACTCATTGTTCACCAGAGGACCCGTGAGGAGGCCATCGCGACAATGAAACGCGCCCTGCGAGAATTCAGAATCGAACCCATCAAGACCACCATCCCCGCCTGTCTCGAAATCCTCTCGCACCACCTCTTCATAAAAAGCGACGTGGACACCTCCTTCATCGAACAGAAGATGGGCTGAGCATCTGTTTTGTGCAGGCAATCATAGCGCGTCGCCGAAGATCTCTCATGGCGGGAGAGGCACCGTAAGCAAGCCAGTGTAGTGGATGAAATAAACCAGAAATAAATTTGACTTCACTGGCCGTTTTGCGATAATTACGATGTTGATGGAGGCCGTATGGCGCAGAAATCCAGAATAGAATGGACAGGCTCGACTTGGAATCCCGTTACCGGGTGCACTAAGATCAGCGCTGGCTGCAGGAACTGCTACGCTGAACGAATGGCTCGCCGCCTCCAGGCCATCGGTAATCCGAACTACGCCAACGGTTTCCAAGTCACACTGCATCCACATATCCTCAAGATGCCGCTGAAGTGGAAACAGCCGCGAACTATCTTCGTAAACTCAATGAGCGATCTTTTCCACGATGAAGTCGCATCCAGTTTCATCGCGGAAGTCTTCGACGTGATGAATCAAGCGTCACAGCATACCTTCCAGATACTGACGAAGCGCTCGGAGCGACTGCTCGAACTGTCCCATCGCCTCCGCTGGGCTCATAATATTTGGATGGGTGTGACCGTTGAGAACGCCGAATGCGTGTTCAGAATTGATGACCTTAGACGGACTGCCGCCGCGGTCAAGTTCCTGTCGATTGAACCGCTGCTCGGCCCCATACCAAGTCTGGACCTTGGAGGCATTGACTGGGTCATCGTCGGCGGCGAGTCGGGGCCAGGCGCCAGACCCATCAGAAGTGAGTGGGTAACTGAAATCCGCGATCGATGCCTCGAAGCACACGTGCCCTTCTTCTTTAAACAGTGGGGCGGAATAAACAAAAAGAAGTCCGGCCGAACGCTCGAAGGAAGAACCTGGGACCAGATGCCCGTTAAGACATTCAACGAGACGTATTGCTGTGTTTAATCTACCGCCGCCAAAGGATGATGGTCTTTATACACCATCAGTGAAAACGCAGTCCGCCGACAAGCATTACTTTTTGGCCAGATACATCGACGCTTTCACTACGTCAATGAAAGGCAAGTGGCGGTTACATTACATCGATCTCTTTGCCGGAGCTGGAATCGAGCGTCTGGAAGAATCCGGGGAGTTGGCGTGGGGGTCGCCGATGATTGCTGCCCAGTCACCCAAGCCTTTTGACGGCCTGCACCTGTGTGAACTCGATCACCGCAAATACACCGCTCTAAAAACGCGCGTCACAGCTTTGCACCCCTGTGTACACATATGGAGCGGGGATGCCAACGTCACAATATCAAAAATGCTTCCTGCGATACCACCGCGGGATGCGTTGTCATTAGCGTTTCTTGACCCCTATGGGTTGCACTTGGATTTCGCAACATTGCAGTGCCTGAGCGACAAACGGGCTGATCTTATCATCTTCTTTCCTGATCGACTGGATATCCTCAGGAACTGGAAGACTTATTACTACGACAAGCACGACTCCAATCTTGACCGTTTTCTCGGTCCGGATTCTAACTGGCGATCCGTTCTGAACGAAGCGTCTTCGGCCAATCGTGTCGATGTTCTGCGGGACCTTTATATCGCCCAAGTTCGGCAGAAATTGGGCTATACCGAGTTCGAATTCGAGCGGATTTCGGCTCGAGGGCGACCCCTGTACTATCTGGTTCTCTGTTCACGAAACAAGCTGGCGACGAAGTTTTGGCGGGAGATTACGAAAAAAGAGCGGGGTGGTCAGCGTCGGTTCGACTGGGGCTAATGCTATCGATTAATGACGGGCTATCAACGAGCGACAACCGCCTGTAAGGCCCGTGTAGTTTCATGGTAGAACGTGCCTGCCACTGCGCCAGTCATAAGACAGGCTAATGTCGCCGCCAACAGCGCTCGCGGGGCCACTTTTGCCAGGTCGGCGCGGCGGCCTGGGACGATGGCCGAGACGCCGCCGATGAAGATGGCCAGCGACGCCACGTGGGCGAATCCGCAGAGGGCGTAGGCGACGATCACTGCGCTGCGCGGGTGCACAAAGCCGCCGGTGCCCATCACCTCGGCAAGGTGCAGGTACGCAGGTATTTCAGTGGCGATGAGTCGCTGGCCCAGCATCTGCCCGGCGAGCAATGCGTCGGTCGGCGGCACACCGATGATCACCGCAAAAGGCCACATCGCACATCCCATAAGGGCACTCAGCGGCGACCGAACGCTGTCGGCGTCGATCCAATGCAGTGAAACGCCCGCCCAGCCCAAAAACAGGTCGAGCACCGCCAACATCCCCAGGAGTGCGATCAGCAGCGCACACACACCCACCACCAACTTCACCCCCGCCATCGCGCCATTGATGATCGCCTCGATCGGGCCGCTCTCTCGCTCGTAGTGAAAACGCGTCGCCACGCCCAGGGTTATCGGCTGGTCGGTTTCCGGCACAAGAATTTTGCTCACCACAATCGCCGCCGGCGCGCTCAAAACCGAAGCCGAGATCAGATGCCCCGCAATCGTTCCGAACACGTCCTTCAAGAACAGCACATACACGCCCATCGTACTCGACGCCACCGTCGCCATCCCGGCCGTCAATATCGTACAGAACTCCGACCGCGTCATCTTCGCCAGATACGGCCGCACCGCCGTCGTCGACTCGATGCCGACGAAGATATTGCTCGCCGCACACAGGCTCTCGGCGCCGCTGATCCGCATCAGCCGCACGAACACCCACGCAAACGCCTGGATAATCCGCTGCATGATGCCGAAGTAATACAGTACCCCCATCAGCGCCGCAAAAAAAATGATCACCGCCAGCGCCTGCGTCGCCAGAATGAAACCGATTGACGCGCTGCCGTTGGCATCCGTCTGCCCCGGCCCAACCGCCAGCGGCCCGAACAAGAACCGCTGCCCCTCCATCGCCGCATGCAGGAATGCCACCACCACATCATTGAGCCACAGAAAAAACCGCGTACTGCCCGGCGCCCAAAACACCACCGCCGCCAGCACCAACTGCAAGCCCACTCCGGCGGCGATGCACCGCACGTTTACCACGCGACGGTTCACCGAGAAGGCCCACGCCACGAACATCAAGACAAAAAGCCCCGCAAAACTGACCACGTTATAAATGTCCATACCTTCGGCTCCGTTCAAGTTCGCCGCTTCAGAGTTCGCGCGTTAACGAACTAATCACAGCGGCGCCGCATGGTAGCACATTTATAACAGAAATCCAGAATTGTCCTCAATCGGAATGCATGGAAACGTTCCTTACCGCTGGCTCAGCCAACCGGCCCGACACAGTTTCTCTCAAAGCCGACCTTGTGAGTTGTCAGTACCGCAGAATGGCCGCCATTGCCGCCTCGCCCGGCATGCACTGCCGCTCGGCCGGATACACATAACCGCCCCGGCCCAAGGCGTAATGAACGGTCATGTCCACCAGATCCTCGTTGATCGAATCGTACCACGGCTCGATTTCCACGTGTCCGTCCGCCGGACGGAAGGTGCCCCACACGTGCTCGTGCGGGTCGACAAAAAGCGTATCGAGCCGCCCCTCGTAGGCCGCCGGCAAAATCAGATGCGGATCCGTGGCAACCTTTTCCGTGCCCACCTTATCCCAGAAATAAGCCGCACGCCGGTTGCGGTCATAGTCGAAGTCGCCCGCGACGATCTTCCAGGCACGCGAATGAAGATGCCGCCGGTCGATCAGTTCCGGGTTGCCGCCGATGATCTCCGTCTTCAACTGCGGATGCGAGTCGATCTCCCGGTAAGCACCGCACAGATAGTCCGTGCCCGCCAGCACCAGCGGGGCTCTCCGCGGTGCAAGCTGCTTATTGATGCCATTGCGCACGGACTTGAGGAAGTCCCCGATCGCCCGCTTGAGCGGCTTGCCTTCCACGCCTTCGCCGTGCCCGTGGAACATGGCGTCGGTGCCGGCGGTCGTACCGCGAGGCATGGTATGCACCTGAATGAAGTGCTCAATGTCCCGATACTGCTCCAGTTCTTCCATCGTATCGGGGGCGTCGGTCAGTTCCAATTCGTTCAGCGCATATCGATCCCCCTCGAAAAGGCGGACTTTTTTCTGGCTCAGCGTCAGAAGAAAGAATCGTCCGTTGCCGCTCAGGACAGGCAGCAGCGGCCGCAGCAGAAGATGTCTGGACACATAAACTTCCTGATCGAACGAGACCGGCAGACGGTAATGCTCAAACAGGTCGCGTCCCAGGAAGATCGCCAGCCCTTCCTCCAGATGGCTCCAGTAAAACTCCTCGCGGAGCAGTTCACGGACCGGCCTCAAGAACTCCTCCACCTCATTGGCGGACAAACCGCGATGGTGCAGATGGTCCTCCGCCGTGGCGGCGAGGTTCTTCAGCCGGATTGAGTCCTCTCGCGTATCATCGCCTTGCTTGTGCGTGGGCAAATAAAAAGAGATGCAATGAGGCTCTTCGTAATCGATAAGCTTTTCCAGTATGCTTCGGTCAAAATGGTCCATAGCCATGACAGCCACCTCCCCTGATGTTTGCTGTTTCGCTACAATGCCGCTTCCATTTATACGCATTCGGATCGGTATGGAGCAGGACTTTTCGCCGTTCATGTAAGCGCAGTATCAGGCCCGATACATACCCCGCAGCGTCAGACGTTCAGGGCGACCTCGGGACGCCCGTCGCTTTCCAGATCGATCTTCAGAGCCAGAAAGCTCAGCAGGTCGCGCAGCGTCAGAACCCCCACCAGCCGACCGGCATCCAGAACCATCAGGCGCGTGCGGCCGGCGCTGCGCATCCGCGTCAGAACGTCCATCGCATCGGCGCGCGCATTGACTGTGTTGTCGCCGGTGCACTGCTCCGTCACCGTGCCGACCTCCGTGTCCGCCCATTGGTCCCGAGGCACCCGGTGAATCTGCTCGGCCGTGATGCAGCCCAACAGGTCGCCGTCCGAGACCACGGGAAACATCTTGTGGTGATGGCGATAGAAGAAGTCCTCCACCGCATCCGCTACATGCAGCCCCGCCTCGACCGTTACCGGCCGCGGATTCATGAAACGTTCGATGCGTTCGCCCTTCAGCACATCTCGTACAACGACCCGGCTGTACGACATCCGCGCCGCGGACCGAATAAACAGACCGATCAGGAAATACCACACGCCGCCGATCACGTTGCCTGTGATAAAGACGAGCACGCCGAGCACGATCAGCATAATTCCGAAGGCGCTGCCGAAGTGGGACGCCACCCGCGTGGCCCAGCGAAGATCGCCCTTGACGGCCCAAAGCCCGGAACGCAGAATACGCCCTCCGTCCAGGGGAAAGGCCGGGATCAAGTTGAAAACCGCAAGCGCCGCGTTGAGCCACATCAGGTACATCAGAACTCCCCAAATCGGCACGGGCCATGCGCGCCACACGCCGATTTGACCGAATCCGAGCAACGCGCCGGCCAGCGCGATACTCGAAAGCGGACCCGCCGCCGCCATCAGAAACTCCGAGAGAGGCCGATCGGGTTCGTCAGGCATCTCCGCAATCCCGCCGAAAACAAACAGCGTAATCCCCCGCATCTCCATCCCAAACCGCCGGGCGACCAGCGAATGACAGAACTCATGAAAGATGATCGAGGCGAACAGCCCCAGCATACCCGCAACACCCATCCACCAGTACGCGCCGCGCGACAAGCCCTCGAAGTACATGGGGAAAATACCCGCTGCAAGAGACCACACGAGGAAAAACGCCAGCAAGAGGAAACTCAGATCGATCCCCACCTGAAATCCGAAGAGCCGAAACAATGGTATTCGTTTGAAGAACATGGTTCCCCCATTTGACAACAGGCCCTGCTGCAGCCGGCCACCCCATTTACGCGTGGGCGAGTTCACAGGCGGCATGGGCATCCTGCCCAATCGCCTCGTCACACACGCGACCTGTTCTTCGGTTCGCCGGGCAGAACACTTAACCTGGGAATATCGGGCTCCACAGCGGCACGACGTGGGATTTCTCATTCGGATGACGGTGGGAATACGCGTGCAGCAAATCCAGAGGGGTGCATCAACTCGGCAGCCGTGCCTCGGCATGCCCTATTATCGCCTCCTGAACCAGCGATGCCGAAACGTGCTGCGAATCCGCTCGGTGATACGGATATGCATTCGCCCGGTAGTGCCGGGCAGTTCCTTCTGCAGAATCTCACGGGCGGACAGTCTTCTTGCCCGCCCGAACGTCGTTAATATCCACCCGGCCGCGGCGCCCAGGCGCCTTCCGCCGGCCGGCGGCTTTCTGGTGTTATCCGGTCGGACGTTCATCGCTGGACCGCGACCTGCGTCGCCGCCAGGAGGGCCTCGCCCGTGCGGCTCTCAAACGAGGACGTCCCGAAGAGCTGATGGCGTTCCACCACCTCCGGAGCATCGCTATAGTAACGGCTGACGGCGTCGATGCCGCCCTCGACCTCGCCTGCGGTCCGATATCCGCGAGCGAGAAGCCACCGGCTGAATTCATCGTCGCACTCGGCCGGGTAAATCATCGCCGTGACCCATCTGCCGTCCGCATGCCGCGCAAGATGCACTTTGGCGCGTTCCGGCGGCAAATCGGTTACCGCCATTCCGACCAGGCGTTTGTAGTCGTCGCGGGCCGTCGCCTCGTCGGGCGCGTAGAAAAACATCCCGGCCTCCGCCTCGAACAACTCCCGCCGCACGCCTTTCAACTCCATCCGGCCGTCCGGATAGGCATTGTGAATCTTGTACACGCGGACATCCCGAAATTTCTCACTGTCGAGAAGCTCGGCGACCTCATCGGCCGTAAAACCGAGCCCGGTATGATCGCCAAAATCCACCACGAAAAGTCCCACGTATCGGTCGGGGTTTTGCACTTCAGGCACTCTCATCATAGCATCATCCACAAAAAGTCCATTTTCAGACAACCGGCAAGCGATCCCACCTTGCCTCCACATTATATACGAATCCGCTTGCCTCTCCACAAGTTTCCATACAGGATTCGCCGCCCTTCTGTCCCGCCCTGCCGGATTCGACACTTCACCCCCTCGGTGCATCCTGAACGCCTCATCGGCAGATAAGGCACGGAACCCATCGAAATGATACGCTGAGGGCAAGGGTGCGACGGCAGATCACCGGCTAGCCTCGGCCCGAGATGATGCAATATGAGGCATATTTTTGCTTGACGAACGTAAACGGATCACGATAATTAAAGGACAACTGGAGTCGCGAGCACGGCAAGATAACGTATCATCAACGTTGAGGAGAAAAAGTTATGACACTTAAGGGGCTGCCGGCGGCATTAATAACTTTCCTGTTAGGCTTTGTGTTGGGGTGCATTCCAGGCCTGAATGCGCACCTCCACTGGAATCTCTGGTACGTGGTTCCGATCAGCGGGTTGGTGTTCGGATTGGCGGCCGGGGGTGTTCAGTTTTGGTACTGCTATAAGGCGAACGAGGAGGTAAGCAAGGCGATGATGCTCTGCCTGATCCTGGCCGCGGTGGTGGGCTACGCGTCGGTGGATTACGGGATTTACCGCACGACGTCGATTACGCTGGAAGGTGCGGAGGGGATCGAGGACGGAACGTATCCGCTGAGCGCATTAATGAGTTTTACGGATTTCATGAGGCTCAATCTGGGTTCGTCGTCGGTGAAGAAGGACTACGGGGCCGGCGAAATGGAGATGGGGGCCGCCGCGACGACAATCTCATATTTCGCAGACCTGAGCGGCGCGGCCTTGGGCACGCTGGGAGCGCTGGTGTTGGCGAAGAAGAAATATCCATATTGTCGGCAGTGCCGCAAGTATAAACGCCGCGAGCGGGAATACGTGATTCAGTTCGCATTCGAGGAATCCCTGGCCGATGCCCTGCTGGGGGGCGTTCGCGAACGAATCGCGGCGGCCGATTATCTGTCGCTCATTGCGTATGTACGGCAATTGGCCCAGACACACACGAACAGCAAGGGCGACATGCGCGTCTCCGTGGATCATCGGCTGTGCCCCGGGTGCAGTGAAGCGACACTTCTGGGCAAGGTCGAGCGGCGCAAGGGCAGAGAATGGCATGAGATCAGCACAGCACGCTTCGAGTTTACGCAAAAAGCACAGGTCGCGTGAGCCGGCGGCGATGACGCCCGGCGGCATGCCCGGCAAAGACACGGATTCCACTGGAGGCTGCAATCATGATCAAATTTCGATGTCCGCATTGCGATCAGAAGCTCGGAGTGCCCGAGGCATATGCGGGTCGGCGGGTGCGGTGCACGCGCTGTCAGGAGGTTACGGAGGCGCCCTCGCCGTCGGCCGCGGCTCTGGATAAGTCCGCGGCAGCCCTCGATGTGCAGCCCCAAAAGGATGAGGCGACGGAGGACGGCTTGCAGTTGCGGGCCGAAGAGCCCGCGCCGGAGGTTTGGGTCGACCCGGGACTGCTGCTCGACGAGACCGAAGCGGCGCGCATGGAGGCGATCGCGCGTGCGCGTCCGCCACAGCGGGCCCCGGCACGCGGCACGGCCAAACCGCGCTCGGCGGCGAGCAGGCCGGATGACACGTATGACCCCGATGAGCGGCCGGGCATGAAGCGCATGGCGATCGCTGTCGCGTGCTCCGTCGCGGCGACGCTCATCGCGGCGGCGATCTGGGCGCCGATGATGGCGTACCTGAGCATGGTGGGTTGTTGGTCCGGGCCGCTCATGCTGCTCCTGGAGGTCGGTATCGCCATTGCCGGGGCGCTGGTGCTCGGCGGGGCGATGCAGCGAACCGGGATAAGGCTGGGGCTCCTGGCGGCGGTGATCGGCATCGGCGGCATTCTCGTCGGCAAGTGCTTCGTGGCAAAGTGGTACTGGGTGCCCCGTGCCCTGTATGAACTGGACAGCAAGGGCAGCGACAGAGCTATGGGCTTCTTCGCACGGTTCACTATGGTGGAGAACGAAGAGGCGCTCCACATGATTGCAACCGCTCAACTGGCCGCCAAGAGCGAGATTGACCCCGCCTGCGCAGAAGAGATCGGGATGGCTTATGCCGCCTTCCTGAAATACCAGGTGCCTCTTCCCGCATTCGACGGCGAGCATGCGGCGGCGCATGAAAAGGTCAAACAGGCGGTTGCCGGCTGGTCGGACAAAAACAAGGAAGTCGCCGCAGGAACCTCGTGGGCCCCTACCTTTCGAACGTATCTGCGGAAGTTCGTAGCCACGGAGCAGGGCGCAGCGCTCCTCTTCAAAGATGTGCTCACATCGGTATTCAGTCCGTTAGACGTGCTCTTCATACCCTTCGGTGCGATTCTGGCGTTTCGCATCTGCTGGAAAGACAGTGTCGGTACGGGAGGGTTCTGATGGTCCATACGTGGACCGTTCGCCGACTGTGACTGGTCCCCGCATGGCGAGTCAGGGCCTGTGCTTAAGTGTCCACACGGCGCGCTGCACCCGGTCGAAGTCGGGATTGTTCTGGGCGGATAGTATGGCGTCCATCTCGCCCTTGCCGAACTTGACAGTCTTGTCATCCACCCATTTCCAGTATTCGGCGCTGTTGTCGGCCATACCCACCGTAGTGCCCTCGCCGTGCCGCAAAGGGATGACATCCCACCATTGAAGGCGATCGGGCCAGATCGTCCAGCTTTCGGTGCTTGCATACCCTTCGTCGAGGAAAACCATGCGTGTCGCCGGCGATTTCATGTCGCTGACTTTGCGAACCACGGGCCAAATCTGGCCGCCATGCTCATAGTGCCCGTTCATCGAGTCCACAATAGCGGAGGTGCGCCACTGGTCGCGGTCGCCGACAGGGCAACGATAGGCCTTGATATTCTCTATATAGGGAAAGAGGGCACCCAGCGTGATACATGCTTCATGGGCGAGTTTATTGTCAGGAGCACCATCCCACCAGCCTGCCCACGAGAGGGAGTCATGGTAAGCGCTCGGCGCAGGCATCCGGAAAACGCCAGGGCTCACTTCCTGGATACGGGCGGTTTTTGCGCTGACGATCTTGCCGTTATTGTCCTCGGCGTACAAAACCCAGCCAAGGCCGAGCCCATGGGTATGCGCCAGGCAGACCGCACGTTTCGCATGGTCTTTGGCTACGTTGAGGGCTGGGGTAAGAATCGCAAGTAGGACGGCAATGATGGCGATAACGACGAGAAGTTCGATAAGCGTAAAGGCATTTCTGCGTTTATTCACAATCCGGATCCTCCGACGGTCCACAGGATTTATTAAATTTACACTTAGATTATACATCCCGGGCCGCCGGGGTCAAACGATTTTCCATTTGCTAATTTCGACGAACTGTTTACTATTAACATATTGTGATGATGGGTTTACTGTGTTTGGGAAAGGATGAACGATGAAAAAGACGATTATTTTAGCTCTGATGGTGTGTGTGGCGATGTTTGCGACGTCGTGCAAGGAGAAACCGGCGGCCGGCCCCACCGGCGAGGACTGGCAGCCCCTCTTCGCAGCCGACCTGTCCAACGCGGTCTATCCGGCCGGCGTCTGGAGCGTGACCGAAGGCGTCATGACCGCCACCGAGGACCAGGTCATCTGGTCCGACAAGGAATACGAAAACTTTGTTATCGACCTCGAATTCAAGAACGACGAAGGCACCAACAGCGGTGTCATCGTCTACTGCACCGACCGCAAAAACTGGATCCCCAACAGCGTCGAAGTCCAGATCGCCGACGACTTCGCCAAACAGTGGGCCGAAAGCCCCAAGACATGGCAGTGCGGCGCCATCTTCGGCCACCTCGCCGCCTCCAAGAGCATGGTCAAGAAGCCCGGCGAATGGAACACCATGACCGTCACCTGCCGCGGCCAGAACATCCAGGTCGTGCTTAACGGCGAAAAGGTCACCGACATGGACATGTCGCTCTGGACCAGCGCCACGAAGAACCCCGACGGCAGCGAAATCCCCGCCTGGCTGAGCACCCCCTTCGCCGAACAGCCCACAAAAGGCTACATCGGCCTCCAGGGCAAACACGCCGGCGCCCCCATCTACTTCAGAAACGTCCGCGTCAAACCGCTCGAATAGCGCGATCACTGAGTTCACCCAAAGACGGGCGTCCTCCAAAGGACGCCCGTTTTTCATGCGCGACGAGCATACAATAACTCCAAAGGGGCCATGGTCAGGGCCTGTACTTGAGCGTCCACACGGCCTCCTGAATTCTGTCGAAGTCGGGGTTGTCCTGGGCGGAAACGATGGAATCCATCTCCCCTCTGGCAAACCTGATCGTTCTCTCGTCCACCCACTGCCAGTACCGCGCACTGTTGTCGGCAAGTCCCACGGTCGTGCCGTCGCCATGCTGCACCGAGACGCTGTCCCACCACTGGATGCGATCCGGAAAAATGCTCCAGCTTTCACTGCTGACGCGTCCCTCGTCGATAAACACCATGCGCGTACCCGGCGATTCGATCTCGCTGCGCTTGCGGACGGCACGCACAGACACGCCTGCGAAATCTTCGTGGCCGTTCATCGAATCAACGATCGAATAGGTCCGCTGCTGGTCCTGATCCCCAAGGGGGCAGCGGTATATTTGGCGGGTCTCGTTGTACGGATAGAGCGTGCCGAGGGTAATCGCGGCCTCATGAGCCTTCTTGTTGTCCCACAGGTGCTCGGGAACCCAGCAGGACCAGGAGGGCTCGTTATGATAGGAGCTCAAAACCATAGAGAAGGTGTCTGAGTCGCCGATGCGTTGGATACGTGCGGTCTTTGCACTGGCGATCCTGTCGTCATTCTCCTCGGCATACAAAGCCCATGAGATGCCCAGGCTGCGGGTATGGGCCAGGCAGACGGCCCGTTTGGCGTGTTCTCTGGCCGGCGTCAGCGACGGTATCACCGTGGCCAGAAGGAAGGTGATGACGGCAACGACCACGACGAGTTCAATCCGCGTAAAGGCACCCGACTTTCTCATTCTCCGGACCTCCAGACGATGGTTTACCGTTAAATTATACCATCGGCCGGATGTGCGATCAACCAATTTCCCCTTCACATTTTCCGATTTGCCGCCAATCCAGGTGGCTGTTGTTTACCCTTTTGCGAAAAATTGAGGGTTCAGGAGCCTGTTCCGGCCTGCCCAATGCGCACAACCACGGATCGCACGAACGGCGGCAGTTCAATCCTGCCGTCCTTCACGGCGGCCGTACTGTGCACGTCGGCCCATGGGTCGTAGACCGCCGCTTCGCCCGCCGCCGGCGGCCCCGCCTCCCTCACATCCAGCGTCACGCCCGACACAATCTGCGGCGGCTGTCCTTGCGCCAACTCCGTCTCCCACGTATTCCGCGTATCCCGGCACCATGCAATGAAAGTCGTCTTGCCCTTCAGCCCATACACCCGCAGCCGCCCCTGGTCCAGCCGCACCGGCTCGAATCCCTCCGCCGCCGGGTCGATGCCCTTCACCGCCTCGGCGAACCGCCCGAACTGAAACCACAGATTCCGCGCCTCGACGTATTTATCCCAATGCCAGCACTGCCC
>JACZKQ010000143.1 GCA_014859965.1 Phycisphaerae bacterium
CCCCCCGCCCAAAAAAATATTCACCAACTTCCACAAACTACCCCAACTAAATTTGACATTCACAAAACGCAGGGTATAATATAACAGCGGCCCCAGGAGCGGCTGCAAGCCCCAAAAACGAACCAAAAGAGGAGGACCAGAGAAATGAACCAGCCCCAAACGGCGCCCCGCGCCGTCACAAATGCCACCCGCCCGCAAACCGCCGACACCCAAAAGCCAACCGTTTTGCAATCTCCCGCATATACGCCCCGCGTACCTGCCCCGCCAAAGAACGCCAATCCGCACGAAAATCGCCACGAATCGCACAAAACCACCCAAAATCCTGTAAAAACCCTTGCTCCAAACCGCCGAATGGATACAATACCGCTTTGGCCCGGCCCAGGTGGCGGAATAGGCAGACGCGCTAGCTTGAGGGGCTAGTGGGATATTATCCCGTGCTGGTTCGACTCCAGTCCTGGGCACTTAACATCGCAGTTTCACGCCCGTTGGCTGGCATAAAATCCCCGCAAACCAGCGCAAAACCCCCAAAAAAGCGGCGCGTTTAAGCGCGCAAGTGCGGTTTTTTAAGCGATTTCGCCCGAAATATGAACGGTTTCGGACGCTTCTTTCTGCGGGGCGGCCAAGAGTTGAAAATCCAGCGGCAAAGCCTGCTGTTTGAAGTGGTTTTCGATTTCGGCAATGGCGATTTTGGGCCGATTTCGCTGGGCGCTGAGGTGTCCCAGCATAACGGCCGCGGGAGCCCGTTTGCTCTGCATTCTCGCCCGGGCGAGTAATTCGGCAGTTTTGGGATTGGGCATGTGATAGCGGCTGTTGGGGTTGTAATACTGCTTCAGGAGGGCCAAATCGTGGTTCGATTCGATAAAAATGAAGTCGGCATCGACCAAATGGCCGCTTATGTCGTCGGGGCGGTTGAAATCGGTGGCAATAACGGCCTTAATCCACCGATCAGCGGCCCGGCAGCGGATAACAAAGCCAAAAGTCGGGCAGGAATGCGAGACGGCGATGGGCTCGACGCTGAGATCGCCGACCGAAAAGGAGTCGGCATACGCTTCCAAAGCCAGTTCGCCGAAGCCGTAACCATTGAAATGCCGCTGACGAAGCGGTTCGACGCTGCCGGCGTGGACATGGACGGGCACGGCGAGCTGCTCGAAGACGCGGAGCGGGTAATAGCCGATGTGGTCGCTGTGGAGGTGCGATACGAGGACGGCGCTGACGGGCGGGGCGGCGGCGTTGTGGGCCGTGAGCATTTGGCGGGTGCGTTTCATGGAGCCGAGGCCGCAATCGATGAGGATTGCGGTGCGGTCGGTCCAGAGGGCAAGGCAATTGCCGCCGCTGCTGCTTGCGAAGCTTTTGAAGTACATGCTCATGCCGGGCATCATAGCGGCTGCGGGGGCGAATGCCAAAGGGGTATTTGGGCGCGGGGCGGATTTCGCTTTTTCTGGTCGGTCAGGCGGAGGCGTGGGTTTGAGATAAGTCGCCCATTGTCAATATCTGTATCCTGAATACTTCGGAATAGCATTGACATTGGGCGGTTTTTGGTTTATAATGCGGTTTCGAAGTTTTGTACTTTGGCGCTGGAGAGAAGAGGCACATCACTGTGAGCACGCCGGCGGCGCCAGTGTGGCGTTTTTTTTGTTCCGCTAACCGGTTTGGAGGGTTGTCATGGTCGTTTCGCGCATTTCCAAGGTCCTGGTGTACGTCTGTTTTGTTCTGTCGGTCATAGTGTCGGGGGTTTCGGCGCGGACGATCATGGTGGACGCGGGGGGCGAGGGGGAGTTTACTTCGATTCAGGCGGCGATTGATGCGGCCGTCTCCGGCGCCGATGAAATCGTCGTTGCGCCGGGGACGTATTATGAGGGGATCAACTTCAAGGGCAAGGCCGTGAAGGTGGTCAGCAGCAGCGGGGCGGAGGTGACCATTATCGACGGTTCCAAGCCAGCCGTTTTGCTGCAGGAAGACTTTAATAGCGGCTCCTATATCGGCAACCATGACGGGTGGTCTATTATAGACCAGGGCACGATCTCCGCCCCCAGCGATTGGGTAGTGCAAGGGAGCCAACTGGTGCAGAAAAGCAATATTCACAGCTCGGATTCAAGCTTTCTTGGAACCTTTGCGGTATGGGACGATCCGGCGGCGCTGGCGTGGACGGACTACTCGATGACCTTGACGATGAGGTCGACTGATGATGACGGCATGGGAGTGATGTTTCGCTACCAGGACCCGCAGAATTACTATCGGTTCATCTGGTTGCGTGAAAAGCACTTCAATGCCCCACGCCGACAGCTTTCCAGAGTGCGGAACGGAGAAGTTACAGTCCTTGCTCATAACGATGTCGCTTACGTTACTAATCAGAGCTACGAGGTGAAGATCGTGACGTCCGGGGCGAGTCTGCAAGTCCTTGTCGACGGCGTTTCAGTATTGACGGCGAGCGACTCAACCTTTGCCGACGGTTCGGTGGCGTTGTATTGCTGGGGCAATCAGAACACAATCTTTGACAACATCGAAGTCGGGATGCCGAACTATCACGTCGTTAAGTGCGTCAGCGGGGAAGGGAGCGGGACGATTCTTGAGGGCTTTACCATCACCGGCGGGAATGCCAACGGGCCGGGCCTCGCTTGCGAGGGCGGCGGAATGCGCAATTACTATAGCAGCCCGCGCGTTATCAATTGCACCTTCAGCGGCAACACTGCCCGATATGGCGGCGGAATGCACAACTTCTTCAGCACCGCAACCGTTACCAACTGCACCTTCAGCGGCAACAGCGCCGATGTTAGCGGGGGCGGAATGTATAACAGTTCCAGGATGGCAAACATTACCAACTGCACCTTCAGCGGCAACTCGGCCGTTGAGGGCGGCGGGATGAGCAATCTGTGGTGCAGCACACAGGTGACAGGCTGCACCTTCAGCGAAAACTCGGCTGGCTACGGCGGCGGCATGTTTAACCACTACAGCGGTCCAAGGCTAAGCAATTGTGTTTTCAGCGACAACTCGGCACACGAGGGCGGCGGGAAGTACAACTCCAACTGCAATGCAGTCCTAACCAACTGCGTATTCCTCAGCAATACAGCAAGCACTTCAGGGGGCGCAATAAGCAACCGGCTGACAAGCAAGCCGACCGTTACCAACTGCACCTTTGTCTTTAACACGGCGGATATCGGCGGTGGAATGTCTATTTCTGAGAACAGCAACCCGGTCGTGACCAATTGCATCCTCTGGAACAATACGCGGCAGGCGATCTACGATCCCGACTCAAAGGCGACCGTCACGTACAGCAACATTCACAATTACGACTGGTCGGCGGTCTGGCCGGGCACGGGCAATATTAATATTTATCCGATGTTTGTCGATGCGGCAGGCGGCGATTTTCGGCTGCGCCCGTACTCGCCCTGCATTGATGCCGGGTCAAACACTGCGCCGAGTCGGCCGGCCAAGGATATGGCGGGCAATCCACGGGTCATCGACGGCAACGGCAACGGCAACGCAGTGGTGGATATGGGGGCCTATGAGTTTGACGGCGAACCGCCGGCGGCCGGCATGGGGGCGCTGTCGGTGACGATCGAACCGGCGGAAGTTGTCAATGCCGGGGCGATGTGGCGGATCAAAGGGCAGAGCCAATGGCGCACCAGCGGCGCAGTGGTCAAGATGGCTCCGGGGTATCACACGGTTGAATTTACGGAGCTTACGGCGTGGTTCGAGCCTCGCAACGTGGAGGTTTGCTACGACGCAGACGACGAGCGTGCGACCGTGAGAAGTTTCCGGGTGAGGGTGATCGGGGACGTGAGCGCTTCGGTGAGCGGGAAATACAGGCCGCTGCCGGTTTATGAGATCGGTCGCATTCCGCCGGTGCAGGCGCCGCACGGCAGCGTGCTGGAGTTCTTTGCGGATGCCGGTGCGGCGTTTTCGCTGGAGACTTCGTTCAATCCGCTCTATCCTGCTCCCGTGGGGGCGATTGCCATCGACGCCCAGAGCGGGCGTTTTACGTATGAACCGAATGTGAATGACCGAGCGGCGTTTGATGTGACGTTTTGGGCGTCGGCGGGCGGCGATGCGGTCGAGCAGACGATTCGGATCACACCCGTCGCCGACCCCGTGGAGGAATACGACATTGTCAGCCGTCCGGTGCAGGCGTTCCCCGACCGTCTGAGCCGCGATTATATCTTCGTCAACGAGATGAATAGCAACGGCAACGAACAGCTCAATGGAATGGACAAGTCGGTGAGGTCCGTGACCGTCGCGGCGATTGAGATCACGGTGGACGATACGCCGAATAACCTTGTTTACGGCTATGACGGGCACACGGATATCAAAGACCTGACCATTTACGCCGAGACACTGATCATCCGCAAGTCGCTATGGCTGCCTCAAACGGAGGTGACGATCTACGCGCGGCAGATACTGTTTGAGGACAACGGCGGAACGGTACAGATCAGCACAACGCCGAGGCCGTCCGGCACGCCCGCCGACGGCCTTGATGCGGGCAATGTCCATCTCTTCATCGAGTCGTACGTCGCCGAGGGTGGGCTTGGCCGCCGTTTTGTCATGAACAACGCGCCGGGCAGCGGCGGCGGTGCGTACGGGCAGGGGGGCATGCTGACGTGCTCGTTCGACGCCTCTTCGCCGCTGAGCTGGCTGAATCCGTATGCTTTGAAGATGGTGGTTGCCCACGCCCGGGATGCGTATCTTTACGGATACATGCCGGAGACGCGTGACATACTGGAGCAGTATGACGAGCTGTTAGGTGTCGCATCGCGGCTGGAAGGGCAGAACCTGCCGGCGAGCCGGCGTTTCGAGCTGGAGCAGATGCGGCAGGAGATCACGACGCTCATTCATCGGCTGGACAACAATCTCGATTACTTCGGCAACCCGAGCGACTGGGTGCCCGCTTTGTCTTTCGAGGTGCTCAAGGCGACGTACGAACAAGAGATCCGTCGGGCGATACGCGTGCTGTATCTTTCTTACTGGCTCAACAACAAGGCCGGGCAGATCACAAATAAGGCGGCATGGCTGGCGAACTGCCGCGACAGGCTCTGGGACGAGACGGAGCAAGCCAGGCTGGAGTTAACTAATTACCTCAAACTCATAGGCCCCCTTGAGACGCGGGCCGCCGAACTCGCCGCGAGGCTCGGGCGGGCCGACGGGGGCGAGTGCTTTGGGCTGCTGTGCGATTTGAAGAAGAAAGAGGCCGAACTGCTGGCCCGTGCCGAAAAAACTTACGTCTGGAAAAAAGCGATCGAGAGTCTCGTCACCATCTCGACATCCACGCTTACGGGTGCTTCCCGAAGCGGGCAGTCAGGCGCGGCACTGGGTGCTGCCAGCGGCCTGATGACCGTGGGGCAGGATATGTTCCTGTCAACAGATCCCTGGCAAGCTGCGGGCGAGGCCGCGGACGTTGCGCAGCGGTTCAGCAGCATTAACTTCAAGGAAGCCACGGACGCATGGCAGGGGCAATTCCAAACCGTCGATCTCGCGGGGCTCGAGGCCAACGGCGCCGACGCGTATCTGCAGAATCTTCAGGCGTCGGCAGCGAGCATGGCGGACGGAATGTGGCAGGTGAAAGAGACGCTGGGCACCACCCGGATCGACGACGAGGCGGCGGACGCGGAACTGAAGCGGATCAAAGCGAACAACCCGGAGTTCCGCAGACTCGTCGATGACGTTGTTGCGCTGACGATTGAGAAGGAGGTTTTCGGTCAGCAGCTTGCCGCGGCAATGCAGAAGGTTTCGACGCTGTCCAACTCGATGACGAACAATGTGCTGGCGATCGACGCGATGAACCGCGACGCCAGCGAGATCAATCGCATCTTCGACGACCGGGTGCTGATGTACGCAAAGGATATGGAAAGGCGCGCCGTGGCGAGGCTGAAGAAGTATCACTATTACATGGCCAAGGCGTATGAATACCGGTTCCTGGAGCCGTATCCCGGCAATTTGAACATTGAAAGCATCTTCCAGGCGATGGCGAACCTGGTGTCTTATGACGTGACTCTTTCGTCGGGCGACTTTGACAGCCTTGCGGCCATCTATGAAGCCCAACTCAGCGAGCTGGCTAATGATATTATGGAAGATTTTCTGGCGGGGCACGTTGAGAAGAACGTCGCGGCGCTTTACAAGCTGTCGGCGGAAGAAATCGGTCGTCTCAATGCGGGAGAACCTCTGACGCTCAATCTGTTCGCCAGGGGGCTGTTTCCAACGGACGTGGAGAACATCCGGATTGTGGCGATCAAGGTGCATGATATTGCCGTGGACGTTGCGGGCAACTGCGGAGGCTGGGGTTATATTAAACTGAAGATGACACACCCCTCTGTTTCGAAGCTGCAAAGGGGGGACAACATCTATCAGTTCCGGCATTTTTCGCCGGGCCGCGAGGCGCTTGAGATCCTGTGGGAGTCGCATTATTACCCGCAGTTCAATCCGCCTCATCTGGGTCATGTCAGCACGAGCGCGGCGAGTCAGTCGCTTCTGGGCAGTCTTCTCAGGGAGGAATACAGGCCGAACATGCTGATTTATTCCCGGCCGGGGGCGTGGGCGGATATTGTGATCACCAAGGAAGACGAGAAGGAGGGACCTTGCCGATTGGACATCCAGACGATGTGGCTGAAGCTGGAGTATGATTATTACAGCAAGTATTCTACTCTCCACACTGTGCGGGTTGCGACGGAGCCGAAGGAATTAGCTGCGCATTACCTCGTGGACGCGGGCGATCTGAACGACCGGCGAGACGGCAAGGGCGACTTCTACAGGATCTATGACTGGGACGTGACGTCGGCGGTCAACGTGACGGCGCCCGCCTGGTACGGGCATTACCGATTCGACAAGTGGACCAATCGGCTTGGCGAGACGGTGGGTTCTCAACCCACTCGGCAGGTTTCGCTGCTGCCGCGTACGGGGCGCAAGGATCAGACGGTCCGGGCGCATTATGTGTATGAGGGGCCGGTACCGAGCGCGGCGGATTTCAACGAGGACTACTGGGTGGACCATAAAGATTTTGCCGCTCTGTCGCGCGGCTGGCTGACGGGGGCGTCTGCTCCCGCATGGGATGGGCGTTACGACCTCAACGGGGACGGTGTGATCGATACGCATGACCTTGTGCTGCTGGCGGAGGAGTGGCTGATGACGCCGTAGTTGATTTTCTAATTTCTATTTACTATTTACTATTTGGGCGGCGCGGCAGGCGGCGGGGATTGCTGCGCAGGAGCGGCACGGCTGGAGGTGGGGTGGCTGATGACGCCGCAGGGGTTTGATTTTCTAATTTCTATTTACTATTGGGCACGCGGCAGGCGGCGGGGATTGCTGCGAGTGGCGGCATGGCGTGGTGATTGCGTGGTGAAAGCACAAGGCAGCGCGTGGGTTGAGATCGCTTTGCTTTGCTCGCGATGACAATGGCGGTCAGTGCGGGCGGTATCGGAGGTAGAGGTAGGCGCCGTGGCCGATGATGGCGGCGGCGGGGATGATGACGGCTTTCAGGGCGGCCAGCGGGGCGGCGGTGCGGACCTGGCCGTACTCGTCGATGCGCGGGGCGCCGGGGAGGTCGTCGAGCATGACGGCGCAGGCGGGGTCGGAGGGGTCGTAGAGGAGGGGTTCTTCGGGTTCGTCTTCGAGTATGGCGGGGAGGTGGGTTTTGGCGGAGGCGTTGTATTTGCGGCCGTCGAGCGAGGTGAATTCGAAGGTGAGGCGGTAGACGGTTTGATCGTTGATTTTGGTGTTGGTGGGCTCTTTTGCGATGAGTCGGCCGGCGCCGGGATGGCCGTCACGGAGGAGGCGGATGCCTTTTGTGCCTTTGGCGGTTGCGGAGGCGATGAAGCAGAGGCCGACGGCGGGGAAGAGGACGGGGAAGAGGCCGAAGAGGCCCATGGGCTTGCGGGACATGCCGTGAATGCGCGAGGTTTGGGGGCGGCCTTTTGGGAATTCGATCTGGACTTTTCCGTTGGCGCGATCGCCGCCGCCGGTTTTGCAGGATGTGCCTTCGCAGGTTTGGCCGTCGGGGGCGGTGAAGGTGTAGGCGTATTCCCAGACGGGGTTGTCGTTGACGGACATTCGTGTCTGGCGGCTTGCGGTGATTCGGCCGGGGGCGGTTTCGAGGTCGCCGCGGAAGATGTACCAGCCGGTGAGGTCGGCGCTGCAGGTGAAGAGCCAGACGAAGATCATGCCGAAGCCGAAGAAGAACCAGCCGAACTGGCCGGAGAAGCCGCCGAAGAGGAGGCGGAGGCGGACGAGCAGGGGCACGCTTCGCGGCGGGCCGGCGATGCTGAATGTTGTGAACGTTGTCATGTGCGTCTCCGTGCAACGGGTTCGATGACGGCTTCTATTCTATTCGCGGAGGTCCGCAGATTCAAGCAGATATTCACTTT
>JACZKQ010000144.1 GCA_014859965.1 Phycisphaerae bacterium
GGTGTACGTGACGGTGGGCGGGGATATCTGGTGGGGCAAGGAGGAGGCGTGGCTCCAGTGTATCGATCCCTCGGGCGAAGGGGACATTACCAAGACCGGGCTGGTGTGGTCATACCCTGTGGAAAAGCACTGCTGCGCGACGCCGTCGGTTTATGATGGGAAAGTGTTTGTGGCGGATTCGGGCGGATTTGTGCATTGTGTGAACGCCGCCGACGGCAAGCCGTGGTGGCGGCACGAGGTGGGCGGTGAGGTGTGGGCGTCGACGCTGGTTGCCGACGGCAAGGTGTACGTGCCGACGCGGCGAAGGAATTTGGCGGTGTTTGCGGCCGAGAAGGAGGAGAAACTTCTGACGACGATCCAACTGGACAGCGCCATGAACGGATCGGCAACTGCGGCCAACGGCGTGCTGTACATTACGACGATGCGGAAGCTGTACGCGGCAAGCGTCGGCGGGCGATAACAGCAAGACGGGAGAGAACGAGCGGATGAAGAGGGCAGGACAAACGCGGCGTGAATTCCTTGCGGGCGGTGGGCTTTTTGCCGGATCCCTTCTTTTGAACGGGTGCCTCGGTTCGGCTAAACGGCAAGCAGCAGTAACGGATCGGCCGAACGTGCTTTGGATTACGTGCGAGGACATCGGTCCGTGCCTGGGCTGTTATGGCGACGCGCTGGCGGACACGCCCAACCTGGACCGGCTGGCCGCGGGCGGGGTGCGGTACACGAATGCGTACGTGACGGCGCCGGTGTGTGCTCCGGTGCGATCGTGCATTATCACGGGGGTGTATGCGACGTCGTTAGGGACGCAGCATTTGCGGAGCGACGTGGTGCTTCCACGGGAGATCCGGTGCTTCAGCGAGTACCTGCGCGAGGCGGGATATTACTGCACGAACAATTCGAAGAAGGATTACAACTTTACGGATGTGAACGCGTGGGACGAGTCCAGCGCGCAGGCGCACTGGCGAAAGCGGCGCGAGGGGCAGCCGTTCTTCAGCGTGTTCAACATCATGAACACGCACCAGTCGCAGATCAACGGGTCGGACGAGGAATGGCACGAGAAATACGGCAGGCTGCTTGCAGACGCCGAACGGCACGACCCGGCGCAGATGACCGTGCCGCCCTACTATCCCGATTCGCCGATGGTGCGGAAGATTCTGGCGCGGTATTACGATTTGATTACGCTGATGGACCGGCGGGTTGGGGAGATTCTTGCGGAACTCGAGGCGGACGGGCTGGCGGACGATACGATTGTGTTTTTCTATTCCGATCATGGTTTCGGCATGCCGCGGTATAAGCGGGTGCTTTATGATACGGGACTGAGGGTGCCGTTTATCGTGCATATCCCGGAGAAGTATGCACATCTGGCGCGGGGGCGAGCCGGGGCAAGCACGGATCGGCTGATCAGCACGGTGGACCTTGCGCCGACGATGCTGGGCCTGCTGGGATTGACGGCGCCCGATTACATGCAGGGAACGGCGTTTCTGGGGCCGGGAGCTGGCCAGCCGCGGGAGTATGTTTTCGGCGCGAGCAGCCGCGTTGATGAGGCGTACGAGATGGCGCGGTGCGTGCGGGGCCGGCGTTACAAGTACATTCGCAATTACCTGCCGCACCTGCCGCTGATTCAGACAAGCGCCTACTGCGATAAGGCGGAGATCATGCAGGAATTGCGGCGGCTGGCGGAGGGCGATCTGACAGAGGCGCAGGCAGCGCTTTGGCGGGCGCGGCCGGCGGAGGAATTGTACGACACGCAGGCCGATCCGCTGGAACTGAATAACCTGGCCGATTCGTCGAAGCATGCGAAAATCAAGGCGCGACTGAAGGCGGAGCTTCGGGCGTGGATGATCGAGATCAGGGACGCGGGGCTCTTGAGCGAGGCGGCGATGCATGTGCGGTCGGCGGGGTCGACACCGTACGAGATGGCCCGTCGGCCGGAGGTGTACCCGATTCAGCGGATTTTGGCGGCGGCGGATTGCGTAGGCGTTACTTGTGATGAAGACCAACTTCTTACATTGCTGCAGGATGCCGACAGCGGCGTACGTTTCTGGGGGGTGATCGCCGCGACGTGTTGTGGGCAGACGGACCGGCTGACGGCGGCTGTGCAGCGGCTGCTTGCCGATAAGGACGCCAACGTGCGGTTTGCGGCGGCGGGGCTGCTGGCGCGGTGGGCAGGTTCGGCGGAGGCGATTGCGGTGCTGACAAAGGGACTTGATGAGCCGGACGGGCCGACGGCGCTGTTTGCGGCTCGCGAACTGGAATTGGCGGGGGCAAAGGCGTCGATGGCGGTCGAGAAGATCGAGGCGGCTCGCGCGGCCAACTTTGAATCGCAGCGGCATAAGGACTACAAGATGTTCATCGACTGGGCGCTGACCGGGGCGATTCGGGCCTGCGGAGTCCAAACGGATTACCTGATAACATTCTGACAAACACAGGACAAGATGCATGAAAAGGAGGCGGAGCATGAGCACGCTCAAACGTTCGCTCTTCGCAGCATTTGCCGTCGTCGTGTGCGCACACGCCCTCGCCGCCGAACCGGCCGCGCCGACCGCAACGACGCGGCCGTGGGGCACCATGCCGGACGGGGCCGGGGTGAATCGCTTCGATCTGAAAGTCGGCACGATGGAAGTCGGCGTGATTGAATACGGCGCGACCCTGGTTTCGATCCGCGTGCCCGACAAAGACGATAAGATCGACGATGTGCTCCTGGGGTTCGACGACCTCGAAGGCTATCTCAATCGAAACTTCGGCGGCGTCACCGGCCGTTTCGCCAACCGCATCGGCGGCGCGAAGTTCACCCTCGACGGCGTCGAATATAACGTGACGCCGAATGCCGGCAAGAACCACATCCACGGCGGGCGAAAAGGTTTCGACAAAGTGCTGTGGAAAGGCCACACTTTCACCACCGAAACCGAAGCAGGTGTCCGCCTCACCTACCTCAGCAAAGACGGCGAAGAAGGCTACCCCGGAAACCTCAACGTCACCGTCACCTACACCGTCGACCGGCAGAACTCGCTCACAATTCATTACGAGGCAACGACAGACAAGCCGACCGTTATAAATCTGACGAACCATGCATACTTTAATCTGGCCGGCGCAGGCAGCGGCAGCGTCCGCAACCATCTGGCAAGGATTTTCGCTGAGAATTTTACACCCGCCGACGAGGCGCTGATTCCCACCGGCGAAGTCCGCAGCGTCGAAGGCACGCCTCTTGATTTCCTAAGACCGGCCTTGATCGGCGACCGTATCGATGACTTGACAGCCACCAGGGGATATGATCACAATTTCGTTTTTGGAGCTACTTACGGCAGACTCAGGCGGGCGGCCTTCTTTTATGACGCCGCAACCGGACGTCAAATGCAGCTTGCCACGACAGAGCCCGGAATGCAGCTATATACGGCAAATCACCTCCGGGACTTGAAAGGCAGGGACGGCAAAGTGTATCATCAACACGGCGCGTTCTGTGTCGAGACGCAGCATTATCCCGATTCGCCCAACAAGCCGCAGTTTCCGTCGGTCATACTCCGGCCGGGCGTCAAATTCGATTCGATAACAATGTTCGAATTCACTGTCCATAGGACTGATTGAAAGGACTGAATCATGGCAGACAAAATCACACGCAGACAGTTCATGCGGGACAGCGCCGTTACGGCTACGGCGCTAGTGGCGGGTTTTGTGGGAACGGAAATCGTGAGGGCCGGCGCCGCGGGCGTCGACACGCGCAAGATTCTCAACTACAACCCGGACATGGAGTACCGCCGGCTGGGGCGGACGGGGCTGATGGTGTCGGCGGCGAGTCTCGGCGGCCATTGGAAGCGGGTGGTGAAGGTCATCGGCGGCGACGAGCCGGCCGGCTGGATGACGATGAACATCGACGGGGCCGCCTTCCAGAAGAACCGCCTGGACGTGGTGAATCGGTGCATCGACCGCGGGATCAATCTCGTGGACGCGTGCTGCCGCGAGGAAATTATCGCCTACGCCAGGGCCCTGAAGGGCCGTCGCGACAAGATGTACTTCGGCTATTCGTGGCACATCACGGAGAGCCGCTTTCCGGAGTGGCGCAGCGCCAAGAAGCTCCAGGAGGGTCTCGACGCGGGGATGAAGGAGGCCGGCCTGGATTACGTGGACCTGTGGCGGATCAGCCTTTTGGAGACGAGCAGTCAGCACTCCGCCGGCGAAATCGAGGAGGCCGTCGCGGCGCTGGATTGGGCGAGGAAGACCGGGCGGGCGCGGTTCATCGGTTTTTCGTCGCACGATCGGCCCCATCTGAAGCACCTCATCGAGACGTATCCGAAACAGATGGACGTGATCCTGACGCCGTACACCGCAAAGAGCAAGCTCGTGACCGACGAGACGGGCCTGTGGGCGGCGCTTCGCAAGCACGACGTCGGGTGGCTCGGCATCAAACCCTTCGCCAGCAATTCCGTCTTCAAGGGCGACAGCTCGGCCGACAGTCCGCACTTCGCCGAAGATAACCGCATCGCACGGCTGGCCATCCGCTACATCCTCTGCAACGAAGCGATCACCGCGCCGATACCGGGGATGATTACGCCGCAGCAGGTGGACAACGTGGCGCTGGCGATCATGGAGCGGCGGCAGTTGGACGTCAAGGAGCAGGTCGACCTCGCCGAGGCGATGGACCGGGCGTGGGCGAATCTGCCGGAGAACTATCAATGGCTCAAGCAGTGGGAATACGTTTGATGATGCATGCGAAGTTTTTTGTGATATCGACGGCAGGGGTGATGATGACATTAGCGCTTGTCGCGGGCGGCTGCCGCACGACAGGCCGTGCACAGCGGGAGAGCCCGGCCGGCGAACCGGATGCACCCGCTGCAAGCGAAGCGGCACCGCTGCCGCCCCTGCCGCTGCTGGTCGTCGACGCCGACGCCCCCCTGCTGCTGGACGACCACGCCGAGCCGGAGCACGCCGCGCCTGTCGACGGCGCGGACAATTCACACTGTCTGGTCTGTCACGCCAACTACCGGCAGGAGTCGCTGGCGGTTCGGCACGCACGAGCGGAGATGGGCTGCGTGGTCTGCCACGGCGAGTCGTTTGCGCACCGCAACGATGAGAACAATACCACGCCGCCTGAGAGAATGTTCGCACGGGACGTGATCGACGACGCCTGCGGGAAGTGCCACAAGGGCCACGACGTCGCCCCGGGCAAGGTCATCGCACGGTTCAGGAAACGCGGACTGGACGCCTCGGATGCAGGGACGGTGGTATGCACCGACTGCCACGGCGACCATCGCCTGAAGGTTCGCAGCGTGCTATGGAACAAGAAAACGGGCGAGCTGCTTTGACGTAATACCAAGACGCTGCGTGCCGTGCTGCTACGGCTGTCTTCGCAGGACAAGTTCACTGACTGCGAGGGTGAGTGAGCCGCCCAGCGGGGCGAGGCGCAGGTCAGCCTGGTTGCAGCGGTTTACAAAACGGCATTGCGGCAGTTCCACAGTTGCGGTTCGCCATTCGCCCGTGCCCGTCAGCCTCACGACTTCGGCGTTTCGAAATGCTCCCTGCACAGGCCCTTGTGCAGGGTCGGTGTTGTCGTACTCGACCTGAAAGGCGTCGCAGCCGCTGTCGCAGTAGCGAATGGTGAGAGAGAACGCGGCATCCGCATCGTAGGCAAACGAGTCGTCCACGCAGAAGTAGAGGTACTGTGCGGGCGAGAGGGTGTTCGCCTGTGTCATCACGCACGTCTGGCCTGCCATCGTCGCTTCCTTCCATTCGCCGTCTCCGCCGCAGGGCCGCAATGAGATCCCCTGGTCGCGGCCGGGTCGCCACTGGACCTGGGCTGCCGAGGTGTACTCGCCCCGAATCGGCGTCTGCACCCCCTGCCGGAACAGCGCGGCGTACTTGTGCGTCAGGTCGATATACGTGCGGCCGTACTCGCGCGAGTCGGCGACATCGGTGCCCTCGTGCCATTCGTTCCATGTTTCGACGTGGACCATCCACGGCCGGCGGCTGGGGGAGCAAGCCAGGAGCTTTTGCCAGCTTTCCGTGTAGGCTGCACCGTTGCGTCGCTCGACAATCAGCGGTGTGCGGCCGGGCACGGCACTGTGGTCGTAGCCGGGGCCCAGTGCGGCGACGTGCTCGTCGATCTGCAATGCAATGGCGCCGCCCCACTGATAGATCGCGTCGGCGGGGCCCTGCCAGTCGCGATGCTTGACGATGAAGGGTTCGACGCCGAAATCGGCGGCGAATCGTTGTCGCACGTACGCCATCTGGGCGGGGTCCTGTCCTTTGGCGAACTCGGCGGCGTAGAGGAAGACGATGGGGCGGCCGTCGATGCGGGCCCATTTGGACGGCGGGATCATGCTGAAAAAGTCTCGCATTGCGGTGTAGAACCAGTCCTTGCCTGAAGCGGTGGAAAGGTCGATGTGCCGGCTGGAGCCGTCGGCATTCGCCCAGTTAAACTGGAGGATGCTGGTGTCGTAGAACAGGCCGATGGGCGGCGGCTCTTTGCCTTCCTTGAGCAGCGCGTCATGAGCCTCGACCAGCGGCGACAGTCCGCGAAACGACCAGCCGTCGTACTGGCCCGGCACACCCCAGTAAACCGGCATACAGAAGTCCAGCCCCGCGTCGATCATGTCGAGCAACTGGCGGCGGTGCCATGCCGCTCGTTTGAAACTGAGGTTGGCCATATCTGCCGGGTGCGTGGTCAGGGCGTCGGTCCCGTCGTGGTCGATGATGTGCGCGCCCGTGTCCACGTCGTACCAGTAGAAATAAGTCGTTCCGACGACGGGCTCACCGAAGGCAAATGTCGGCAGATTCTGATGGCGGCTCGCCGTCAACGGAAAATACGGGCCGGGGGGCGCCGCAAATTCCGCTTGACCTCGTACCGGCGCAACGCCGGACAGTGCGGCGACCAGCACCAGCACCCCAATTGCTTTTCGTGCATCACTCATCTTAGGGCCTCCTTTGTAACCGCCGTCTATTGTACCGACCGCCGGAACGCAGGTCAAACGCTCCGGGCCCGTTGTGACAGCGCGCTTGATTTTGCGGGCGGCTGAGCGTATCCTGTCAAACTGGAATTTACAGTTTTCCGGTGTCCAGTCAGGAGAAGGGCCAAATGAAACAATCTATTCTGCTCGTCATTCTTTTCGGCTGCATGTACCCTGTGGCCCAGGCGGAAGATATCCTGATCGCCGATTTTGAAGCGGCAAGTTATGGTGATTGGACGGTAACCGGTGAGGCGTTCGGGCCGGGACCGGCCGAAGGGAGGCTGCCCGGCCAGATGGACAACCTCAGCGGTTATGAAGGCCGGCGGCTGGTCAATTCGTTCTATAAGGGCGACGACAGCACGGGAACGCTCACCTCGCCTGCTTTCAGGATCGAGCGTCATTACATCAACTTCCTGATCGGCGGCGGCATGCATCCCGGCACGGCGTGCATCAACCTGCTTGTTGACGGCGACATCGTGCGGACGGCGACCGGCCCGAACGACCGGCCGGGCGGCGTCGAGGCGCTCGCCTGGCATACGTGGGATGTGTCCGATCTGGCGAACAGAACGGCTCGCATTCAGATTGTCGATCAGCAGACAGGCGGCTGGGGGCATATTAATGTCGATCACATCTACCAGAGTGACACCAAGGCGGCCGGCGAAAAGAACCGTGAAATCCGTCTCGACAAGCGATACCTCAACCTGCCGGTGAAGACCGGCGCCGCCAAGCGGCGCATGAGCCTGATCATCGATGGCCGGACGGTTCGCGAGTTCGAGATCGAACTGGCGGACGGCGAGCCGGATTTCTGGTGCTTTGTGGACGTTGCGGGTTTTGCGGGCAGGCAGGCGACGATCAAAATCAATGCCGTCGGCCGCGATTCGAAAGGACTTGCCAATATCGTTTGTGACGACAAGATCATCGGGGCAGAGGACCTTTACCGCGAAAAACACCGGCAGCAGTTTCACTTTTCGTCGCGGCGAGGCTGGCTCAATGATTCCAACGGCCTGGTTTATTATAAGGGCGAATACCACCTTTATTACCAGCACAATCCTTACGGGTGGGCCTGGGGGAACATGCACTGGGGGCACGCGGTCAGCACGGACCTGGTCCACTGGAAGGAACTGCCGATCGCCATTTATCCGCACACGTTCGGCGACTGGGCCTTCTCCGGAAGCGCCGTCGTCGACACCGAAAACACGGCCGGCTTCAAAACCGGCGACGAAGACGTCATCGTCGCCGCCTACACCAGCACCGGCCGCGGCGAATGCATCGCGTTCAGCAATGACCGCGGGCGGACCTTCGCCGAGTACGAAGGCAACCCCGTCGTCAAACACCGCGGCCGCGACCCGAAGGTGTTCTGGTATGCACCCGGCAATCACTGGGTCATGGCCGTCTACCACGAGACAGACGGCAAACAGACCATCGCCTTCCACACATCGCCCGACCTGAAGCACTGGCAGTATCAAAGCCTGATCGACGGCTTCTATGAATGTCCGGAGATTTTCGAATTGCCGGTCGACGGGAATGGGGCCAAGAAGCGATGGGTGCTGTACGCAGCCGACGGCGCTTACATGATCGGCTCGTTCGACGGTAAAACCTTTACACCCGACGGCGGCAAGATATGCTTTAATTACGGCAACTGCTTCTATGCCTCGCAGACGTTCAACGACATGCCCGAATCGGATGGGCGGCGCATTCAGGTCGCGTGGGGCCGTATCGCGACACCCGGCATGCCGTTCAATCAGTGCATGCTCTTTCCGACCGAGTTGACGCTTTGCACAACTGACGAAGGCATCCGCATGTTCGCCGCCCCGGCAAAAGAAATCGCAACGCTCCACAAGCTCGAACGTCGGTGGGAGAATCGCACCATCAAACCTGGCGAAAACATTCTCGCGGACCTACGCGGCAAACTGTTCCACATCGTCGCCGAATTCGAGCCAGGCGACGCAACTCAGGTCGGCTTCAACATCCGCGGTACATCAATAATCTTCGATGCCGAAACGCATTCTCTAATCTGCCTCGACAAGAAGGCGCCGCTGAGAGCCGTGAACGGCAAGATCAGGCTCGAACTGCTCGTCGACCGCAACAGCATTGAAATTTTTGCCAACGACGGCCGTATCTACATGCCGATGGGCATAGTCCTTCCCGAAGAGAATAAAACGATCGAGTTGCTCACCATGGGAGATGATACACTGGTGCGTTCGCTTGCGGTATACGAACTCAACTCCGCCTGGAAATAGAGGCTCCATTTGGCTCCAATACCAGCCCGGCGGACAGAGGGTGTCGTCTGCGCAGTTCAGCTAAGCCGGTGAAGACCACGCCGACAGCAATAACACCTTTTCCGGAGCGATGGGTACGGACTCGCGGCTTCAGCCGAGAGTTGTGTACGCCCGCGCGGCACAACTCAACCCACGCTATTGCCTTCTTCGGCGGCGCTGCTGAAGTATCGCCAGATTCTGCTCAATGGTCGGTTTGCACTTCGGGCCGGCGTTGGGAAGGGCCTTTTCGAACTGGTCCGCGGCGCCTCGGCGGATCGCCATGAGGGCCTGAGCCGCGGGCTCGCAGAGATCCTCGTCGCAAAGGAGTCCGCCTAACGTCTCGGCCTCGGCCGGTGTGCCGACCATCTGCAGTTCCTGGACCAGATAAGCCTTGACGCCCTTGGGCATATCGCCCCCGACACACTTGGCCAGGGTGGCGGCGACCATCTGCCGTTGTTCGTCCTGATCCTTGCCGACGGCAATTGCGACACAATGCAGCGCATAGCGGGCCTTGTGATCGCCGCCTTCCGCCGGCACCTTCAGTGCGCCGACCACGGCCTCGATGTTTTCGGCTCCGCCGGCCAGGATGCCCGCGGTCACCTCGTCGGCGACCTGTTTGTCAATGTTTGACATGAACCCCCGATCGTCGGGATCGGGCAGCTTATTGATCAGATTGGTAAGTTTCTCATTCATTATCGTTATCCTTTCCGCGGCTGCTGCCGCAGGATGAGCCTCTTACAGGCGCCACGGCGCCCGCATCGGCTGATTGACCAGACGGTTAGCCTGCTCGTCGCCGACAATGCGCTCGCGCACCGGATCGTATTGAATTTTACGTCCGACACGAATTGCAATATTCGCCAGGTGCATCAGGCATACGCACCGATGGGATACGTCGGCATTGCCGCCGGCACGTTTACGGGTTCGGATGGCGTCCGGGAAACTGACGAGCGGTTCGGGATCAGGCATGGCCTTGAGCTTTTCCTGGCTCTCAGCATCGAGGTCCTCCATGCGGATGTCGCGCGGCTGCCTGCGGTCGTAGGGCTGGCCCCATTCGCCGCTGTCAAAGACAAGCGTCAGACCGTCCGCGTACTTCATTTCGACCCAGCCCCACATGCCGCACGCCTCCGGATGGGCGACGGGGGCGTGTGGTTCGATCTCGACGGGACTTGTGTCGTCCCTGGCGTACATGTACGAGAAGCCGTCGAAGTAATGCTGACCCATATCCGTCAGGCCGCCGCCTTCGTAATCCCAATAGCCGCGGTGCGATCCGCCGAAGCGATGCGGATGAAACGGCCGAAGCGGCGACGGTCCGCAGTACATATCCCAATCCAGGCTTCTGGGGGGCGTCTGCGGCTTGGCATTAACCACGCCGCTCCACTCCCTGACCTTAAACCCGCCGCGTTGGATATAAACAACGGAGTTGTCTTTGATAAGTCCGCTGGCCATAATCTTGCGTTTTCTGCGGTCTGCCCCAAATCGTCCGTAGGTGCCCACCTGAAAGATGCGGCCGGTGCGCCGCTCGGCTTCGGCGACCGCCCGACCTTCGGCGATAAACCGCGTCATCGGCTTTTCGCAGAGAACATCCTTGCCTGCCTCCATGGCGGCGATCGATATCAGCGCGTGCCAGTGCGGCGGCGTGGCGATCGCGACGACGTCGATGTCCTTGCGTTCGAGGACACGGCGGAAGTCGGTGTAGACCGTCTTGTTGTCGGCGTGGTCGAGGAATTTGACGTCGCAGATGGCCAGTTTTTTCATGTCGGGTCCCAGCCCCCCGAAGGTGCCATTGCCCTGGCCGCCGCATCCGATCAATGCTGCACCGAATGTCTCGCTGGGCGGCGTCTGCCCCTGCCCCAGAACGTGCCTCGGAACAATCGTAAACGCCGCAACCGCACCCGCCGAGGTCTGGATGAATCGCCGGCGCGAAATGCCCTTGCGCTGCTGCATGATGGTCCTCCCTTCTTTTCTTTTCCCCGCATCTGCGGGCAGTCACATCGACATACCCTGTCTGGTATTTATAACGGACGGCCGCAATCCTGTCAAGCGGCATTACACCCTGACCGCCGTGCCCAACAGTCCATTCAGATGCGTCCTTAAGGCGTCCTCATCAAGGCATTTCCGTCCACCGGCCGGTGTGGTCAAGGACCATGGCCGAATGTCGTGAAGTTCCCCTGGGCGGGGAAACAACTATTGTGTAGTGCAGTTTCGGCTCTCTCGCACGGTCATAATTTGTGGTCCAGGTGAAGTCCGCAGGGTCAAAATACGTTCCGCTAAAATTGTCGGATGAATAGCCCATGGTCGAAAACGAAGGCTGCCCCTCGCCATACGTACCATCGTTCCCCTTGGCGGCAGCATACGTATTGAGCGCAGCACCCAGCGTATCGGCTGCCGCGCGCCCCTCGGCCCACTTGGCCTCCTCCACACCGCCTCGAATTGCCGGAACCGTAATCACCGCCAGAATCGCCACGCCCAGAACGATCACCAGAAGCTTAACCACCGTGAAAGCTCTTTGTTTCAGCATGACTTAATTCCCCTTTAAACCGATCATTCGCTTGATACATTCCCATATGCCGCACTTGCTTCCACCCTGTTTTCACACCAACATTACCCCCGGATTATGCTTTGTCGTCGCTTTGCACATCATTATGAATGGCCGCCTCCGCAAATGCCGCAAATGCCATGCGGCGGTGGTCCTGGTCTGCTCCATGACCGATATGACCTGTGGTGCGGGCCCTTTCGCGGAATAAATTTGCCTGAACCGCATAGACCGCTATAATGTATAAACATGGTTAGTATTTTATTCAGGAGATGAGACATGTGTGAAAACTGCGGATGCGATGCAGACAAGAGTTTCAACGAGCAGGTCACCGAAGTGATACAGGCGATCCGGCCGATGCTTCAAAACGACGGCGGCGATATTGAGCTGGTGGGCATAGACGAGGACAACACCGTTCGGGTGCGTCTCCAGGGCGCATGCAGAGGCTGCCCGGGAGCCGCCATGACGCTCAAGATGGGTGTGGAACGGCTTCTTAAAGAAAAGGTCGCCGGCGTCAAAGAAGTTGTCGCCGTCCAATAATATGGCAGATCAGCAAAGAGCCTACTTCTCTCGCCGATAGCGGCGATAGTCGATGTTCAACTCCTTTACTTTGTATCGCAGAATACGAGGGGTGGCGCCGAGGTCGCGTGCTGTGGCGGCCAGGTTGCCGTTGCACCGTTTGAGCCCGTCGACTATCAGATCGCGAGTAAACAGGTTCACCCGTTCCTCAAGCGAGCCCGTGCCGACCGTATCTGAAGCATCCGACGTTTGCAGGGTCGGCGGCAGGTGATGGCCGTGAATGACGTTGTCGGTGCTGATGAGGACCGCCCGCTCGATGCAGTTTTCCAGTTCCCGGACGTTGCCCGGCCAGTGATAGGCGACCATCATGTTGATGGCGGGCGTGCTGATCCGGCGCACCTCCTTGCCCATCTTGCGTGCGTACTGCTCCACGAAATGGTCTGCCAGCAGCAGAATATCGTCCTTCCGTTCACGAAGGGGCGGCAGGAAGATGGGAAAAACATTGATGCGATAATACAGGTCCTGCCGAAATCGCCCCTCCCCCACCGCTGTCTCCAGGTCACGATTGGTCGCGACAATGATCCGGGCGTTGGACCGCAAGGCCTTATTGCTGCCGACGCGCTCAAACTGACGCTCCTGCAAAACCCGCAGGAGTTTGACCTGTGTCAGCGGGGAGAACTCCCCGATTTCATCCAGAAACAGCGTGCCCCCTTCGGCCTCTTCAATGCGTCCTTTTCGGCTGGCAATGGCCCCCGTGAAGGCCCCCTTCTCGTGACCGAACAACTCGCTGTCGAGCAGGTTTTCGTTAAGGGCGGCGCAATTGACTTTGATAAACGGCCGCTTGGCCCGCGGACTGGAGTAGTGAAGGGCATGAGCAACCAGTTCCTTGCCCGTACCTGATTCGCCGCGAATCACGACGGTGGTATCGCTGGCGGCCACCTGGTGAATCTGGCGGTACACGTCGCGCATGGCATTGGAATTGCCAATGATATTCTCCGGCCTAAACCGGTCCTCGAGTTCGCTGCGCAGCCGTACGTTCTCGTCTTCGAGCACCCTGTTCATGAGGGCCGCCTCCCGACGCGTGCTGACGTCGTTGGCGATCATGCTGGCTACGATGCTCAGCACCCGCTTGTCCTCCTCCAGGGCCACTGCTGCATCGTACACCTTGTCTACCGAAATGGCGCCGATGGCCTCCTTGCCGATAGAGATGGGAACACAGATAAAACTGATCTCATGCCCCCCCTCCTTCTTTCGCTCGAACCGGTCGAGAAACAGGGGTTCCTCGGAGACCTTGGGGACAATCATGGCCTTGCCGGTTTGCATAACGCGGCCGGTGATGCCTTCGCCCACGCGGTAACGAATCTGTTTTTCACGGCTTTGCGGGAGATTGTGGGCGACCTCGATCGTGATCTCGTCACTGCCGAGCGACAGGAGCGTGATCATTCCTCGCTTCATCCCCAGTTCGCTTTCGAGCGCATCCAGAACTTCGGCGAGGACCTGACGCTGATTGCTGCCGGTAACGAGAATTTGGCTGATATTATAAAGGGTCTCCAGTTCGCCGACATGACGCGCCGCACCGCCTGTGGCATCGCGGGGTTTCACTGCCTGGGAATCCATGCTAATCCACTCCTTTTATGTCAATGGCAACTAAGATAATTACGTAATTGTAACATACGCAAAGACTAAAAACAATTAAGTTACCAAATTTGTATGAAAAAAGTTGAGTGCCCCTACTTGCGGACCAACGCGGTGAAGTTCGTGAGTCTGTCGGCGGGATGGGGCAAACGGCCACGGCTGCATTTTCTGCCTAATGCCGGCCGCGCGGACTATTGAACGGATCGCCGACCAGGCGGTCAACATCGCCGAAGACGTCATCTACATCGTCAAGGGCGAGGACGTCCGGCATTCTCGCAGGCGACAAGGACGCCCGCGGGGAAAGAACCGCTGGAAGCAGCCGCCGGCCTCAGCTGTGCAGCTTCTTGAGCAGCCAGGCCATGTTCCGGCCGAGCGTCTGCATCGTTTCCAAGCCCTCGGCATCGCCTTCGATGTCACCGGGACGCAGGCCAAAACCCATATTCCAGTAGCGTGACCCAGGAATGATCATCTGGCTGATCGTGAAAAGGTGATTCATAGTATCAAATGCATGAATTGAGCCGCCGCGACGGACCGCCACAACGGCAGCGCCGACCTTTCGCTGAAGCATGTCGTCGTTGGCGCGTGAGACGAAGCCGGCCCGGTCGATCAGGGCCTTCATCTCGGTGCTGACGTCCGCGAAATACGTGGGCGAGCCCAGAATGATCCCATCCGCCTCCAGCATTTTGTCCAGGCACGAGTTAAGCACGTCATCATCCACGACGCATCGCCGGTTCTTTTTCTCGAAGCACCCGCCGCAGGCGGTACAGCCTCGAATGCGGCTGCCCGCAAGCTGCACCATTTCAGTGGCGATCCCCTCGGCTTCCAGTTCGGCAAGCACTGTGCGAATCAGGGTCGCCGTATTGCCATCCTTGCGAGCACTTCCGTTAAATGCCGCTACCTTCATTATGCGTCCTTTCCAGATTGTCCAGCAAGATACGTTATTCCACCGGATCATAACCGATTAAACACGTTCGTTCAAGCATGCAAAAATCTCTCCATATACCAGTTGTTCTCTTGACTTGTACTGCGAAAACGCCATAATCGTGGTGTGGGAGACCAAGATGGACGAGCAACTGACACTTGCTGAAATCTTCGACATTGCCGACCAGGTTGGGCGGAACGCTCGAGACTTCTATGAAGAGGCGACAACGTTGTTCGCCCACCACTCCAATTTATTCCTGGACATGGTGACGCTGGAAGACGATTTCGCCCGGGCACTGGACCGCCTCAAGCAGGTCTACCTCAAAGGCAAGAAAAGCTCGGTCGTGGCCGACGACAGTCTCAGGAAATCCGTGTCCGGGCTGCATGTCCTGGCCTCGGCGGACCCTGCAAGGATTTTCCACGACCGAATCAGAAAAGATGAAATCATCCAGATATCGATGAAAATCGAGAAGGATGTCCTCAAGTACTTTAGCGGTTTGAAGAGCTTTACCGCCGACGATGACGTGAAAAAAATACTCCAACTCATTCTCGAAGCCAAGGCCAGGCAAATAAGGACGCTGGCTTCCTGGCTGTAGTGCTGAGTCGGCTTTGCAAACAATCTGGGTCCCCGCTGTAAAGTGCGCCGCAGGCGGCGGTTACACTTTTGTTACAGGGAGCGGCCGAGACGAACCCCTGCCGAGCCGGAAAGGCATCCTGGCATGCTGACGGAAAGCACGTTTACTACGCTGGACTGGGCGGTTCTCATCGTCTATTTCTCCTGCACCATGGCCATCGGGTTTTACTTCTACCGCAGGAGCCGCTGCACCGAGGGGTTTATGGCGGCTCGGCGGTCGCTGCCAGGCTGGGCGTGCGGGTTGAGTATTTTCGCGACTTACCTGAGCAGCATCAGTTTTCTCGCCCTGCCGGGAAAATCCTTCGCTTCCAACTGGAACCCGTTTGTGTTCAGTCTGTCGTTGCCGCCGGCCGTATGGATCGCCGTGCATTTCTTCATGCCCTATTATCGCCGTACAAACGAGGTGAGCGCATACGCCCACCTCGAGCGCCGCTTTGGTCCGTGGGCGAGGGCGTATGTGAGTTTTTTTTACATCCTGACGCAATTGGCCCGCATGGGCGTGGTGATGTACCTGATGGCGCTGCCGCTGAGCATTCTGCTGCGGCAGAATATTCTGATCATTATCCTGCTGACGGGGCTGAGTGTTACGATCTACGCCTTCGTCGGCGGCATTATCGCGGTGATCTGGGCCGATGCGCTGCAGGCGGTTGTGCTGATCGGCGGCGCAGTCGTCTGTTGTCTGTTGATGCTGTTCAAGATGCCGGAGGGGCCTCAGCAGATCTTCGCCCTCGCCGCCGAGCACGACAAGTTTAGTCTGGGCAGTTTCGGGATGTCTCTCGCACAACCCACCTTCTGGGTCGTGCTGGTGTACGGGATCGTGATCAACCTGCAGAATTTCGGCATCGACCAGAGCTATATCCAGCGATACATTGCATCGGGCTCGGACAAAGAGGCACGCAAGAGCATCTGGCTGGGCGGGCTGCTGTATCTGCCGGTATCGGCGATGTTCTTTTTCATCGGAACCCAGTTGTTTGCGTTTTACGATGCGCACCCACAGCACATGCAGCAGGCACGCACGACCGTCGCCGAGATGCAACTCTTGCGGCAAGGCATATCGCCTGAGTCGTCGACCTTTGACGCGCATCGCCGGGAGATTGCCTGGCAACTGACCGACAGCGAGATAGGCGACAAAGTCTTCGCCCATTTCATCGGCCGGATGCTGCCGGCCGGCGCCAAGGGCCTGCTGATCGCCGCACTGTTTGCGGCCGGCATGAGCACCGTCAGCACAAGTCTAAATTCGTCGGCGACGCTGCTGGCGAAAGACTGGTATCAGCGGTTCATCCGCCCGGCAGCGGGCGAACACGCCATGATGCGGGCTCTTTACGCCTCAACGGTCTTATGGGGCATTCTCGGCACCGGCGTTGCGCTCTTTCTAACCCGCACCAGCGAAAACATTCTTGACGTCTGGTGGCTGCTGGCGGGCATACTCGGAGGCGGCATGCTGGGGCTGTTTCTGTTGGGGATGATCAGCAGAAGGGCCAATAATAGCATAGCTCTCACCGCAGTGCTCCTCGGTCTTATTGTTTTGGGCTGGATGAGCCTGTCGGCAAGGATACCCGGCTGCCCCGAAGCCCTGCAGAGCCCTTTTCATGGCTTCCTGGTTCCCGTCTTCGGCACGTTGACCATATTGCTGGCCGGACTGCTGTTGTGCGTGATTTTGAGACCCCCGCCCGCCGCAAGGGCATAGTAGATCCCCTTGAGGCTAAATTGCTTATTTGTTGCTCTGCGCAGCGATTTGTGTTATAATCCTGTGAGGGGAGCAAATTCGTCGTCCTGAATTCCATGCATGGTAGACTAATTCTGGGCGGTTCTGGATGTAATCGCGCGGGACACCTGTGTCGATAGATAAAGATTCGGCGCGTTGATCCCCTTGAGCTACTGCAATGATGAGGTTGGGTATGAGAAGCGGAAAGTGGCAGGTAACGGTCCTGGGGTGTGTCTTGATGTGCATGGCGGTGCCGGCGATTGCGGATGCGGACGTGCTCTGGACGGCCTATAACGACTGCCTGACGCAGGAACTCGGCTTCACCCAGCCAAACGTAACCCGCTGGACAATCCACAACGCCGACACGGGCAACTACACCGGCCCGCTGAAGGACTTTCTCACCGGCAGCACTCGCGATATGCCAATCGTCACCTTTAGCATGGCTGTGGGCATCATCCCCAGTTCCATCGGCGGCGGTTCGGGGGGGAACGCGGCGCCGGGCACGCCCGCCGACCAGATATTTGGCGGAATTATCGATCTGGGCCCAAACATTCTCAGTTACACAAGCATGGGCTGGGCACAAATTATCGAGTTTTCCAACCTGAATCCTAGCCTGACCTATACTTTTGTCGGCACCGCAATCCGCACAAGTAATTATCCGACCCGCAGGACCCTCGTCACCGTGTCCGGCCACGCATCGGCAACAAACAACAGCAGCAACGGGCCGATGATTGCGGCCAAAACCCCGCACACCACCGTTCTCATAGCAGGCAACAATACGTTTGCCGGTGACGTGGTGCGATGGGACGAGATTTCGCCGGGCGCAGACGGCCGGTTTACGATCCGCGCGGAGGCGGCTGCCGATGCGGAAGGCGGCTACCAAGCCTACGCCATCAACGGATTCATGGTACAGGCTACCGGCGTCCTCGGGAATCGCCCGCCGCAGGTCATCGTCGGCGAGGATCAGGAACTTACGCTGCCGATGCGCACGCTTGCACTGGATGCAACAGTCATCGATGACGGTCTGGGCGACCCGGACGGCTATCTTGGGTACACATGGTCGAAAGTCAGCGGACCCGGCGACGTGGTGTTCAAGCCCAATGCTCATGTCGAAGACCCGGAGATCGAGTTTCCCATAAACAGCCCGGGCACCTATGTCTTGCGGCTTGTCGCCACCGACGGTGAACTGCAAACCGCCGAGGAGGTCACCATCATCATTCATCCAGCCGACTGTCCGCTGGGCGATCTCAATGGCGATTGCCTCGTCGACACGGCCGACCTGTACCTGTTCGCATTAGAGTGGCTGTCTAACCCCACAGGCGGCGCCGACATCAGCGGTGATGCTTACGTCGATTTCGCCGATTACAACTGGCTGGCCGAGTCCTGGCAGGAGAACCGTCAAAAAGGCGGATTACAGGTAGTCATCTACCCCGAAGAAGCCCGTGCGGCTGCGCTTTGGCGCGTCGGCGGCGGCTTCTGGCGCAACAGCGGCGACCCCGTACAAGGTCTGCCTGTCGGCACGTATACGGTGGAGTTTCTGCCGATTGACGATTTTGACGCCCCGGCCGACCGGGAGGTCGAGGTTGTTTACGGCCAGATGGCCGAAGCGGAAGGAATCTACATCCGGCATACCGGCTCACTGCAGGTCAACATCTCCCCGGCCGAAGTGGTGGGCGAGGCCCGCTGGCGGCGCGTTGGAGAAACCCCCTGGCGCGTCAGCGGCGAGCAGGAATATAATGTGGCCGTCGGGCCGTGCGATGTGGAATTTTCATCCGTCGAGGGCTGGCTGCCGCCGGGTCTCAAGGAAGCGGCGGTCGAACAGAATAGTCTCTTCATCCTCAATGCGATTTACACCGAACGGTCCGACATTACTCTGCGCATCAATGAGTTTATGGCCGCCAACCACAGTTCGACAGGCATGCACGACGAGCACGGCGATTACGACGATTGGATTGAGCTTTTTAACGCCAGCGACAACCCCATTGATATCGCGGGCATGTACTTGGCCGACGATCAAAACATCTGGCGGATTCCTGCCGGCAGCCCCTCCCAGACGACAATTGCACCCGGAGGCTATCTGATCCTCTGGGCGGACGGCCAAACGGAACAGGGGCCCCTGCACCTGGCGTTTCGGCTGAGTGCCGAAGGCGACCAAATCATTTTGTATGACACGGACGGGATAACTGTTATTGACAGCATCGTATTCGGCACTCAGGTTGTGGGCGTCTCGTACGGCCGACACCCGGATGCTGCGACTTCGTGGTACTTCTTCACAAGCCCCACGCCGGCGGCACAAAACGCCCAGGCCGGCATCGCCGGACGTGTTGCCGACACCAAATTCGAGCCCAACCGCGGCTTCTATGATTCGCCGGTCCACGTCAGCATCACCTCAAAGACCGGGGGCGCGACCATCTATTATACAACCGACAGCACCCCGCCAATCGACATTAATGGCAATCCGACTCCGACTGCCCAGGTGTACAATGACCTTGATAAGGTCTACATCGCAACGACCACCTGCCTGCGGGCCGCAGCGGTCAAGGCGGGGTCTCTCCCAACCAACATCGACACGCACACTTATATCTTCCTCGAACACGTGCTCACACAAGCCAACAGCGGCACGCCTGCCGGGTATCCGTCCACCGGATGGGGATGGAACGGCCCCGATTACGAAGTCGACCCGGATATTGTGAACCATGCCAACGCCAACGACCGCCTGACGACCCTCGACTTGCGGGCCCTTCCCACCATCGTCGTCTGCATGCCCAAAGACGACTGGTTCAAGTACGGACAAGGCCTGTACGCCACGGGCGCGCTGGACGGCACCGAGTACCCCTGCAGCTTTGAATACATCGACCCGAACGGCGGTCTCGTGGTACAGCAGAATTGCGCGATGGCCATGCAGGGCGGCATCAGCGGCGGCGGAACCAGCCTGAACCGCTGGAAGACGGATAAACTTTCAATGCGTCCTCGGTTTAAGACGCACACGGACAATGGAACCCCAACCGGCGGCTGGTCCAAACTGAGCGCGGCGATCTTTCCGGATTCACCGGTCACCGAGTACGACAGCTTCGTTCTGGACGCCGCGATTAACCACTCATGGCTTCACAGTGGGCAGCATACACAACCCATGTACGTGCAGGACCAGGCGGTGGCCGATTTCCATAACGCGATGGGCGGTTACTCGCCGCACGGCGCATACGCCCACCTCTACATCAACGATCTCTATTGGGGCATGTATTACATTCACGAGCGCCCCGACCACTCGTGGGCAGCCGAGACATTCGGCGGCAATAAGGAAGAGTACGACGCCATCAAGCACAGCGCCACCGGCGTCATAAATGACGGCGTGGGTGGTCCCGGCGCAACCGCCAGCTACAATGCCATGCTCAGTGCCGCCAGCGCCGCGGGCAGCAACCCAACGGATATGACCAGGTGGCAGACTATCGAGGAACAGTTGGACGTCGACAACCTTATCACGTATTTGTTAGCCAACTGGTTTCCCGGCAACCATGACTGGCCGTTCAAGAACTGGTACGCCACGCACCGCGTCGCCGGCCGGTGGCGTTATCACAGTTGGGACGCCGAACACACCTTTGAAGGCACCAATAATATCGGGCAGAGCCCTAATGACGTGCATGGCCGCTTGAAGAATCACATCGAATACAAAATGCGCTGGGCCGACCACATCCACAGGCACTTCCACAACGGCGGCGCGCTCAGTTATCCGCGCACCAACGAAATCTACCAGACACGTGTGCAGCAGATTCGCAACGGCATCCGCGGAGAGAGCGGCCGCTGGGGCGACAACCGATCCGCCATTCCGCACACCCGCACGGAGTGGATCAACTACGGGCCGCAGAACGGCAGCTTTTTCACAACACGATCCAACGTTGTATTCAACTGGATTAAGGGCTCCGGTCTCTATCCCAACACAGCGCCGCCGGACTTCAGGATCAACGGCTCGCCTATGTACGGCGGTCACGTATCGCCGGCAGCCGCATTAACCCTCACGAACCCAAACGGTTTGGGCCGCATCTGGTATACGATGAACGGCCAGGACCCGCGTGCGCCCGGCGGGGCCTTCAATGCGGCGGCGATTGAGTTCACGGGTACGCCTATACCGCTGACGCACAGCGTGCGCGTCAAGGCCCGTGTCCTCAACGGGACCGAGTGGAGCGCGTTGAGCGAGACCGTCTTCGCAGTCGGGCCGGTCGCCGAAAGCCTGCGGATCACCGAAATCATGTTCAATCCGCCGGCGGCGCCCGCCGGCCATCCGGACGCCGAGTTTGTCGAACTCAAGAACGTCGGCGATACGCCCATCAACCTCGCGCTGGTGCGTTTCACAAAAGGCATCCACCTCGAACTGCCTTATCTGCAGTTGCTCCCCGGCGCACTGGCTGTGGTCGTCAAGGACCGTACGATTTTCGAAACACATTACGATGTCGGCAATATTACCGTCATTGCGGTTCCGTTCACCGGCGCACTGGACAATGCCGGCGAGCGCATCGAACTGGTCGATGCCCTGGGACGAACCATTCACAATTTCCGTTATAACGATAATTGGTACCTCGGCACGGACGGCGACGGTTTATCGCTGACGATTCGCGACCCCTACGGCACCGATCCCAATGCTTGGGACCGCAAGGGCGCATGGAAAGCATCGTCGGTATTCGGCGGCACACCGGGGCAGGATGATAACGGCGTCGGACGCGGCGACATAGTCATTAATGAATTGCTGGCGCATTCTCATGCCGAAGCCCCTGACTGGATCGAACTGCGAAATCTCACCGAGCAGTCGATCGATCTGAGCGGCATGTATCTCAGCGACAAAGACGCCAACAGCGTCAGCCTCATGAAATTCCGTATTCCTGACGGCACAATAATCGGCCCGGTGGACACACCCTCCAGCTATGTTGTATTCCACGAAGACGTCCACTTCAACAACACCGCCAATCCTGCCGTCATTCAGCCGTTCGCTTTCAGTGAAAACGGCGAGGGCGCCTACCTGTCGCAGGACATCGGCGGCGCGCTGACCATCCTGGCAGAGGAGGTGTTCGGTCCATCCGAGACCGGTGTCGCCTTCGGCCGCTATATCAAGAGCACCCTCGACGGCGGAGTCAACTTCGTCGCCATGAGCGTCAACACACCGGGCGCCCCCAATGCCTATCCCAGGGTTGGGCCGGTCGTCATTAATGAGATCGCCTATAATCCCCTCTCACATGGTGACGCCGAATTCGTTGAACTGCTGAACATCAGTGATGCGCCCGTTAGCTTTTTTAGCTACGCAACGAACGAGCCTTGGCGGTTCGTCGATAACCCCGGTGATCCCGGCCTCGACTTCAGGTTTCCATCGGGCCCATCGGCAATCACCTTGGCCGCAGGCGAATATATGCTGCTCGTGAAGGATCGGACGGCATTCGAAACCGTATTCCTCGGCGGCAGCAACATTAACAGTCTGGGCGTCCAGTGGCTCGAATGGGGCGTGGCCGGCGGCAGTCTTTCAAATGGCGGCGAAAAACTCGAATTGCAGATGCCCGGCGACGTCGACGGCACAACCCGCATGTACATCCGCGTGGACCGCGTGGCCTACAGCGACGGGTCGCACCCGGCAGGTGAGGACCCCTGGCCGACGCAGCCGGACGGTTCGGACGCGTACACGCTGTGCCGAAAGTCGTCCGCTGAGTACGGCAATGACGCAGCCAACTGGCAGGCCGCCGCCCCGACCCCGGGCGCGACAAATTCTAATCCGTAGCCTGACCCCTGTAGCTCCGCCCGGCGATAATCCGCAAAAAACGGAAAGGGAGACACTTTCTCCTTTGCGCCACCTTGTGCCGGAAAACCCTTGAACAATGCCCGCGACCAACGTGTAGTCTAATTTATTACGCCGGAGATCGGGATTATTTTATCGGAATATGGCATTGGGTCTTACGGTCTAAGCAAAAACGCTAAACGCATCACCGGTTGCGCTCCTAGTCTGTACGCGTCTGGTCAACCGGCCTAAGGTGCAGTTTTTGGTCGGCTAATGTGATGCCCATCGGTTTATTCGACCGATAGAATACCGGCGGCCGTGACGACTGGCCACGCAGTTATTTGAGATTCAGGGGAATGGAACCATGAAAAATGCATTCACCAGGGTGATAACAATTCTGTTGCTGACCTCCGCCGTGTTCTGGGCCGGCTGTGAGGAGACACAGAGCATTGCTCGCACCGGCGCCCCGGTCGAGGAGAAGCTTTTCGACTATCAGCATATCACATTGGACAACGGCCTGCAGGTGATCACGCTGGAGGACTTCTCAAGTCCGATTGTCGCAGTTGATGTCTGGTATCACGTCGGCTCCAAAAACGAGGATCCCGGGCGGCAGGGATTTGCCCATATGTTCGAGCACATGATGTTCAAAGGCACCGACCGCGTAGCCGAGAAAGACCACTTCGCGTTCATTCAGCGCGTCGGCGGCACGAACAATGCTTACACCAGCTTCGACCAGACAGTCTATACCCAGACGCTGCCAGCCGATCAGCTTGAGCTGGCTCTGTGGCTGGAGGCGGAGCGTATGTCGTTTTTGAAGATCGATCGGGAGTCCTTCGACACGGAGCGGCAGGTTGTCGAAGAGGAACTGCGCATGGGCGAGAACCGCCCCTATGGCACGCTGTTCAAAAAGATGTTTGCGGCGATCTTCGCGGGAACCCCTTATGAATGGACGCCCATCGGCAAACTGGCGGATCTGCGGGCTTCCAGAGTAGCCGAGCTGCGGGCCTTTTGGATGAAGTATTATGTGCCGAATAACGCCACGCTGGTGATTGTCGGTGCGGTCAAGCACGCCGACGCCCAGAAACTCGCCAGAGAGTACTTCGGCTGGATTCCGAAGGACCCGCTGCAGGAGCAGGTGACGGTTCGCCCCGAGCCGATCACTTCGAGCCGGCGACTGGTCATTGATGACGAAAACGCCCCGGCGGGCATGGTCGATATAGTCTGGCGGACGGTGCCGGCCGGCCATCCTGACGAGGCGCCGCTGGACCTGCTGGCCGAGATCCTCGGCGGCGGTAAAAGCAGTCGGCTCTATCGCGAACTGGTCGCCGAACGGCAGTTGGCGGTGGAGGCGGGTTCGTCGACGTTCAACCTGGAGCAGGACGGTGTCTTTGACGCCTCGGCCATTCAGCAAACGGGCGAAGATAACGCCGACGTCATTATCGAAACAATCCGCAAGCATGTCCGGAAGATTCAGAAGGACGGCGTAACTCAAAAGGAACTCGAAAAGGCCCGAAATCAGCGGCTCAAATCGGTGGTCACCTCCAACCTGAACGTGGCGAGCAAGGCGAACATTCTCGGCCACGCCGCAGTCATCGTGGGTGACGTCTCGCAGGTGAATCGTATTTTCGATGAGATTCGCCAGATCACCCGCGCCGATATCGGGCGGGTCGCGTCGAAATACCTCACCGAGGACAAGGAACTGGTGATTATCGTCGAGGAAAACGCCAAAGGAGCGATGGCCGGCGAAAAGGATAAGGAGGATGCGCCAATTGCCGCAGAACCCGAAACCCAGGCGCCCGCGCCTGGCCGGCCCGGCGTGGAACGTCCGGCGGACTGGCCCAAAAAGCCGCCCCTTGCGGAACTCCCGAAGTATGAGGTCTCCGAAGACTACTCTGAAACAAGGCTGGATAACGGACTTAAGGTGATCGTGGTGCCCAATCACGAGGTGCCGTTTGTCAGCATATCGCTGGGGCTTATGAACGGCGCCTGGACCGACGGCAGCCAGCCGGGCAAAGCGTCTATGACGCTGCAGATGCTGACCAAAGGCACAGCGGAGCACACGGAGGGTGAATTGGCGGCGGAACTGGAGCAGTATGCGATTGCTCTGTCGGGCAGCGCGGGCATGGACACCAGCACTGTCGCGGCAAACTGTGTGGCGGAGTATGCCGAACGCGCCATGGAGCTTATGGCGGAGGTAGTACTGACACCCACGTTCGACGCCGACGAATTCGAAAAACTCAAAAAACAGGTCATCACCGGGCTGGCCATCGAGCAGCAGGCCCCCAGCTATCTGGCCGAGAAGCAGCTTCGTAAGCAGCTCTACGGCAATCATCCTTATGCCCGGACGGTCACCGGCGAAGTCGCCGACGTGGCAAGTCTGACCACCCCCGACCTGAAGCTGTGGTGGAGCAAGTTCGCCCGGCCGGACCAGGCCACATTGATCTATGCCGGCGACATCACAACGGACAGAGCCGTGGAACTTGCTCGCCGGTTTCTGGGCAAGTGGAAAATAGGCCTCGTCGAGATGGGCATTATGTTGCCGGATATCCCGCCGGCGAAACCGACACAGATCACCATCGTGGACCGCCCCGGAAGTATGCAGGCCGAGATTCGCGTGGGACAATTAGGCATTACGCGACATGAACAGCCCGAGTATTTTGTCAGCCGTATCGTGAGCCTGTATTTTGGCGGGTCGTTCAATAGCTGGCTCAACCGGGCTATCCGTGTCGAAAGAGGACTCACCTACGGCGCCAGAGGCGGCTATTACGCCCAGAGGATGGAAGGCGACTTCAAAGTGAGCACCTTCACCAAGAACGAATCTGCCGCCGAAGCAATCCAGGTTATGCTGGACCAGCTCAAACGCGTACAGACCACGCCGCCTGCCGCTGACGAACTGGATGACGCAAAGAACTATTTCGCGGGCAGCTTTGTGCGGCAGCGTGAAACACCGCAGGCCATCGCCGGGGACCTCTGGCTTGTGGAGTCGCAGCGTCTGGGCAAAGATTTCTTTGACAGGCTCATGGCCGGGATCGCCGAGACGACGGCTGAGCAATGCGCCGCTTTTGCAGCCGCGACGCTGGATACCGACAAGATGGCCATTGTGGTTGTAGGCGACGCCGAGAAAATCAAGGCTGACCTGGAAGCGATCGCTCCGGTGACTGTTGTAAAGGCCGACGGCGGCAAGTAATGCCGCTTAATCGGCTGATTTCTCCGGTGCGTGGACCTCGATGAGGGCTTCGCACCATTGTTTGAGCGTGTGGCCTTCGAACTGAACATCGGCGGTGAGCACGTAGACGCCAGGCGGCGTATCGGGCAGTACGGTAATGCGGAAATCCACGTGCTTTTCGCCGCGGGGCGGGACCAGAAGGGGTACGTTCTGCACACTGCATCGCAGACCATCCGGCATGTTCGGCCGCACCGTAAAGGCGCCGAGCGCGTCGGAGTGGTTCAAGATGTTCACTGCCATTTCCATCGTTTGGCCCGGGAAAGCCTTGAGCCCGTACGGGAAGAACCTCGCCCAGCGTTCGTCCGTACCGAAATTCGGATCGGGCCACGGAAAGAGCGGCTTCATGAGCTGCTGCCGCTGCTTGAGCAGATACGTCATGACGTTGATCTGGTCCGGGCTGAAGGCGAACGTCTCCAGCACGTGCTGATTGATCAGCAGCGTTTCTCTGGGCAGAGTCCGCAGGATATCCAGGCAGCGGAAGTACCCCATCGACTCGTGAAAGATATTTCGGTTCAGAAGACAGTAGTCGTCAATGCCGGAAGGCGTAAATGCATCGCCGAGCAGGCATATTTTTTCGCCGCCGTCCTTCTCCGCTAACATCGCATCGTGGTAAATCGTCTGGCCCGGAAAATCATAAAACGTGAACATGAACTCCTTCCACCGCATTTTCTGCCCGTGGCGCATGACGGTAATCTCGGAGATAGGCCGTTCCGTCATGGCGGGAAGGCGAAATGCCCACGGGCTCCTGAGAATCTGTACCAACGGCTCGCAGGCATAGACGGGGCAGCGAAACTCCCGCAGCAGGTCATTGACCGCTTGGGTGTGGTCATCGTGGTAATGCGTAATGAACAGTCCGTCAAGGGCCTTGAGCGTGCCCTGGTCACGCAGTTTGATGACTTCTTTAATGATCGCTTCACCGCCGCAATCGACGAGAAAGCCTCGCCCGTCGGCCGACATGATCAACCGCGCATTGTGAATCGAGATGATCCATGCCGGCGGCAGTTCGTTGATCTCCTCGGCCCATGCCATCCACTCCACCTTGGGCTCCGGCCCCAACACGCGTTCCGCAAGTGTGTCGTAGTTACTCTTAAAATACCACCGGCCCGCACTGACGGACAGATAGTTGGCATAGACGGCCTGCAGGCGCAAGGTCAGTCGTTCGATAGCCTCCTGCGGATCGCGGATCACCGGCCCGCGAACGGGGACAATGATATCCGGCTTCGCCTCGGCCACTTTTCGCAGGCTTTCAATCAGCGCGCCCATGCGCCCGGCCCAGCCGTGATAGCCCACGATCTTCGCCTCCGGCACCGCATCCTGAAGACTGTACAAATCGAACAACTGGCCGTCGCCGTAGATTAAGTCGCCCACAAAGGCATATTTCATTCTGTCGATGATTGCCAGATAGCTGACGGCGTTTCGTGCATAGCCGGGCGTATTGAGGACCTCGAACTCCACCCCACACAAATCGAACGTTTCACCCCCCTGCACCGTGCGACCGACAGGCAACGGACGGGTGATAATCTTCGTTGTCTGCTGTTCATAGTCGTGGTAGCGTTTCTGTGCAAACGCATTCCAGAACGCGTCTGCCCGGGTGAATTGCTCCTGGTCGCCCGCCGGCACAATCGCCATGGCGTCATTTTCCACGAGCCGCCGACCCGCCCAGACCACATCGCGCCGGCTGTGCGTGAACAAGACAGCGGCCGCGGCATCCAGCGTCTCATCCGGATCGCCATAGATGACGATACGCGATGGACCCTTTTCGATGACCACGCCGTTGATCGCGCCGTCGATAACCCGCACGTGCGAACTCAGCCGGTTGGCATCTGCGGCGTACAATCGGCCGCAAAGACACCCCAAAGCCGCCAGCACACTCACCAGGAACTTCCCACTCTGCATCATCATACCCTCTCAACGAATGAAGTCGCAACAGCGGCCCCGGCGGCCGGTCAGAGCCGATCAGACATGCCGATAGACCTCCCAGCCCATATAGGTCGACAGGGCTTCGGCGATAGCGTCTGCCTTGAGGCAGATATTGACCGCCACGTGGTGCTCGAAGCCCATCCTGCAGATGTATTGCATCAGCACCTGCATATTCGGAATCTGCATTACGCCGTAGCCGCCGAACGTGTCGAGTTTGTCATCGGTGAACCTGCCATGGCCGGTATAGACGCTGATGACGCCGTCGGCATCGTCGGTGGTGGTCCGCAGAAACGTCGCGTCGTTGGGGGCGATCCGCCCGATCACCGTCCCGTAGGCGTTGTCCTTGCCAACCGAGCCGGCGATAATCTCCTGGTAATCCATCTTCGCCTGTTTGAAGAATGATTTGGGCAGATTCGAACAGTGGAACAGAATGCACTTCTCCGGATCATCGCCAAAGTTATTGTTCCAGTCCAGGAGCGCGCTCGGATTGCCGGAAGCCAACTGCAGAATGTACATCCCCAGCAGCCCCGTGACATCGACTTCGCAGGCACTGGGCATAAGTGACTCGCTCATCATGCTCATGATCGCGCACGGCGTGATGCCGAAGAATTCTTCAATGCTCGTCCAGCATTGAATCGCCGTTCCCGCCAAATCGTTCGCCGCCGCCCAGTCGTCGACCACCGCACCAAACTTGGCCATTTTCATGAGTGCGTCCGCCGGGATCGAGTCGACGGTAATGTAATTCCTGATGTCGGCAAGTTTCTTTTCGACTGCCGCGTCGCCGTCCTTAAGACGTTCGACCCGGCCGAACACTTCCGACAGATCAATTGTCTCGACGGAAATATCCGACAGTTCGAGCAGTTTCTCGCTGTAGCGCACCGTGTTGAACGCCCCCGTGCGTGCGCCGATGGCCCCGAACCGCACGTTGCGAAGGCCCCGCACGATGCGGCAAACGGATGCGAAATCATCAAGTTCCTTCCTGAACTCCTCCGACCTGACGCCCACCGTGTGCGACCGCGTCAGCGTAAAGGGGATCCCCGCCTGCCGCAGATTATTGCACGCGCTGATCTTGCCGCAGAACGAATCGCGGCGGTCCTTTATGGTCATTCGCGGCGTTTCGTCGGGTTCCGCCTGGATCAGGATCGGCACCTCCAGCCCCGATCGTTTGATCGTCTCGGCAACGCCCTTTTCGTCGCCAAAATTTGGCAGCGTCACGATGATACCGTCGATCGTTTCAGCATGCCGGGAGAAATAGGCCGCACATTTCTTCGCGTCGTCGAATGTCTCGACCGCCCCATACTTAATGTCGTTGGCTCCGATCGCGACGGCGTCGTAGCCGCTGGCCTTCAGTACGTCGAGAATATCTTTTCGCCCGCTCTGGGCGAGGTGATCGGGAAAAAACCCGCGATTGCCTACGATCACAGCAAATGTTGTCTTCTTCATGTTTTCTCCTGTCAGCGTTGTCCGTAATAGGCGTTTTCGCCATGTTTTCGTAAGTAGTGTTTATCCAGCAGAACCTGTGAAACAGCGTCCTGCCTCGCATGAACCAGCAGCGTTCCCAAGGCCATGTCGGCGACCTGTTCCAATACCACGGCGCTCTCCACGGCCGCGGCCGCATTGGGCCCCCATGTGAACGGCCCGTGGTTGGCGACGAGCACCGCCGGCACCTGCCGCGGATCGAGACTGCTGAACCGCCGCACGATCACTTTGCCTGTATTCCGCTCGTAGTCGTCTTTTATTTCCGCCTCGGTCATCGCCTCTGTGACAGGAACGGGACCATAGTAATAATCGGCATGGGTCGTGCCGAAACACGGAATCGGCCGGCACGCCTGGGCCCACATCGTCGCCTTGGGCGAGTGCGTGTGGCATACGCCTCCGATGGTCTCGAACGCACGATACAATTCCAGGTGTGTCGCCGTGTCGGACGACGGCTTGAGGTCGCCTTCCACGATGCGGCCATCCAGATCGACAAGCACCATGTTCTGCGGCGTCAGCGCCGCATACGAAACGCCGCTGGGCTTGATGACGACTATACCCGTTTGCCGGTCAATACCGCTGACATTGCCCCAACTGTAGATGACAAGCCGATGGACTTCCAGCTGCTTGTTGGCTTCGTAGACCGCCTGTCGTAATTCCTCATGCATAATGCTCAGCCATTCACCCGGTCTTTGATATTAAGAAGGTCCTTCATCACATTCGCAAGCCCGCCGGCACAGTCCTTAACTCCGAACGCGTCGTGCACTTGTTTGTAAAGGCCGTACAGTTGCGCGTAAGTTTCGCGGTTGGCCGGGATGGGCTTAAACGTCGTCGCCTTGACGCCGCACATCGCCTTCTGGGCATCGGCGAACGTATCATGGCCTCCGGCGGCCTTGCCCGCCACGACCGCCCCCGCAATCGCAGAACCCAGGGCGCAGGCCTGCCCCGATCGCGCGATCTTCATCTCGCGACCCGTCACGTCGGCGTAAATCTGCATGAGCATCGCATTCTTCTCGGAAATACCGCCGCAATTAACGACCTCCTCGATACGCACGCCGTATTCCTCGAAACGGTTGATAATGGTCAGTGCCCCGAAGGCCGTCGCCTCCACAAGAGCACGATAGATCTCCTCCGGCCGGGTGTGCAGCGTCTGGCCGACCAACAGTCCCGTGAGCCGCTGGTCCACGAGGATCGTCCGGTTGCCGTTGTTCCAGTCCAGCGCCAAGAGGCCCGACTGCCCGGGCCGCAGCGCCGCGGCCCTCGTCGTCAGTGACTCGTGTGAACCTGCCTCCTTACCCCCCGCCTGCATATAATTGACGAACCAGTTGAAGATATCGCCCACCGCGGACTGCCCGGCCTCCAGACCGAAAAAGCCCGGCAGAATCGAACCGTCCACGATGCCGCAGATGCCCGGTATGTCCGGCAGTGTGGATGTGCCCGGCGCGACCACCATATCGCAGGTGCTGGTTCCGATGATCTTAACGAGGACGCCTTCGCGAATGCCTGACCCAACGGCCCCGAGGTGTGCGTCGAATGCGCCCATCGCAACGGGAATCCCGACCGGCACACCAAGTTTCTGGGCCCATTCCCGGGTAAGGGTGCCCGCGGCCGTGTCCACGGCGAAGGTCTTATTGCCCAGCGTCGCCCCAAGACGCGACAGTTTCGGATCAAACTTCGAAAGGAAGTCGGCATCCGGATAGCCGCCCCAGGCGTCGTTGAACATCGCTTTGTGACCGGCGGCGCATCGGCAGCGCTTGAGCCGGTCAGGATGATCCGTCCCTGTCAGAACGGCCGGCAGCCAATCGCTGTGCTCCACCCAGGTGTAAGCGGCATCGAAAACCGTTGCATCCGCGCGAAGGCAATGCAATATCTTACTGAAGAACCACTCGGACGAATATGTCCCGCCGCATTTGGCAAGGTACTCCGGACGCATGCGCTCGGCAAGAACGGTAATTTCGGCGGCCTCGGCATGGCCCGTGTGGTCCTTCCACAGCCAGGCCATTGCATTGGCATTATCCTTGAATTCATCCAGCATCCCCAGCGGTGTACCGTTTTTGTCGACCGGCAACGGGGTCGAACCGGTCGTATCCACGCCGATCCCGACGATCTGTGATGCATCAAAACCTTTCGCTCTCTTCGCCGTGGCCAGCGCCTCACGCACCGTGACCTCCACCCCTTTCAGGTAGTCGGCGGGGTTCTGACGGGCAAGGTTGTGGTCCGACGCATCGAGGATAATGCCCGCCTCGCCTGTTTCATAACCGTGGATCGCCGTGGCAATTTCTTGTCCGGTGGCGGTTTCGACGATCACACACCGCACTGAATTCGTACCGTAGTCAAGACCGATTGTGTAAGCCATATCTACTCCCTGCACGCAGTCAATCCTTGTCCATACCGAATAAATCGAGCCACTGATCCGTCTCGATATCACTGATGCCCTGCCGCTTGGCCCCGGGCTCGTTGGCGGGCTTGCGACGGTTCTCAAGCCGCAGCAGCAACTGCTGCCAGAAGACGTCCGACCGCACGGATGTGGCCTTTCGCCGCCCTGCCGCGGCGCGCACAGCCCTGTCTGTACTCACCACCACCAGGCTTTTTGGCGCGGTGTTGTCCTCGATCTTCTGCTCGATCACTGTGTCGGCGTCCGAGTGCTCTCCGGAAAAATAGACTTCCAGATTGTCAAGCCCGCCGAGTTGCTCCATCTCCTCCTTGTCCGGCGGCCCGGTGCCGTCGAAAATCACGTGCCCCCGGTCGCGCATCGTCACCAGGTAATCCGAAATGATGCGGCAGAGCCCCGACTCCCGCATTTCCTCAAACTGCTCGTCTTTCTGAACCGTACGCAGCAGATTGTAGCCGTCGACCAATAGAGGCATGTAAACAATCCCAATAAATTCCAGTGCAATACTTCGGCAAAATGCCATCGGGCTGCATCCGCAGAGTTGCGTCTCCGCTAAGCGGCGTCACCTGCGGCGAGAGTTAATCCGCCGAAAACCGCAGTTCACCCGCAACGAATGTTTTCTCTACTCTGCCCTTGACCCGCCACCCGTGATACGGACAATTTCTGCTCTTTGAGAAAAAAGCATCAGCGTCGATCACGTACTCGGCGCCGGGATCGATAATCGTCACATCCGCTCGATCGCCCGGGCCCAGGGTTCCTTTAGGAACGTCGATCACGCGGGCCGGCCGATACGTCAGCATGGAAATCAGGGCGGGCCAGTCCACCACGCGCGGCTCGATCAGCGCCTTGACGTAAAGACCCAAAGCACATTCCAGACTCGCAATCCCAAACGGCGCCGTCAGAAACTCCAGTTCCTTTTCGCTCTGCAGGTGCGGTGCGTGGTCGGTTGCCAGTGCGTCCACCAGTCCCTCCCGGATCGCCTGCCGCAATGCCTCCACGTCGGCCCGCGTGCGCAGCGGCGGATTGACTTTGTAGTTGGTGTCGTATTCGACAATGGCGTCGTCGGTCAGCAGCAAATGGTGCGGCGATACTTCGCACGTCACCGGCAGACCCATCTGTTTGGCTTCACGAATGATCTTCACGCCCCCGGCGGTCGAAATGTGCTGGGCGTGGTACCGCGAGCCGGTCTTTCGGACAAGCTGAACGTCGCGCCAAAGCATCATCTCCTCTGCCAGCGGGTCGATCCCGGGCAGACCCAGAATTGTCGAATTGTACCCGGCATTCATCACGCCGCGCCCGCCTAAGGACTGATCCTGGCAGTGCTGGGCCACCACGCGGTCAAGCATGCCGGCGTACTTGAGCGCCCGCAGCATCACCGCTGCGTCCTGGACGCCGTCGCCGTCGTCGGTATACCCGACGGCGCCGGCCTGTGCCATGAGGCCCATTTCCGAAAGTTCCACCCCCTGGCGGTTCTTTGTCACGGCTCCCATTACATATACGAATGTCTTGCGCGCCTGACGGCCCATGCGGTGAATGAACTCCACTCCGGTCGCCTCGTCGATGGGCGGGTCGGTATTCGGCATGCAAACGACCGAGGTATACCCCCCCGCCACGGCCGCAGCCGAACCGCTGGCGATGGTTTCTTCTTCTTCATCGCCTGGTTCGCGAAAGTGAACGTGCAGGTCAATAAGGCCGGGCACGACAAGCTTGCCCGCCGCGTCGATCACCTGGGCATCCGGGGCATCGACGACGCCGACAGAGGCAATTTTGTCGCCGACTATCAGCACATCGGCCTTGCCGTCGACCTTATTGGCCGGATCGATCAGCCGGCCATTCTTGATGAGCGTCTTTTCTACCATGGGCATCAGTTTACAGCCTCAAACGTCAAAGGGAAAGCCAAAAACGAGCGCCCGAAACGCATGGCGCCAGACTTTACAATAACCGCGGGGGGTATCTTACCGGCTTTGTGTCGTCGCTTCAAATACCATTTCCCGCCAACGCCGCAAGCGTGCATCCAGAGGGGGGCGCATATGAAGACTTTCGCGTCCTGTTTTCGCAGATTCCACTCGAACCTAAGCCGGTCACGCGCGAAACAGGTCGAGGAAACGCTGCAAAGTCAGTTGGCGGCGACTGTTTGCCAGCGCCTTGCGGACGCGGCCCTCATCCATCCATTCCGGATGCGGCACCGCCAGGGGGGCCGCCACACTGGCAAGCTGCTCTGCATGCTGCCGCACCGCCGCATCCGCCAGCAGATAGCCGTGGTTTTCCAGAATGGCGATCTCCGCATCGCTGAAACGGTTCATATCCGTGCGAATCCGCGAGATGCATTCCTCCGCAAGTTCCTTCGAATACCCTGGATAGGACGCGTGATATCTCTGCGGCGAGCTGGCCACGCCCCAGTAGGCCCCGTCCATCACCCCCTCGATCATCTGCCCGATCAGCCATCGCTTCCGCACCGTCGAGCCCTGACGGGCAGCGATGTCCACGTAGCGCTTCAGTCGGTGCCACGGCATCCTGCTCTCGACGAACTGAAAGGGCGCCCCGCCGTCCGAAACCAGCACCACACTGCTGTCTTTCCATACCGGCTCAAGACCCATGTTGTCATATACACCGCCGTCGCTCAGTCGAATGCCCCTTAGGAGTTCCTGCCGTCTCTGCTCCGGCTGAAAGCGTCCCCCTTGGATATGGTCGGCGGGCACCGGAAGGCCCATTGGTTCAAATAACGGCGGAAAACAGGATGATGCCGCGACCGCGGTCGCCACCGACACATTTTCGGGCCGCTGGGCATAACCTGCCTGCCTGTGACCCACACGGTCACGTTCAAATTTCCAGTTGGCCGCAAAGACAAGATCTGTGGCGCAGAAAACGTATTTCGGCCGATCCCCCAACTCGGACAATTTCAGCGATGTCAGCCGCTCGTGGTATCGCCGCCGCAGCGCCGCCGCCTGGGATCCGGCACGAAACCAGTTCCATGGCAACAGGATTTGCAGCACAGGCCCCGTACACAAATCCCTGCCTGCAAATGCACGGAAGGGCGCCGCAACCACCGGTTCCCAATCTGCGAACACTTCGCCGGGCGCCGGCCAGTTGCGTATCTGGGTTGCCAAATGTGCCGAGATGATGCTTCCGCCCGAAACAGAAGTGATCGCATCGACCTTTGAAAGTATTCCAAGTTCGTTGAGCCGCCGCAGCGCGCCCAGGTGAAACAACGCCGCCCGAAAACCCCCTCCCGACAAGCACAGGGCCACGCCGTCTCGCTGTCCTTTGGGCCTTGGCAGGTACCTGCCCGCAGCCGTTTCCGGTTGCTCATCCGGTTTTCCGAACGCCCCGCCCACCTCCGGAGCGTTGACCGAGACATCCATGGCATCCCCCTTTCCTTTCCATGCTATCATGTACGCCCTGTGTCGGCGACTCGTCAGGAGCGCCCCTGCACGGCCGTCCCACTACAAGGGCCCACTCAGCGTTCTTTGCTTTGTTCGGCAACCCCCTGGCTGACCAGAAACAGCACGGCCATCCGCACCGCCAGACCGTTGGCCACCTGTCGCAGGATCACGCTGTTGGCGCCGTCGGCAACCTCGGACTCAATTTCGACTCCGCGGTTGATCGGCCCCGGGTGCATCACCACAAGGTCCGGCTTGGCCCGGGCAACGCGCTCCACCGTCAGCCCGAAGAAATGCGAATACTCCCGAACCGACGGAAACGGATTGCCCCCCAACCGCTCGAACTGAATACGCAGCATGTTGATTACATCGAGTTCCTGGATCACCGCATCGAGGCTGTACGAAACCCGGACCGGCAACTCGTTGACTTTGGCGGGCATTAGTGTGGGCGGCCCGATCAGCGTCACCTCCGCGCCGAGTTTTGTCATCGCCCAGATGTTGCTGCGCGCAACCCGCGAATGCGCAATGTCGCCGACAATGCCGATCTTGAGCCCTTCCAGACTGCCCCGGACCTGCCGAATCGTATAAACGTCCAGCAGTGCCTGCGTGGGATGTTCGTTGTACCCGTCCCCTGCATTGATAATACAGGCGTTGATATGGCGGCTGAGCAGTTTGGCCGCACCGCCGGCGTTGTGCCGTATGACGACAATGTCGATACCCATCGCCTCCAGATTGCGGGCCGTGTCGATCAGCGTTTCGCCCTTACTGACCGAACTGGATTTCTTGGTGAACTCCACGACATCGGCGCTGAGCCGGTTGGCGGCAAGGGTGAAGCTGGTGCGCGTTCGCGTGCTGTCTTCGAAGAATAAATTAACGACCACCTTACCCCGCAAAGTGGGCGCTTTTTTGATGGAACGGGTGCTGATCTCCTCGAAACCTCTGGCGGTATCGAGAAGAAATTCGATCTCCCGCCGGGTGAGGTCCTTCAAACCCAGCAGGTGCTTGTGGGTCCACGTAAGCTTTTCCTGGTCTGTTTCTGTCACTTGGCTACTCGACAATGACCTGATCCGTTCCGTCCATTTCGGTCAGTCGTACTCTGACGGTCTCCTCAGGGCCGACATCAATACTTCGCCCCTGAAAATCGGCCTGTATCGGAAGTTCATGGTGCCCTCTATCGATCAGTACGGCCAGGCGGATCGCTTTCGGCCGGCCCAAATCGATCAGCGCATCCATCGCCGCCCGGGCCGACCTGCCCGTATACAGCACATCGTCTATCAGGATAATGATTTTGTCATTGATATCGAAAACAATCTCCGTGGTGCGAACCTGCGGCTGGCCCTTGCCTTTGGGTTCGTTGAGGTCGTCTCGGTATAGTGTAATGTCGAGGGTGCCGCACGGAAATGTTCGACCAAGCCGCTGAGCAAGTGTCCCGGCCAGCCGCTGGGCGAGTACTTCACCCCGGCTGCGAATGCCAATGACCGCGAAGTCCGTACCGTCAGGAAGCGTCGCGGCGATCCGCTCGGTCAGGTCGTCCAGCGACCTGCTGATAGCCTGCGCGTCCATGATTACTTTCATACCGTCGAACCTCTTAAATTTTTATTATCGCCCCATTTTGACCTGCGGGCGATCATTTTTTGTTAATTTTTGCCGGTTTTCTGGTCGACAAAATAGTGCTGGGCCAGAGTATAACCGCCTGTGTTGGATAAGGCAAGCAGGTAATTGCTTTTTCAGCCTGCATGGAAGATGCTTTATAGGACGTTCACGCGGCGGAACAGGTCTTTTGCCGGCTTTTGTTTGCATCATGTCCCGGGGGTATGGTATAATCTGAAGGTGACTCGCAGGAGCCGCCGGAAGGAAGGCACTGTTTCAAGGGACGTTTCGGGGTACGGTGTGCCATTTCGAATATGATTAAATCCAGCTACAGGATATTCTTTGCTCTGTGCTTTCTGACCGTGTGGTCGGCTCGGTCATCGTTGGGCCAGACAGAGCCGGGAGTGCTTCTTCAGCCGGCGGCCCTCGACTGGACGGGCACGTACAGCCTGAGGAGGACAGAGCCGGCGCTGACCGGCAAAGAAGTTACCATAGCCGCCGTCTGCCGATCCTTGACGTATCTTGCCGGCAAGCCGCAGGATGACTACCGACTCAACATTGATCATGCCTGCTTCGGAAGCCGCGACATCCATTTCGCCGATGGCCTGGATGCCTCAGGCGGCGTGTCGTTTCACTCAACGGCAATAGGCGGCATTCTTGTCGGCAGCGACGCCTATGGTTTTCATCCCTACACAGGACCGTTTTATTATCAGGGGGCGGCGCCGGGCGCACGGGTAGACGTCTATGAATTCTGGCGCTTTATTAGCCTCTATGTGTATGGCTCAAAAGAGTTTAAGGCCGACATCCTTACGATGAGCGTCGGTTCGGTATTCGAGGACTGGTGGACACGCGGCATTGAGCGTCTCGCCGACGAGCACGGTGTGCTGATTTTTGCGGGCATAGGCAACGGTACCGCCGTTCACGATCCGGTTTTCTACCCAGGGGCCGGTTCTAACATAATCGGCGTGGGGGTCGTCGATTCGCTCAAGAGCGGCCATCCGGCTGATGCCTTGGAGCGATTTTCTCTGCCTCGGGCAGAGCACTCAAGCCGCGGGCCGACCGCTGATGACCGCTGCAAGCCGGATATCGTCGCCCCGGGCAATTGCCTGGTGCCCTCGGCTGACAGCAGCAGCGGATACGAGATTACCGGAGACTGGTCCAGCTTTGCAACACCAGTGGTCGCCGGGACCGCGGCCCTGCTGGTGCAAAAGGCGACCAGCGATCCCACGCTTGCGGCTGCGGTTTCCAAGGACGGCGGAAACTGCGTAATGAAGGCCATTCTGATGAACTCGGCCACCAAACTCCCTTACTGGCACAAGGGTCAACCGACCAAAGACGACGACCACACAGCGGTTTTGGATTATCTGCAGGGTGCAGGCATGCTCAACGCCGTCGGAGCCTATCAGCAGCTCACCGCCGGGCACAGCAGACCAGGAGAAGTACCTGCGACAGGCTGGGATAACAGCGTCATACAAAAAAAGACGGGCATCGAGCACGTGTATTCGTTTTCTGTTGCCGAGCCGGCCGGACAAAGGCTCACAGCTACACTGGTTTGGAACCGACATTTCGAGCCGGAGCACCCTTTCCTGTCCCTCAGAGCAGCCGATAGCGATTTGACGCTGGAGTTGTGGGCTGTCGACCCTGAAAACGCTGATCGCAACCGTCTGCTGGACTACAGCGACAGCGTCAATGACAACGTCGAACATATTTGGTGCCCATTAGATGCCGATTACACCCGGTACGAGGTCGTGGTGACCTTCAGCGAAATTGCCGGCGACGTGGAACAGTATCCGTCGGAACGCTACGGACTGGCTTGGCGGACCGCCCCTGCCGACAATGGCGACAGCATCTTCTGGTACGACCTTGACCTGGATGGCGATATCGACAGCGATGACCTGATCCTGCTGATGAATCGGTTCGTGGGATCGGAGATGAGCAGCACGGGCTTCGGCCCCGGCGATATCGACATGAACGGCGTCGTCGACATAAAGGACATGCAGTCACTTATGGCTCGTGTCCAGCAGAACAAGCCATAGAACAGCCCTTTTTAATACCCACTCAATCCTCTATTTCTGGTCGACAGCCAGTCTCGGCGCCTCACCTGATTGCCAACTTGCGTTCTTAAGAAGTTTGGTGTAATATTGGGTTGCGGTGGTTGGCTTACAATTAGATAAGGAGGGTTTGGTGCAATTAGTTTGCAGCATTGGCCCGGCCGCGTGCGATCGGCCGTTGTTTTCACCGATTTCCGCAAAAATCCCGTTTTCCGTCAATAGAATACGGTTTGAAACCGTTTGTGAGCGTGGGGACATGATCTAACCTGATGAACAGGAGAAAGTTATGCTGAGAACGACATTTTCTCGTCGCAGTTTTCTGAAACAGGCGGCAGCCGCGGGCGGTTTGGCGGCGTTTCCGGCGGTCGTGCCGTCGACGGTGTTCGGGCAGAATGCCCCGAGTAACAGGATCGTAATGGGCGCCATTGGCACGGGGTCTATGGGGATGGGCGACCTGAACGGCTTTTTGAGCAAGGACGAGGTGCGGGTGGTCGCTGTGTGCGATGTAGATCGCAGGCACCGCCAGAACGCAAAGACTACCGTGGACCGCAAGTACGGCAACTCGGATTGTGCGGACTATCTGGACTTTCGGGAGTTGATCGGCCGCGGCGACCTGGACGCCGTGATGACGGCGTTGCCCGACCACTGGCACGCCATTCCATCCGTTATGGCCGCCAAGGCGGGCCTGGACATTCATGGCCAAAAACCCTTGGCTCGCTCGATTCGCGAGGGACGGGCGATCTGCGACGCAGTGCACCGTTACGGGCGCGTCTGGCAGACGGGCAGTTGGCAGCGGTCGGTCGCACATTTTCGCCGTGCGTGCGAACTGGTTCGCAACGGGCGGATCGGCAAGGTAGCCTATGTCGAAGTCGGCCTGCCTACCGGCGGCACACGAGCCCCGCAGCCGGCGGTTCCCGTGCCCGACGGTCTCGATTGGGATTTCTGGCTGGGGCCGGCGCCGTGGCGACCGTTCTGCAACTTCGGCGGCAACGGCTGCCATTGGGACTGGCGGTGGATCATGGATTATTCCGGCGGGCAGTTGACTGACTGGGCCGGCCACAATATCGATATCGCTCATTGGGGAATGGATTTGGACGGCACCGGGCCGGTGGAGATCGAGGGCAAGGGTGACTTTCCGACAAACGGGCTGTATGATGCGCCGACCGCTTACAGGTTCCGCTGCAAGTACGCCAACGGACTCGAGATGGTGGTCGCCAACAATCAGCAAGTGCAGCAAGGGGCCAAGTGGTTCGGCGACAAAGGCTGGATTCACGTCCACCGCGGAGGGCTGTCCGCATCGGATGAGAAGATCCTCAAAGAGGTGATCGGGCCTGATGAAATTCAGTTATACAACAGCCGAGACCATCTGCAGAATTTCCTCGATTGCGTGAAAAGCCGCAAGCTGACGATCACGCCCGTCGAAACGGCCCATCGTTCGATCAGCGTCGGCCTCCTCGGCGAGATCGCCATGCTGACGGGCCGCAGGATTCGCTGGAACCCCGAAAAGGAAGAGATCGTCGGCGACCCCGCCGCAAGTGCACTATTAGGCAGAGCGTATCGTCAACCGTGGACGCTGTAAGCAATCGGGCCCAGGCTCTAACTTGAGGAATAATCATGAAAAACAGAACGATGATTTCAATAGCATGCGTGGCGGCGTTGCTCGCTGCAACGCCCTTCGCGTCAGCCGAAAAAATTGCACTGAATGATTTCAGTGCATGGCGCACGCCGACAGGCAACTGGATGATTACCGGCGACGCAGTACTGAATCCGCAGAACGACGCGCGCTTATCGCCGAAGGCAGGTAGCGGCGTCATGCTCAACGGACCTACCGGCAGCACCAACAATATTGTCACGAAGAACGAATGGGGCGACGTATCGCTGCATATCGAATTCGTGGTGCCCAAGGGCTCCAACAGCGGCGTCTACCTGATGGGCCGCTACGAAATCCAGGTCTTCGACAGTTGGGGCGTCGCCGACCCGCAGCACAGCGACTGCGGCGGTATCTATCAGCGCTGGCGCAACGACCGCGGTTTCGAAGGACGAAGCCCGCGCGTCAACGCATCCAAAGCGCCCGGCCAGTGGCAGAGCTTCGACGCAATCTTCCGTGCCCCGAAGTTCGACGCCGCCGGCAACAAGATCGCCAATGCACGCTTCGTCGAGGTAAAGCACAACGGCGTGCTCGTTCACCAGAACGTCGAGCTGACCGGTCCCACGCGCGCCGCCACCTGGGAAAACAACGAAAAGGCGACGGGCCCGCTCATGCTGCAAGGCGACCACGGCCCGGTGGCCTATCGCAACATCGTTATCACCCCGCTCGACCCTGAGTCTAAGCCGACCTATCCCTTGAAGGCGCTCATTGTCGACGGCCAGAACAATCACAACTGGAAAGGCACCACGCCGGTGCTCAAGCAGTTGCTGGAAGAAACGGGGCTGTTCACGGTGGACGTCGCCACAACCCCCGCCGACCGACAGCCGATGGCCGGCTTCGCTCCGGATTTCGCAAAGTACGACGTCGTCGTCAGCAACTACACCGGCGACGAATGGCCCGCCGCAACCAAATCGGCCTTTGAAGAATACATGGACAACGGCGGCGGCCTTGTCGTCTATCACGCCGCCGACAACGCCTTCCCCAACTGGCCTGCATGGAACGAAATGATCGCACTCGGCGGCTGGGGCGGCCGAAACGAAAAGTCCGGCCCCATGGTCCGCTTCCGCGACGGCCAAATGGTCCTTGACAACCGGCCCGGCGCCGGCGGTTCCCACGGCCCGCAGCACGCCTTCCAGCTCATAACGCGAAATAACGAACACCCGATTACCCGCGGCCTCCCCGAAAAATGGATGCACGCCAAAGATGAACTGTACAGCACGCTCCGGGGCCCGGCAAAATATATGACCCTGTTGGCGACGGCGTACGCAGCCCCCGAACAGCGCGGCACGGGCGAGCATGAACCGATGCTTTTCACGATCAACCGCAACGGCGGCCGAATTTTCCATACCGCCCTGGGGCATGATATCGAGCAGTTGAAATCCGTCGGCTTCATCGTCACCTTCCTGCGCGGCGCCGAATGGGCCGCCACCGGCATGGTAACGCAGACCGAGGTGCCCGACGACTTCCCAACGGCCGAGGAAGTTCGCCTGCGAACAGCGAACAATGCTAAATTACCTGCCGGTTACGGCAAAGAGATCGTCGCATGGGATCTGGACAAGGACCGCAAGGCGCTGACGGCTATCGAAGACGATATCCGCACCGCCGGACCGACACGGCTGCTGCAAATCGAAGCGGCGATAGTCCGGGCGATGACGAATGCCCAGTGTACCTGGGCGGGCAAGCAATGGGTCTGCCGGATGCTGCGACAGATGGGCACGGCACAAAGTGTGCCGGCGCTGGCCGCGATGCTGACAGATGAAAAAGTTTCGCACATGGCCAGATACGCCCTGGAGCGCATGCCCGCACCCGAGGCAGGCGCTGCGCTCATCGCCGCACTGGATCGCGTCGAAGGCGACCTGAAGATCGGCATCGTCAGTTCCCTCGGCCTTCGCGGCGAAGAAGCCGCCGCCGACAAAATCGCACCGCTCATGAAAAGCGAAAACCGCATGATGGCCCGTGCGGCGATCACGGCGCTGAGCCACTTCTCCAATCGTACAACGGGCATGGCCTTGGTTGAGACCGAACTGCCCGCCGACCTGGAAGATCTCCGCAATGACGCCATCCTCACCTGCACCGACACCATGCTGTCCAAAGGTCGCACCGACTTTGCTATCGGCATCTACCAGAGAATGACGGCTCAGACCTATCCGGTCTTCATCCGTCTTGCCGCGTACCGCGGCCTCGTCCGCGCACAGCAGGAACAGGCGGTCCCCACCGTCGTCAGCCTCTTGAGAGACGAAAACGAAGACCTCCGCCTTGCCGCGGCAAAGTTCATCGCGGAAATGCCCGGCGAAGCCGCAACCAAAGCCCTTGCGGCGCAGTTGCCTTCGCTGCCGGGGGCAACACAAGTCGTCTTGATCGGCGCTCTCGAAGACCGCGCCGACAAAGCCGCTGCCGAAGCTGTCGGGCAGGCCGCCGCAAGCACCGATGAAACAGTCGCCGTCACCGCGATAAAGGCGCTGGCCACACTCGGCGACGCCTCCAATGTGCAACTACTGGCTGAGACCAGCGTCAAGAGCGGCCCCATAGGCAAAGCGGCAAAGGACAGTCTGGAAGGATTGGGCGGCGACGATGTGAATAAGGCCCTCGTCGGCGTTCTGGACGCATCGGACAAAGGCAATGTCCGCGTCAACGTCGTTGACGTGCTCATTGCACGAAGGGCCGGCGAAGCGGTGGGCGCACTGCTGGTCGCGGCGGCGGACGGCGATGTGTCGGTCCGGCAGGCGGCCTATAAGGCTTTGGGCAGCCTGGGCGGCAGGGACGAACTGCCGACGCTCGTGGAGATGCTGCTTTCAGCGGATCTCTCGGAGCGGGCCGCCGTCGAACGAGCCGTCAACGCGATGGCCCCCCGGCTGAACGCGGCCGACGCCGACACGGTGATCAAGGCGATCAACCGGGCCGACGCCGACGCCAAAGCGCGGCTGTTGGGCGTGCTGCCGAAGTTCGGCGGCGATGAAGCCCTCAACGCGGTCCGTTTCCATGTGATCCGCTCCAGCGGCGATGTGAAGAAGGCGGGTATCCGCGCAATGGCCGAATGGTCCGATCCCTCACCGTTGAAGGACCTCTTGATTGTGGCGACCAATCAGTCCGACGAGAGCATGCACGTCATCGCCCTCCGCGGCTACATCAAGCTCTGTTCGCAGCCGGCCAATCGCGCCGCTTCCGAAACGACCGAGCTGCTCGCCAAAGCGCTGCCGGTCGCAAGACGTGTCGACGAGAAGAAGGCCATACTGGGCGCATTGACTCGGTACCCGTGCAAGGAATCGCTCCAGCTCGCCGAAAGCTGCCTCGCCGACGCTGCCCTTCGACAGGAGGCGGAGCTTGCGGCGGCTAAGATCAAGGAATCGCTGATCAATAAGAGCCTTTCGGCGACCGCATCGCGCGAGCCCAACACCACAGGCAACGCACTGGATGGCAACACGGGCACCCGCTGGACGACAGGACGCCCAATGAAGCCGGGCGACTGGTTTACCCTTGACCTGGGCGCCGAAGCGGCGGTTAAGAAGATCACTTTGGACACGCGAAACAGCGGCAACGATTATCCGCGCGGGTACGAAGTGTATGTATCTTTTGACGGCGGCGAGTGGGGCAAGCCACTCCTCGTTGGCGAAGGCAACAATCCGATTACGGAGCTGGCCTTTGAAAAGCCCGTGCACACGCGCTATGTTAAGATCGTGCAAACCGGATCTTCTGACGCATGGCATTGGTCGATTCACACGTTGAAAATTGAATTCGAATAGAGAGAAATGAACACCGTATTAAAGGGAGAGGCATCATGCCTAAGCAAGCGTTGATAATTGCACTGATAGTGATGATTGCGGCAGGTTCGGTTTGTGTGGCCGGCGACTGGCCTCACTTCCGCGGGCCCGACCGAAGCGGCGTAAGCAGCGAAAAAGGACTCATGACAAGTTGGCCCGCCGCCGGCCCGAAAATGCTCTGGTCGTACAAAGGCCTCGGCAAGGGCTTCGCTTCGATGACCGTCGTCGACGGCCTTATCTACACCACCGGCGTCGAGGACAAGACAGCCTATATCTACGCCTTCGATCTCGATGGCCAGCTCAAGTGGAAACAGCCCTGCGGGCCCGGCTGGACCGGCTCCTATCCCGGCAGCCGCACCACGCCCACCGTCGACGGCGACCGCCTCTACATCATGAGCGGACAAGGCCGCATCGCGTGCCATAACGCCAAGACCGGCCGTGAGATATGGAAGGTCGAGACCACCGCTGTCTTCGGCGGCCGGAACATCACGTGGGGCTTCGCCGAAAGCCCCCTCATCGACGGCCAGAAGGTCATCTGCACCCCCGGCGGACCCGACGCCAGCGTCGTCGCACTTGACAAGATGACCGGCAAAACTCTGTGGACAAGCAAGGGCCTCAGCGACAAGAGCGCCTACTGCACGCCCCTTCTCGTCGAGATCGGGCCCAACCGCCTCCTCTTCACCATGCTTGCGGAATCCATCGTCGGCCTTGACGTCGAAACCGGCAAAGTCCATTGGCAGGTGCCCCACAAAGTCAACTACGACATCTCCGCCGTCAGCCCCGTCTACACCAACGGCATACTCTATGTCACCAACAACTACGGCAAAGGCAGCATCGGTTTCACTCTCACCGAGAATGGCACGAAATGTGAAAAGAAGTGGAGCGACAAGACCTTGGACTGCCACCATGGCGGCGTGATGCTCGTCAACGGAAACATCTACGGCGCCAACGGCCGCGGCTGGGTCTGCCAGGACCCTGTCACCGGCGCGGTGAAATACCAGGAAACGCTCGTCGGCAAAGGCTCCGGCATCTGCGTCGACGGCCTGTTTTACCTCTATGGCGAAAAAGGCGACATGGCCCTCGTCAAGGCAAATCCCAACGGCTTCGAGACAATCAGCACCTTCAAGATCACTCTCGGCAACGAGCAGCACTGGGCCCATCCCGTCGTAGCCAACGGCGTCCTCTACATGCGGCACGGCGACACCCTCATGGCCTTCGACATTAAGGCCAAATAATCGTAATCGCATCAATGGCCGCCCCCGGCCGGGCGTCGCCAGCGATGCGGACAAAGATCATGAAGGGCCGCGAACCGCCTCAAGCCGGTTCGCGGCCCTTATTATGCGCGTTTTGTTTGCTCCGACACCGTTTTCCCTGTATACTAAGTTCCGACGATACCCGTATCCGGAGGACACAAAGTGAAACACAAAGTATTGCCGGTGCTTGGACTTGCGATCTTTTTGGCGGCTTATTCATATGCGGCGCCGCGGGCCCAAACGGTTGACGAACGGATTGACCGCTTGTTCGCAAAGTGGGACAGTAAGACCTCGCCCGGCTGCACGGTTGTTGTGATCCATCACGGAAAATGCGTCATCAAGAAGAGCTATGGCATGGCCGACATCGAAGCCGGAAAGACCATCGATGAACAGACGCTTTTCAATGTGGCGACCCTTTCGCGGCATTTCACCGGAGCCGCCGCTGCATCGCTGATTGACAACGGTGCGGTTCGGCTTACCGACAACATTCGCGTGACCATTCCCGAGATGCGGCGGGTCGACCCGCCGGTAACGGTCCAGGATCTTATCTATCATACCAGCGGACTGCCCGATTATATTTCTGTGTGGAAAAAGGCGGGGGCCGGCGACGCGGAAGATACACTCGCGATGGTTGATTTGCTGGCCGACGCCGAGTTGCTGTTTTCGCCGGGCAGCCGTTTTGCAGTCAGCCGAAGCGACTACCTGCTGTTAGGCCTTGTGGCCCAACGAGTTACGAGCGCGTCATTGGCCCAGTGGGCTCAGAATGCCGTTTTCAAGCCGGCGGGGATGGTGCATTCGGTGTTCTGCGATCATCCGGAGGGCTTGCCGGCGGGGGCTGTGGGTTACAAGGCGAAGCCGTTCGGGGGGTATTCCAAGGCGGCCAACCCCCTGCCGAGGATCGCCGGTGACGTGGGCCTGTGGACAAATATTCTGGATCTTGCCATTTGGGAGAAAAGCCTTCTCGAAAATACGCCAAATACGGCCGGATTCTATGATTTGCTGCAAAGAACCGGCAAAACCGATGGGGGGCGGCAGATCGACTATGCTTTTGGTCTGAATGTCGAAAAGTACAGGGATCGGACGGTTTTCACGCATAATGGCCGAGCAAACGGGTTTTCCGCCGGATTATTGCGATTTCCGGAAGAAAACCTGACTGTGATCTGCCTTTCCAACCTGGAATCGTTCAAAACTGCGCCGTTTCTCAAGAAAATCGCTGATTTCTACCTCGGGCGCTAACGAATTGCCACAAAACCACGGAAAACGCATCGAATTTCGAGTTCAAGTGAGAAAGAAATGGTCAAAACCACGCAAAACATCACGCGAAGAGGCTTTATTTGTGCCGCGGCCGCAGGATTTGGGGTGCCGACTGTCGTTTCGTCGTCGGTTTTCGGTAAGAACGCCCCGAGTAACCGCCTGACGATGGGCGGCATTGGCATCGGCGGCCAGGGCATGCACAACCTGAAGAACTTCCTCCAGTGTGACGATCTGCGCGTATTGGCGGTTTGCGATGTCGACGCAGCCCATCTGAAACGCGCAAAGGACGAAGTCGACAGGACCTATGGCAATGGCGACTGTGCGACATACAATGACTTTCGCGAGTTGCTTGCCCGGCCAGACATCGACACGGTGCTGATCGCCACGCCCGACCACTGGCACGCGCTCACCGCGATCGCGGCGGCCAAGGCCGGCAAGGACATCTATTGCGAAAAGCCGATCTCGCTGACCATCGCCGAAGGTCGGGCGGTGGTGGAAGTGATGAAGCGGTACGGGACGGTGTACCAGAGCGGCACGCAGCGCAGGAGCATCGGGGCGTTTCGGTTCGCGGTGGACGTTGCCCGCAGCGGGATGATCGGCAGGCTGCACACGCTGCATGCGTATTATCACAACGGCCCGACCTGCCCGCCGCAGCCGGTGCAGGCGCCGCCGGAGGGCTTCGATTACGACATGTGGTTAGGCCCGGCGCCTTATGAGCCGTATACGCCGCGGCGGTGCCACGGCAGCTTTCGCTGGCTTTACGACTATTCCGGCGGGCAGTTGACGGATTTGGGGGCCCATTTCAACGACCTTGCGCAATGGGCCAACGGCAGTCAACTGACGGGACCGGTGACTTACGAGGGATGGGCGCGGTTTCCAACTGAGGGACTGTTCGATACGCCGGTCCAGTTCGAGATAACGGCCACCTACTCCGACGGCGTCAAGATGATCTGCCACGATGAGACGGAGCCGGGGCGAGGGCCGCGCGGCAATAAGTTCGAGGGCGATGCCGGCTGGGTGAGCGTCGACGACAACGGCAAGGTAGAGGCGCGGCCGGAATCCATTTTGGCCACTCGAAACATCGTTCAGCAGGGCTATGGGTACATGATGGGGCACCACCGGGACTTTCTGGATTGCGTACGGACACGGGCGACGACGATTGCGCCGCCGGAGGTCGCGCACCGGTCGACGACGACGTGTCACCTGTCGAACATTTGCCTTCGCCTGGGACGAAAGATCACCTGGGACCCGCAGCACGAGCAGGTCGTCGGCGACGACGAAGCCAATCAAATGCTGTCGCGCGCCATGCGTGCCCCGTGGCGGCTGTAGGCGCACACCGGATGATCCGCAAGAGTAATATAAGTTTCATGTATTGAGAAGGGGTTGTCATGTCTGTGGTGAAGTGGATGTCGCGTCTTCGGCTGGTGGTCTTTGTCTTTCTGTGCGGGCTGATTTTTGCACCGGTCACCTCTCTTCAGGGGGCGGATCAGGCGGCCGTTGACCCACACCTGGCAGCGATTCGGCAGTATCAGTGCGGGCAGAGCCGCCAAGCGCTGTTCGCTGTGGAGGAGGCGATTCGCACATCCCAGGAACAGCCTCAACTTCGAAAGTACATCGCCGGCCGTCTGGCGGGCATGCTGGCCGAGGACATAACTTCCGACGCCAGGCTGTTTATTTGCAGGCAGTTATGGTACTTGTCGGCGGATGACTCCGCGGCGGTACTTGCGCGGATGCTGGATGATGAGGCAACCGCAGATATGGCTTGTTATGCGATTGGCTCGGATCGTTCACCACAGGCGGACGCGATGCTCCATGCAGCGCTGGCACACCTTAATGGAGCGGCTCTCTTGCGCGTGGTCAACCTGATCGGCGAGCGCGGCGACGGGGCAAGCGTGGGCGCGCTGGTCGGCCTGACAAAGGCTAATGACACAGGCGTTGTCGAGGCGGCGGTTGCTGCGTTAGGCAAAATCGGTGGATCCGATGCCGCCCGAACACTCGACATCTTGCGAGACAAAGGACCGGTGCAGCTTCGCCCGCCGGTGACCGATGCGCTGCTGCAATGTGCAGATTTCGCCATGCAAGGCGATCTAACGCAGGCGGCGCGTATTTACCGTAAGGTTTGCAACGATCACGACCCGTTGTTGCGCCGAGCGGCCCTGCACGGGCTTTCACGTGTGGCCGCAGAAGAAGCAGTACCCCTGGTGATTGCTGCGTTACGAGACGAGGACCGCATGGTTCAGCGGACGGCGATCGGCTGCATTCGCGCGATAGACGGTGAGGGGCCCGCGACGGTGTTTGCGCGAGAGTTGCCCAAACTCGACAGCGACGGCCAGGTCGCGCTGCTCGCGGCACTTGCCGACAAACGCGCCCCCGCGGTATTGGCAATCATCCGGTCAGCAGTTAAGTTTCCCGATGCACAGGTAAGGACGGCGGCGTTTGCCGCAATTGCAAAGGCAGGCGATGCTTCCTGCGTCGATTTGCTGATCGACTCGCTGGGCCATGCCGAATCTTCGGCCGCGGCGGCAAGTGCACTTCATACCATCCAGGGAGCCGGCGTCGAAGCGGCGATTGTCAACCGCATGAAGGGCGCCCCCGCAAACCTTAAGATACAGTTGATCGAGGCGCTGTATGCCCGCGATGCCCGGGATGCCGCCGAGGCCTTGCTTGCAGAGGCGGCCGGGCCGGACAGAGAAGTTCGCAAGACAGCCCTGTCTGCCCTGGGCCGATTAGCCTCGTCCAAAGAATTACCAGCACTCCTTGAGCAGCTCGTCAAACTGCCGGATGATTACGGGCGCCGCGAGGCAGAGCGATCGGTGACGGCGGTTTCCCAGAAAATCGCCAACCCCGAACGGCGGGCGGATGCAGTAGTGTCCGCCCTCGCCAAGACGATAGACACGGCGGCGAGATGTTCGCTGCTGCGCGTACTCGGACAGATCGGAAACGATACCGCACTGACGGCGGTGACCGGACTGCTGGAAGATGACAACCCGCCGGTTCGCGACGCCGCCGTGCGCGCCCTGACCGAGCAATCGAGCAGCCGGGCTCTGGATGCGTTGGCAAAAGTGTTCAGCAAGCCCGCCAACGAGACGCATCGCATTGTTGCGCTCCGGGGATATGTGCGGCTCTTACAGCGGGACATGGATTTGATCGATCGTGAGAAGGCAAATGCGTATTCGCGGGCGATGAGTGCCGCGGTCGGCGCGGACGAGAAACGTTTGATCATCGGCGGGTTGTCGACGGTGCGGCATGCTGCCGCTCTGGATTTGGTGCGGCGGCATGTGCATGATGAGGAGGTGCAAGCAGAGGCAGCATTGGCGATTACAAAGATTCAAGAGTCGCTGGGACGGGCGCCGGAGGGGTTTACGGCGATCTTCGACGGCAAGACGCTTGCCGGGTGGGAGGGCAATCTCAACGTGTTCCGGATCGAGGAGGGGGCGATTGTGGGCGGCACGCTGAAGGCGGCGATTGCACGGAATGAGTTTTTGTGCACGCAGAATGAATACGGCGATTTTGAATTGCGGCTGAAGGTGCGGCTGCTGGGCGATCCGGCCGGGGCGAACGCGGGCATTCAAGTCCGGTCCCGGCGGGTTCCGAACCATCACGAGATGAGCGGCTACCAGGCCGACATGGGGCAGCATTACTGGGGGTGCCTGTATGACGAGTCGCGGCGTAACCGCGTGCTGGCGGCGGCGGACCGGGCCCAACTGGACAAGGTGCTCCTGCTCGACCGCTGGAACGACTATATTATTCGCTGCGAAGGCAAGCGGATCCGCCTGTGGATAAACGATTACCAGACCGTGGACTACACAGAGCCCGAAGACAACATCGAACAGACGGGCCTGATCGGTCTGCAAATACACGGCGGCCCCCCTGCCGAGGCATGGTACAAGGACATTTACCTGCGTCCGATCCGTTGAGCGGAGCGAACGGTTTGCATTGCAGCAGCCGTCGGGTAATCGCTGCCGACGCACACGTTTTGACGTTTTGGGATCCCTTGTTTGACGCGTCTAAAGGACCGCTCGATGACGCCGGCCGATACTCCAAAAGTAGCGTAAAGGACTATTGGCCTGTGAGCGTGTGTGCAACGGTCCGGGCCATGAGGCCGGCCCCCTCGGCATTGGGGTGTATTTTGTCGGGGAACAGGTCCTCGGCGCCGCTCAGCGCAGTGTAGAGATCGATGACGACAAGCCGATGCTTCTCTGCGATGTCCTGTATGATGGGAATAACTTCACCTTTGATCACCTCGTCGCGTATCTCCCATTTGGTCTCGTAAGCCGGCACGGGCAGGCACAGGTAGATACGCGGCGTTGTATCCAGTGCGGCCAACGTATCGATCATGTCGGCATAGTCTCGCCTGAAAGCCTCGGCGTCCCAGTGGCTCTTGGAATCGTTGGTGCCGAGTTTGATCAGGACGATGTGCGGGCGAAAGGTCATCGCCTTGCGAAAGGTATCGCGCTGCCAATACGGCAGATCGCTTTTTCGAAGCATGGTCGCACCGCTGACACCGAAATTGCGCACCTCCCATCGATCGCCGAGCACCCGCTGGAGCTGGGCGGGATAGCTGTTCACCTCGCGGTCATTGATGCCGGAACCGTAGGTAATACTGTCGCCGATGCACGCCAGGCGAATGGTCTCTGAATAATCCTCCACGCGAACCGGCCCGTCGGTCCGCACCTCCGTGCAGCCGGCCGACAAAAGACACAACAGAACGAGCATCCCCCGCAAATAAGCCTTCGCCATAGCACGCCTCCTTGTCTTGAAACGTTTTCTCGGCTTCGTATTGTAGCCGAGCCCTTCCGCAGGTCAATGGAAGATTTGCAGACGCAATGCAAAAGGGCCGCGGGTTTTGAGGCCCGCGGCCCTTGCTTACGCATTCATCTCGAGCCTTCGCAGACTCGCCGCTTGTCGACGACTACGGCACCGACAGCATCGGAGTCCAGGCACTGACGTTGGTGTCCCGGTTCGGCGACTGATCCCGAACACGGACGCGGTACCTGTACTTCAGGTTAGCCGCACCGGCACGCACCCACAACTGGTTAGGCAGCGGCGGCACCGACCCAGCCACGATAAGGGGATCAGGGTAATCCAAGCCCGGCACAAGCACCGTCAGGTCATTTCTCCACGCGTGCCTGTTGAGGTTAGAATTGTCGACACAATCCCACTGGTACTCTTCGCCATTGCCGTCCGGATCGACCACGGGCTCTACACTCATGAAGTGCCACCAAATGCCGCCGAAGAAATACTGCTCGGGGGCATCCACCCACAACGGGGTCGGCGGAGCTGTAAAGTCCACCATCGCCGGATCCATCAGCACGGAAGCCACAGGCGACTCTCCCGAAATCGTATGGTAGCGGTCGCGCGTGCTAACACGATAGCTGTAGACGACGCCGGCCGTCAGGCCGGTGTCTTCATAGACCGGGCTCAACTGCCAGCCGCTGTCATCTGCACCGGCCGGAGCGGGACCTGTGCCCGTAGCATCGGTGGCCTTGAAGTAGTATTCCACCGGGCCGCTGGCGTCGGTCGCCGTACGGGCGACCATGCTGACGGACGTTTGACTTGCCACCCGCGGCAGACCGTCGACACCATCTTCAAGCAGTGTCGCCCACTGGCTCGGGTTGGGCATCGGCGGATCACCTTCGACCTTGGCGATAGCGCTGGCCGGTTTGGATTCGGCGGTGTTACCGGCCGGATCGCTCACACGCACGATGAACGTATATTCTGCATCCTGAACCATGTTCGTGCCGTTGGGCTTGTAATACCACGGGGTTGCTCGGTAGTTGGGCGCACCCTGATTATAGCCCTGCTGCGGGACACTGCTGAACGACGCATCGGTCGTACATATGAACCGGTACGTTACCATGTCGCCAAACCATGCGTCCAGGGCAACTGCAGCACTCATCTCCATGCCGTCAGGCTGCGAATGCGGCTTCATGTCCCACTCGGCCGGATCCGGCGCGGTGGTATCTGCGGCAAACCAGCATGAAGCGAACATCACAAAGTCCGCCAGATCCACGACGTTGTCGCCGTTGAGGTCCGCGCCGTCGCAGTCGTCGAAGCCCTGGCACGTGCTCAGCCACTGCTGCTCGGCAAAGATCGCCAGATCCGCCAATTCCACCAGACCATCGAGGTGGAGATCGCAGAATCGACACGAATCCGGCGTGAAGTCCAGGCGATAGTGATAGCCCATATCGACGACTCCAATGTCGTACGCGTTGAAGGCGTCGTCGGTCCGCGTCGTGTAGCGGTTCATCCCAAGCACGCTTGCAAAATTGCTGCCGTGATTGACGCATGGGCTGTTGCTGTCCTGTCCCGCCAGAGGCTGACTGAGATAGAACTTACCCTTGGGTCCGTCTGCAAACAGCGGATTTGCCAGGATGTTGGTGTCATCCCAAAGCATGACGCAGCCGTCTTCCACGAGCACCGCCGCCTCGCCCCGTCCGCCTTCAACGTCGCTGTAACTGATCTTCAGCGTGGAAGGTCTGGGCTCAAACTCGAGACCCGTCCCAACAGTAATCTGCCGGCCGCTCTGAGCGTAGTTGCCCCAGAAGATGCTGTCGATGACCTCGACATTGCTGCCGTAGGCACAGTAGAGGGCGCCGCCACCGCCCGCGAAATCGAGCTCGCCGTCGTCGTCGCCGTCCTGCGGGACTTGGTTCGGATCGGTTATGAGCGGATCAAGAAAGCCAAAGTAGCCTGTGGCCCAGTTGTCAGCGAAGGTACAGTTGGAGATAATCGATTCCGAGAACCAGTTGACCGACATACCACCGCCGTCGCGGCCGGCCCTGTTGTCGTGGAACAGGCAGTTCTGAACTGTCGTCTCCAACGGCTCGGGACCCGAAAGGAAAAGCGCACCGCCGGAGAGATTCGCCTGGTTGCCGAACATTTGGACATCTTTCAAAGCCGCCGTGACGGATGCCAGATAAATACCGCCGCCGGAACCGGCAATGTCAACAATGCTCGTATCTTCAGAGCCGGCGAAGTTCCGATGGACGAAGCCCCCGGTGATGCTGGCTTGTCCGTCCAGCCCGTACATGGCGCCGCCGCTGTAGGCAATATTGCCCATAAAGTTGCAGTCGGCAACATTCAGGCCGGAATCGAGCCAGTACACACCGCCGCCAAGAGCCGCCCGGTTTTGCCAGACGCGGCAGTTGGTCAGCTTTACTTGGCTGTTGTTTTCGGCGAGGATGCCGCCGCCAAAGCTGATGTAATAGTCATCCGGCGCGTCGACGGGGGTTGCGTCGGCCGTATTTCCGGTAATGACGCAGTCGACGAATTCGGCTTCACAGCCATCGGCGATGTAGACTGCTCCGCCGCCGTTTTCGATGTCGAGCGGGCGGTACGGTCCCCAGCCGGCGGGGCTGCCGTTTACGCCGGAGACGCCGCCGGACGTAGCATTGTCTGTGAACTCGCAATTATGGAACTTCGGATTGGAGTTGACCTCAGCATAAACCGCGCCGCCGTAGCCGCTGTAGCGCCAGTGGTCGTAGTAGCGGTCGTATACATCCTCAACCCATGCCTGATACCACGGGTCGGTGGTCTTATACCAGCCGGTCCACATAAACCAGCCATAATCACCGAGCTTGTCGCCCCATTGCCATCCATCCCAAGCCCATGACCAGCGAATGTACTCTTCGAGGGACTCGGTCCAGAGCCAGTTTCCAGCGCGACCGCCTGCTGCACCCTCGATGCCGTTGCCGCCGTCGCCGCCGTTGCCGCCGGTGGCGGAACAGTTCGTGAATGTGCAATTCTTGAACACAGGGTTGCTGTTCCATGCCATGTAGACAGCACCGCCGTATGCGCGACCGGCCCATCCGCCGTCATAGCCCCTCTGATGACCTTCAACGCCATCGGAGCCGCGGGCGCCGCTGCCGGCCGTGACCGTGCAGCCGTCGAATGTACAGTTGAGAATTTGAGGCGAACTGTCATACATGCGAATCGCGCCGCCGATCGCGTCGCCGCCGTCGGGGCCGTCCGACCCTTGCACACTGGGCGGAGTGCCGCCAATCCAGTTGCATGAGACGAAGCGCACGTTCCTGATCGTGGGCGAAGAACTGAACAGTTGGACGCGGCCGGCCGTCAGGGTGAAACCACTCAAGACGGTGCGCGGCCCTACGTTGTTGAAAGAGAAGCCGTAGCCGTTGATTATCGTACTGGCCACCACATCCGCACTGTCGGGATTCTTGCCGGTCAGCGTGATTTCCTTGCCGTAGAAATCGAGTATGCCCCATGTGTCGGACGTATACTCGCCCGGTTGGAGTTGTACGATGTCCCCATCCAGCGCATCATCAATGGCGTGCTGAATGGATGTATAGCCAGGCTTGCTGCCAACAATCAGAATTCTCGGTTGATCCAGATAGACGATAATGTCTTTATCGCGGTCCATCACAACCAGGTTCGTGGTTTCCCGGGACCGGTCGTTGAGGGTTCCGCCGGACCACGCCTTCACGCGGTAGTTCTGCTGCGGCTGTACCGTCAGTGTGACGACCATGCCCGAATAATACGGACCTGCGGGATTAAGGCTTACCACGCCGGGACCGCCCTCGACAGTGACCGTCAGATTGTACTGCGGGACCTGTGAATGCTGCGGGTAATGGTAACCAATATCAATGACGTCGGGATCGGGCACGCCATCGGTACGGGTAGTCAGTTCGTTCATTCCCAAGCCTTCAGCCGTGCCGTTTCCGCGGTTGATTGCGGGACTATCGGCAACCTGACCGGCGGCCATGTGACTGAGGTAATAACCTCCTAACGGACCTTGAACAAACAGAGGGTTGCCAGTGAGGTTAGACGCATGGAGCGTAGGTCCGCCGGTCTTAGAGACGAACGGATACGTGAACAGACCCGTCTGGACGTTGGGGACGGAGTTGTAGATTCCGTAGTCGCCGCCTGTATTAGAGTAGAACAGGTTGAACGTCATCGCCGAACCGCCGATGTCCTCTTCTGCGACAGCCACGTTCGAGCAATGTGCGAAGATGGAGTTGGTCGCCTTTAGCGAAGACATCCAATCGCAGCCTATCGCACCACCCGCCGCAGCCGTGTTGTCGACGAACGTGCAATTGGTTATGATCGGCTCAGTCACCATGCTGGCGGATATTGCACCGCCCTTAACCTGTGCGGCGTTGCCGGTGAACAGACAGTTGACAACCTGGTGGGTGATCTTGTCGTCTCCACCGTAGAAAGCAATTGCGCCGCCGGATGCCCGGTTTCCTTCCGCCAGGTTGGCGGCAAATGTCGCACCAGAGATTTTGGCGGTGGAGGAGACAATTGCCAGCGCACCGCCGATGCCGTCGAGACCCTGGACGCTTTCATCCACGGCCTCGTTACCGCTGAACACGCCGCCTCTGACGATCAGGTCGCCATCGGACAGGAACAGCCCGCCGCCGCTTTGCGCGGCGTTATTGGCCAGGTAACAATCGACAAACACGGCTTCGCTCTGGTGGGAATGCACGGCCCCGCCCCAAGCAGCGTCGTTGCCTGCGAACGAGCATTTATCGAAAACGAGATCGAGCATAATGCGGTTTGGATCGGTGTTGTCGAACGCGTCGACGGCGCCACCGTATGCGCTTGCCGTATTATTGCTGAATGTGCATTCGCTGAAAGAAGCCGAACTCTTGGTATTAACCGCCCCGCCTATGTACGCCTCATTCTCCAGAAAGGCGGTGCGCTGGATCGTGGCCTGTCCGTTCGGACCAACATACAATGCGCCGCCCGGAGAGGTTCTGCTATCGGCCTGGTAATAGCTCCCAAGATAATAGTACGAGTAACCGTAATACATGTAATAGGAGTTCACAAGGCCGGGCACCTCATAATCCGCCTGGTCAAGGCCGCGGTTATCGCGGAACGTGCAATCTTCGATTGAAACCTTATTGCTTTTTTCAGAATAAACCGCACCGCCCATGTTGCCGGCGAACTCGCATCTTTCCAAGCGGACATTATTGCCTTGAGCCGAATAGATGGCACCGCCGCGCGTGTAGATCGGCAGCTCGGTGTACTGAAAACCTTGAATAATCGAGGAGATTACTTCGAAGGCCTTGTTGTCCGTGAAGACGCAATCGCTGAATGCGACGTCGCAGCTATTCATGTAGTATACGGCCCCGCCGCTGACGACCTCAAATCCGCCAATATACAGGCTATTGAGATACATGCCGTTTGCGCCTGCATACGCTTCCGGATCGCCTTCGTCTCCCTGCCCGCGTGCACCTCCGTGCCCGACGATGCCCCAGCGAACAGAGTTGTTAATAAATTGGCAGTGCTCGACAACGGGATGGCTGAAGTTGTCTGCATAGATCGCGCCGCCGCGGCCGAAACCGAAGGCGTCTCCGCCTGCACCGCCTGCACCGGCTGCATTGCCGTTGCCGCCGTCGCCTCCGGTGCCGCCGCAGCCACCCATTGCAGTATTGTCCTTGAAAACGCAATACCGGAAGGTCGGGTTGCTCAACGTACGGACAGCTACCGCGCCGCCATGACCGTTGCCGCTGCCCGAGCCGCCGTGGCCGCCCCACTGGCCGTCCTGCTGATTATTATAATAGTTATTGGCACCTGCGGCGCCTTCGCCTCCGTAGCCGCCCGTCACAACACTATTGGTGACCACGCAGTGTTCAAAAGTTGGCGAACTGCCGTTTTCACAGAGGATCGCGCCGCCATAACCGTCACCGGCAACACTCTCACCGCCGTATGCACGGAACCGCTCGGCCGGATCTTCGTCGGGATCAATCGGCAGTCCCGGCACCACGGCGTGTCTGCCCAAAGCCCCATGGTAATAGCCGTTGCGGATGGTGAAACCCTTCACTGTTGCTTGGGCGGTTTCGCCATTATGGAAGTGGAAGGCGCGCTTGGTAGTATACCGCGAACCCAGGCAGTCGATGATCGTCTGTGCGATCACTCCTTGGTTATCGGGAGCGATACTCGTCAGCGTGATCATCTTGCCGTCAAAATCGATGCCATCGGGACTGCTGATGTAGTGAATGCCCGGATCAACGATAATGGTGTCTCCCGGGCTGGCCGCCGCCACGGCCTCTTCGATCGTTTTGAAGACCGTGGGAACGAGCAGATTGCGCGCCACATCCAGTTCGAAGAGCAACCTGATGACGCGATCGCCATTCATCAGCACGGTTGCTGAAGGCTGGTGCCAGGCAGGTGCATCGACCGTGCCGATCCACCGGCGAACACGGTAACCGTCATTGGGAACAGCAATCACCTCGACACTTGTGCCGCCCTTAAAGAGGGGCGCACCGGTTACGGGATCGTAGCCTATGGGCTCGGGCACGAAGGTGACCGTGCCGTACGGGCCGCCGATGACGTCTTGGTCGATCAGGACCGTAAGCATGTACTCCGCCGGCTCAAAGAGCAAGTAATGATAGCCGAGGTCTACTACGTCGACATCAGCCACCTGGTCGGTGCGTGTTGTGTAGCCGTCGGCAAGGCCCGCGTCGGCCGCGGTCATGCTGCCTGCGCCTATACAGTTGCTGTCTATGACCTGACCGGCGGCGATATGGCTGAGCATGTAACCGCCAACGAACAGCAACGGATCGTCGCCACCGTAAAGAGAAGCGTCGCCTGTGAACTGCGGATTGTCACTAATGACGTAATCGCCGAGGTTATACTGCTCGGCAACCGGGTCAAAGTCATACCGGACAGTGCCGTTGAGCGTTCCGCCGTCTTCGACGTAGACAGGCGGGCTGAACGAGGCCGTATCGGAGAACGAACCGGCCTGGATGAAGACCGCCGAGTCCAGCGCGAAGTCGCCCACGTCGGCAATAGCCAGCTTGATGTGATGGATGCCCGGGCCGACATTCGGGGCCCGTGCGGTCAGAACAACCGTGAAGCCGTCGTATTCAATATTAAAGAACGGCCCGCCATCAGACAAATCGTTGTTGTTATAGAGTTCCGGATTATTCGGATTGACGCCGAGCGGATTGCCGCCGTTGATCGTGTTGATCTCAACCGGTGTACGGGTTCCGGGAATAAGCGCGATATTGACGCCGTCCAGGAAGAACGCGAACACGTCATTGAACGGACTGTTTGCGAACTCGTTGTATTCCTCGGACGCGAACACATAATTGAAGAACAAGCTGCCGCCTCGCGTCTCAAAGTCGAACTCCAAAACGGCCGCATCGTTGGTGCCTCCGAAGAGGCCGCCGCCGACAATGGCATCAAGGTCGACGTCACCCGGGTAATTATTGACCGTCGTGGCAAAATCGCTGCCATTGGGGCCGGGGGCCGTGGACGCATCGCCGGTAGTCAGCACAATGCCCGCCTCTATACCAATCCCCGCGGCTATTCCCCCGGTAAAGGAACCGGATGCAATGGCCGCACCGGTGTACGAAGGCACGCCGACAATTCGGATGCCTTCGCCGAGAAGCATTTCGACCATTTCTGTCGGGGAGGTCATGGGCGTAATGACGAGGCCCACTCCGAGTTCGTTGGCGTCCGGCACCAGATCGGGATTGGCCAGCGGGCCGATGTTGGAGTAGCTGATGGACACCGAGGTTGCGGCAGGATCGAGTTCATTGTCCCTGACCACAGCCACCTGGGCGCCTTCGGTGGCATAGTTGGCCCAAACGATACTGTCGATGATCTCCGCCTGGCCGTCGTAGGCCACGGAGAGGCCGCCGCCCTGGAGTCCGCCGCTATTATCGGCGATGGTACAGTGGGCAATCCGCGGTCGCGCGAACCAGTCGCAGGCGATACCGCCGCCGCGCTGCGAGGCGCTGTTCATGGTAATGAGACAGTTGACCAGTTGCGGGTATACCTCGGGATTCACCAGTTCGGAATCCCCGGACAGGTAAAGGCCGCCGCCGCTGTTGCCGGCCATATTCATGCTGAACGCGCTGTCGAGGACGCGAATATCCTCGCCGAACACGTACAGGCCGCCGCCGAAGCCTGCGACGGAGCCGCTTGCTCCGGCTGATCCGCCGCCGGGCGCATTCGGATCGATGGGTCCCGATACCGGCCGGTTGGCCATATTGTCACGGAAAGCAGAGCCCTGTACGACGTTATCCACGCCGTAGATGCTGAAAAGACCGCCGCCGCGGAGCGCTTCATTCTCGACAATCGCGCAGTCCGTCAGCTTAAGGGCGTTGGTTTTTTGCATGTACACAGCGCCGCCGTCAGAGCTTGCGAAGTTGCCCGACATGAGGCTGAGATTCACCGTACCCGTGGTGTGCCGATCGAAGTAGATAGCTCCGCCGTGATCGGCCGTGTTGCCGATGAAGTTGGAATCGGCCACATCGACGGTGTTGTACATGCCGTAGTAGACGGCGCCGCCGTTGCCATAGTAGAGTGCCGGGTCGCCGAATGCGTACAGCGTGTTGTCGATGAACTGGCAGTTGGTGATTTGCGATTCACAGCGGAGCGAGAAGAAAACGGCCCCGCCGGCGATCGCGGCCGCGTTTTCCGTGAACAAGCAGTCGATGAACACGGGGCGCGTGTTTTCGGCGGAGTAGACCGCGCCGCCGGCCCCGTCGAAGGCTGAGCAGTTGGTGATCACGCACTCGATGAACGTGGGCGCGGCGCCGATATCGATAAACACGCCGCCACCGCTGCCGGCGACGACCGAGCAGTTTTCGATGATGACATTGATGAACGTCGGGCTGCTCCCGGGCGCGATGTAGAAGGCGCCGCCATTAGCAAGAACGGCACTGGAATTGGCCACCCGGACATTCTTGATGATCGGGCTCGTGTTCTCGCCAAAGTAGATCGCGCCGCCGGACTGGCCGGGTATGCCGCCGTTTACGATGGTGAAGCCGCTGACGACCACCTGGGAATCTTCGCCGTTGTCGAAGATGAACCCCCGTTCGCCGGGACCACAGTTAATCACTGTGGCACCCATAACGTCGGGGTTACTGGGATCGACGCTGACGATCTTGAGCTTTCGACCGCGGACGTCGATGTTGCCCTGGTAAGTGCCGGGCGCAACGATAAGAATGTCGCCGTTCTGGGCGTCGAGCACCGCCTGGCGGAGGACGTCGCCGCCGCCGGAAACCTGGACCGTGCGGCCTTTCTTGAACTCGACTGTGAAGATGTTGTCTTTGTCGACGAGGATGGTGATTGCCGCATTGGTGGACACAAGCCGTCCGACACGGTCATACCAGCCTTTGACGAACGCACCGTCGCCGGGTATGGCCCTGAGGACGACCTCCTGGCCTTCATGGGCCTGGGCGCTGAGCTGTGTGCCCTCGACAATGGAACCGTCGGGAAGCTCGATTTGCGCCAGGCCGGAGATGGTTGGGTCGGCCGCGTTCTGGACGACGGTGACCTGGACCGGGTAGATGGGAACGCCCTGCCTGTAGTGGTATCCCATGTCCACCATGTCGGCATCAAGCTGTCCGTCGAGCCGCGTTGTGTAGAGGTTCATGCCGAGTTCGAGGGCCGGGGCGCTGCCGGCGTCGACGCACGGGCTGTCATAGTTCAGATAGTAGCCCGAGACGAAATCGGGCTCGTCGAAGATGTTGCGCGTCAAGTCGTAATCCCAAACCTCGTTGTCGGCATCCCAGCCCGGCAGTTCGCAATCTTCTTGCACGTAGATTGGAATGCTTGACATGCTTGCCAAGGCGGCCCCGAGGTTGACCCTGGGCTTGGTAATGAGCACCTTAGTATCGGTTACCGGCGTGCCGGTTACGACGAGGAGACTACGGATTTCACGAGGCGTCAGGAAACGGCCGAGCTTTTCGATCGCGGCCGACTGGATGCTGGCGACGCAGCCCGCGGCGAACGGAGTCGCCGCTGATGTGCCGTTGAAGGTCTGGGTATAATCGCCGGGGCCGTAGCCGCCGGCTCCGACAATGTCCGTTGTGGCAATCGGGTCGCCGGGGGCGAGGATGTCCAGCAGATCACCGGCGTTCGAATACCCGGTGACTTGGTCGGTCGTATCATAAACAGCGCCGACAGAGATCACGTCGGACAGCGCCGAGGGCACGGATATACCCTGCCCTGCAAATCCATCGTTGCCCGAGGCTGCCATGACCGTAACACCCGCACGCGTCAGCGCATCGGCGGCATCGGCCAGCGCGGGATAAAGCGCATCGGCAACGGCTGCCTCGTCCACCGGGAAGCCGTACCGGCCCCAACTGTTGCTGACGACCAGAATCGGATTCTCAGGGTCGGCGTACATGTTAGTCAAGCACCAGTCCCAGGCGGCCAAGCCTGCGCTGAGCGACAACATGCCATAAATGTCGGCTATCTTCAGTGCATAAAGTTTTGCTCCGTAAGCGACACCGCCGATGTAGTCGCCGTTGAGCCCGATGAGGCCTGCTGCAATACCGGCGCATGCGGTGCCATGCGGCTCCCCGTCTGGCATCGGGTCTGGGTCTTTCATTGCAAAGTCATGTCCGCCGATAACTTTTGCATTCGGGAAGCCGCCGAGGCCGAGCCCTTGGCCGCCCAACATCGGGTGCGTGTAGTCAATGCCTGAATCGACGATGGCGATGGATACACCGGTCCCGTCGTAGGCCTGTCTGGCAACCAGGGCGTTTGCCAACGGCAGCGCCTGGGCCATCATGGGTGTGAAGTAGCGTTCCGGCTCGATGTGCGCAACCAATGGATGGGACGCAAGTTTGTCGAGGCCGGCGGGCGTCACCTCACCGCTGAACGAGGCGAGATTTTGGTAACGCTGACCCATGGTGAATTCGGCCGGCGATAGTGTCGAAAGAACCGCGTTTTGGCGTTGTGCAACGGCCTGCTGCAGGATTGCCACCGAGGCCGGGGACTTCCAGTCCGTCGCCTTGCGAATATCGAGGAGGTCCTGACCTTTCAGGCTGACGACGATTTTGGCTTTCTGCCCGCCCGAGGCGAACGCAGCATTGATCGTGTCGGGCTCAATAATCACGCCGGTCGGGGTGATCGTCCCGCCGGAGTTTGAATCGTCGGCGTCGTCGCCGAAGATGAGTTCCTCAAATGAATCGGGGTCAAGGAATGGACCGGCCGTACTATAGAGGAAGTCTATCTGAGTGCGAGTTTCTTCCGAGAACTCGTCCGGGTGCGCGACAGCCAACTGCGCCCCGAGCGAGCCGCGGTTGTACCATACGATGCTGTCTTTAATAGTGGCGCGACTGCCGGAGGCAACGTGGACGCCGCCGCCGTAGCCGAAGCCTTCGCCCGCCTTGCCGGTGACGGCGTTATGGGCGATGGTGCAGTTGTTGACCGACACGTCGGCATAGAAATTAACGGACAGACCGCCGCCGTCCTGTGCCGCGGTGTTGTCGGTAATGAGGCAGTTCTTGAGCTCGGGCATGGCCAGAAGCGGAAAGATTGATTCCGGATGGCCGCCAAGATAAACGCCGCCGCCCGAGAAGCTTGAACTGTTCTGCGTGATCGTTGTATCGGCGATCAGCGCATTGCTGTTGAAGCTGTAAATACCGCCGCCAGCACCATGGATCGGCAACGTCCCAGGATCGGGAGCGGTGCCGTCGGGCTGCTGGAACACGGCATTGTTGCCTTGGACAAGGCAGTTTGTAACAAAGGTGTCAGGACTGTCGAGGAAGTATGCACCGCCGCCCGCGAATGATCTGTTACGGACCATATTGCTGTCAGCCACATCCATGTACGCGTCGATCCAGTACATGCCGCCGCCTACCGGCGCGAAGTTCTCCGCTATATGGCAGTCGGCCATGATGACGGAGGGCTTGGACTGCTCGGCCCCATGCACACAAACACCGCCGCCGTAGCCGTAGTACTGATTGGCGCTGTGATAATCATCGTATGTCTCACCGTCCGGATGAGGCTCAATCCGATTGTTCACCACCTGACAATCTGTAAGCACAGCCTCGACATCCGGCGCCGCGTAGAAACCCGCACCGTATGCCGGCATCTGGTAATGCCGGAATGGCGGATGAATGGACCCGCTGTAATTACCGCCTCGGCCGCTGATCGAGCCGCGCGTGATGTTGTTGACGATATCGCAATTGATCAACGTCGCATGCGTCTCCTGGCCGGGCAAGCCGCCGCCGGGGAACCCCGGGAAGGAGTACCCGCCCGAATAATCATACGCATAACCGCCGATATAGATTCCGCCGCCGTTGCCCGTCCACTGCCGCGGGTCGCCGATTCTCTGGAACCACAATGCATCGTCAGGGAACGATGTTCTGTAAAGATCATATTCATCCGACAAACCGCCCCAGCCGGCGCCAAGACCATCGCCCGCGGAGTCGCCGCCCTGCCCGCCTATGCCGCCCTGCGCGACGTTGTCGGTAATCGTGCAGTCAATAAAGGTAGCGTTGGTTCCGGTATCGCAGAACACGGCGCCGCCAAATACACGTCCCGGAACGCCGCCGTCGCCCGCTCGGCTTGCCCGCGGCGAATTGCCGCCGTTGCCGCCGTCGCCGGCGATGGCGACGCAGTTAGTGATCGTACAGTTGGTGATGATCGGGCTCATGACACCTGTGGGATACATACCCCCGGAGCGAAGATATCGAAACATGCTTGTTCCCACATAGAGGCCTGCCCCGCCGACGGAGCTGCCCCAGCCGCCCTGGCCGGCATGGATGCGTGGGTTCTCTGTTTGCCCGTCGTTTCCGTCGCCCCCTTCACGGCCGGACAATGTCGCGTCCCGGATGACGCAGTTGGCGATAATATGGCTGCCGTCCACGGTTAGCGAAAGTCCAAATATATCCATGCCGCTGCCGCCGTTCGCCCCCGCACCCGGCGGCGTGCCCACCTTACCGCCCGTGAAACGCGCATTGGCAATAGTAACGCCGTTGAGGACGCACCGGCCCTGGCCGGTGCCGATGATATGCATGCCGGTGCCGCCGGCGACCCCGAAATCAAAGATCGTCTGCGCGACATAGGCCGGGTCGTTCGGATACGCACTGGTCAAGGTAATGTCCTTGCCCATGATCACGATGTCGGCGCCCGTGTATACGCCGCTGTGGAGCACGACCGTGTCGCCGCTTCGCGCCGCATTGATCGCCTTCTGGACCTGCGTATGGCTAAAATCGCCTGGAATGTTAAAGGTCCGCACATATGTCTTTTCGAACTCAAGCCTCACGGTCTGGTCGTTATAAACTGTCACATAGTTACTGTTTGCCGTGGAGTAGTCATCGACTGTACCCGTCCACCGAAATACCCGGTAGCCCTGGTCCGCATAAGCCATAAAGTCCACGAAACTGCCAGGCGCCACGTATATGGTCACGGGCGCGCCAGGATACACCTCGCCGAACTCCGTATAGCTCATATACTCCATGTAGCCGTTCCCGAACACCTCCATGGTCAACCTGCGGAGGATCGGCGGACCAGCAATAATCGGGTAATGATAACCCATGTCGGTGTTGCCGACGTCCAACTGGTTGAGAATGCTCGTCGTAATCTGGTGGCTCAGTCCGTACTGGTCCTCCAGAGCCTCGAGTACGTTCTCCTGGCCAGTGTTGTAGCACGGGCTGTTGAACTCCTGCCCCGCCCGAATCTGGCCGAGATAGAAGTCGCCTGCTTGACCTGTTTCATGAAGAGGATCGGCTGAGATGTTCCCCGTGCCGCCATCGCCGTTTTCGATACACGAGTACTCGGCATCGCAGCCAAACAGATCATCGCCCGCAGTAAACCCGTCGCCCCATGTGCCCATCCCCACCATCGCATAGCCGCTGCGGCCGATGATACAATGGTTGATTTCCGGGTCGCTGTCGCGCGCGGCGATGCCGCCCTTGGGTCCGTTGTTGTCGTCTGTGTCCAAACCCTCATTATAAATGATGGTGCAAAGCCGGATGATCGCGTCCGAATCGCGCAGATAGATCGCCCCGCCGATGTCGCCGGAGATGTTCAGCGTGAACAGGCAATTGATGATGGCCGGCAAAGACTCGGCATTGGAAAATACGCCGCCGCCAAGGCCGCCCGCCTGGTTGCCGATGATCTGCGTGCTTACGATCCGCGGCGACGCGCCGTTGGTGATGTGAATGCCGCCGCCCGCCCCCTCGGTCATATTATTGCGAATGATACAGTCAGTGATCTCCGCATATTCGGCGTCTTCAGCATCCTGGGCCACCGCGTCGTCGGCGCCCACCCCTTCGATCCAGATGGCGCCGCCGCCCCCGCCGGCATGGTTCATCTCGAGAATACAGTTATTGACAATCGGCGTCGCCGCCACGGGCGGATCGGCGTCTCGGTCGGCAGCGTAATACAGCGCACCGCCCTGGTTCGCCTCGCCGTTACGGATCGTGAAACCCTGCACCCGGAATCGGTTATCCACTTCCGAGCCGAATCTGAAACCGCGGGCCTGCATCTCGCAATCGATGATGGTTGCTTCAGGCCCGAATTCGCTTCTCACCGTGATCGGGTGAAGTGTGTTGGCATCGGCCGGATCGTAATCATTGCCGGATATATTAAGATTGACGTTGCCTGGGCCCGTGTACACGCCCCGGGCTACGATCACCACGTCATTGTCTATCGCGGCGTCGATCGCGTCCTGGATCGTGGCGAAGGGAGTCTCCGGGTCGCGCTCCAGAACGATCCATCCCTCATCAAGACCGGTCTCTCTCAATTCCACGAAGACAAACGCGTCGCCGCCGTCAATAATGACGACGTTGTTGGGTTCCGTTGAATCGTCATAAAGGGTTCCATACCAGCGCACGACCTCCCACCCGTCGTCCGGCGTCACCAGCAGTTCCACTTCCTCACCCTCCGGGTAAGGTCCGTCCTCAGGCTCGATCATGCCGTGGATCCCCCCGTCCGCCGAGTACACATTCGTGTACAGCCAGTAGATCGGCACCGGCTCGAACTCCACCGTAACCGTCTTGGTCCAGTTCATCGTCACGGAGTTGTTCAGGTCTGTCGACATGTCATCGTTTGTGCCGGTCCAGCGCAGCACCCGGTAGCCTTCGTCCGGAATGGCCTGTATCATCTGGACCACCGGCCATTCGTCCGGATAGTTGGCACGATCATACGTTTTTCGCTTGGGAATAACGTTACCGTTGCCGCCCACGACCTGCACATCGAGCCGCACGAAGGCGTCAGGTACAAACTCTACAGTGACCGTCTTGTCCGACAGCATCGTCGCAAAGGCAGTGCCGGCGCCCGCATATTGCGCATCGTTGTCGGTGCCGGTCCAGAAACGCACCTGGTAGCCTGCATCCGCCACGGCCGTAACAATGGCCCTGCTGCCCGCGTACTGCCACGTCTGGCCGGGCTCATCCGCCGGGGCCCCGGTCTGCGCGGTAATCGTACCGTGCACCCCCTCGCCTGTATCCAGGACCCGGGTCGTCAACACGTACATCTGCGTCTGCACGAACTCCACCCGTACGTCGCGGTCTCCGGTTACGACGATGGTCACGTCCCGAGCGTCGGGCGCGCTGTAGATGTCCTGCGGCTGCAGCCCGGTCCACTGGCCCACCCGATAACCCTCGCCATTGATGTCCGGCGTTGCGCGCAGACGTACTTCGGCGTACTTACGATAAAACGGAAACGTCCCCACGATGTTGGGACGAACGACTAACGTGCCGTTGGCATTGTCCGGTTCGCCAAGCACACCAATGGTAAGCTCGAATTCCTCCACCGGGCCCTCGTCGACATAGTGATACCCCATGTCGGGGGCATCCGCGTCCGGCACATTGTCCGTCCGGGTCGTATAGGCGCTCGGATCAAACTCCGGCGTTACCAGGTCGCTGCTTCCGGCATTCACGCACGGACTGTTCGTCTGCTGTCCGGCGGCCCCCTGGCTGAGATAGTAGTTCCCCAAAGTGCCCGTCCGGAACCGCGGATCCTGCGAGATGTTGCCCTCGCCCCCATCCCCCTCTTGAATGCAGGAATACGTCGCTGAACAGCCCTCAACGTCGTCGCCGTTGTTCCAGAGAATACTGTTCGTCACGGTGGTCTGCGTTGACAGCGCATCGGCGTAGACGCCGCCGAAACCACCGAATGCTTCACCCCCGACGTTGTCGACGATCGTGCAATAAGCAATCTTTGCATTCGAACTGTAGCAGTCGATGGCGCCGCCGTAACGGCTTGCCGCGTTGCCCGCCAGGAGACAGTTCGTTATCACGGGCGACGAACCCAAGTAGCTTGCGATGCCGCCGCCGCTGGTGCCCGCCGTGTTGCCCAGGAACTGAGAGTTCACAATCATAGGCGATGAATCATAGCTGTCTATGCCGCCGCCGCGACGGCCTGCGGTGTTGCCGCTGATGATGCAGTCCGTGATCGTGGGATTGGACTTGTCATAGCATTCGATCGCGCCGCCGTCATTCGTGGCATGGTTGTTTGTCAGAGTGCAATAAGCGATGATCGGCGATGCGTTGTAACAGTCAATCGCGCCGCCGTCATAGGAGGAGCAATTCGTGATAATGCAGTTTGAAATCACAGGCGACGAACCGTCGCACTCGATCGCACCGCCGAAGTTCGGATGGTAGCCGTTGATGATCGTGAAGCCGTCCACAATCGTGCCCGACCCCTCGCCCCTTTCGAAGATGAAGCCACGCCCCTGGCCCTGGCAGTCGATAATGCAGTTGGCTGCGCCGCCTATGCTGCGAAGCACCACCGCCTTGCCCTTGAAGTCCAGATTGCGGTTGCCTGGGCCGGTGTATGTGCCGTTGGCTACGACGACCTCGTCGACACCGCCCACCGCCGCATTCAGCGCCGCCTGGATCGTCGTGTAATCACCCGTACCGTTCGTTGCAACCGTCAGGGTCGCCGATGCGGCAAAACCGGTGATACTCAAAAAGACCGCGATCGCGCAAAAAAACCTGCTCTTCATAACACCATCCTCACAAGGCATATTGACGTTCCGCATCCCTGGACCCCTATCGCAATTGGAAATTCCATCACACAAAAAACAACGATAACATCCAGAGAAATGACTGCTCTGTCATGCTCCAAATGCTAAAATCCATCGCCCAATCATCGGAAAATACAGGGATCTAGTTTAAACGCAGTGTAGCAGATTATAGGTCATTGAGTCAAGGGGAAAAGGCCTCCTGACGTTATTATAGGACATTCAGGGCAGGGAAGCAACACGCCAGACGGTGCGTCCTATATTCGCCGACCTAACTGCACTGACCCATCAACCAGAGCCGATAGAATCGCGGTTTGTTACATTTTTTTTGGTTTTCACAAATTAATCGTCCGGCAGGGGGAGACCTGACCCGGAAAAATTCACCTTATTGCCCGCCAATAGCCAATTAGTCGGGTTGCTCGCCGGCCCAACTGTTTGAAAAATTCTTTTCAATACGCGGCGATTCTGTTACAACTATCGCTCCTGAGAAGCATTGTTTGCGAGGCATTGAATCCCATGAAATTGAACGTTCTAAAATCAACTCTGCGCGGGACCGTCGCGATCCCCGGGTCCAAGTCGCACACGATCCGCGCCGTGGCCGTCGCCTCGCTGGCGGACGGCCAAAGCATTATCCGCCACCCCCTGGCGTCCGGCGATACCTTCAGCGCCGTGCACTGCTACAGCGCGCTGGGGGCTCAAATTGACACGACCGACCCCGATGCATGGAAGGTCACCGGCACAGGAGGCGTCGTTAAAAGGCCCGAAACAATAATTGATGTGGGCAACTCCGGCACTACCCTCAGGCTGGCGATGTCATCGGCGGCACTCTGCCGCGACCGCCGGGGCATTACGTTTACAGGCGACGAACAAATACGCTCCCGCCCCGTCGGCCCGTTAATGGCGTCGCTGACCCAACTCGGTGCAAGAGCCGAGTCGCTCAATCAGAACGACAAGGCCCCGTTGCGTGTTTACGGCACCTTCGCCGGCGGCAAAACAACAATCAAGTGCTTAACGAGCCAGTACTTATCGAGTCTGCTGCTCGCTGCCGGCCTGGCTGAAAACGATACTGAAATCGAAGTCACTCTGCTCAACGAGCCCGACTACGTCCGGATGACGCTGGACTGGCTCGACAAACAGGGGATCGCGTACCAGAACGACGCAATGCGGCACTTCAAGATTCCCGGCCGGCAGAAGTACAAAGGGTTCGACCTGGCGATCCCAGCCGATTTCTCCAGCGCCACCTTCTTTCTGTGCGCCGCGGCGGTGCTGCAGGATTCGGACATCACTATCACGGGCCTGGACTTTTCGGACAGCCAGCCGGACAAGGCGGTCGTCGACTACCTCCGCGCCATGGGCGCCGACATCACCGTCGCGGATAACAGCGTGCGAATCCGTGCCGCACAGCTTCGCGGTGCGGAAATTGACATGAATCGCACCCCTGACGCCCTGCCCGCCCTGGCGGTCACTGCCGCCTTTGCCAAAGGCCCAACCCGGCTGGTTAATGTCCCCCAGGCGCGGTGCAAGGAAACCGACCGAATTGCCTGCATGGCACAGGAACTCGCAAAACTCGGCGCCGGGGTTGAAGAAATGGAAGACGGTCTTATAATAGAACCCCAGCCACTGCTGCCGGCCCATCTTAACGGCAGGGGCGACCACCGGATCGTCATGGCCCTGAGCATCGCCGGGATGGCCCTTCCGGGCACAACCGTCATTGATACGGCCGAAGCCATGAACGTCACCTTTCCCGATTATGTCGCCCTGATGACGTTACTCGGGGCACACATGGAAATAGAGATAAACCCGTAAGAAGAACCTTGGTAAACGCAGGAGCTGCAAATGTTAGGATGTCATTTTGGACGCTGTTTTCAGGTTACCGTCGCCGGCGGATCGTATCAGGAGGGGCTTCTGGCAACCCTGCAGGGCGTGCCGCCGGGTATGCGCTTGACAGAACAGGAAATCTATGGCGATCTGCTCCTGCGAAAGCCCGGCGCCGACGAGTTGTCCAGCCCGCGCAAGGAACCCGACCTTCCGGTGATCTATTCCGGCGTTAACGCCTCCGATACCATCGAAGGCGCCGGCAACTGGAATCACACAAACGGAACTCCGTTATCCATTTTGATTCCTAACCTGGACCGCCATTTCGTTCATGTCAAACAGTACCAGGACACGAACCGGACTCCCCGGCCGGGGCATGCCTCATACGCATCGTTCGTCAAATACGGACCGGACGACGACGCCATTGGCGCCGGGATCTTCAGCGGACGTTACACCTGCACCATCGTCGCCGCAGGGTACGTCGCCAAGCAGGTCCTCAAAAAGTTCGGCATCGAGGTCTTCGCCTATGTCAAGGAGGCCGCCGGTGTACGCTGTCCTGAGATCGACCACGCCGAGGTCCTCAATGCAACCAATCGCTACAAGAAGATGCGGCACGACCTCGACCCGTTTTACCAGGAGGTCTATGTCAAGGGGCGGATCACCCCCGAGATGCGCTTTCTTGAAAAGATGCGCATCTTCGCCCAAATCGAGCAGGAAATCGAAGACATCCGCGGCAAAGCGCCCCAGATGACCTCCGCCGAGATAGCAGACAAGTACGGCACACACCACGTCGTTAACTGCCCGGACATCCAGGCGGCCGAAGCGATGCTCGACGCCTGCAACCGGATCACCCGAACCGGCGATTCATCGGGCGGCATCGTGGAAGTTGTCGTCACAGGCGTACCGGCCGGGCTCGGCGAACCGGTCTTCTGCAAGCTCGACGGCGAACTCGGACGCATGCTCGGCATCGGCGCCGTCAAGGGCGTCGAAATCGGCGCCGGTTTTGCCGTGAAGGACATGACCGGCTTCGAGTCGAACGATCAGATGCATTCCGAAGACGGCCGAGTCGTCTTCGACTCCAACAACGCCGGCGGAATCACCGGCGGAATCGCCACGGGGCAGAGCATTGTCGCAAGACTGGCGGTCAAACCCACTCCCACCATCGACCGCCCGCAGCACACGATTGACAAGTACACCCTTGAGAACAAGGATCTCGCCGCAATCACACGGCGCGACCCAACCATTGTGGCACGGATCTGGCCCGTCGCCGAGAACTACACCGCCATGGTCATCCTGGATCTGCTGATCGCACACTTCGGCTATCAGGCGTTGTTCAAGAAGTAGATTTCCCCCCGACGACGGGTATCAACGAAAAAGGGACACGGCCGCGAGGCTCGTGTCCCTTGTCTTTTTGACCAATACCGCGGACTTAATCTCTCAACTGCGCCACCGCATCCGCTTCCTGCTCTTCTTTCAGCACAATCGTCGGCTTGACAAGAATCAGCAGGATCTGCTTGTCCTTGACATCGCTGCGGCTGGAGAACAGCCGTCCGAACACCGGCACTTTGGAAAGGAACGGCACGCCTGATTCGATTTCGTTTCTGCCCGCAAGCGTCAGTCCGCCCAACATCACCGTGCCCTGATCCGGAATATTCACGCGCGTCTGAATCTGGGTCTGCTCGGTCACCGGTAACTGGTAGGTGTCGCTGACCACCGTTCCCTGGAACGTAAACGCCCGGGTGGTCTCCGTCGCAAAGCCCAGGAGATCGGTCAGGTAGGCTGAAACATTCAGCAGTACGTACTTCTTGTCCGACGTGATCACCGGCGTAATTTGCATTTGGATGCCCGTCTGCAGACTTTCCGTCTCGTGCTCCCAGTACGACACTCCGTAAGAGAGCCCCGTGCCGCCAGTGACCGTGTCGGTCGTCAGCGAACTGTCCGACTTGTAGTATGTATCCTTATTGATGGAAATCGTGGCCGAGTCGCCGCTGAGGACCATCAGTTTAGGAGCCGTCAACATCGACGAGTTGGCGTGCATATGCGTCGCCTTGATCATGAAGCTCACCTGCAAGTCGTCGAGCAAACTGCTCGTATACGTCAGACCCGCGTTCAAGGCCGGATTCGCGGAATTACGCGCGGTCAGGGTATTCGTAATCGCCGTCGGAATCGGTGATGTCGCGTCCACTGCGCCGACGCCGAAACTCAGGGGCGACCAATGCGATCCGAGACTCATCCGATCCAGCGTGAAGTCCAGCCCCACGTCTTCCAGCCAGTTTTCGTCCACCACGAGGAACCGGGCCTCGATCGATACCTGCCGACCCAGTCCTTTGATCAGTTGCGCCAAGAGACTGGCTATTTCTTCATGCACTTCCGGGGTCTGGCTGACGATCAGTTTGTCGGCGCCGAACGGGTAAATTTCGCCCTGGCCGCCTTCCTCCCACCACGTCATCGGCTGCACAGTGCGTTTGATAATCTCAGCAACTTCGTAACCGCGCATCATGCTCATCATATAGT